>NZ_KE387248.1:81413-115535 GCF_000430785.1 Ectobacillus panaciterrae DSM 19096
ACAGGAGAAACCATTTTTCCTTTATCAGCTGCCGGTGACACATAAGATGGCTGTTGAACAGGAGAAACCATTTTTCCTTTATCAGCTGCCGGTGACACAACATTTTCTTTAACTGCTGCCGGCGACACAACGTTTTCTTTAACCGCTGCCGGCGACACAACGTTTTCTTTAACCGCTGCCGGAGACACAACGTTTTCTTTAACCGCTGCCGGGGCGACATAGGGTGTCTCGCTTTTCTTTACAGGGGTTGGCATTTTAAATTCACTCGCTAAATTGAAAGCTTTAGAAGGCGGCTGCGGCGGCTGCGGTAAAATGTTCACAGAAAACTTTGTGACACCCTTTTGCGGCGCAACAGGCTTTATTGGCTGCTCCATTTGCACCGGCTGCGTTACTGGCATTTCTTTTTGTGCCGGCTTTACTGGCTGTTCCTTTTGTGCCGGCTGTGTTACTGGCATTTCTTTTTGTGCCGGTTTTGCTATTAGAACTTCTTTCTGCGCCGGCTTCATTATTTGTGTTTCTTTTTGCTTTGTCGCCGCTGGTGCCTGCTCCTGCATAGCAGGCTGCTCGGAAGCAGGGCCCGGCTTCGCCATCGGCTCCTCTTCCTCTTTTATCGTGAGCGTTTTCGGCTCGGCTGGAAATCCCTGTTGCTGTACCCCTTTTACATATTCCTTTGGCTGCGCTGAACCGGCGCCTGGATTGTGCTTTACGGAAACGCCGGCAGACGGCACTTTAATTTTCATTCCCGGCATAATTAAATCAGGATTGCTAAGCTGCGCATTCATTTTTTTCAATTCTTCAAAATCTACGCCATATTTTTTCGCAATTTTCCAAAGGGTATCCCCTTTTTGTACAATATGAATTTTCACAATTTCCCCCTCCTGTGCGACTTCTCTATAATAGAAACAGTATGTTTGGGCACGTTGCTACTTCACCACAATGTATGCGAAAAAAAATAGTTTTATGTACATGTGCAAAAGAAAAAGCAACGGGAGAATCCCCGTTGCTTTCATTACGCCAGAGCAAGCATGCGGTCCAATGCAAGCAATGCCTCTTCTGCAATTTTTTGATTCACTTGAATCACATTCACTTCTTCCCCGTTTTCTAAGGACTCAAGCGCCCACAATAAATGCGGCAAGTCGATTCGGTTCATCGTTAAGCATGGACACATATACGGATTTAAAGAGACGATGTGCTTATCCGGATGCTGATCAATAATGCGCTTTACTAAGTTCATTTCTGTACCGATTGCCCACTTGCTGCCAGCAGGCGCATTCTCAATTGCTTCAATAATATATTTTGTAGACCCTGCATCATCAGAGGCAGCCACTACTTCACGGCAGCATTCCGGATGCACGATGATTTTCATATCAGGATGGTTCTTTCTTACGTTCTCAATGTTCTTCACAGTAAAGTTTTGATGAACGGAGCAATGCCCCTTCCATAGAATGACCTTAATATCCTCTATATTACCTTCGTATTCCAATGTATCTGTTTGCGGATCCCAAACTGCCATATGCTCAAGCGGCACACCGAGATCATATGCCGTATTGCGGCCTAAATGCTGATCGGGCAAGAAGAAAATACGCTCTTTTTGGGTGAAAGCCCATGCAACCATTGCTTTTGCATTAGAAGAAGTAACTGTTGCCCCCCCATTGCGCCCGCAAAATGCTTTAATTGCTGCTGTAGAATTCACATACGTTAACGGAAGAATCGTATCGCCAAACAGCTCATGAAGCTTCGGCCACGCCCGCTCTGTTTGTTCAATATCTGCCATATCCGCCATAGAGCAGCCGGCGCGCATATCAGGCAAAACAACAACCTGTTCATCTGTCGTTAAAATATCAGCTGTTTCTGCCATAAAGTGTACACCGCAAAATACAATATATTTCGCCTTTGTATTTTGTGCAGCTACTTGTGCCAACTGTAAAGAGTCCCCTGTTGCATCAGAGAATATAACAACTTCATCCTTTTGATAATGATGCCCCGGAATGAAAAGTTGATCTCCAAACCGTTCTTTAATTTCACGCACGCGCGCTTCCATTTCCTCACGAGACATAGTGCTGTATCGCTCCGGAAGCGTAATTTGCGCAGTTTGACTTGCCATCTCCAAAATATTCATAGTTTTCCCCTCTTCCCTCTATTCGTTATACTTCGATGTTAAAGCTAATATCAAGCGCCTTTACAGAATTCGTGAGTATGCCAAGCGAAATATAATCCACGCCTGTTTGCCCATATGCGTGAAGATTTTCGATTGTAATGCCGCCGGACGCTTCAGTGATAATTCCCGCCGGAACAAGTTGGCAGAATTCCCTTACTTCTTCAGGAGTACGGTTGTCGAACATAATAATATCTGCGCCCGCTTTTACAGCTTCAATCACTTGTTCTTTTGTTTCCGTCTCTACTTCAATTTTCACCATATGGCCAAGCTGCTGTTTAACAGCAGCTACTGCTTTTGTGATGGAACCTGCAAATGCGATGTGGTTATCTTTAATCATCACGCCGTCATATAACCCGAAACGATGATTAAAACCGCCCCCGCATGTAACAGCATATTTATCGAACATGCGCAATCCAGGAATGGTTTTTCTCGTATCGCAAATGCGGGTATGATCACTATTTAATGCTTGCACTGCTTTATACGTTGTTGTTGCCACTCCGCTCATTCGTTGCATGACGTTTAAAATCACACGCTCCCCTGTAAGCAAATGAACAATCGGCCCTTTTACAGTCGCAATGATTTCGCCAGCTTCCACGTAATCACCGTCCCGTTTATGCAGCTCAACAGAAATGCCTTCGCCCAATAAACTAAATCCAGCTTGAATGACATCCATTCCGGCAAGTACGCCGTCATCCTTTACAAGGAATGTTCCGACCGCCTGCAGATTATTTGGAAAAATAAGCTGCGATGTTACATCGCGTTCCCCGATATCTTCTAGAAAAAACTGTTCCAATGCTTGTTTCAGCTTCAATGTATTCATATCCCCACTCCTTATCGCTACGCCATTTGTAAAATCAACTGCTTCTTAGAAAACACCGTTTGCCTTGGATTCTCCTCAAGATGCGGAAAATCGCTTCGGAAATGCCCGCCAATGCTTCCTCTTCTTTTTAATGCGGCTATCGTAATGAGCCAAGAAGCTGTCAGCATGTTAAACACCATCACTTGTTCGTTCGTAAGCGCTTCATGCGCAAGCGTGCCGAATCCGTCGAACGGCATGTATTGCTCCAGCCAGCGCTTCGCTTCCAGCAATCCTTCCTCTGTTCGTACAATCCCTGCACACTTCATCATCATTTGCTGAATCTCTTCTTTCCCAGGTAACACAATCGGCTTCATAGGAACAGGTGCTGTATGATGTATTGGTTTTGGAACACGCATGTTCTGTTGCAGTAAATAACTTCCTAACCGTCCTCCGAACACGATTCCTTCAAGTAAAGAATTGCTTGCCAGGCGGTTCGCGCCATGAACGCCGTTGCACGCAGTCTCTCCGACCGCGTACAGGCCTCGAATTGTCGTTTCTCCGTTCAAATTCGTTCGGATGCCGCCCATATGAAAATGGGCGCCGGGCACAACGGGAATGCGTCCTCTTTCAAGAGATAAGCCGCTCTGCTTGCACAGTGCCGAAATGGTAGGAAATCTGGAAGAAAAGCGGTCAATCATGGAAATATCTAAATAAACCTCTTCTCCTTGAAGAATTTGCTCATGAATCTCGCGGGCAACAACATCCCGCGGCGCCAAATCACCTTGCTCATGGATGTGTTCCATAAACCGTTCGCCCTTTGTGTTCTTCAAAACTGCGCCTTCCCCGCGTACCGCTTCCGATACAAGACCTCGACAGCTGCCGTTTATATACAGCATAGTCGGGTGGAATTGTACAAACTCCAAGTCCGCCATATCAGCGCCCGCTCTGTAGGCCATAGCAAGACCGTCTCCTGTAATCGTCGTATCATTGGAGCTGAAGGAGTACAAGGCGCCAATTCCCCCTGTCGCCAATACAGTATGAGGCGCATAATATGCAGTTGTCACATTGTCGTTGTCGCGTGTCACGACACCTATGCATGTACCGTCCTGTATGATGAGATTCAATACCATTTCATGCTCGACAATCGTTACCTGCTTTTTAATTCGTTCTACAAAATGCCTCAGCAGATTTTTTCCTGTTGCATCTCCGCCCGCGTGCAAAATGCGCCGCTCGCCATGAGCGCCTTCTTTGCCAAGACTTAACCCGATTTCATCCCGGTCAAACTGCATGCCTTCTTGCACCAAGCGCTGCATCTCGCTTGGTCCTTGCTGCACCAAATAGGCAACAGCTTCCTTGTTATTATAATAACAGCCTGCTGTTAATGTATCGTTATAGTGATTCGTCCAATGATCATCAGAAGCAACTGCAGCAGCAATGCCTCCCTGCGCCATATTAGAGTTGTTATGCCATCTCGTCTTCTTTGTGATAATTATCACATTCTTTTCCTGACAAAGCTTTTCTGCCACGCTGAAAGCAGCGATTCCGCTCCCAATAATTAAAACATCTGCGTTAGGCATATAAACGCCTCCTAGGGTTACACATTTTCATATTGTCTTGACACCTATATTTACATATATTTAAACTAATGACAAGACCTTTTTATCGAAAACTAAAAATAAGGAAAAAAATTACAAAATCCTTCTTTCGTGGTCAGAAACTCTGTCGATTTATGTTACACTTATATACAAGTGAATAAAAAAACCGTCTTTTTATAGTGGGGAGAAATCATCCGGCGACGTGCAGAAGCGGTCAACCCTTTGTAGGGTTCATGCAAGGGTAAACCAGAGAGAAGAAGCATACAATATTCCCTTTTGGTTGCACACAGCACATGGAAATGTCGAAATTATAATTTACTCATATATAGAAAAAATGAAGTAAGGGAGATGCATATGTGATGATTTATTTGGATTATGCGGCAACGACACCAATGAGCGATGAATCTATGCTGACATTTCAACAAGCTTCCAAGCAGTATTTCGGTAACGAGCAAAGTCTGCATGATATCGGTTCCAGCGCTTCTACCCTATTGAAAACATGCAAAAAAACATTAGCAAACCTTCTTCATGCGAAAGAGCAAGGCATTTATTTTACAAGCGGCGGCTCGGAATCTAATTACTTAGCATTGCATTCTTTAATTACTGCCCATCAAGAAAAGGGAAAGCATATTATTACTACGCCTATTGAACATGCATCCATTCGCAATTATTTCCGCGAATTAGAAAAACAAGGCTTCGCCATTACGTACGTTCCAGTAGACCGATTTGGCGTTGTAGACATAGAAGCATTAGAAGCAGCGATTCAAGAAGACACCATTTTGGCAAGCATACAGCATGCGAATTCGGAGATTGGAACCATACAGCCATTACGAAAAATTGGCCGTTTGTTAAAAGCGCATAACGTGCTGTTCCATACAGATTGTGTACAGACGTTTGGCAAAATCCCGATTCAGGTTGAAGATATGTATATCGACAGCTTATCAATCTCAGCTCATAAAATTTACGGGCCAAAGGGAGTGGGAGCCTGCTATATCAATCCGCAAGTACAATGGCAGCCTATATTCGAAGGAACATCTCACGAAGGCGGATTTCGCCCAGGTACGGTTAATGTGCCGGGTATTGCCGCATTTTTAACTGCTGCCCAAGCCATCATAGAAGCGCAAGAAAAGGAAGCGAAAAGGCTGAAAGAACTGAGGGAGTTCTTCGTACAAGGTTTACAGGAGATTCCTCACCCCATCTTTATAGAGGGACATCCTGTTTCCTCCTTGCCGAATATCGTTGCCGTTACTATACAAGGAATAGAGGGACAATACACGATGCTCGAATGCAACCGCAGCGGTATTGCCATTTCAGTCGGCAGCGCTTGTCAAATCGGCAAGCAAGAGCCGTCCCGTACGATGCTTGCAATCGGAAAAGAACCTGAGGAAGCGAAGCAATATGTACGCTTTTCACTTGGGAAATACACAACAAAGCAAGAAATTGAAACGACATTACAAGTATTAAGAACCATGATTTATCAATTCTTTGGAGGAGCAATCACGAAATGACTGATCAGGATAGAAAGAAGATATTAGGGGAAGAGCGCAGGCTATTAATTTTAGAATGGCTGATGGACGCCCAGCGGCCTTTGTCCGGCAGCGAGCTGTCAAAAAAAACGAACGTGAGCCGTCAGGTGATTGTACAAGATATTTCTTTATTAAAAGCAAGAAACGAGCCCATTATGGCTACTTCACAAGGATATGTATATTTAAAGCCCCTGTCCAAACAGCCTAGATATGAACGTGTTATCTCCTGTAGCCATCCGCCGGACAAAGTGCGTGATGAGCTGACGCTGCTCGTGGACCACGGCGTTACCATTAAAGACGTAAAAGTGGAGCATCCTGTATATGGAGACTTAACAGCTTCCATCATGGTCAGCAACCGCTACGAAATTGAACAATATTTAAGAAAAGTGACTGAAACAAATGCAGCTTACCTTTCCCAGCTGACAGGAGGCATTCATCTTCATACCATTGAAGCAGACTCCGTGGAAAAGCTGCATGCTGCATGCACAGCGTTGGAGCATGCTGGTTTTCTGATTAAATAAAAAGGCGCAGAGCTGAATCTGCGCCTTTTGGTTTTATTCTGAGGTTCACATCATAGAGAGTAGCATGGATAGTTTCCAAGCAGCGTTACAGAGCATCCGAGTGCCTCAAGCTCCATTTTTACACCGTGCTGCAGCACATTGTCGTAAGAACCTTCTACATCAATTAAGAAAAAGTAATTGCCAAGACCTGTTTTCATAGGGCGTGATTCAATTTTTGAAAGATTGAGCTTTCTCCATGCGAACGCTGCCAGCACTTGATACAACGCTCCTGCATAATCAGACGGCAACATAATCATCCATGTTGTTTTCTCGACGCGAGGCTCTTGCTCGTTACTCAGTACCTCCGCTTGTCCATTATGTAAAACAATGAATTTTGTATGATTGTTTTGGTGCGTGTGAATATCCTGCTGTACAATCGTTAACCCGTACTTTTGTGCGGCAGCTTCATTTGCGATGGCTGCAATCACTTGCTCTGGATGCTCTTTCACGTATTTCGCCGCTGCGCTTGTAGATGTCATATCTCCAGTCGGCACGCCCTTGACATGCGTGTTTAAAAATTTATGACACTGTGCAATAGCATGAGGATGGGAGTATACCGCTTGCACATCCTTCCATACAGCTGCATGATTCGGATGAACAAGAAGATGCTGACGTACCGGCACCGTAATTTCGCCGACAATAGTGAGCGGCTGCTCATGAATCAAATAATCAATTGTAATATTTACCGATCCCTCAATTGCATTCTCTAACGGCACAACTGCAAAATCTATTTCACCATTTGCCGCCGCATCGATGCAGTCCGGAATGGTTGGATACGGAATACGTGTTTTATCTGAAAAAAAGCGATTTACAGCCATGTGCGTAAACGTCGCTTCTGGTCCTAAATATCCTACTCGATAACTCATTTTGCTTTCACCTCTTTTTGTTATGGTTATATTTATAACATGTAATACGTGTTTCTTCCACCTATATTTCGAATATTCACAAAAACCGGCCGATCTTTTTTTAAATGGGCGTAGAGCATCTGCGGAATATAGGAGCGGTTTAATCCTTTCAGATGCTCTCTCCTATGTCTTTTTATTGTGTTTCATACTGCGAACAGAAGGAAAGCATTGGTACGGAATTTTATAAATTCTTTCAAAAAAAATTCAGCATGGGAGAAACCCATACTGAATTCTTCAATAGTGCACCTGCTAAGTCTAGTAACACTCCAAGCCTTTCAAACAAAGAAAATGAATGGAAAGCATTGCCGCTAAACTTTATAATTTCTGATGTTTAAAAAAATAATATTTTTCGGTCTTATATGTGCTTCATGTATTCGCGCTGCGCGAACAAGAAATATATAAAGGCAGCTGCGCAATATATGCTTATAACGATTACACTTGTTTGCAGCAAGTTCGCTTTGAGCATGCTGCTTAATGCATACAAAGCAAATGAGCTGTGAATGATGCCTACTATAATCGGCACAAAGAAAATGGTTCCCATTTGTCTGACTGCAATGCTTTTCACTTCTTTCTTTGTCATGCCTGTACGCATGAGCGATTGGTACTGCAGCCGGTCACGCTCAATATCGTTGAACCATTTAAAATATGTCATGCTGCAAGCTGCCAAGAAAAACAGAATACTGATGA
The DNA here is from genome assembly GCF_000430785.1 of Ectobacillus panaciterrae DSM 19096. GTDB lineage: Bacteria > Bacillota > Bacilli > Bacillales > Bacillaceae_G > Ectobacillus > Ectobacillus panaciterrae. The sequence goes on from NZ_KE387248.1 coordinate 89,644, forward strand.
ACGCACCGATGAATAATGTTAAGGCACCGCCTTGTTTAATCATGTTATATGTCAAGACCCGTTCGGAAATTAGCAGCTGTTTCTCGTCACCTACATGTTTTCGGAGATCGTTTACAAGCTTTTCTGTTTTCTCCCAATCCTTAATGATAAATCCGTGGTATACATATTTTTCAGTGTCCGGCACAGATGCAATCAGCTTTTCATAGTCTTCTTTATTTACAAGAAATAAAAGGTGTGTTCTTTTAGGAGACGAATTAAACACAGATTCTGTATATTGCTCATTAAGTTTCATGCTGTAATCTTTGCCTTGCACTTTAAAATCAAATACATTTTTATTATAGAAGCGGAAGTCGCCGTACGCATCCGGATAGATGAGCGTACCGCTGCCCACCTTGTTATGAATTAGCCTTTTTCCTTGCTTCTTCGCTTCCTTGTTATAATCCTCTTCAGATACAATCGTAACGTCCATTTCACGTTTAGTATTCGCCATAAACGAAGCCGGAAATTCTGCCAGCTCAACCTCTTTTGCATCTGCAAAGCCATGCGTCTGCAAGAGCCGTTGCATTTCCTCTTTTGTAATGATCTCCCCAGGAATTGTCCCCTTTTCTGTATAGGCAACCGCATGAGGAGAGGACTCCAAAATCTTTTCTCTCAAGTCCGAAAAGTACGTGTACATTGTGCCGGTCGCTGATACTACAATAGCTGTCAAAATGGTGATGGTAAACAAAAAACGGGCATTGTCCTTCATTTTGTATACAAGGCTGCTGATTACAAATAAATTAGGTTGTTTGTAGAAAATATGCTTTCGCTTTTGCAGCATTTTAAGAATTGCGACGCTTCCTTGCGTAAAGAAGAAGTATGATCCGGCGATAACAAGACCTATGACGATAAAAAAGAAGGTCATAAAGTTCACCAAAGTAACCCGCGTTGCCAGTGCATAACCTGCTACAATGAAAATAGAACCAAGTACAAACAGCCACTTAGAATAAAACGGCTCCACGCGCTGCTTTCTTGCATCCTTTAAAAGCTCTATAATTTCGAGTTTTCGAATATTCCATAACCCAAATACTGAGAGAATGAGGAATAAGAGAAAATACGTTACAGCTGTAATCACAATCGGTTTTCCGTTCCATACAAACGGAATTGGATTTTTCACATCAAGCAATGTACTCATCATCATAAAGAACAATTTAGAAAACAACATCCCGACTCCAATGCCGGCTGCAATGGAGAGCACACCCATTAATAGCTGCTCCAGCACAACCATGCGGGCGATTTGTGTTTTTGTTGAACCAAGAAGAGTTAACAATCCAAGCTCCTTTTTACGAGAACGCAAAAATGTCGAGTTCGAATATAAAATAAATAAAGCTGAAAAGCCAAGAATAATGTAATTACATCCTTTTAGGGTATTTTGAAGCTGTGTTTTAATTTCTCCGTTCACTACATCGGGGTGATAAATGAAGGATGCATACATGAAAAATATGATAATAGAAAAGCAGCTGCTGTACAAAAAGGCTTTATAGCTACGCCAATTTCCTTTTACATTTTTAAGAGCGAGATGCCGAAAGTTCATGGTGCTCGCCTCCTAACATTGCCAGTACATCAAGGATTTCCTGGAAGAAGGAATGCCTTGCTTCTCCCTTTCGGATTTCTGAAAATAATTCGCCATCCCGAATGAACAAGATACGTTCGCAATAGCTTGCCGCTACAGGATCATGCGTAACCATTGTAGTGGTTACCCCCTTTTGTTCATGTAAATCCTGCAAAGCGCTCATTAATGCTTTGGCTGATTTTGAGTCCAGATTCCCTGTCGGTTCATCCGCCAAAATCAAGCTTGGCTCATGGATGATGGCGCGAGCTGCGGCTGTACGCTGCTGCTGACCGCCGGATACTTCATATACCTTTTTATCTAAAATATGGGCAATGTCTAAGAATCCCGCAATATCTGTTACTCGTTTTTCAATTTCTTTGACCGGGTAATTGTCCATTACAAGCGGCAAAATAATATTTTCTTTAATGGATAATGTATCAAGCAAGTTAAAATCCTGAAAAATAAATCCAAGATTTTTGCGGCGAAAATGAGCCAATTTAGAAGACTTCAGTTTGCTTACCTCCGCGCCATTCATATAAATATGACCGGAAGTCGGTTTATCAATTGTTGCCAGCAAATTCAACAACGTTGTTTTGCCGCTTCCAGACGGCCCCATGATTCCGACGAATTCTCCCTCTTCAATCTTTAAATCGATTCCTTTTAAAGCCGTTGTCGCTACCGTTCTCTTTGAGCTGTATACCTTCGTTAAACCCTTCGCTTCCAATACACTCATCATGCTCATCCCCTTCTCGTTTTCTCTAATCTAACTATAAGAAAAAGCGTAAGGAGAAACGAGTGATTTTCCTTACAAACACATAGTATTGCCTTACAGTTTTGTCACTTTCGCAACACTTCGTAATACGCTTCATCCTTTACGAACCTGAAGACAACCGTTGTTCCTTCTCCTTGCTCCGCTTCTATAAATAGCCCATGATGCAAACGGTCGCATATTTGCTTTGTTATGTATAAACCCATTCCTGTCGCTTCTCTTGTTCTTCGTCCGTTTATCCCTGTAAAAAAGGGATCAAAGACACGCTTAAGATCCTGCTTCGGTATTCCGATACCATTATCCCGTACGCGAAGCTCTATGGCATCGTCCTTCTCTTTTAATTGAAATATAATGTGCTTCGCTTCCTTTTGAGCTATTTTCGTATACTTCAATGCATTTCCGATCACTTGGCTTAAGGCGATAGCAAACCATTTTTTATCCGTCTGAATCCTATCATAACCCACTTCCGCCTCAAGTTTCGGAAACACACCGTGCTGGATGAACGTTTTCTTGTTTTGATTGATGACGTCTCTTAAGAACGACTGTAAATATACAGCCTCAATTTTATAGTCTTTTTCGAACTGCTCTAGCCGTGCCATGTGAAGCGCCAAATCCAATCCTTGTAAAATGCGGTCATTCTCTTCCCGTATGCTGACAAGGATATCCTCTATCGCTTCGTTGTTCTGTACTTTTTGGAGAAGCAGTTCGATAACAGATACCGGTGTTTTCATTTGATGAATCCATTGATTGAGAAAGATGCTTTCGTTTTGTCGTTTCATATGCTGTTCATTGAGATCGTTCATAAATTGCTGTCGCATGGAAGCGATTACCTCGAGCAGCAGCTCCTGTTCATATGAATGGGCATTCTGAATGCTCAATGAATCTGCTAAAACACTTCCCGCTTCAATATATCTCCTTAAGTCCTTTGTAAAAGCATTTCGTTTTCGATAATCATATATAAGAAACAGCATAAAGAAAAAAGAAGACAATCCAAGACCATATATAATGGTCGTCCAATGTATCTCTTTTTTGTACATCCACAAATCGAGTTGCACAGCAAGTAAAAAACATCCTGTCCCCGCTATGTACATTAAAATAAAACCAAGGCGATCTAACAAATATTGTTTATGCTTCATCCTTTTCACTCCATGAAGCAGTAAATGAATATCCATAACCTCTCTTTGTCACAATCGCATTCATAATCCCGATATCCTCCAGTTTCTTCCGGACACGCTTGACGTTCACAGTGAGTGTATTATCATCTACAAAAGCTACCTCATCCCATAACGCCTCCAACAGCTCTTCCCTCGTTACATTCTGGTTTGCCTTTTTCACAAGACATTCGATTAAATTATATTCGTTTTTCGTAAGTTCAACCTTCTTGTCTTTCCATTGCATGATGTGCTGGGACGGAAACAAATACAAACCATTGACTTCATAATACTCCAATTCCTGCGAGGCGGCATACTCCCCATAGGCTCGGCGAAGCGCGCTTTTAATCTTTGCCATGACGACATCCAAATGGAATGGCTTCGTAATATAGTCATCTCCCCCGTTTTCAATCGCCATAACTTGATCCATATCTCCCGTTCGCGCTGAAACGAAAATAATCGGCACCTTGGAAATCATCCGAATTTGACGGCACCAATAAAAGCCGTCAAAATACGGCAAATTGATATCAAGAAGGATAAGATGCGGATTTGTATGGGAAAATTCCTCTTTAATATTTCGGAAATCCTTTATACGGTACGATGCGTAGCCGTAACGGGTTAGGTGCCCTTCTAAAATTTCAGCAATTTTATGATCATCTTCTATAAGTAAAATATTGTACATCCATAATCCCCCTTTCCTCTATTATAAAAAAAGCTGCCTATAATTGGCAGCTTTAGTCGATAAATTCAAATTCATATTCTAAAATTTTAACAATATCGCCGTCTTTCGCACCGCGCTCGCGCAGTGCCTCATCTATGCCTAGTCCTCTCATTTGGCGGGCAAAGCGGCGTACGGATTCCTCACGGCTGAAGTCTGTCATCTTGAACACTTTTTCAATATCCGCACCAGCCACGACGAAGGAACCGTCGCTTTCACGCGTAATCGTGAAGTTTTTTACATCCTTCTCAAACTTGTACATTACGCGCGCCGGCTCATCTTCCACTTGCTCAAGCGGGAATTCTGGTGTGTTCTCCAATAAATTCGCTACCGCAAACAGCAAGTCGCGAACTCCCTGGCGTGTTACAGCGGAGATCGGGAAGATTTGTACGTCCTCTTCCACCTTTTCCTTGAACAGCTTTAAGTTTTCTTCTGCTTCCGGCATATCCATTTTATTGGCTACGATAATTTGCGGACGCTCTGTTAAACGCAAATTATATTCCTTCAGCTCGCTGTTAATCGTTACGTAATCTTCATATGGATCACGGCCTTCCATACCGGACATATCAATGACATGTACGATAACGCGTGTCCGCTCGATATGACGAAGGAATTGATGCCCTAAGCCTACGCCTTCATGTGCACCTTCAATCAATCCCGGAAGGTCTGCCATAACGAAGCCGCGTCCGTCTTCTGTTTCGACTACACCTAAATTCGGCACGATCGTCGTAAAATGGTACGCCCCAATTTTTGGACGCGCCGCTGATACTACAGATAACAGTGTAGATTTTCCGACGCTCGGGAAGCCTACTAATCCTACATCTGCAAGTACCTTCAACTCCAGCATAATATTGCGCTCTTGACCCGGTTCACCATTCTCAGCGAGTTCCGGTGCAGGATTTGAAGGAGAAGCAAAGCGGGTATTGCCGCGTCCGCCCCGTCCGCCGCGTGCCACAACTGCTTTTTGCCCGTGCGTTACTAAGTCTGCCAGCACTTGACCCGTATCTGCGTCTGTAACGACTGTTCCAGGCGGCACCTTTACAATCATATCTTCGGCATTTTTGCCATGCTGGCTTTTGCTCATGCCATGCTCTCCGCGCGGCGCTTTAAAGTGACGCTGATAGCGGAAGTCCATCAATGTCCGCAAGCCTTCTTCTACAACGAAAATGACATCCGCGCCTTTTCCGCCGTCTCCGCCTGCCGGACCGCCATTTGGAACATACTTCTCACGGCGAAACGCCACCATGCCGTTCCCGCCGTCTCCGCCTTTTACATATATCTTGACCTGATCTACGAACATAACTTCACCACACTTTACTTTTCTTTTAGTCGTATTTCAATGCATAACTCTTCATGCTCTACTGAATATGAAACAGATAATCCTTTTGTTTCACATTCAGTAAGCCACGTTTTAATCGGGTCTGTAGTTTCTAGTTTGCCACGAAAATCAAAAAAGAAACGAGTGTCTTGTTCTTCCTGTTCAATTGTTACACAGAGGTGATTTTCAGTACGAGAATCAGCCGCTCCGTGCAGCAAGCATAAGAATTGCTTTGTCCATCCTGTCACAGCTTCATCCCAATGGGTCAGCGTATGTATATTGCCCAGCACTTCGTATTCGAGAAAGCACGGGGAAGAATTCCAGGTATAGGTGAGCAGCAGCTCTGTCAAAAGAGGCATTTTCAAATTCATGAGACGCGATTCTTGTTGTGCTTCCTCTACAAAATCATGAATCAGCTCTTGTACCCTCTCTGTGTTGCCAAGGGAAAGGTGAGCTTTTATCAATTGCAGACAATTCAGCCAGTCGTGGCGTGAATGCCGCAAAGCGTCAACAACCGTCCATTTCTTCTCCATGTACAAATACCCCTTTAATATAGAAAAACTCTAACCTGCACTCAGGTTAGAGTTTTCCGTGAGTTTCATTATGCTTCTTGAGCAACAGGATATACGCTCACTTGCTTACGGTCACGGCCAAGACGCTCAAAGCGTACAACACCGTCAACCTTCGCGAATAGAGTATCGTCGCCGCCGCGGCCAACGTTTACTCCTGGGTAGATTTTTGTACCGCGTTGACGGTAAAGGATAGAACCGCCGGATACGAATTGACCGTCTGCACGCTTAGCGCCAAGACGCTTAGACATAGAGTCACGGCCGTTCTTTGTGCTACCTACACCTTTTTTGGATGCGAAAAACTGAAGATCTAATCTTAACATAGTTTACACCTCCTGCATGGTTTCTTTTATGCGAATGTACTTTCCATAGTCCATTTCGATTGTTTTTAGCGACACCATCATGCCTTCTAGAAGTAATTGTGCGTTCTGAAACGTTTCATCGTCCAATTTGGGCAATGCATATGTTAAGAAACCGCCGTTTCTTCCGAGTTTAATGTTCGCTTGCACATGACAAAGTGACTCAATCGCATTGATAGAACCGAACACCACAGCCGAAACGCCAGCGCAGACAAGGTCTTTACCGTGTTCAGCAAAGTTGGCATGTCCTGTCATTTCAAAAGATTGAATGCCTGATGCTGTGCGATGTATCGTAAATTTAATCATTTCAACCTTACGCGTTGATTGCTTCGACTACAAGCTTAGTGTATGGCTGACGATGACCTTGTTTACGACGGTTGTTCTTTTTCGCTTTGTATTTGAAAACGATGATCTTCTTAGCGCGACCTTGTTTTTCAACTTTAGCTGTAACTGTTGCACCTGCTACAACTGGGCTGCCAACTTGAACGTTTTCGCCGCCTACGAAAAGAACTTTGTCGAAAGTAACTGTTTCACCAGCTTGTGCATCAAGTTTTTCTACGTAGATCACTTGACCTGCTTCAACTTTGATTTGTTTTCCACCAGTTTCGATAATTGCGTACATAATTGCACCTCCTCATAATTCTAAGACTCGCCATAGTCAGGCAGACAAAGGTCATTTAGAACCTGTTATGCGCGGTTGCAGCATATAGCTAATAGGTGCTATAAACTATAACATAGAGATGTTATCACGAATAGATAAGGATGTCAATAATGACTGTTAGCTTTGGCGTCGTTTTATCTCTTCTTTTGTCCCGAAATGACGAATTATATATCCATGAGAAAGGCTGTCCGTGAACAGTACTTCAACAGATAATTCTGCCGCTAATTCCAATTGCTCAAACGCGCCTTGCACCAGCTTTCCTGCTTCTACAAGAACAGCTTCATAATCCGTGCCGCGGTACTGAAGGAGCTCGCGCTGCAGCATATAAGCGGCGGTTTCAGCTGCCCATGCAAACCCTGTTCCTTTGCAGCATTCGCAAGGGGACAGCATATAATCGCGCAGCGACTTGCGCTTTCGTTTTCTCGTCATTTCGAGAATGCCAAGGGCAGTGAAATCGAACACACGGGATACCGTACCGTCTTTCTTAAGCCCGGCAATTAGTGCACGCTTCACCTTTTCTTTATCATCACGCTCTTTCATATTGATGAAATCAATAGCAATCATGCCGCCGATATCCCGTAAACGAAGCTGCCTGGCGATTTCTTTTGCCCCATGCATGTTTGTTTGCAACACAGTATCATCTTGCGTAAGTCTACCTGTGAACTTTCCTGTATTCACGTCAATAACAGTCATCGTTTCTGTTTGCTCAATCAAGAGATAGGCTCCGTTTTTCAGCCATACGACTTTTTTCAGCGCTTTTTCTATTTCATGCTCTATACCGTAATGAACAAAGAGCTCTTCCTTTTCGCGATGCAGCGCAACCTTGTCGATTCCTGCTTTTTGCTCCAGTATTTTTTGACTTTCGCGGTCGTCCACAAAAATGTGCGAAACAGTATGAAGGGGTATCTCGTGAAACACGCGATCCAAAAAGGACTTTGCTGTATGTACAAGAGCTGGAATTTTCCCCTTTGACTGCATCAGTATTTCATATGTTTTCTGAAGCTGCTGCAATTCTTTTGCAACCTCTTCCAAAGGCGCTTCTTCGCAAGCAGAGCGAAAAATAAATCCGCCGCCCTGCTCCTTCCCCAGCTGCTGCAAAGCGCTTTTCTTTTCTTGATTCTGTATGCTGCGTGAAACGGCAGCCATGTTCTCATGCGGCATATACACGGCATACATACCTGTCAGCTCCGGCTTTGCGGTAAGCTTTGGCCCCTTAGTTTCAATCGCTTCTTTTACCACTTGTACAAGAATCGCTTGCCCTTGATGAACGAGCTGACTGATTTGTTTGCCGGCTTCCGCAGACGGAATATCATCGCGATGCAAATATGCTTGTTTCTCCATGCCGATATCCACAAAAGCTGCCTGCATGCCCGGAAGCACTTTTGTGACTCTGCCCATGTATATATTTCCTACAATGTCCTCTTCATCCGGTCTTTGAAAAAAGACCTCGACAATTGTCTCGTCTTCTTGCAGGGCAATGCGCTTTTCAGCGCCGATTACATTCACATATAACGTTCTCACCATTTCTATCCTCGCTTTAGTTGTTTGCTATAACAATAATAAAAGGTTAGTGCCGCCGTCAACACTAACCGATAAGCTCTCCAATAGAAGAGCTGATTCTCTTTTCCGTAAAGTAAGCATATAGCAGTTCATTTTCATCCAAGGTATACTGCTCTTGCTTTCCTTTAATGATAATGGAATGCTTATAGCCGCGGCGAAATTGTTCAAAAATTGTGTAGAGCGGATCATCCCGGTCTGCCACAATAGAGGTAATCTTCTCAATATCCCGCTTCCTTCCGTAATATCGTTCCAATAAGAAGCGGATAAACGTATACTGCCGCTGTCTCCATTCCATATACATGGATATACCCAAAAATACAAGCATTGTCCACATTGTAAGATTGGTTGTATTCCATATGAGTCCGATTCCAGCCGCTGCAAAAAAACATACGCCTGAGGCAGCCATCATCCAGCGGTGCGCCTTTAAAAACGGAAACCCGTTTGAGAATATATTAAATACAAGCTTCCCGCCGTCAAGAGGCCAAATAGGCAGCAGATTAAACAATAAAATCGTTATATTATTCCATAAAAAGAAGGTATAAAACGAGTCTCCCATAAATCCTGCCCAGTGCAGAGCATACGCTGCCATAATCATCCACACATGCTGTGCAGGTCCTGCTAAAATAACAAGCAGTTCTTCCTTTAAAGGCTTGTTGCCATGCTCTTCCAGCTCAGCAACACCTCCAAAAGGCAGCAGCTGAATCTGTTTAATGCGCCACCCGTAATACGCAGCTGCAAATCCGTGACCAAGTTCATGAACGAAGACAATGAAAAATAATACGAGCAGCTCTTTAAAATGCGCTGTCCACACCCCGATAGCTATAACCGCCCAAAACAATGGATGAATTGTAATTTTCGTAAGAACCTCTGTATATTTAATCAAAGGAAATCACCTGAATCGGATCAACGAATTTTTCATCCTTTTTAAAAGCAAAGTAAAAGTTACCTGCTTTACCATCCTGACTGTTTTCTACAATTCCAATTTTTTGCTTCTTTTTGACATAATCGTACAATGCTACCGATACATCCGCTAAATTGCCATACCAAGACTCTGTGCCATCTGCGTGCTGAATAATAATAGTGTTGCCCAGATCTTCTTTCTTTCCGACAAAAATAGCAACTCCTTCATTTACCGCATCAACTGAAGCATTAATATTCGTTTGAACAAGTACACCTTGGCCGTTTGCTTTAAAGCTTTGCAATACTTTTCCGGAAGCAGGGACGGCATAATTTTTTCCCCCTTCACTTAACTTTGTTTTAGAGGACGGCAATAATGTGAGCGGTTTTCCAAATTGCTCTTCATACCATTTCGATACAGTGGCGAATTGAAATTCTTGCCCCATGGCTGTCCGAATGGCAGAACGCGCCTCCTCAAAAGAAGGAGCCGGATTTTTAAAAAGAACAGCTGTTATAAGAATAAGACAAGCAGAACATAAAATTTTAAACAAAAACACTTCTTTACGAAATAAAGGATGTGTCGTTTCCTTCGGTTCTTCAAAAATGATTTGCTCAGAAAACTCTTGCTCTGGAAGAACAAATGCATCTGCTTCTTCCCAATATGATTTTCTCTGCTGGTCTGCTTTTCGCTTGGCGATCCGTTTCCGAATTTCATCTACTCTCCGGTTTTTCATTCTGTCCCCTTCCTCTTTTCCCATTTGTACATATGTATGAGTTGTCCGAACGAGATATGACGGAGAAGAAAAAGACAAAAAAAACACCTCGCATAGGAAAACGAAGTGTTTAATGAAAACCAAAAAATTTCTTCATCTTTGTGAGGACTGTTGCTTTTTCTTTTTCCAATTGCTGAAGCGGAATCGATTCTCCAAGCAGGCGTCTTGCAATGTTCCGATAAGCAAGCGAGGCCTTTCCGTTCGGATGAAGCGCTACAGGCTCTCCTGTATTTGTCGCTTTAATGACCGCATCGTCATCTTCCACAACCCCAATCAACTCTATAGAAAGGGTTCTGACAATATCATCTACGCTAAGCGTTTCTTCATATTTCAGCATATGACTGCGAACACGGTTAATGATCAGCTTCGGCGGCTCGATATCTTCTTGTTCCAACAAGCCGATAATACGGTCTGCATCACGCATAGAAGATATTTCCGGCGTCGTAACGACAATGGCTTTATCTGCACCAGCTACTGCATTTTTGAACCCTTGTTCAATACCGGCCGGGCAATCGATAAGTATGTAATCAAAGTCTTGGCGCAGCTCTTGAATAATATCCTTCATTTGTTCGGGCGTGACAGCTGATTTATCTCTAGTCTGTGCTGCAGGCAATAAATACAGTTCATCAAATCGCTTGTCCTTAATTAAAGCCTGCGGCAGACGGCAGCGTCCTTCGACAACATCTACAAGGTCAAATACAATTCGGTTTTCAAGTCCCATTACAACATCTAAGTTCCGAAGTCCAATATCAGTGTCTACCAGGCAGACCTTTTTGTCGGATAAAGCTAGAGCTGTTCCAAGATTCGCGGAAGTCGTTGTTTTGCCGACTCCGCCTTTTCCAGATGTAATAACAATTGCCTCTCCCACAGCTATACAATTCCCCTTTCTAACCTTGTTAAATTAGGTCTGAGATGAGTGAGAAGTTGAATGCGGTCCACAACAATTTGATTGTTCTGGTTTATATAGGCGCATTCCATTGTGTTCCCATCCCCTCTTGAATCTGGCGCACGGTTCGTCACCTCACTGATTTTAAGCTGCATAGGATCCATAAGTGATGCTGCAATAACCGCTTCCTGGTCACCATGATATCCTGCATGTGCGACTCCCCGCAACGCCCCGATAATGAAGATGTTCCCTCCGGCAATCACCGTTCCTCCCGGATTCACATCACCAATTAACAACAAGTCTCCTCTGACCTCCAAGGTTTGACCGGAACGAATGATTTTTGTTACAGAGATAATTTCTGTTTCCCTCTTCCATTCTAAAGCCTGTTCTTTCGTGATAACATTGCTCTCAATTGTATCTACGACCAGATTTTTTTTATTTCGAATAAGAGCGCGAAGCTCTTCTTCTTGCTTTGTTGTTACATATCGATTTCCCACTTTTACATGCACTTCAATTAGCGAGCGCTCACCGCTGTCATAATAATTGGTTGAAAGCTTTTCATCAATTTCTTGTAACAGCTCGCCAAATGCGCAGGAATCATCCAGATGCAACGTTAAACCATCCTTTGTCCCCTTAATAGTTACATATTGTTGTTTTTGTTGCTTCACTAAAGCTCACCCCACCGATTCAATTCGACATAAAGTCAGAAAATCCTCTTTATTTTTCTTCTATCGCTGCAAGAAGCCGCAATAAGTATTTTTTCAGTGGGAAACAGAAAAGGATGAGAAAAATAATATTTAAAATTAAGGTAGGGAAAACACGGTCAGTTAAAAATACCATCCCAGAAAGATGAGCTCGTCCTAACAGCAATAAAAATCCATATACATAGTATTCGAGAGCCGTAATACTTACAAGAATTAACACAGATACGATAAATAAATTCACCTGTAAAATTCTCATGGCGTTGGATACGAGATAAGCCAATATCGGATATGCAAATAAGTAGATACCTATCAATTCTGTATATACAATATCAAATAAAAAGCCGAAGATCATTGAAAAATAAATACCTTTTACAGGGTTGTAGTAAATCGTAATAAACAAGAGCACTATAAAAATAAAATGCGGGACAGCAATGCTGCTTTCTCCAAATAAGTGTGTCGGCACAACAGAAGAAAAAACACTTTCCAAAATAAAGAAAAACAGTAAAAGGAGAGGAAGAAGGAATTTTTGCATCATGCCCCCTCCTTTACTTGAGTTCATCTTGCGCTGTCAGCATCGTCCGCTTTGCAACCATAACATTGTTAATGTCATTTAAATCAGCAGCTGGCTTAACATACGCAGTTTGTGTTAGTCCGTAATCATCAGGTGTCACATCTATCACTGTTCCGATTACAAGGCCTTCTGGAAAAATGCCTCCCAAACCAGACGTAACGACTACTTGATCCTTCTTAATCTTTGCGTCGGATGGAATTTTTGTAAACACAAGCGCTTGCTTTTCTTTGTCGTACCCTTCAATTAAGCCGAAGATGGTTTTATCGCCCTGTACAAACGCAGAGATACGATTTGTTCGATTTAAAGAGCTCAGCAACTCTACAGTCGAAGTGAATTGCGAAACGCTTTTCACTTTTCCAATTAAACCCTTTTCTGTAATGATTGCCATATCTTTTTTAACGCCTTGTTGGGCGCCCTTATCGATTGCTACTAAATCATACCATTTATCAGGATTTCGTCCGATAATCGTTGCATGAAGCGGATTGTAGTCACGAAGAGATTCTTTCTTTCCAAGAATTGAGCGAAACTCTTCATTTTCCTTTGTTAATTCGCCCACTTTGGAGGAAAGCTCTGCATATTTGTCCAATTTTTCTTTCAGCACTTTATTTTCTTCGTACGTACTCTTGATATCTTCAATATTTTGAAAGAAGCCCGCCACAGCTTGTGCAGGCTTCTCGAAAACTCTTTCTACAACTCCAACAGTATCTTTAATAAATTGCTCCGGCCATGTTAGCTTTTGACGTTCCTTTAACGAAATTCCAATCAATGCCACGAGAAGGATAATACTTACTAATAAAACAATCAGACGCTTGTTTAAGAAAAACTGTGGCACGCTTACACCCTCTTAAATCAACTTAATTTTGTTTTGAATAGATCGATATTGTCGAGTGCTTTTCCTGTTCCGATCGCTACGCAATCTAATGGATTTTCCGCTACAAGAACCGGCATTTTTGTCTCATCGCTGATGACCTTGTCCAAGTTGCGGAGCAATGCACCGCCTCCTGTCAGAACAATACCGCGGTCCATGATGTCAGCAGCCAATTCAGGCGGCGTCTTTTCCAAAGTGTTTTTCACGGATTCTACAATCGCCGCAACAGTATCACGCAAGGCTTCTGCAACCTCTTCCGGTTTAATTAAAACTGTCTTTGGCAATCCTGTAATCAAGTCACGGCCGCGAATTTCCATCGGTTCAATGCCTTCCGGACTGCCCGCAGAACCAATTTCTAATTTAAGCGCCTCTGATGTACGCTCCCCAATCATCAGGTTATAGTTTTTCTTGATGTATTGGATGATGGACTCGTCCATTTCATCGCCGGCTACGCGAATGGATTGGCTTGTTACGATACCGCCAAGAGAGATAATTGCAACCTCTGTTGTACCGCCGCCAATATCGACAACCATGCTTCCTGTCGGCTCCCAAACCGGCAAGTTCGCACCGATTGCCGCCGCAAACGGCTCTTCAATCGGATACGCGTCACGCGCCCCTGCTTGACGAGTAGCATCAATAACCGCACGCTTTTCTACTGCTGTAATGCCAGAAGGCACACATACCATCACGTAAGGTTTGCGAGAGAAAAAGCCATTCGATTTTTGTGCTTGTCTAATATAATATTTCATCATTGTTGCTGTTGTTTCATAGTCAGCAATTACACCATCTCTCATCGGGCGCAGCGCCACTACGTTTCCTGGTGTACGGCCAATCATTTTCTTCGCATCGTTGCCGACTGCCACAATTTGCTTTGAATCTGTCTGCATAGCCACAACAGACGGCTCGCGCACAACAACACCTTTTCCTTTTACATATACAAGCGTATTTGCTGTTCCTAAATCTATTCCAAGGTCACGAGTAAAACCACCAAATCCAAACATTCGTGTATCTTCCTTTCTAAAACGAAAATACTTTGCTTTTATTTCAAAAACAAAACGTTTCTACATTTCACTTTTCTTATTGTTAGCTAAACCCTATAAAAAACTCATAAAACACATTATAAAACAAAATGAAACAAATGAATAGTATTAAATATAACCTTTTTCCTTTAAACTGACAAAGCGGTGTTCGCCAATGATGATATGGTCCAAAAGTTCAACCCCCATTATCTTACCACACTCCGCCAATCTTTTGGTGACTTCTATGTCTTCCCGGCTTGGAGAAGGATCTCCGGATGGATGATTATGAAGACAAATAAGAGATGCTGCCGAGCGGCGGAACGCTTCGCGGTAGTAGGGTAAGCCCCCAGCGCCTTGCTCAGTCACCTAAGCAGGTTTCCAAGGACTCCCCTCCAAACCGTACGTACCCGTCTCCAGGTATACGGCTTTCCATTTATCAGTCTAACTTCCCATTGTGTAAGTCATGGTGGCATTTTACGCACATCGCGATGGTTTTACGTTTCCTCGCAATCATATATTGTTCCCATCGTTTTTTTCCTTTTAGGTCTTTTAACTTTTTTACATAATGCATTTCGAGAGATACGTTAGTTGCTCCGCACCATTCACATTCATTAGCTAAAAGGCGATCGATGAGACTCGTTCTGCCACCGTATTTTAACGTTAGCGGTTCTATATCGGCATCTTCACTTTTGATTTTTGTGTTCTTCTCCATCCTTTGATCGATGAAATATGCGATACGTTCACCTTGGGCTGTTTTATATCTGATTCCAAGCTTTCCATTGATTGAGAATTTGTCAATCATTTGTCCCATTGTCCGTTTGTATTTGTTCGCATATGTTTTCATCATGCTATACTTCATGGTTTGTCGAAAAGACTGTAGTACGTGAACATTGCTTGCTAATCTATAGTAGTTGTACAGCCCTCTGATTTCTGCATTGTATGTCATGATTATTTCTACATCATCATTTTTCAAAAGATATGGTCGATGTGTCGCCTTCCAAACATTGTCTTTACCTAGTACTAAGGCACCCAGGTCAATGAGTTTTTTGACGTATTTCTCATGTGGCACATAAAGTCTCGCTTGGAAGTTGAACTTACGTTTCTGTGTTCCATTGGGCATCCTCATTGTCTGCCAGTCCCTAACCACTTTAATGTCATATCCAAGAAACCGTGCTTTCTTAGATGTGTGAGTTATCAGAGTTTTCTCTTCGCTTAGTTCAAGATTTAACTTTTCAGCTAGAAATTTTGTTAGCTCTTGTTTGATTTTCTCAGTTTCGGTCTTACTAGCTATAACGCCCATTAAGAAGTCATCTGCGTACCTTACGTATTTCAATCTTCGATAGTTTGAGTCAAATAGATCTTTACTGTCGTGTTTGATTAGTTCTTTATACAGCTCCTTGAGTTCTGTCGCTCTCTCATCTTTATTTTCCTTATTGAGAGTTGACCATTCACGCTTATTCTTATACTTTTTATAATTGATTTTGGAAGCCAAATTGTGGTAGATAAGATTATGTCTTCGTTTATCGCCTTTATTAAACTGTGACATATATTCCTCTACATATCCGTCTAGTTCGTTAAGGTAGATATTAGAAAGAATTGGGCTAATGATGCCACCTTGTGGGGTGCCGCTATATGTTTTATGAAATACCCATTCTTCTACATATCCTGCTCGTAGAAACTTCCAGATTAAGTTAATGAACTTTTCATCTTGAATTCTTTTTCTAAGAATATTGATTAGCGTATGGTGATTGATGTTATCAAAGAAGCCTTTGATGTCTCCTTCGATAAACCAGCGACATCCTGTAAAGGTGTTCTTAATTTGTTTTAGTGCGGTATGACAGCTTTTATGTGGGCGAAAAGCGTGTGAGTTGTCTGAGAATTGTTGTTCGTAGATGCTCTCTAGTATTCTTCTTGTTACTTCTTGAACTAGCTTATCCTCGAATGTAGGTAGCCCCAAGGGACGTAGTTTACCATTCTTTTTCGGGATATAAACTCGTCTTGCAGGGTTAGGCTGGTAGCTCTGGTTTCTTATTTTGCCTACAAGATTCTGGATTCTTCGGATGCTCATTCCGTCGATTGTGTCTTCGGTTGCTCCCTTGGTGTTACTACCTTTGTTTGGGTAGATTTTCTCATAAGCATCTAGGTAAAATTCAATGTTATATAGATTGCGATATAGCCGCTGAAATTTATAGTTAGTATCAGTTGATTTGGAAGCTAGACTGTTTAACACTACTTTTGGATTTCTCATAGAGCCTCGCGCTCCTTCCCAATTTTGTATTAAACTTGATAAACTACTCTCCTTCGCCATGTAGTAAGCTTTCCTTACCTCGGACTACTACGAGAGTTCCGTTACCATATTGGATATTCAGACACTTTGATGTCATAGCTCGTACAGTGAGCATTCCAACTTAGGTAATCCCCATTTAGACATTTAGGAACAGTTGCTTTTCATGGTTTCGGATGTGACTTTCACTCGTTACTCCTATATAGAAGTTGGTCAAAATGGCATCACACGACATATCTCGAAGTGTTTAAGATATGTCCCATTTTGCATAGCGTTTATAGTTACCTTCCGCTATGGGTCCCCGTCGCCCCCCTTGAGTTATCATTCAGACAATCCAGCTTTCATCCTTGTCCATGAGATTTCATCTCGCCATCCAGTCATGACTCGGTAACTAGTCAACTAATAGCTTTTCCAACATGCTACACTCCCCGTCTGGTTTCCCTTTCGGATAAGTTGGCTGATGATAGGGTGTAAATTGTGATATTTCCCTACTGCTTTGCAAGAGCAGATTTCCTAGATGCCCTTATGGGCGCACCACCTCTCTCGGGTGCACGATAGAAGCATTTAAACTGCCGATAAATACTGTTTGCCTGTGGATGACTTGGTTTTTTGTATTTAAGTATAAGCAAACAAAATGCTCCTGCTGCAAAAAACGCATTTCTTCCATCATGTACTTGGCGCAATCCTCTGGATTGCGGATGCTGTAGCGCTGCTTATACTCCAGTCTCACCATTCTCCGGCCGAGCTCAAAAGCAGCTAAAAGCTGCGCAGCCTTCGCCACTCCGATGCCATGAATTTCTGTAATCTCTTCCATTGTAGCATCTTTCAATAGACGTAATCCGTCAAAATGATATAAAATTCGATTCGCTAATGTCAGAACAGATTCATCTTTCGATCCTGTTCGAAGCAAAATGGCAAGCAGCTCTGTATTGGACAGGCTCCCTGTTCCTTCTGCTAAAAGCCTTTCCCGCGGCTGATCGTCCTTGGCAACATCGCGAATGAAGCTTGTTCTCACTCCCGTACCTCCTATAAGAATGTCTTGAGTTCTCGTATTACACGTGCAATCGGAAGTCCTACAACAGAGTAATAATCACCGCTGATTTTTTGCACAAGCACAGCGCCTGCGCCTTGAATCCCATAGCTGCCTGCCTTGTCAAGCGGTTCGCCTGTCTCTATGTAAGCTCGGATTTCCTCTTCTGTCAGCTCATAAAACGTCACTTCTGTACGCTCATAGAACGTCATTGTTTTTTCCCGAGAAACAATAGCTACTCCTGTAAACACTTCATGAGTCTGACCTGCCAGTAAACGAAGCGTTTCGGCTGCATCCTCTGTATGTTTGGGCTTTCCTAAAATGCGGGAGTTTAACGTCACAATTGTATCAGCTCCCAGTACAACTGCATCATCATATTGCTTCGCTACATCTTGAGCTTTTTGCTGCGCCAGCGACATAACAACCTCGCTCGGGGCCATTTGTTCATCTACAATCTCTTCAATTTGACTCACGTAAATTTCAAATGGAATTTGAAGAAGTTCAAGAAGTTCTTTCCGACGCGGAGAACCTGAAGCTAGAATGAGGCGTTTCATCTTATCACCTTTCCTTACCTTTTTCGATTTAGAGGAAGATACCTCTCCATCGTATCAAATGTTATCATTTCTCACAATTTGAGAAAATGTCATTTTACCTTTTCTTTTTTGCAGAAAAAAGAGAAAGAAGATTGCCTTCTTCCTCTTTCCTTTACCATCTATGGATTTTCTGCTCCTGCAGCTATTCCTTCATAAGAGGTGAGACCATCAAGCAACAGCTGCTGCAGCTTTGTAAAAGTTTCGGAGTTCTTTTTCGTTTTATAATCCTTCAACGCATCATAAGAGAGGGATGTATACGTAAGAAGCTTTTTGACTGCTTCCTTATCAACATTCTTGCCTTCCTTCACAACAGCTTGCACATCTTTCTCAATGCGCGCCCATTCTTTTTCATCCGTTTTCCCTGACGTGAAGCAAAGTGACGATTGCTGTAAGATCGCCGCTAGAAGCCCTTCTGTTTTTACAAGCAACGAAGCGTACTTTTCATAGTTTTTTGGAATTTCTTTTTGTTCGATGCTCCATGGTTTGAAATATGAAACGGCGCCTTTTGCTTCATATCCTCCTCCAATCGCTTTTACAGCTTGCTCATCATTTCCAACAGCTGTCAGCAAATAAAACTTGCCGTCTTTCGTACGAAGAGAAGCAGGGACGCCTTTTTTCTTCCATTCTTCAATTGAAGCCTGTCCCTTCTCTTTTGTAGAAAATACGGCTCCCTGCATAACGTACGCCTGTATCGGCTGGAGGGTGACTGAAGAAGCGGATGCTTCTTTCTTCGGTTGGGCAGCAGGCTGAGGATTTACTGCAGTCACAGCGGCAGGCACTATTTTTTGTTCTTGTTCACTTCCGCTCAGCATATGAAGAACAGTCACACCAAAGCCCGTTCCAAGCAGCACTGCGGCCCCAACTGTGACGGCAATGCGTTTTCCTGTACGAGCCGTTCGTTTATCTGACATAGCGGCTTCATGCTCCGCCCGAAAAGGAACGATATTATTTGGCGCCTCTATCTTAGGAAGCACCGCGGCCTCTCCTGCAGGTTGTTTCTCTCTTTCTACATAGGTTGTTTCCGTACCGTTTACCTTGATGGATATTTTGGGAGAATGCTTGTCCATGACCCCATCTCCTTTCTAAAGCGAATGGTAGCACAGTTCTAAAAAAAAAGAACGGGAGATTTGTCAGTAAAGGTTCGTCAATTTATCTCATATTTCATTTGTATTCTTGCAGGGAGCTTTATAGAACTGTCGAAAAACAAAAAGCAAACAGCCTAAACGGCTATTTGCTTTTTGTTTGTTTCAAGTATTTGCGCACGGCTGAAATAAAGTAGAGCGAGCCGGTAATAAGAAATACATCGTTCTCGTTTAAGCCTCGCATCGTTGTATCAAGCGCGTACTGCCAATCTTCATATACTTCTTTTTCTCGTATTCGACAGTGCGCCGCCAAAAGCTGCGGAGATACAGCACGCGCAAAGGCAAAGCTTGTAAATATAATGCGGTCCGCAATCTCTTCCAGCTTTTCGACCATTTCATCAATTTTTTTATCTCCCAAGGCACTGAACAAGACTGTAATACGTTTGTCTCCATAATGCGCCTGCATCGTTTGTACAAGACTTTCAACACCTTCAGGGTTATGAGCCCCGTCAATAATAATTGCCGGTGATGAGGAAAGCTGTTCAAAGCGTCCGAGCCAGAATGCCTCTCGCAGTCCATCACGTATATGCTGCTCTTCAATAAGGAAGGATTGATACGTTTTTAAATAGTACATCCCCATGAGCGCAAGAGCGGCATTGTGAACTTGATGTGTCCCTTTCATAGATATAAAGGCTTCCTCTAACGTATGAAACGGGCATCCAAAAGAAAGAGCTTCTCCTTTTGCTCCCGAATACAAGTGCTGAATAGAAAAATCACGGCCGATTTGATACACCTTTGCCCGCTTTTCCTTTGCCACCGCATGGATGACCTCTGCCGCTTCCTGCTGCAGCACACCTGTCACTACGGGCACACCAGACTTAATGATTCCAGCCTTTTCCTCGGCAATTTCCGCCAACGTTTCGCCAAGAATATGCATATGGTCATGACCAATTGTGGTAATGATACTGAGCACGGGATATATCACGTTTGTGGAATCGTAGCGTCCGCCTAGTCCTGTTTCAAGCAAAACAATGTCGCATATATTTTGGAATCCAAAATAATAAAATGCCATAACGGTAATGATTTCAAATTCAGTAGCGGCACCGAGATCTGTTTCCTCCAGTTTCTCCACAACAGGCTTTACCGCATTCACAAGCTGCACAAGCTCCGCGTCTGCAATCGGCTCGCCGTTTATACTGATACGCTCATTAAAGCTTTCGATGTACGGTGATGTAAATGTTCCGACCTTGTACGCCGCCTTTTGCAAAATGGAACGCATATAGGTCACCGTTGATCCCTTGCCGTTTGTACCGGCAATATGAACACATTTTATTCTTCGCTGCGGGTGATCCAGCTGTTCAAGCATCCATGCCATTCTCTCAAGCCCTGGCTTAATGCCGAATTTCAGTCTGCTGTGAATCCAATCCACCGCTTCCTGATATGTATGAATCATAATGATCCCCCTTCGGAAAACTCATACTTCTATTTCCTGTAATTTTAGCGGTTTCTTATCTACAAAACAAACCCAACAAGGTTTGTTATATCCATGACATAGCGAAAAAATTTTCATTAATGCCAATTGAACTTATTATATCCTTGTTGGGTGCTTATCTTATTATTTCTTGATTTCTGCTAAACGTGCGCGAACCGCTTCGCGTTTCTCAAGGTAGTCTTGCTCTTTTTTGCGCTCTTCTTCAATAACTTGAGCCGGTGCCTTCTTTACGAATCCTTCGTTGCCAAGCTTTTTCTGAACACGCTCAACTTCTGCATCCAGCTTTTTCAGCTCTTTTTCCAAGCGGCTGATTTCCTCGTCAAGGTTCAGCAAGCCCTCTAGAGGAAGGAATAGCTCTGCTCCCGTTACAACAGCTGTCATCGCTTTTTCCGGCGCCTGTACGTCTGTAGCAATAACCAGCTCGCTCGGATTACAGAAACGCTCAATATAGGAGCTGTTTGTCTCTAGACTTGCGAGCACCGCTTCGTCCTTCGCTTTAATATAAAGCTGTATTTTCTTGCTGAGCGGCGTATTTACTTCCGCACGGATATTACGAACGGAGCGGATAATCTCAACGAGAAGATGCATTTCCTCTGCCGCTTTGCTGTCTGCTAAATCTTCGCGTGCTGTCGGCCATTTTGCAACTGTAATGGACTCGCCTTCATGCGGAAGGTGCTGCCAAATTTCTTCTGTTACGAACGGCATGAATGGATGCAATAGCTTCATTGTGCTTTCTAGTACGTAAGCCAGCACGGAACGAGTTGTTTTCTTCGCCGTTTCGTCTTCCCCGTAAAGCGGAAGCTTTGCCATTTCGATATACCAATCGCAGAAGTCATCCCAGATAAAGTTGTACAATGCGCGGCCTACTTCGCCAAGCTCATATTTATCCAAGTTTTTCGTTACGCTCTCGATTGTTTCGTTCAAGCGTGTCAAAATCCATTTATCCGCAACGGACATGCTGCCGGACAGATCCAAATCTTCGTGCTTCATTTCACCAAGGTTCATTAATACGAAACGAGATGCATTCCAAATTTTATTAATAAAGTTCCAAGTGGACTCTACCTTCTCCATGCTGAAGCGCAAATCTTGCCCTGGCGCACTTCCTGTGGATAAGAAATAGCGAAGAGAATCAGCGCCGTACTGTGCGATAACATCCATTGGATCAACACCGTTTCCAAGAGACTTACTCATCTTACGGCCTTGCGAATCCCGAACAAGCCCGTGAATCAATACATCTTTGAACGGACGCTGGCCTGTAAATTCCAACCCTTGGAAAATCATACGGGATACCCAGAAGAAGATGATATCATAACCCGTTACCAATACGTCCGTAGAATAGTAACGCTTGAAATCTTCTGCGTTCGCGTCAGGCCAGCCAAGTGTGGAGAACGGCCAAAGCGCGGAGCTGAACCATGTATCCAATACGTCGGAGTCCTGCTCCCAGTTTTCGATATCTGCAGGCGGATTTGCATCTACGTATATTTCGCCTGTTTCTTTATGATACCAGGCCGGAATGCGGTGACCCCACCAAAGCTGGCGAGAGATACACCAGTCGCGGATATTTTCCATCCAGCGTAAATATGTCTTTTCAAAACGATCTGGAACGAACGTTACTTTTTCTTCTTGCTGCTGAAGCGCAATTGCTGCATCTGCCAGCGGCTGCATTTTTACGAACCATTGCGTGGATAAATACGGCTCAACTACTGCACCGCTGCGCTCGCTGTGGCCAACGGAGTGCATATGCTCTTCAATTTTGATGAGAACGCCCTGCTCCTGTAAATCCTTAACGATTTGCTTGCGGCACTCAAAGCGGTCCATACCTTCGTATTTCCCTGCCTTTTCATTCATTGTTCCGTTCTCATGCATAACAAGGATACGAGGCAAATCGTGGCGGTTCCCAATTTCAAAGTCGTTCGGATCGTGAGCTGGCGTGATTTTTACAGCTCCTGAACCGAATTCCATATCCACATAGTCATCGCCAACGATAGGAATTTCGCGGCCGACGATTGGGAGAACAGCTGTCTTGCCAATCAAATGCTTGTAGCGCTCATCTTCCGGATGTACTGCAATCGCAGTATCGCCAAGCATCGTTTCTGGACGAGTTGTCGCTACTTCGATATAACCGGAGCCGTCAGCCAGCGGATAACGCATATGATAGAATGCGCCTTGCACATCCTTGTAAATAACCTCGATATCAGATAAAGCTGTACGAGTTGCAGGATCCCAGTTAATAATATATTCACCGCGGTAGATAAGTCCTTTTTTGTACAGAGTAACAAATACCTCGCGCACCGCAGCAGATAATCCTTCGTCAAGCGTGAAGCGCTCGCGGGAGTAATCAAGACCTAATCCGATCTTTTCCCACTGTGCACGTATATGAGATGCATACTCTTCCTTCCATTCCCATGCCTTTTCTAAAAACTTCTCACGTCCTAGATCGTAACGCGTTACACCTTCTTCACGAAGCTTTCCTTCTACCTTCGCTTGCGTTGCGATGCCCGCATGGTCCATACCCGGCAGCCAAAGCACATCGTATCCTTGCATGCGCTTGGCACGCGTTAAGATGTCTTGTAATGTTGTGTCCCAAGCATGTCCTAAGTGCAGCTTTCCTGTTACGTTTGGAGGCGGGATCACAATTGTGTATGGCTGCTTATCCGGCTCCCCTTTTGCTTCAAAGTATTTTCCTTCAAGCCACCATTTATAGCGGCCTTCTTCTACGGACGTATGATCATATTTTGTCGGTAACGTTTTTTCCGTCATCTGTTTTCCCTCCTTCAAAAAATAAAAAACTCCATTTATCCCTATAAAAGGACGAATGGAGTCATATTCGCGGTACCACCTTTTTTTGCAGCAAAAAATCTGCACACTCAACAATGTAACGGGTTACACCCGGCTTCTCCTACTCTTATTTCAAAGAAGCTGCTCAAGGGCGACCTTCGAACGCTGTCATCTAAGAAATCTCCCACCAATGATTTCTCTCTCTGAAAGACGCAAGCACGCTGTACTCTTCCCTGTCCAAGCATTTATGATGTTCAATATATTATACACTATAGTCTAAAAAAGAAAACGGTAATCGTCAATAAGGTTAGCCAAGTTTTTTATAATATATGCACCGAAAAACAAAAAAGTGTTAAAAGGCACATTAGACGAATACCTATCATATCGTAATAGTGTTATCGCTATTTTACGGAGGGCAAACCATGCGACGCTATAAGCGCACCTACAATTTTGCAACGCCGTCCTGGCTTCGAAATATACAGTCTGTGCTGTATGATTTTATTATTCCGCTTACTGTATTTCAAGCAATTCGGACCTTGTTGATTCCTACTTTTCTTGATCTCATCCTGCTCGTTGTTTTTATTGCTTTGACTATTCGCACACATTTTCAGCAGCCGTAAAAAACCTCTCCGCCCGGAGAGGTTTTTTTTACGACTGCCGGCTTTGCTCTGCCTGATATTCTGCCATTTGAATCTGTGATACGAAAAACTCCGTATTGCTAATTAGCCAGTGCACCTCCTGCAACCGGCTGACAGCGTTAAACTCATGCCGATCGTCTCTGTTTTGCTCCGAACTTATATACCGCATCACTTGCTTTGTAAATTTTTGAGGATAGGCCAAATACGCCAGCATGAGCTGCTTCTCTTCTTTTGTGAACGGAAAAGTTTTCTGATACACCTGGAACCATTCATAGCGGTCATTTCTTGCAATCGGATATGTGTTGAAAGAGCGCAGATAGAATTGAACAATATCTTGTACAGGTGTAGAAAACTGGGATTGCTCCAGACTGATGAAATAGCCGTTTCGCTGATGATCGAACAGAAAATGATTCATGGATACATTGCCGTGAATCAAAGCGATGCGTGTCGTTTCTTTTTCCTTCATTGCCTCATGCCACTCCTCTAATTTCTTAGAGGCAAATTCATGCGCCCGCACAACTTGGTGATAATATGTGCAATATTGCAGCTCAAACGGAGACATATACCATTTTGCCTCACAATCGGTTATGAACTGCTCAATCGTATTCCGTTCCTGTTCCCAACGCCCTGATAACGAATCATAGTGTTGCTGAAGCATTTCTTCCGTAATTTTCTCTTCACGCAGCGTTTTTTGATGCATCCCGGCAAGCGTTTGAAACATTTTATGATATTCGTCGTTTTCTTCTCCCTTTTGTTCATATGTGTCCAGCCAGGGCATTAAATAATAATAACCTTCACTGTCAGACAATATATATTGTCCATCATTCGTATGATAAACCGGAGCAAAGTTGGTGAACCCTTTTTCGGCCAAAACTTGCAGATGCTGCATAAAGTTGCTACGCTCAAGCTGTTTGGGACGCAACTTTTTCAAAGCATAGGGACCTTGATTTGTGTATACTTTCATAACGTTTCCGTACTCTTCCAAATGCTCAGGCTTCAGCCTGTATGATTGCAGAATGGGAGCATATCGGTCTCTCACTTCGCTTTCCATATGATGGACGATCCTTTCTTCACGAAAAATAAAAGAGGTGAGGAAGAAAATTCTTCGCTCACACTTCTTTTTACGACTTTGCTCTCGGCTTCGCCACGGGAATGTATAAAATCTTTCCTTCTTGCACGTACAAATCGTCTAAACCATTGATACGCGTTAAATGCTGAACTGTAATGTCGTATCGCTCTGCAATGGAGTCCACTGTATCTCCCTGCTGCACAAAATACATACGCATCTTTGTAAACTCTTCATCTCGCTCCTTTGTAAACAACTTCGTAAGATATAGTGCATTCTCATCACGCTGTGAGTACCCAGAGTCCTCTTGCGCATCCGTTTCATTCAGCACTGCTTGTGCACGGCCGAACAGCTCCACTTGCGGAGAGAATGCCGCTTTTTGAGGCTGCTGTTCTTCAACAGGTTGCTTTCTTACTTCCAGCTGAAACGGTTCAAAGATATCATCTTCTCTTTCTTTCGCTTCTGCCTGCATGAAAATCGGTACATCATAGTACTCTTCAATCTCTTCTGTTTCT
>NZ_KE387248.1:116110-142230 GCF_000430785.1 Ectobacillus panaciterrae DSM 19096
CTTCTTTCTGCAAGAAAGCCGGTACATCATAGTACTCTTCAATCTCTTCTGTTTCTTTTTCCTCTTTCCGTGCTTCTTCCTGTAAGAAAATCGGGATATCATAATACTCTTCTGTTTCTTCCGCCTCTTCCCGCGCTTCTTCCGGTTCGCATAGACCCCCTATGGAAATATCCGCAATAAGCTGCAAGCAGCCGTTTTCCGGCATTTCATAATCAAAGGATTCAATGGTTAGATATAAGTCATCTACTTGCTTCATACGCGAGCGCGGAATGGAGATCTCTAACGGAAAAGAGTGTGAAATCTCATTTACGCCGTCTTCTCTCGTATACACAGCATCGACTGTACGAACAGGAGATAATTCCCGCAAAGAAAAGGCTGCTTCGTCTGGCTGTGCAATATATTCTCCTGTAAGCTGCAGCTCTCCTCTTACGACGACCTCATAATCACGTTCTTGTATAACAATGTCAGGATCTAGCGAAATGGAAATCAGCTCAGCGACTTCCTGTCCCTTTTGAAACCAAATGGACTCTTTTAAAGAAAATCGCAAAGATGTTTGATTGTCCGCTGTCACTTCAAATTCCCCCTCTCAAACAATGTATGACATTACAGGTTTATGTACAAAACGGGGATTTTATGATAAGAAAAACTAGGCATGGGAGAAACTCGTGCTCAATTCTTTTTAGGAGGGCATAGTGCCCCGAGTGTAGTAACGGTCAAATCCTTTAAGACTCCCTCGCCTATGTCTTTTGACTACCACCATTCACACGCTTGAAGTGGGGGTATTCTCGCCTAATTTATGATAAAAAAATCGCCCTTATGGAAAGGGCGATTTTCATTAACCTTTTAGCTTAGAGAATGCAATCTCTGCTGCTTGAATTGTTTTTTCAATATCCTCGTTACTATGAGAAGTGGACAGGAACAATCCTTCAAATTGAGACGGCGGCAAGAACACGCCTTGCTCCACCATTTCACGATAATAGGCAGCGAAGTACTCTAGATTGGATGTTTTCGCTGTTTCATAATTCACGACTTTCTCGTTTGTGAAGAAGAAGCCAACCATAGAGCCGACGCGATTCACGCAATGCGGGATATCATATTTTTCCGCAGCTGCTTTTAAGCCTTCTTCAAGGCGCTCTGCTTTACGTTCAAACTCTTTATAGGAATCCTGCGTTAACTGAATTAATGTTTCATACCCTGCTGTCATAGCAAGAGGGTTTCCGGATAATGTACCCGCCTGATAAATAGGACCGCTCGGAGCGATTTGCTCCATAATTTCTGCCTTACCGCCATACGCGCCGACCGGCAGACCGCCGCCGATTACTTTTCCTAAGCACGTTAAATCAGGCGTAACACCGAAATACCCTTGTCCGCAATTATAGCCGACACGGAAGCCCGTCATTACCTCATCAAAGATTAGCAGAGCGCCATATTCTGCTGTAATCTCGCGCAAGCCTTCCAAAAAGCCTGGAAGCGGCGGAACAACACCCATGTTGCCGGCAACAGGTTCAACGATAACCGCTGCGATATCATCTCCAAACTGCTCAAATGCCACCTTTACGCTTTCGATATCGTTGTACGCAACAGTGACGGTATTGCGCGCCACACCTTCAGGAACGCCCGGGCTGTCCGGCAATCCCAGCGTAGCAACACCAGAGCCTGCTTTAATGAGCAAGGAGTCTCCGTGGCCGTGATAGCAGCCTTCAAATTTCAAGATTTTATTTTTGCCTGTATACCCGCGTGCTAAACGAAGCGCGCTCATCGTTGCTTCCGTACCGGAGTTTACCATACGTATGACTTCTACAGACGGAACGCGGTCAATTACAAGCTTCGCAAGCTCGTTTTCAATTTCTGTCGGTGCGCCGAAGCTTGTACCTTTTTCCGCTACTTTTTTCAGCGCTTCTACCACTTGATCGTTGGAATGGCCGTGAATTAATGGTCCCCAAGATAATACGTAATCAATGTACTCATTTCCATCAATATCATACACCTTAGAGCCTTTTCCGTGATCCATGAACAACGGGTTCATGCCGACGGATTTAAAAGCACGAACTGGACTGTTCACACCGCCCGGCATCATCTTCTTTGCTTCTTCAAAGGCTTGAATGGATTTCTCAAAGCTTCTCATTTCGCTTCCTCTCCTTCTTGCAGCCATCTTGCCGCATCCTTTGCAAAGTAAGTAAGAATTAAGTCAGCGCCTGCACGCTTCATGCTGAGCAGCTGCTCAAGCACAATTTCTTTTTCATTGATCCAGCCGTTTTGCGCCGCCGCTTTTACCATGGAATACTCGCCGCTTACGTTATACGCTACAATCGGCAAGTTAAAATTGTTTTTCACATCGCGGATAATGTCCAAATACGAAAGAGCTGGCTTCACCATTAAGAAGTCCGCACCTTCCATCACGTCAGACTCAGCTTCGCGAATCGCTTCCAAGCGGTTTGCCGGGTCCATTTGATACGCCTTGCGATCTCCAAACTTCGGCGAGCTGTGCGCTGCATCACGGAATGGACCGTAGTGCGCAGAAGAGTATTTTACTGCATATGACATGATTGGAATATGAGAAAATCCGTTTTCATCTAAGGCATGACGAATTGCTGCCACAAAGCCATCCATCATGTTGGACGGCGCAATAATATCTGCGCCTGCTTTCGCCTGGCTCACTGCTGTTTTTGCAAGCAATTCCAACGATTCATCATTTAAAATCACGCCGTCTTCCACCACGCCGCAATGACCATGGCTTGTATATTGACATAGACATGTATCAGCAATCACCACAAGCTCAGGGAAGTTTTCTTTAATTTGCGCAATGGCCTTTTGGACGATACCATGGTCACAATATGCAGAAGAACCGACTTCGTCTTTATCATGAGGCACACCGAATACGATGACAGATTTAATCCCTAAATCTACTGCTTCCTGCATATCTGCATTCAACAAGTCTAACGAAATCTGATCTACGCCCGGCATGGACTTGACAGCATTTCGTTTGTTTTCGCCTTCTACTACGAAGATCGGATAAATAAAGTCTTCTTTATGTAAATGCGTTTCTCTTACAAGCGCACGTATGCCGGCAGTTTGCCGCAAACGGCGATGACGTTGAAATTGCAAATGATTCATAGCTTCCATCTCCAATTCTGTTCATTTCTTATCTTTTATTGTATCCGCTCAGCAATACAATCTAAAAGTGCATCTATTGTGTATTTCTCTGGAACTAAAAGAGACTGAAAATACTTTGCGGCCTCTCGTTCCGTAATGGGACCTATACATCCAATTGTACACCTTTTCACCCATTGTCTCCAATTTGTTCCCTCGAGCAGCGCAACAAAGCCTGAAACAGCAGACGGGCTCGCAAACGTAATGATGTCAATTTCTTCGTTTTCTAAGACATGAATAAGAGGCTCTCTCATAGCTTCGTTATACGCCGTTTTGTATGCAACAATTTCTTTGAGCTCAATTCCCGCCTCACGCAATGCGGCCGGTATAATATTTCGCGCTAAATCCCCCTTCGGAAAAAGCACACGATCTCCTGCTTCAAGAAACGGCGTGAATTCCTTTACAAATACTTCCGCCTCGTAAACGCTTGGTATAAAGCGGACAACCCAGCCAAGATTTTCAAGAGCCAGCTTCGTCTTTTCTCCTACGGCAGCTATTTTCAACGAAGGCGGAAGCGTTTTTGTCTCCAGTGACTCAAAAAAGAAACGAACACCGTTTTTACTCGTAAATATAAGCCAATCATAGGTATGTAGCACTTGTTCTTCTATTTCATACGAAGCAGAAACAATATGTAACAACGGAATTTCAACTGGTATACCGCCTCGCTCCCGCACAGCCATTGCCATTTCAGCTGCCTGCGCTTTCGCTCTTGTAATCAGAACCGTTCTGTTAGAAAGAGGAGCAAGGGTCATCATCTCACTCCTGCTCCTTTGCGTCCTCAATCAGCTGCTTCGCGCCGCGTGCAATGAGAAGGTCTGCCGCTTGCTCGCCTACCTGCTCCGGATTTTCTCCTATGACTACTTCTTGCAGCAATAGAGAACCATCCTTGGAGCCGACTAAAGCAGTAAGTTCTACTTTTCCTTGTTCTGTCATTACAGCATAGCCTGCAATCGGCACTTGACAGCCTCCTTCAAGTTTGTGAAGGAATACGCGCTCTGCTGCTACTGTTTTTTCTGTAATTTCATCATTGAAGAGCTGCAGCGCTGCAAGAAGATCTTCATCGTCTGCACGGCATTCAATGGAAAGTGCTCCTTGTCCTACCGCCGGCACACACACCTCAGGCTGCAAATAGCCTGTAATGACATCATCGGCCCAGCCCATACGCTTTAAGCCTGCCGCAGCCAAGATGATGGCATCATAATCCTCTTCCTGCAGCTTGCGGATACGCGTATCAATATTGCCGCGAATCCATTTCATTTTCAAATCCGGACGGGCAGCCAGTAGCTGCGCGCTGCGGCGTAAGCTGCTAGTACCGATGACTGCGCCTTCTGCAAGCTGATCAAATGCTTCCCCGTTTTTTGAAATGAATACATCTCGCGGATCTACACGCTTAGGGATACAGCCGATTGTCAGTCCTTCAGGAAGCACAGCGGGCATATCTTTCATGCTGTGTACAGCCATATCGATTTCTTTATCGAGCATAGCCTGTTCAATCTCTTTCACGAACAAACCTTTGCCGCCTACTTTAGACAATGTAACATCCAAAATAACATCGCCCTTTGTCACAATTTCTTTTACTTCAAACTCATAGGGCAAACCAAGCTTTTTCAGCTGTTCAATCACCCAGTTTGTTTGTGTTAACGCCAGCTTGCTTTTTCTAGAGCCTACGATAATTTTGCGCATACGATTTCTCTCCTGTGTTTAGAAATTCCAAAAATGAAACGAAGATAAACTGCTAAATAAAAAAATGTTGATGAGCATAACCAAAAATGCTCCGATGTTCCAGCTCGCCACGTTTTTGCCTTGCAGCCGCCCGGAAGTATGCAAATACAAGCCTATACTATATATGATTAATACAATAAAAGACCCAACTACTTTCGGGTCATACCAATGAAAATCTTCAAGCTTTCCATAAGCCCAAATGCACCCCAGCAAAATCGCAAACAGGAAAAACGGCACGGAGAATAAGTTCAGGACGTAAGAAAGCGAATTCAGCTTTGATAAATTCCCGAGTCTTCGCAAGCGGGCATTCCATTTTTTCTGCTTCAGCAAGCGATATTGCAGCAAATACATAATGGAAAAAATAAACGAGACCGTAAAGATTGCATATGACATGAACGCCATTCCTATATGAACATACAAAAGCTCTGAAATCAGCCGATTCGCCAAAACCGGCGGTGTCTTGCCAAACGGCGTAAAAATGGAGAATGCGCTTACGCTAAAGGCAATCACATTGGTAAAGAAAACAAGAAAATCTACGCGCTGCAATCTGTTAATAATAAGAGAGAGGGTGATCAAGAGCCATACATAAAAGTACACGCCCGATACGAGCGTCAAAATTGGATTCGTATGAGCTTCCGTCGCTCGAATAAACATAAAAATGGTTTGTAAAACCCATACAATGGCAAGCAACCAAAAAGCAGTTCGATTGGCCTTTTGGTTGCTTTGAAAATAGTCTATGAAATATAAGCTTACGCTGCAAGCGTATAGGATAATAGCAACATGGTAGATGATGCTGTTATTGAGAAATTCCATTCTTCCATCCTTTCTATAAGGAACGGACGGATGCAATCCAGCTCTGCTCTTGTTCCAATTGCTCTCTTTTGTTTTCAGTCTCCTCAGCCGTATCAAGATTAAAGATTTTTGCAAACAGCTCCAAGTTCTCTTGGGCATTCGTATGCGCAGCCAATTCCTTCGCCACAAGAATCGGATCCTTAAGCATTTGGTTAATAATGCTCTTTGTATGTTTGTTAATTAACTTACGCTCTCGTTCTGTCAGCGTAGGAATTTTCCGTTCAATGCTTTTCATTGTTTCATTTTGAATCGCAAGCGCTTTGTCGCGGAGCGCAGAAATAAGCGGAACAACGCCAAGCGTGTTCATCCACGCTTTAAATACAACAATTTCTTCTTCAATCATAAGGCCGATTTTCTCAGCCTCTCTTAAACGTTCTTCCTTATTAGCCTCTACAATTCCTTGCAAATCATCAATATCATAGAGGAACACGCTTTCAAGCTCAGAGATTTCCGGGTCCAGATCGCGAGGCACAGCAATATCCACCATAAAAATAGGACGGCCGTGGCGCATCTTTTCTACCTTTGCCATCATCTCTTTAGTAATAACATAGTGCGCCGCTCCAGTAGAACTGATTAAGATGTCTGCTTCTACCATGGCACACTGCATTTCTGTCATCGGTTTCGCTTGTCCCATATACTTATGGGCCATCGTTTCTGCTTTTTCAAATGTGCGATTCATGACTGTTACCTTGCCGACACCGTTGCCGTACAAGTTTTGCAGGGCAAGCTCGCCCATTTTCCCTGCGCCCAGGATTAACACATGGCAATCTTTTAAATCACCAAAAATCTTCTTGCCAAGCTCAACTGCCGCATAGCTTACAGATACCGCATTGCCTCCGATTGTTGTCTCAGAATGCGCACGCTTTGCCAGCGTAATAGCCTGCTTAAATAGTTCATTAAAAATTGTTCCCGTCGTATTCATCTCTTGTGCTTGCAGGAAGCTTGAGCGGATTTGACCTAAAATCTGCGTTTCCCCTATCACCATGGAATCAAGACCGCTCGTTACGCGGAATAGATGTTCAATCGCTCCGTCTTCTTC
The DNA here is from genome assembly GCF_000430785.1 of Ectobacillus panaciterrae DSM 19096. Lineage (GTDB taxonomy): Bacteria > Bacillota > Bacilli > Bacillales > Bacillaceae_G > Ectobacillus > Ectobacillus panaciterrae. The sequence continues at coordinate 122,874 of NZ_KE387248.1, forward strand.
CCAAATAGATAAGTAAGGAGAAAACTCTTCTATAGGAAGCTGAAACCATTCAGCTAAAAACTTCTTAATATAATATCTTCCTGTATGCAGCTGATCGACAACCGCATATATTTCTGTTCGATTGCACGTAGATACAATTATATTTTCCAACATGCTTTTTTGCTGCTGCAAATGCAGCATTGCCCGTTCTAAATCTGCTGGCTGAAATGATAATTTTTCGCGAATCTCTACAGGGGCAGTTCGATAGTTAACACCCACAACAAGAATATGCACTTTGCGTGCCCCCCCTCATCTTTGTTACCTAATTCATATCATAATACAATTCGTCTTATTTAAATCTGACAAAACTGTGAACATCTCAAAATGCTTTGTAAAAATTCCATCCCTGTATATAAAAATATTTCTGCAAAAAAATATCGAATCATTGCTCTACCTTGTACGTTATCAAAAAACACACAGGGAATCAAGTTACGGAATCCATCCCACGTCCAAAAAGAAGTGTTCCTTTATTTTACCATTATATCAATGTATAAACCGTCTTCATATCCCTTTCTTCATTCTATAGTTTTCCACATTTTTCATTAAAAACCCAAGAGGTCATCAAGAAAAGCGCAGCCGGCTCGTTTAGGCGCAGAACCAGAGGTTCTCCACCCTTAAAGGCGCTTTTTGCCAATACGTCGGTGGAGGTTCTCTGGTGGCAGCGCCTAGCCGGTGGAGCTAGACACCACGAAAAGCGCAACCGGCTCGTTCAACTCCGGAAGGCAGAGGTTCTCCGCACAAAAAAGCGCTTTTTGCCTTTATGGGCGGGGGTTCTCTGACAGGAGGAGTTAGCCGGTGGAGCTAGACAAAGAAAAGCGCAGCCGGCTCGTTCAGGCAAAAATCCAAAAAGCTTATACGTTCTTATATCAAAAAAAACGCGTGACAACACGTCACACGCTTTCTCTTTACATACGAGTAAAATGATGAATGGCAGACCATGCCTCATCTTTGCCAAGTCCTGTTTCAGAAGAGAATAGGACAACTGCGTCTCCTTGCTCTATCTCAAGTGTTTCCTTAACAACCTTCAGATGTTTTTGCCACTTTCCCTTAGGGATTTTATCTGCCTTTGTTGCGACAATGATGACCGGAATTTCGTAATGCTTCAAAAAGTCATACATCATGACATCATCATTTGTAGGCGGATGACGCAAATCTACAATAAGAACAACAGCTTTAAGCTGCTCTCTTGAGGTGAAGTATGTTTCAATCATCTTGCCCCATGCTTCCCTTTCTTTCTTTGATACCTTTGCGTATCCATAGCCCGGCACATCAACAAAATGCATGATGTCATTAATAATATAGAAGTTCAAGGTTTGCGTTTTTCCCGGCTTAGAGGAAATACGAGCCAATCCCTTTCGGTTCAGCATTTTATTAATAAAGGAAGACTTTCCAACGTTAGACCGGCCTGCCAACGCAATCTCCGGGAAGTCTTCCTGCGGATACTGCGCCGGCTTCACAGCACTGATGACAATTTCTGATTTCGTTACTTTCATTGTTTCACTCCTACTAATGCGTGCTCCAGCACCTCATCCAAATGAGAAACGAGCACAAACGTAAGATGTTCCTTTACGCTTTCTGGAATATCATCCAAATCTTTTTCGTTATCCGTAGGAATAATGACCTTTTTCAGACCTGCACGATGAGCACTCAATGATTTTTCTTTTAAACCGCCGATTGGCAATACGCGTCCCCGCAATGTAATTTCCCCTGTCATGCCGACATCCTTGCTGACAGGCTTGCCCGTTAAGGCGGAAATAAGAGCCGTTGCCATTGTAATTCCCGCAGACGGTCCATCCTTCGGCACAGCGCCTTCCGGTACGTGAATGTGGATATCATTCTTCTCATAGAAATCCGGGTCAATATGAAGCTCCTGGGCACGAGAACGAATATAGCTGAATGCGGCTTGCGCCGATTCCTTCATCACATCCCCGAGCTTTCCTGTTAAAATAAGCTTTCCTTTTCCAGGATATAAGGAGACTTCAATCGCTAATGTATCGCCGCCTGCCGATGTATAAGCCAAGCCTGTAGCTACTCCAACCTGATCCTGCGCTTCTGCTTCCCCGTAGCGGAATTTCTTCTTGCCCAAAAACTCCTCTACATTCTTTTCTGTTACAACAACGCGCTTTTTCTCTTCAGCCACGAGAATGCGCGCAGCTTTCCGACATACAGTCGCAATCTGTCGTTCTAATGTGCGCACACCCGCTTCTCTCGTATAGTAACGGATAAGGGTAAGCAATGCATCATCACGGATTTGCATTTTTGCTTTTCCAAGTCCATGCTCCTTCATTTGCTTTGGAAGAAGATGATCTCGTGCAATATGTACTTTTTCAAGTTCCGTATAGCCTGCTATCGATATGATCTCCATACGGTCCAGAAGCGGCCCCGGAATGGTGGAAAGCGTATTGGCTGTGGCAATAAACATGACCTTTGATAAATCATACGGCTCTTCAATGTAATGATCACTGAAGTTATGGTTTTGTTCAGGATCCAATACCTCTAATAAAGCCGCGGATGGATCGCCGCGGAAATCGCTAGACATTTTATCTATTTCATCTAATAAAAATACAGGATTAATCGTTTTAGCTTTTTTCATTCCTTGAACAATCCGCCCAGGCATTGCACCTACGTATGTTCTACGATGACCGCGGACCTCGGATTCATCACGCACTCCTCCTAACGAAACGCGGACAAAATTGCGGTTTAATGATTTGGCAATAGAACGAGCCAATGATGTTTTTCCAACACCCGGAGGACCGACAAGACAAAGAATAGGACCTTTTAATGAGCGTGTCAATTTTTGAACAGCTAAATACTCCAGCACACGCTCTTTTACTTGCTCCAGACCAAAATGATCGTTATTTAAAATAGTCTCTGCGCGGTGAATATCAAGAACATCTTCAGTTCTTTCCGTCCAAGGAAGAGCAAGAAGCCAATCTATGTAGTTGCGAATAACACCGCTTTCTGCAGAGCTTGCCGGAAGCTTTTCATATCTATCGAGCTCACGGAACGCCGCTTCCTTTGTTTCCTTTGGCATTCCGGAATCCTCAATTTTCTCGCGGAGTTCTTCTACTTCGCCGCCTTTTCCTTCTTTTTCGCCTAATTCCTTTTGAATGGCTTTCATTTGCTCGCGCAAGAAATATTCTTTTTGTGTACGCTCCATAGAGCGCTTTACACGCTGACCTATGGTCTTTTCTAAATTCAGCAATTCCTTCTCATCTTGAATAAAAGAAATAAGCTTGTTCAGCCTGTCTTTTACGTTAATGATTTCTAATACATCCTGCTTTTCTTTCATTTTCAGCGGAAGATGGGAAGCAACCAGGTCAGCCAAACGACCAGGCTCAGTCACATCTACCACTGTTGCAAACGTTTCGTTCGATACTTTTTTAGAAAGCTTGATATATTGTTCAAAATGATCAATAAGCGTACGCATAAGTGCTTTTTCTTCTAAATCACCTGCTTCTTCATCCTCAAGAATGTGAACAGAGGCATTAAACACATCATCTTCTTCTAAAAGATCTGCCATTTCTGCTCTATGTAATCCTTCTACAAGCACACGAATGGTGCCGTTTGGCAGCTTCAGCATTTGTTTTACCTTTGCCAAAGTACCAATTGTATATAAATCTTCTTTTGTCGGTTGATCTACATTTACATCCTTTTGCGTCATCAAAAAAACAAGATCTTCATCGAGCGCTGCATTTTCAAGCGCCTGTATCGACTTTTCACGTCCTACATCAAGATGCAGAACCATCGTTGGATACACGAGAATTCCTCTTAATGGTAGGAGGGGAACGATTCTTTCGCTCTGCTTCATTCTGATCATAGCACCTCCATTTTATATAGTCTGTTCACCTATTGTATATTACAATAGAACATTTATGCAATCGCGGAGACAGTCGGAAAAAATCAAAAAAGAAAAACGGACTCCGCTTAAGCAAGCTGCTTAAGCGAAGCCAAGTTTATTACATAGATTGAGTTTCTTTTCCGTCTGCAGGCAAGGAAGCAGAAACGCTGTCTGTATACTCTGAATTTCGTTCTGCTATTGCTAGAGCAAACACATCTTGCAAATGACGTACCGGAATAATATCAATTCCTTTAATGGAGTATAAAATAGGCTGCATATTTTCAGCAGGTATAAGCACCGTTTTTGCTCCTGCCTTTTTGGCGGCTTTTACTTTTGCATACACACCGCCTACAGGCTTGATCTCTCCTTGAATGCTTACTTCCCCTGTCATCGCAATGTCATTGCGAACGTATATGCCATGAACAGCAGAATACACGCCTGTTGCAATTGCAATACCTGCAGACGGCCCGTCTACTGGAATGCCGCCGGGAAAATTGATATGCAGGTCAAATCCAGACGGAAGCAAGCCAAAAGAGCGCAAAACCGTTACTACGTTATCTACAGAACCCTTTGCCATACTTTTGCGGCGAATAGATTTCCCTTGATTGCCAATGCTCTCTTCTTCTACAATGCCCGTAATGGTAATGCTGCCTTTTTCGTCTGTCGGAATTGCTGTAACTTCCAGCTCCAAAAGCGCTCCCATATTCGGACCATAAACCGCCAGACCATTTACCAGCCCGATTTTAGGAATCGGATAAATGCGCTTCTCATACTTTGGCGTAAGCTGGCTGGAATGAATGACCCATTCAATGTCATTATCTTGAATCGCCCGTCTATCTGCGTTAATAGCCATTCCGGCTGCAATTTGAACAAGATTGATTGCCTCGCGTCCGTTGCGGGCATAATTGCCAATCATCGCAACACCTTTATCGCCGATTTCGAGGCCGACTTTGTTCGCCGCGTTGCGTGCCACTTCTTCAATTTCCTCTGTATCCAGTTCTCTGAAAAATACTTCTAAGCAGCGAGAACGAATGGCTGGAGGAATATCTTCGGGCGAGCGCGTAGTCGCTCCTACGAGACGAAAATCCGCAGGCAAACCATTTTTGAAAATATCGTGAATGTATGTAGGAATTAATGTGTTTTCTTCACTATAATAGGCGCTTTCTAAAAATACTTTGCGATCCTCAAGCACCTTTAGCATTTTGTTCATTTGAATCGGATGCAGTTCTCCTATTTCGTCAATAAATAAAATGCCGCCGTGCGCATCTGTAACCGCACCTTTTTTTGGCTGCGGAATACCCGCTTGCCCCATCGCTCCGGCTCCCTGATAGATTGGATCATGCACAGAACCAATCAACGGGTCAGCGATTCCACGTTCATCGAAACGTGCTGTTGTTGCGTCAAGCTCTACAAATACGGAAGAAGACCGAAACGGCGATTTTGTATTTTTCTTTGCTTCATCTAACACGAGACGCGCCGCTGCTGTTTTACCGACTCCCGGCGGGCCGTAGATAATAACATGCTGCGGATTCGGACCGCATAATGCGGCTTTTAATGATTTAATGCCGTCTTCTTGTCCGATAATATCTTGAAAAGACGCGGGCCGCACCCGCTCTGCAAGCGGCTCAGTCAAGGAAATCGCCCGCATTTTGCGAAGCTGATCCATTTCTTTCTTTGATTCTTTATCAATCGATATTTTTTGTGTGCGCTGATTCCGGAGCAAATGCCAAAAATATAAACCGACAATTACGCCGAACGCTAATTGAACGAGTAAGATAACGTTCGTCCAGCTCATGCAAATCCCTCCCAAACCCTTAATACTTTGTAGTATCTCCTGGTAGAGAGGGCGCTAAACATAAGAAGAAACAGCAATTGCAATAATTGCTGTTTCCACTTGTGTTACGCTGATGTTTTTGTACCCTGCTCCAGCACAGTGCCGTCTTGAAGCACAAGCTTCGGAGGTGCACCGTCTGCAACGGTCTCTTTGGAAATAATGCATTTTTCAATATCATCGCGAGAAGGAAGCTCAAACATAACATCGAGCATAATTCCTTCAATAATGGAACGCAAACCGCGCGCTCCTGTTTTGCGCTCAATGGCTTTTTTAGAAATTTCAAGAAGAGCACCTTCGTCAAATTCCAATTCTACATCATCAAGCTCAAGAAGCTTTTGATATTGCTTTACAAGTGCATTTTTCGGTTTTGTTAAAATTTCTACAAGCGCCTCTTCGTCCAGCTGCTCCAAGTTTGCAATTACTGGCAAACGACCGATAAACTCCGGAATTAATCCGAACTTTAATAAGTCTTCCGGAAGCACGTGAGACAGCACTTTTTCATCATCGACATGCGCTTTCTTTCCGTCTGTTCCAAATCCAATTACCTTTTTGCCTAAACGGCGCTTAATAATTTGATCAATACCGTCAAATGCACCGCCGCAAATAAACAAGATGTTCGTTGTATCGATTTGGATAAATTCTTGATGCGGATGTTTGCGTCCGCCTTGAGGAGGAACGCTTGCAACCGTGCCTTCTAAAATTTTCAAAAGCGCTTGCTGAACGCCTTCGCCAGACACATCACGTGTAATAGAAGGATTTTCGGATTTGCGCGCTACTTTATCGATTTCGTCTATGTAGATGATCCCTTTTTCAGCCTTCTCTACATCATAGTCTGCAGCCTGGATGAGCTTTAACAAAATATTCTCTACATCTTCGCCAACGTAGCCTGCTTCTGTTAAAGAAGTTGCGTCTGCAATCGCAAACGGCACATTTAAAATCCGCGCTAAAGTTTGAGCCAATAGCGTTTTACCGCTTCCTGTCGGTCCGATTAATGCGATATTGCTCTTAGACAGTTCCACGTCATCAATCTTGCTGTTAGAATTAATACGTTTATAGTGATTATATACTGCAACTGCCAATGCTTTTTTGGCTTTATCTTGACCAATTACATACTCATCCAAAATCTCGCGAATTTCCGCTGGCTTTGGAACATCTTTGAATTCCACTTCATCATCTTTCGCAAGCTCCTCCTGCACGATTTCCGTGCAAAGCTCGATACATTCATCACAAATGTAAACACCGGGACCTGCTACAAGTTTACGTACTTGCGTTTGCGTTTTACCGCAAAAAGAACACTTCAATTGTCCTTTTTCATCATTAAATTTGAACATATTTTCACACCCCTTAAAAGTGCTAGAAACAGTACACACTATATGTAAATGAAATTACTACCGTATGTAAGTACATATTATGTCATTATGTTTAATTAAATACAAATTATATGACTGCATATGTATAATCAAAATTCTTTCAATTTTTAGAATACATATATTCTACACATTTGCAAGCATTTCCTGCCACGCTTGCAAATTCATGCGTGAATACGCCGACATATGCTCTAATCTTATAAAACAAGGCACGATCAAGCATCGCGCCCTGTTTTATTATAATATTATTTGCTGTTTTCTACTAAGAATTCAACCGCTTTGCGGACCTTAAGATCCTCTTTTACAGCCTCAAGGCTTCCAAGCGCTTGTTTTACAGCGTCAGCTGGCATGTTGTACATTTCAGCCATTTTTTCAACTTCTGCATTTACTTCTTCATCAGCAGCTTCAATGCCTTCAGCTTCGATGATTGCTTCAAGAACAAGGTTTGTTTTCACGCGTGTTTGCGCTTCTTCTTTCATTTGTTCTTTTAATTTCGCTTCATCTTGGCCTGTAAATTGGAAGTAAAGTTCAAGGTTCATGCCTTGATATTGAAGACGCTGCTCGAATTCTTTAACCATGCGGTCTAATTCAGTTTCGATCATCGCTTCTGGAATTTCTACTTCTGCGTTTGCAACAGCTTTTTCTACTGCATCGTTACGAAGTTTATTTTCAGCTTCGTTTTTCTTGCTTTCTTCTAAGTCTGCACGAAGCTTCGCTTTTAACTCATCAAGAGTTTCCACTTCTTCGTTTACATCTTTAGCAAACTCATCGTCTAAAGCAGGAAGTTCTTTTGCTTTAATTTCATGAACTGTTACTTTGAATACAGCCGGCTGGCCAGCAAGCTCAGGAGCATGATATTCTTCTGGGAATGTTACTTCTACTTCTTTCTCTTCGTTGGCTTTCAAGCCTACTAATTGATCTTCAAATCCTGGGATGAAAGTGCCAGAACCGATTTCAAGAGAGTAGTTTTCGCCTTTGCCGCCTTCGAAAGCTTCGCCGTTAACGAATCCTTCAAAATCGATGATTACTGTATCGCCTGTTTCCACAGTTCCTTCTTCTTTCACTACAAGCTCAGCTTGACGCTCTTGAAGTGCTTTTAATTCGTTATCTACATCTTCGTCAGTTACAGCTGCATCTGTTTTTTCAACTTCTAAGCCTTTGTATTCGCCTAATTTCACTTCAGGCTTTACAGTAACTTTCGCAGTGAAGATAAGGTTTTTGCCTTTTTCCATCTGCTCGATGTTGATTTCAGGATGAGCTACTGGGAAGATGCCAGCTTCATCGATCGCTTGAGAGTAAGCTTCTGGTAAAATAATATCTAACGCATCTTGATATAAAGATTCCACGCCGTATTTCTTTTCAAATAGAACGCGAGGCATTTTGCCTTTACGGAATCCAGGTTCGTTAATGCGTGTTACAACTTTTTTAAACGCAGCGTCCAACCCTTTTTTTACATCTTCTACTTCAACTTCTACAGTTAGTACGCCAACGCTACCTTCTAATTTTTCCCATTTTGCAGCCATTTATTCTTTCCCTCCAACTAAATAAATAATAAACTATAAAGACTCGGTATGTAGTCCGAGAATCATACGAAACTTTGTGAGAGGAAGCTGCCTCCCCGCACCATAGGCGCAAATCACACCTTCTGCAACCCTTTTATTATATCATACAAATTCTCGGTTTCAACAACGGCAGCATTCTTTTTCGCTATACGGTCAAAAATCCTTCCTTCTCGACCTGCAAAAGCTGCTCGTACGCAGCTCCTAATTCAGAAAAAGAAATACCATATGAATCTGCGATTTCATTGTCATCCGCTTGTACGAAAAACCGCTCGCTTCCCAGCTTTTCCAAAGCCCCAGCCCAAATCTGAGATTTCTCCGGCTGCAGCTTTACAGGAAATAAAAGCTCCTGAATCTCCAACCAATATGCAGAGACTGCTTGAAACAATGTCGGATTCTCATTTCCTACTCTATTTTCCAGCTGCTCCAGTACATCCTGCACAAACTGCAAATCCTTTACGGTCTGCAGCTCGTTCGGAACAACCTTTATCGTTTGACCATATTTAGTCACAGTAACTGGTTCACCGACGTTATATTCCATAAGCATATGTATGATTGATGTCTTTACATAGGGATGCTTCATTTCATCTTCTAAAAACGACCGCAGAAACGGAAATGCGTGTACAGTACCCTGCCGTTTGAGAAATTGCAGAGATTGCAGCTGCTTTGCAATATCATCACCTTGAAAAACATCCGCAAATTCCTCTCCGTCCGAGAGAGAACCATCTAATTCGCTCTGCATTTTCTTTGCAAATGAAGACAAGCCGATCAGCTTTTGCTTTTGCTCTTCTGACAAGTTTTGTTCTATCGACAAATCCGTAATTTCAGCAATGGCTTTATAATCATTCAGCTGCACAAGAATGCTGATATACATCTCCAACACATTGGCATTGAACGCTTCGCTGTCTCTCATAAGCGTATGGCAACGCAGCTTAGCCTCTTTCCATTCGCCTATCTCCATCAAACAAACGACAGCGCAAAATTCAGAATGCTCATCCTGCAGCTTATAATCAAGAAGCTGATCAAAGCAGCCAAGCGCTTCATGAAAATTTTTCTTATTTAAAGCATCGAACCCTTTTTCACGCAAACGATGAGAAAGGTTTGGAAACAGCACGACCGTATTTTCTCTTTCTTCCATACCTTCGCCTCTTTTAGATTTTTACACTTAGGGTAACTATAGCAAAAGAACCCCGCAAATACAACAATTGCTAAATTTTTCATAAGCAAGCATTACGCAATCGGATAGTTTTGAATCAGCGGGTGCAGCACGATTTCATCAATAATGAGATGTTTTGGCGCACTTGCCATATACACAACTGCATTTGCGATATCGTCGACTTTCATCCAATCCTTCTTCTCAGGCGCACCTTGTGTGCCTCCTGCAAAATATGTATCTACCATACCCGGATTGATTGTTCCCACGCGAACGCCGTACTCTCTCATTTCCTGTGCCAATGAGCCGCTGAATCCTTGTACCGCATATTTCGTTGCTGTATAAGCAGCCCCGTTCGGAATTGTGTAACGAGCCACATCAGAGGAAATCGTAATAATCGTTCCGCTTTTCTTCTCTTTCATATGAGACAGTACCGCTTTAGAACATACGAATACACCTTGTACGTTTACTTCAAACAAACGCTTCCACTCATCCACATTTGTTTCTTCCACGAGCTTGAAGAATCCTATCCCCGCATTGTTGACAAGAATATCAACCGAACCGAATGTGTCTAATGTTTTCGCAACTGCTTCTTGTACTTGCGCTTCGTTTGCTACATCCGCTTGGAAAGAAGCCGCTTCAAAACCTTTCCCCTTCAGTTCTTCGCCGACACGATGAATTTCTTCGCTGCTTCCGATTAACGCGAGCTTTACGCCCTGTTCCGCAAGTTTATATGCAATCGCTTTCCCAATTCCGCGGGAAGCTCCCGTTACAATCGCTGTTTGACCTTTTAACATCTTGTTTCTTCCTTTCTATACGCACTCCGTCTTTTAGAATATAGAAAGAAGCACGGGAATGCAAATGTCAGAAAATCTGTAAATAGGATTGCATCCCTTTAAGATCCCTTAAGTGTTTCTTTCTCTCTAAATTCATAAAACAAACAGACGCCGGTTGAAGCGTCTGTTTGTTGAAGTCAATCTATCGTTTTGTCAGAAACATTTCTATTGAGAATAGGTGTGCCACAGACATTTCGAGAGTAAAATGGGAATGTTTCAGTTTTTCGGTTTAGAAATTGCGCCTACATAAGCAGAAATATCTACGTTTAATCCCTCAGCCAGCCGTCTTCCGTACTCTTCGTCGGCACGATAGAAATTGCAAATCGCAAGCAGCTTCGTGCGTTCGTTTACTTGCTGCAAGTCATTTATGAGATTGCCGATCAAGTTATCTTGCTCTTCTTTTGTATAAGCACGATAACGTTCTCCCGCCTGCTTAAAATCATTTGGCTTCTCGATTTTTTCGCGGGACACGTAGCCTTCCAGCTTCATTACAGAATCACGGTATGCAGGATCTTCTATAGGATTTTCCGTATGGATACTCGGTTCGTAGTTGACGGTAGAACTTTGTTGATTCACCTGCATTGCTCCGTCACGCTGCTGATTACGTACAGGCGCAAATGGACAGTTTACCGGGATTTGCAAGTAATTTGCACCTAGACGATAACGTTGTGTATCCGGATAAGAGAACAGACGTCCTTGCAACAGTTTATCTTCTGACGGTTCAATGCCCAGAACCGTCGCGCTTGGTGAAAATGCGGATTGCTCCACTTCCGCAAAGAAGTTTTCCGGATTGCGATTCAATGTCATCGTTCCAACAGAAATCAACGGGAAGCGGTCTTCCGGCCACACTTTCGTCGCATCGAGCGGATCGAAATCTAAAGAGTCCGTTTCATCCTGCTGCATAATTTGGACATATAGATCCCACTTTGGAAAATCTCCGCGCTTAATCGCATCATGCAAATCGCGTGTCGCATGATTGAAGTCTCTTCCTTGCACTTCCGCCGCTTCGGCTCTTGTCAAGTTTTTCACGCCTTGCACCGGCTTCCAATGATATTTTACATATACAACTTTTCCTTCTTGGTTCACCCATTTGAATGAATGAACACCGAAGCCTTCCATATGACGGTAATCTGCCGGGATTCCCAAATCAGAGAACAGCCATGTCAGCATGTGTGTAGACTCAGGCGAAAGCGTCATAAAGTCCCAATAACGATTCGGCTCTTGAAGGTTTGTGTGCGGTGCCGGTTTTAGGGAATGCACCATATCAGGGAACTTTATCGCATCGCGGATAAAGAATACAGGCAAATGGTTACCGACGATATCGTAATTGCCCTCTTCAGTATAAAACTTCACCGCAAAGCCGCGCGGGTCACGCAATGTTTCAGGCGAACCCTGTCCGTGGATGACCGTGGAGAAACGGACGAATACGGGCGTTTCCGTCCCTTTTTCTTGAAGGAAAGCGGCTCTTGTATATTCCTTCATGCTGCTTGTCGTTACAAATACACCGTGCGCACCTGCACCTCTTGCATGTACTACGCGCTCCGGAATACGCTCGCGATCAAAGTGTGCAATCTTTTCAATTAAATGATAGTCCTCTAACAGAATAGGTCCTCTTCTCCCTGCCGTACGGGAATTTTGATTATCTCCTACAGGAGCACCTTGGTTTGTCGTTAAACGATTATGCGGATTCATAATAAGAAAACCTCCTTATTATTTTTAAATAAGTATCAATTAATATTAAATACTTATTTAAAATAATTATAATATAATTATGTTTAAAATATATTAATTTGTCAACTAATTAATAATACTTTTCCATTCACTCTTTAATACCTTATTTAGTAAAACCATAAGCAAAAAGGATAAGTTTTTCAGTGCTAGCACACCTGACTAATTGTTATAAATAAAAAAAGATGACAGCCTCCTGTCATCTTTTTTTATTTATTCAAATTCGACTTATACACTTTATTTTTCATGGCACCTCACAATAATCATCCGCAAACTTAACATGCATGTGATGATTATTGCGAGGCGCTTCTATTCTTAAACTAATAGATTCAACGAACATATGCGGTTCAAAAAATCACCTTTGTTTTTCGTATGATGATACATCAATCAGCCCACCTTTTAAAAATTTTTGCGAGATCTATTCTTTCTGCATACTATATATTTGACTGCATTTCCTGCAAATTTTATGTAAATTTCAATTTAACAAAAAACCCCTTGCCATCACTGAAAAATCAGTAATAACAAGGGGTTTCTGTTTATAGCGTCCCAGGAGAGATTCGAACTCCCGACCGTACGCTTAGAAGGCGTATGCTCTATCCGGCTGAGCTACTGGGACATGGAGCGGGTGATGGGAATCGAACCCACGCTATCAGCTTGGAAGGCTGAAGTTCTACCATTAAACTACACCCGCAGGAATATTTTTCTATCTTGTCGTCCTGTCGACATTTTTTATTATATTCTTATGGAATAGTAAAGTCAACATTTTTTTAAGATTAGAGAAAAAAATCTCTTCACAATGAGAAAAACCGTCCGATCCTTTTTAAATGGGCATAGAGCGACCGAGTATAGTAGCTCCCATGTGTTTACTAAACACATGGGTTTATGTTGCTACTACGAACAAAAGAAAGAAATGGAAAGAGCGCAGAAGTTTATACTTTCTTATCTTTTGAAGAAAAGCGGAAGCAAATCGTTCAAGTACAAAGACCAAGATTCTCCGCCAGACGTTTTTTGCCAATGAGGCGGAAGTTCTTGGACAGCAGCACCTAGCCGATGGAGCTAGACATACTTGCCTGCACTTTCTTAACCTATGAACCTCCCCCACTCACTCGCTTCCACTCCTTGAAGTGGGGGTATTCTCGCCTAATTTATGATAAAAAACGTTTGCTTTGCGGCTTCCGTTCCGGTTAAGTCAAAGAATGTCACAACAGCTTCAGAACCTTCTACTTCAAGCAGCGCATACGTTTTTTCCTTGCGGGAACGCGGAAGCAAGATGCTGCCTGGATTAATGAGAAGCACACCATCAACAACCTCTGCTCCCATTATATGCGAGTGCCCAAAGCATGCTACTTGCGCATCCAATTCCTTTGCTTTATATAACAAATTTTGAAGCGTCATTTTAATGTTATAGAGATGGCCGTGTGTAAAGAAAATACGAACGCCCCCGACCTCTTGTACCATATCCCTTGGAAACGCACTTTCGAAGTCACAGTTTCCTCTTACAACTTCATATCCATCCAATTCATGATGACGCGCGGAAAGCTCAGAATCCCCGCAGTGAATCATGATATCGACTTCTCCTTTGTACTGCTGCTTCAATTGTTCCAGCTCTGCCGTCAAACCGTGGCTGTCGCTCACAATCAATGCTTTCATTCTTTCTCCCCCATTACAGCTCGTCTTCCAAAAACCACTCGGGAATCTTTTCCTCCAGCTTACGAAGTGCACGGCCGCGATGGCTGATTTGGTTTTTCTCCGCAGATGTCAGCTCCGCCATCGTATTCTTTAATTCTTCTACGTAAAAAATCGGATCATAACCGAAGCCGTTCTCGCCGCGCGGCTGCTTTAGGATTTTCCCTTCGCACGTTCCATTTACAATTACAGTTTTCTTATCTTCTTCCAGAAACGCGACTGCTAATGCACAGTAGAAACGTGCTGTCCGCTTCTCCATTGGAACTTCCTGCAGCTCCTGCAGTACTTTTTCAATATTTGCTTTATCATCTTTATCTTCACCGGCATAACGTGCAGAGCGCACGCCGGGTTTTCCGTATAATGCATCTACAATTAAGCCTGAGTCATCCGCGATAACGACTTGGCCAAGCTGCTTGCATAAGCTTTCCGCTTTTAACATCGCGTTTTCTTCAAACGTTTCGCCCGTTTCCTCCACATCCTCTATATGGGAGAAATCGTGAAGGGACTTTACTTCTAAATCAAACCTTGAAAATAACTGTTCAAAATCACGTACTTTTCCAAGGTTCTTTGTTGCGATAACAACTTGTCTCATTTTGCCCCAGCCCTTTACTCAATTTTTTCCGCAATCTCGCCCAATGCTTCCTTCTGCAGCTCAACGAGAGTAAGAATGCCTTGTTCAGCCGCCGCAAGCAAGGATGCCATTTCTTCCTTGCTGAAGGTTGCTTCCTCTCCCGTTCCTTGCACCTCTACAAATTGTCCTTTTCCTGTCATGATCACATTCATATCTACATTCGCTTTGGAGTCTTCCGCGTAGTTCAAATCAAGTACAACTCCGAGCTCGTCCAAAATACCTACGGATGTCGCAGCCAAGTAATCCTTTACTGGAATCTTTGTAAGCTTGCCGTTCTCTACAAGTTTTTGGAATGCGAGAACCATCGCTACGAATGCACCTGTAATAGAGGCCGTTCTCGTACCGCCGTCAGCTTGAATGACATCGCAGTCAATCCATACTGTTTTCTCGCCAAGCGCCTCTAGGTCTACGACCGCACGAAGCGCACGTCCGATCAAGCGCTGGATTTCCATTGTGCGCCCCGATACTTTTCCTTTGCTGGATTCGCGAATCGTACGCTGCTCTGTAGCTCGCGGAAGCATGGCATATTCAGCTGTAATCCAGCCTTTTCCTTCTCCTCTCATAAAAGGAGGAACACGATCATCCACGCTCGCTGTGCAAATCACCTTAGTATCTCCGACCTCAATTAATACAGATCCTTCCGGATGCTTTAAATAATTTGTTTGAATATGTACACGTCGCAGTTCATCTTTCTGACGTCCATCTGCTCTCATATAAAAAACCTCCTTGCGGCTTCACTTCTAGTATAGCCAAAAATATAGTTATGTAATGGAAAAAGAAGAAGGGGAGAGCTCTCCCCTTCTTCTTAAGTATATCAAAACAGTTCCCTTAAAAACTACCTGTATTCACATTTTGCGGACGAGTTACAGGCTTTGTCAGCTTTTCGCCGTTTTCTTTTACAAGATCCGCTTTGCCGTTTACTTCAATAGACACGCCTTCTACTGCTTTTTGCTCTGTCAAAGATAACACAAGAGACTGCAGCACATGATTGGAGATGATATTTTTGCCGGTGCTGCCGTAAATGTTTTCATTGAAGTTCAGTGTTACTTTGCCGTTTTCATATTTTGGCGGCGTTAACAGCTTTACATCAGAGTTGAAATCACTGGAAAGATGGGATTTTTGGGAAGGCCCCTTAATAAGTTCGTTCACCACTGCCATCACTTCATTATCTTTATTGTTCGCAATACGGCGCGTTACCGGCACGTAATACGTTTGTTTGTTGTTTTGTGAAACGAAGTACAGTGTAACCGACTTCGTATTCATCACATCCACAACCTGCTCATCGTCGAAGTTAATACCGTCCGCACGGCTTAAACCTTGGCCGATTGGCGTTTTGTTGACCGGCATCATTGCTAAATCCTGCCCATCAATGCGAAACTTTACGCGTTTTACCTCTTTAAACTGCGTCAGTGTCCACGTAACAGCTTCTACGATACGGCGCTCTTCTTCTTTTTTATATTTCTTGAAATCGGCTGAGAAATCAGCAATCGCTGTACCGTCCTTTACATCTACTCCCTTTACTTGTGTATTAGCCGGAAGCACCGCTTGGAATCCATTTGGAAGCAGATTCGTTACCGGACCGTCTTTTACCAAGTACTCCAATGCTTGCTTGATTACAGCGTTGTCTTTGGCAGCTGGAAGCGCTAATGCTTGCGGCACAACGAATCCGTTCTTATCAACCAGATACAGCTCCCTTGCAGCTTCCGCTTGCTTCTCTGTTGATTGCTTTGCTTGCTTTTCTTTATCTGTGTATGTCACGTTTTTCGGCGGATCAATTTGCTCCGTTGCTTTATTTTTTCCAAACATACCGCAGCCCGCCAATAAGACGGAGCTCGCGATGGCACAGGCAACCCATTTAAACGTAGCTTTGCGCATAGCTTTCCCCTCCTGAGATGGTTTGTACTATCATGTATACGAGCCTGTATTTGCATTTAGACCAGCTTGCCCGAATTTTTTAGACAAAAAAACGCCCGGCATCTGCCTGGCGTTTTCCCTCATAATAATATCTGTTGCGTTTTACAATGTAATATGCTTTACATTTTCAACCGGCTGACCGAACCAGCTTGATGCAATTTTCTTGAACTTATCTATTGGTCCTGTGGTCAAGAAAAGATGATCGCTTTGTTCTTCTTCCGTATTTAGAAGGTTGCTGTGATATAAGATGGTACTTACTTCACGCGCCGTTTCATCGCCTGAGCTGATTAGCTGCACCTTATTGCCCATTACCTCTTGAATGATCGGCCCCAAAATCGGATAATGCGTACACCCCAGAATGAGCGTATCAATATCTGTTCCCATCAGCGGCTGCAAGGTTTCTTCTACGATAGAACGCGCGTGCTCACCGTTAAACTCTCCATTCTCCACAAGGGGAACGAACGGCGGACATGCCAAGCTCTCCACTTCCACACGATTATTAATAGATTTTAACGCATGCGCATATGCCTTGCTTTTAATGGTACCGATTGTACCGATGACACCTACATGATAATTGTTCGTTACCTTAAGCGCCGTACGCGCACCCGGATGAATCACGCCAATGACTGGGATCGGAAGCTCGTCCTGCATTTCTTTTAATACAACAGAAGTTGCGGTATTACACGCAATTACGAGCATCTTTATATCGTGAGCCAACAAATAGTTGGTCATTTCCCATGTAAACTGTCTTACCTCCTCGCGCGGACGAGGACCATACGGACAGCGCGCTGTATCTCCTAAGTAAATAATTCGTTCCTTCGGCAATTGACGAATTATCTCTCTTGCTACTGTCAATCCGCCAACCCCGGAATCCAACACACCGATTGCTCTATTCAAAAGATCGCCCCATTTTCTATCTGTACTATCGGCTGCAGAAAGTATACTCCCTGCTTTTAAAATATTCGTTATCCAGCTCTAGCCGCCACTTCCCCTTCTTTTAAATAAGAGTTAGGGACGCTGCTCGATTGGTTCAACTAACATCTCCAGAGAAAAACGTTCCCTAGATGAAGTCCCACCTTATTTTGCTCCTTTTCTGCTCAATTTGCAAGGGTTTGTATACGAAAAAACCGGCTCTCTAGTGAAAGCCGGCCTTCTTCTTATAGCTCAAGCTCTCCCATACGGAGAAGCTCTACCACTGCTTGAGAGCGCCCCTTTACTCCAAGCTTTTGCATCGCATTGCTGATGTGATTGCGTACCGTCTTCTCACTGATGAACAATTCGCCGGCGATTTCTTTCGTCGTCTTGTCTTGTACAAGCAACTCGAATACTTCACGCTCTCTTTTCGTAAGTAACGGTTTGGATCCAAAGTCTTTTTCCTTCAACTGTTATAACCCTCCTTGCCTACGCCAGAGCCAAATTGGGATTTGGGTATCTATTTAGTCACTTGTATTGTATGAAAGCGTGACACTTGTGGTGCATGAATTTGAGTGGGATTTTTTGTAGAGGGCGGGTTTTATTTGCAGTTGCGTTATGTATGGATATTCTAATTATTGTGATTGAAGATATCTTATGTTAACCCTGTGATTGAAAAATAAAAAATAGGTTGTAAATGGAGGGATTTGTTAGGAATACGGTGGGTTTATGTAGGAGCTGTTTTGTTCTTAAATAGCTTGATGCTGCTTGGAAAAGTTAATAACAAATTTAATTTGTTGGTTCTGGTGCAAAAAGAATCAGGTAGCAACATCTAAATGAACATTAACTAATAAATACAGCTGTTTCTTTCGCAATTAAATTCTTTATGATGAACTTTCATGATAAAAACCATCTAGAACGTTCGGTATTTACACTATATTTTCATACGTGGTTTGACAACACTCGAGGTTTACATCAGAACATAAAATTCAGAAAATATTGACTTAATTCCATTTATGTTGTATACATGTAGTATGCACTAAAAATACAACCTGACAAAAAATCATTCAATGGAGGGATAAGTAACCTTAACGTCTCGCGCATTTCATAATGATCAGCTCGGTCCATGGTATGAGAAGATTTGTACATTAACGAAGAAAATTATGTAAAGAAACTCATAGTACAGTGATTCGTTTTGCCCCGCCTCTTATCATTTCAAAAGAGGAATTAGACTGGGCAATTGAGCGTATTTACAAGGTATTTTCTGAGTAAGCAAAAAGAGTTAATCGGAAATAAACTAAACAAAATAGTGCGATATAGATTACATTACACTGTTTTGTTATAAAGAATAATCTAAGAAATAACTACTAACTTCTGATTGGGGGAAACATCCATGTATGCTCAAATTAGCCATATGACAATGCCCGAGAAAGTTGAAGCGCTTACAAAGTCTCTTGTCAATATAAAAAGTATTAACGGAACAAGTGGAGAAGTGGAAGTAGCCAATTTTATAAAAGAAACGCTTTTAAGCTTTCCCTATTTTCAACAACATCCCTCTCAGGTATGGGAACAGCCGATTCCCAATGATCCACTCGGTCGGAAAAATACTTTTGCATTTGTAAAAGGAAATAGTGATAGTCAAGAAACGCTTATCTTTCATGCACATTTGGATACAGTAGGAATTGAAGATTTCGGGCCTTTAAAAGAACATGCGTTAGATTCAGATAGACTAGTCGAATATTTTTCTACCTATGATGTTAATGCAGATGTTCAACAAGATGCCCGATCTGGTGAATGGATGTTTGGACGAGGATCTGTCGATATGCAAAGTGGAATCGCGGTGCATTTGGCCAATGT
>NZ_AUMR01000011.1 GCF_000430785.1 Ectobacillus panaciterrae DSM 19096
TGCCGTAAAAATAGCCGATAAACATCATTTTAAAAAGAGTAATGGGATGAATCGAAGGTCTACCATTGTCTTTACAATAGTAAGGACGTAACTTTTCCTCTATAAAATCAAAGTCAATCGTTGCTTCCACGGCACGTAAAAAGTGGTCTTGTGGAACTAACTCTTCAACAGAAACCATTACACGCTCATCTCGATGATTTTTCAGTGCTCCCATCATGGGACATCGCTCCTTTTCCTCTTTTCTATCAGTATGAACAGATGAAAAGGCGTTCAGACACAAAAAAGGCTGTAGAGAAGACTTTCTCTACAGCCTGAAAATAACAGCCCTCACAGAGGGCTGTTATTTTGTTAAAACGGATATTGATGAAGATGCTGACCGCCATCCATCGTTACGCATGCACCATTTATGTAAGCGGATTCATCCGAAAGAAGATAATAGGCAAGTCCGGCAATTTCCTCAGGTGTTCCCAGTCTGCCTAATGGAACGCTGTTCAATGTACGCTGTGCCGCTTCCTCTGATACCCAAAGGCGATCCGCTCCGCCTGTACGCTCTATCGGCCCCGGTGCAATGGCATTAGCACGAATGCCGTACTTTCTTCCCCACTCAACTGCCAGTGTTCTTGTCATAGCCAGAACGCCGGCTTTTGCTGCTGCAGAGTGAATAACGCCGGGACCAGCGTCCCACGCATAGGTCGCAATCATGTTTACCATACTTCCTTTAATACCTTTTTCAATCCAGTACTTTCCAACAGCACGGCTGCAATAGAACGTGCCGTTTAAAACAATATTAATTACAGAGTTCCATCCGTTTATCGATAAATCCTCTGCCGCACAGATAAAATTTCCGGCGGCGTTGTTCACAAGATAATCAATACGTCCAAACGCCTTATGAGTCTCTGCAACCATATGGTCTGCATGCTCCGGCTGACGCACATCCATTTGAACCGTCAGCACTTGATTGTCAAATTGTTCAATCTCTTTTTTTGTTTCCTCTAACTTCTCAAGTGTACGACCTGTGATAACAACATATGCACCTTCCTTAGCTAAACGGGCAGCCATCGCTTTCCCCATTCCGTTCGAACCGCCTGTGACAATTGCTACTTTTCCTTTCATCTCCCACGCCTCCTCAACTGAATACACATTCATTTTACCACTTTCTTCTATAGCAAACACAATATTTTCGAAAAATTCTAAAAACAAAAGTTCTTTTCCTACTCATATATAAGAAACAAACATGACTGAACAGCCGGACATAGTATTTTTTACGGGAGATTTAATTGATGATCAGCAGAATTTTGGGGAATCTGCTCTTATTGCACCAATTTTGCAAGCTGTACAAGCGCCGCTTGGAGAATTTTCGATTTACGGAAATCATGACCATGGAGGATACGGTACAAATTCCTTTTATAGACTCTATCATTACTCCTCCTCTTGCTGAGGAATATATAGAGGAGTTTTATTCGGTAAAAAGAAAAGATGGGCAGTCAATGACTGTCTATGTAAATCGTGGGTTGGGGACCACACGCGTACCATTCCGCTTTTTTGCAAAACCGGAAATTATAATTTTCACTTTACAGCACGGCTGAAGCCGTGCTTTTCATTTGCCCATTTTCTACAAATTTCTCCGCTGTACTGGCTCTTAACAGGACAATTTTCCATACAATACATTGAGCTTAAATAAGGAGGTTTTCGAATGTACCCTCAAATGCAGCCAATCCCGTTCCGTTCCGTTCCTGTTCCTGTACCCATAGGCGATACTCGCTTCATTCCGTTTTTTGGATTTCCGTTTCTAGCAGGACTTGCAGGCGGTCTGCTTGGCGGAGCACTTGCTTTCGGACCTAGACCATTCTATCCGCCTTATCCATGCGGTCCATACCCATGTCAGCCCTTTGGGCCTTATTATTACTGATACTGGAAACCACAAAAACTATGAAAGACCATTTTCCATCATTGGAAAATGGTCTTTTTTATATACACGCTATTCTTCTTCGGCATCGCCGTAAGCCATTTCAAATAAAATCATTTGACTGTCAATTTCCGCTTCTTCCGCTTTCCATGCGGCGTACTTGTACTCTCCGCATTCATTTTGCTCACGTGCCTTTACATTGTCTAATAAAATAAGCTGCAGCAAGTCGATAATACGCTTTTTCATTTTACGGTCCGGTATAGGAAACGCAATTTCTACTCGCTTCTCCATATTGCGAGTCATCCAGTCTGCTGATGACAAATACAGTCTTTCTTCACCGTTATGACGGAAATAATAAATACGGCTATGTTCCAAATAGCGTCCGACTATGCTGATTACGCGAATTCTCTCGCTTACATTTGGAATACCGGGACGCAGACAGCAAGTGCCTCGGACAATTAAATCTATCTTTACTCCTGCGCAAGAGGCCTCATACAGCTTTTGAATCAGCATCTTATCTGTCAATGAGTTCATTTTTGCAATAATATGACCCGAGCCATACTGCTTATGATAACTGATTTCTTCCTCAATCCGTTCAATAAATGTATGCCTAACGTCCAGCGGTGCCACTGATATTTGGTGAAATTGCGGCTTTCTTGTATATCCGCTTAAGTAGTTGAAAAAATTCGTTGCATCTATGCCAAAATCCTTGCGGGATGTGATGAATCCAAAATCCGTATAGAACTTAGCGGTGGCGTCATTATAGTTACCGGTTCCAAGATGGACGAAACGTTCAATTTTGCCATGTTTTCTTCTTACAACAAGCGTAATCTTACTGTGTGTCTTCAGATGGCTCACCCCGTAAATGACGAGACAGCCTGCCTGCTCCAGCTCCTTTGCCCAATGTACGTTGTTTTCTTCATCAAATCGTGCTTTCAGCTCTACCAGCACCGTTACTTGTTTACCATTTTCAGCCGCTGTTTTCAATGCTTGGATTACCCGGGAGTCACCGCTCACCCGATATAACGTTTGTTTAATGGCTAAAACATCCGGATCTTCTGCTGCTTCCTGAACGAAATCAATGACCGGCTGAAATGATTCAAACGGATGGTGGAGCAAAATATCCTGCTCCAGCGCTTTTTCAAAGATATCTTCATCCGAACCCAAATCCTGCGGCGGCTGTGGTATCAGCGCCTCATATGTAAGATGCTCGTGTGTTTGAGTCAGCGCTTTATATAATGCAAATATACAGGTTAAATCAAGCGGCCCCTCAATGGTATATACATCCTGTTCATTCATTTCCAGCACTCCGCACATGAGCGAGAGCACACGCTCATCTAATCCTAATGCACCTACCTCTAAACGAACTGCCGCTCCCCATTTTCGCTTCTTCAATTCTTTTTCAATCACCTTCAGTAAATCGCGCGCGCCTTCCTCATGAATCGTTAAGTCGGCATTGCGCGTGATACGAAAATGAGTGACTGACAGCACACGGTATCCGGTAAAAAGTTTATGTGTAAAATTGCTGATGACTTCTTCCAAGAAAATAAATTTTCGTTTTCCTTCTTCACATGGAAGAAAGATAAATCGCTCTAAAACAGAAGGGACCTGTACAATTCCAAGCTTTGTGCGATTTTCTTCTAGCATTTGATTTTCATCATACAGCATAACGGCCAAGTTTAAGCTTTTATTTAAAAGCATGGGAAACGGACGATACGCATCAATTGCAACCGGAGTGAGCACGGGAAAGATTTGCTCATCAAAATACTCTTCAATAAATGTACGCTGCTCCGGTGTTAGATCAGTAAATAACAGCTGCTCAATTCCTTCTTCCTTTAAAGCCGGGAGCAGAATGCTTTGATACGTTTCATACTGCAGTTCCACCAGTGCATGTGTTTTTTTTGAAATTTCATGAAGCTGCTGCTTCGGCGTAAGCCCTGCCTTGTTTTCAGGCTGATTAAAACCAGCTTTGACCTGGTCTTTAAGACCGGCAACACGCACCATAAAAAATTCATCAAGATTAGAGCTGAAAATGCTCGTGAATTTCAGTCTCTCCAGAAGAGGATTGCGTTCATCCAGCGCTTCCTGCAATACTCGTTCGTTAAACGCAAGCCAGCTTAACTCACGATTATTAAAATAAGCGATATTATTCAGGTTCATTACATCCTTTTTGATCATTTCCATGAATGCTGCACTTCCTTTTAAACTTTTTCACTTAACGTTTATCATAGCAAATTTTAACAAACGAAATGTAAAACTTTTGTAAATTTTCAAAGAGAACTTATGACCTTATCTGAAAATGCAGCTTGATGTTCCGCTTTAACGCTTTTTCCAATTGTTTCTTTTGCTTTTCCGCCTCTACCTTTTCTGCCAAGACTTTTTGGCAGCACCATATGTAAATGATCAAACCTTCTTCACTTTCTAGAATATTAATGGCTTCTACCGCATTTCGTTTTGTAACATTTAGAGCTGCTGCAAACTGCAAGATTGCACCGGCCATACGGATTTTTCGCTGCTCTTCCTTTGAAAACCATGTTTCAAACGGTTTTATATATTGCTTAAACGAAAGCTTGGACTTATAGGAAGCTAAGAGTGCCAATTTTACTCTGTCTTTATGCATTATTCCATCAATTGTTTTATTTGCTAATAAATAGAAGGTGTGCTGACTGCTGGACTCTTCATCGATATATTTGCCAATGTTATATACTTTTGCCGCTCTGCGTATAAAATGCAAGTCTTCTTTTGTAAAACTGGCAGCATAGCACTTCTCAAGCTCCTTGCAAAGAGCGGTTGTATGTTTCATGAGCTGCATAACATAATGCATATCTATTTCATATTCATGGGCCAGCAAGTGAAAGCTCTCTTCCACCACGTTGGGGTAATACAGAACCCCAAACGGCTTTGTAATTTCTTCATAGAAAAGACCCTCGCGCAAACCTTTTCGGCTTAAAATGAAGGATGATGCTTCTGTTACTTGGAGAAGAGTATGAAACACCTCGACAGCCGGGATTATGGTATCCGCTCTGTCCTTGGCTAATCCTTCAAGCTTTTGCAATTCCGCAAAATCAATGGAGGCGATGTGCTGAAGCACTAACTCCACATCACTTTTATCCATCTCATACTGATGAAGTCCGGATATTGGATATGAAATCATATTTTGATGAATTTTCACCATATTCCGTGCACTTCCCCCTATGGCAATGACCGGTATACCCTTTTTGCAAATCCAAGGCAATGTTTGAAATTGCTCAAGCAAATAGCGCTGTAGCTCTATATATTCTCCTACTGTCGGCACATCTCCTTTTACAAATTGCTGGCGCAGCGAAAGAGCGCCAAACGGAAAGCTATGATAGTTTACCAGCTCACGGTTATGAAAGTAGGTAATCTCTGTACTGCCGCCGCCAATGTCAATTGTAATACCTTCTTTAAAAGAAGTTGAGTTTATTACTGCCAAATAGCCATAATAAGCCTCTTCAAATTCAGATAAGATACGAAGCTTAAAATCTGTGTGCTCTTCAACTAACCGTTTTACTTCCTCCTGATTGCTTGCTTGCCGAATAGTAGCCGTCGCCGTGCAAATAACACGCTGCAATTGATGAAAACGAGTGCTTTCCTGAAATTGCTCTAATGTACTGAGCAGTACGCGAATACCCTCACTTGTTAAAGTTCCATTCACCAAGTATTTGCGCAGTCTCGCTGTCACCTTTGTATTTTCGATTTCATGATGAAAGCCTCCGCTGTGCTGTTCATATATAACAAGACGCATCGTATTAGAACCGATGTCGATAATGCCGTATTGCTCATTCAATCTTCGTTCACCCTTTTCTTAAATGGAATGTAAGGATCATACATAAATTATAATTATTTGTTAAAAATAACGATATTTTCTCTATTGTACAAGACGTTCGTTTTACAATACAATATTTGTTTACCTGCATATTTTCCAGAAGGTCTTGTTTCAAACATATAGAATATTGCAAAGTAAGAAGTATACGTGATAAGGTAGACATGAAAGGAGGAAAGGGTATGAATATTAACTCGCACTCTCATGCCGCTCCCTCAGTTGAGCAATTGTCACAGGCTGTTTTTGTTGTAAACCGTCATGCTAAAGCAGCAACAAATCCGAAATATTTATATTGGCTAAAAAAGAAAGCTCTTGAAAAACTCATTCAAGAAGGCAAAGCATATAAAAAAGGCTTGCATTTTTCTAAAAATCCGAAGCTGAGCCAGCAGCAGTCAGATGTTTTAGTCCACGCTGGGGATTACTATTTTCACATCCCACCTTCCAAAGAAGACTTCCAAACTCTCCATCACCTTGGTGAGCTGAATCAAACATATCGAAATCCCAAAACACAGATGGGACTGTCTTTTGCCAAAAAGCTGCTGCAGCAATATATTGGCTCTGAAGCATACGAGCAGGAAAAGAAGCTTTCTGAACCGGCTCCATGGTACCAGCGCACATATACCCGCAAATAGAAAATTCCGATGCCTGCGCATCGGAGTTTTCTATTTCCCCTCTTTAATTTTGAACTTTGCCAGTTTATAGAATTGTATTTTTTCTTCGTTATACTGCTTCGTATACTGATTAAATTTTTCATTTTGCGATTGTACATCATCGTACAGTTTATTGACTTCTTTTACTTGATCGCTTATTGTTTTCAGCTTCTCATTTTTCTTTTGCAGCATATCATACAAATTCTTTTCTGCTTCTAAAGCTTTTTTGTAGCTGTTGTGCATGTTTTGAAAAGCAGCATAACGCTCCTTATAGGTGCTCTCTACTTTTTCCGCTTGTTTTTCCAGCTTTTCATCTTTGAAATCTTTCATATGCTGATTCGCATCTTTCATCTTATCCTGTGCAAGCTTCAGCATATCATGCTCCTTGCTGAGTGCCTGTTCCCGTTCCTTCGCGCTTTGTATTCCCTCGTCAATGAGAGCTTTTACAGGCTGATTATCTTCTTTTCCCTCTTGCAAAATCTTGCTGTACAGCTCTTTATTTTTCTTTTCTAAAGACTCCAGCTTAGAAGTCTCCTGAAACATCCCCTTTTCTTGCTTTGCAGCGTCCTCAAATATATTGTACAGCTCTTCTTCCGGCTTTGGACCACAGCCAGTTAATGCAAGCACAAAAATTGCCAGCACTGCTATTTTATACTTAAACAATATCCTCACCAATCCTTACAATCGATTATCATGCCAAAAGTTTACAGGGAAATGGGCTCCTTCTTCATACACCTCAAATTCATATCCCTTCTTTCGCAATCCGTCAATAATGGCCGGCAGTGCTTGAACAGATTGTTCTTTTTCATGAAGAAGAATGATTTCTAAATCTTTATTGGCTTGAGAGAGCACGTTTTGTGTCACTGCATTCGGATTTCCAGACAGTTTCCAATCTAGTGAATCTATCGTCCAGTCCCATTCCTTAAAGCCTGCTGCCGCCATTTGATCGCGAAGCCCCTGATTAAGACCCGGCATGCTTCCGTAAGGACACCGTGTCAAATGTGCTGTGATTCCTGTCACATCACGAATTAAATCTTGCACTTGCTTCATTTCATTCACAATTTGGCCGTCCGTATAAAGCTTTTTATAATTATGCGTCATACTATGGAGTCCAGGATAATGTCCTTCTTTTACAAGTCTTTTTATACTGTCTTTATGGCTTGGCACATTCGTTCCAACCATAAAAAAGGTAGCTTTAATTTCATTTTTCGCAAGAATATCCAGAATTGTCTTCTGATAGTTGCTAGGTCCATCATCAAACGTCAAATATGCAACTTTGCGAATTTGACCATTATATTTTTCTGGCATCGTCTTTTTCCGATCACTCTTCGGTTGTTCGCTTACGAGCTGAACTGCATTGACTTGTTCTGATATCGCTTTTGCAGGGGAAGAAAGAGATTGAAAAATTGTAAAACCTGCAATCCCTATTGCAACTCCCCCGATTAGAATGAGCCCTCGTTTTATCCCCTTTGGCAAACGAAGCAATGTACTTAACATTCTATCATTTCCTTTCTATTATACTCCTCTGCAAAATAAGCCAACCGTATGAACCTCTACCGCACAATATGCATACTAGAATTCTTTTCCCATAACTCGCAAATGAAAAGTGTAGATTTTCTCTACACTTGGCAAACTTTATTTATCTACTATCTATTATATTCATATTCTGGTATTTTTTAAAGAACGTTGTAACATTATTTTTAAATAATTGTAATACATTCGACACGAAAATAACTTTTTTTGTTTATTTTACATAAATTAACCACAGATTACAAATATCCCCACAAGTCTATATATGAGTAAATTATAACTTCGACATTTGCATGTGCTATGTGCAACAAAAAGGGAGTATGGTATGCTTCTTCTCTCTGGTTTACCCTTGCATGAACCAAAGGTTTGACCGCTTCTGCACGTCTTTTAATCTCTCCCCCTAAAAAAAGTTTTATGTCGATTTTTTAGTTGCATCTATATATGCTCTTCATCAGCATATTTTTCTTTGTTCTTGTATTCTTTTATTTATATTTTTCATATGTATAAAGCAGAAAGGGAACCGCATTCACGGTTCCCTTTTTTCTAAAGCTGCACCTTGTGCTTGATAAGGACCATGAAGCTTATGAAAAGTCTGAAAGGTATAACTTGCAGTTAAAGAGATAGGAGAATGTGCAACATCTCTTATTTTCGCTTCAAAAAAGAGTGCGGCACTTTCTCCTGGTTTCAGCGATGCGATACGCCATCGCACAAGCTGAAACAGCAAGCTTGCGTCCCCTTGCTCTGCTTTTAATGTATTCGGCATGACCAACAAGTAATCTCGAATCATATGACTCACAGAAATTTGGACCATCTCTTCATTTCCATTATTGCAAATATCAAGCTTAATGCCTGCTGTATCACCGGCTTGATAACAATCAGCCGAACTCCAGCCGCTTCCTTCCGTTTTATTGCATACATAAACCGCAGCCTGGGCACAATTCATATTTGCCCGCACAACCTGCACTCATACATGTTTGCGTTCATTGTCATGCTTTTCACCTCGCTTCTCAGTTTTATATATATGAGAGTACCTTTGTTTTCCTTCATCCAGTTACAGTGGAATTTACGCAAACGCTTTCGCATGTTTTTGCGCTTAAAAAAGTAAACACTGTACATCCATTTTATTCGACAGCAGGAAACAGAAACCATTTTATTTTTTTGAATGAAATAAAAAACTGCTCTAAAATGAGCAGCTTTTGGCGGATGCGCATAATCTTGTATATATTGCTCCATGTATATAAGCCTATTTATGCGGGTCTGGCCTTTGCCGCGCTTGGAAACGAGCAGGAAATTGCCTCTATATTAGAAACAAGGATAAAGGAAATTAAGGGCTTATTGCAAACAATGAAAGATGTATATACAAGAAAAGTCGGGAAAGTACCGCGGGCACAGCTTCACATTTTAGCCGGTGTTATTGAGCATATGTATACGGAATTGCGCTGGCTGATACGATTACATGAAGATGTGGTTCACAATAGGCTCGCTGAGAAAGATACATTTATCGAAGAATTACGAATGAACGAATAACAGCCGTCTCACACGCGGCTGTTTTTTTATATTTCACAAAGTTTTGCTGCATTTTTTGTTTGTTTCTTGCTTCTTTTCTCCAGCCGTTTCATTATTTTATGTATTTGCCTGTTATGAGTAGCTTCTGTATAGTTGGGATAGATGAAATGAGCAGGGGGGCGACTCATGTATTTCGAGCTAAAGCAATACGGTTTTTTTGTTCATTACTGTACGCCGCAAGAAACTCTTATTATGCTCCATTTGCGCAGTAAACTGGCCGCCGCTGTGCATATATTAAATGAACAAGAGCGTTTTGAACTTATATCGTACGACCGACTTCTCCTTCATAAGGCAAATGGTTTTTATAAGCAGCTTCAGCATATCCCTTCTTTTTCTCCTTCTGTCTATCCTATAGAGGAATGGTGGTGGCACCTTGATCAAGTCATTGATGGTTCTTTACATATTCATCTGCCGATCGCTTGATCATTTTGAAAACTGCATACCTGCTGCCCTGCCGTCACGAAATGTAACTTCTATAAATGTTTCTGTCTTTGCTCCCTTCCATTTATAAACCTCTGTATAATTTACGCTTCCTTTTCTGCCTTTTGCAAATAAGAAGTTTCCGTCCTTTTCAAACACCTCTTTCACCTGAGTATAGGACATACCCTCCTTTATTTTAAAAATTTTATCAAGCGTGACTCCTGTATATTCAGTATCCTTGCTTGCATTTTTGAACTGTCCTGCTTTTTCCCACAGTATTCCGGATACCGCAAGAACAAGGGCAATCGCTGCGAACAAGAGCACTCTCTTCATATTTTCCACCTATCCTTTCACCTTTCCATTGCTTTTCGACATTGCTTCTTAGCATTCCTTTTCCCTTTTCTAAACAAAAAAGGACAGCATCTGCGCTGTCCTCACGTTATGTAGCATGATTCGGTTATCGTAATCAGAAGCCCTCCACTTTATTCTTCTAATCGAACTGCAGTGCCGGTCACCACACACATCAGCATACCCTTTGTGCCGACGGATTCATAGTCAAAGGACACACCAACAACTGCTTGTACTCCCATCGCGCGCGCTTCCCTTTCAATTTCTGTCAACGCTTGATTTTGGCGTCACGGAGTTTTGACTCGTACCTCCTGACCTGCCGCTTATAATGGCAATTTCACACATATAGTCAGATAGCGCTTCAAAAATTATCGCGTCTCCCGCTTCGGTCCAGTCTACAATAAGCATTTCAATTCCTTGATTTGCTATAATAAGCTGAGAACACGAAATGGTTAACATAGCTCCTACTTCAGGATGAATTTCACTTTTGTTCCATCGGGATACTGTTCAAGCTGGTTTCCTACCCATGAGCCTGCGCCTCGGTTATCAGCCGGTTTGATATATCTTATATCTGCACCGTCTCCTCCCTCCTTGCACATAGCCATGGGCCACTCATCTCTGTCATAGCCCTTTTTGGACGGATAAGGAGCGAGCGATTGCTTTCGCCTTTCGTCTACTCCTTTTCGCTCAATTGTACAAATGTCGGAATGACCATTCGCAATAGCGTCGCGAATATGCGCGCCTGTCTCTGGATACCGTTTGGCAGGAAACTGCAGTGTCACATCATACGATTCGGATGAATGGCTTTCCTCTCGAACGGAGCATGACGTCAATAACAGCACGAATACTGCTGTATAAAAAAACTTCCATATCTTCATTTCCAATCCTCCCGCTGTTCTCTTCTCCACCTTCTATTATATCACGGCAAATTCTAACATTTCTCCCTACAGTTCCATGCGGCTTTTTGCTTATTTCAGCGAGTCTTGTAGAAAATTTACAACCATCCGACATTCTTTTTCAAAGGAGGAAGAGAATGGCATATGGAATTGGTAAGTACGATTACTTTTTGGGGGGGAATTAGGTCATGGAAGGAACGTATAAAACAAAGGATGCAGCAAATAAAACCGGCATTCCTGGAAATTTAGTGCGAAAATATAGTCAAATCCTGGAGCAACATGGATTCGAGTTTAATAAAGTATCCAACACTCGTTGCTTTAAGATGGAGGATTTACGTCTTTTAAAAGCAATTCATGAACGCGCAGCAGGGTTAAATGAAGATATAAGTGACGTTGTAGCAGCTATTTTACAAGAGGAAATTTTGCAAGAAACACAGATACCTTCGGCAGAAGCATCTGCAATGGTCAAGCATACCGCATCAGTTGAAGATGTGAGTGCCACAATACGCCAACAAAATAAAAAGTTTGAAGAATTCATGGGTAAATTGGATACACTTGCTCAATTAAATGAAGCGATTATTCACCAAAATTCAACGTTAATTTCACAAAACCGTCAAAAGGATGATAAGCTTGATGAATTGATGCAGCAGGTATACGTCAAGGAGTCAAAGCAAGTGGAAATGATTCATGATCTCGTTCATCATGTTCACAAAAACAAATCCAAGCAAGATGAAAAATTAAACGATTTACTCAATCATATGTATAAAAAAGAAGCAAAACAAGAGGAAAAGATGGGCAAGCTTATTAACCACGTCTATAAAAAGGAGTCCAGCCGAGATGAGCAGCTCATGCAGCTTATTCGTGAGATGCAGGAAACAAAGCGAATGATTGCTGCCTCCCAAGAACAAACATTTCTCAAATCTATTCGGAATATGTTTGTTCGCTTTAAACCGGAAAAAGCCTCATCTCGTTTATAACGAAAAAAGTTACCGAATGTGTCTTCGGTAACTTTTTTTATTCTTTCCAATTGGCTGCCGGTAAGATAATAATAGCCTCTGTACCGTTGCCAACCTCGCTTTTATAGCCTATTTTGCCATTATGAGCCTGTATGATGCTGAAGGTTACCATAAGTCCAAGACCTGTTCCCTTTTCTTTTAGTGAATAATACGGCTGTCCAAGACGAGCAAGCTGTTCCTTTGTCATACCGATTCCGCTGTCCTTGACGGAGATTACAATCTCTTCTCCAGTCTGATAAGCAGTTACTTTTAAATACCCTTTATTTTCTTGTATAGCTTCTACGCCATTTTTTACAATGTTCATGATGGCTTGCTTTAATTTCGCTTTATCGCCAACCGTATGTAAGTTTTCCGCAATTTCCACCTGTAAATACACGCCTTGCATAGCAGCGAAGGAGGACATAAGTGTCGTCATCTCAATAAGCTGTGACGTCAGCGAAATCATTTCCTTTTGCTCAATTTGTGGACGCGCTAAATTCAAGTAATCTGAAATAATCTGCTCTGCCCGATCCAGCTCCGAAAGCACAAGCTGCATGTACTCTTTGTTTTTCGTATGCTCTGCGCCTTCTAACAGCTGTATAAAGCCTCTTACTACAGTTAGCGGATTTCTCACCTCATGCGCTACACTCGCTGCAAGTTCACTAACGATATTTAATTTCTCGGATTTTAACATCTCGGCACGTAAAAATGCATTTTCATAACAGTACTCTGTTATATATACTTGAAACATTAAGGTAACGGCCATGATGACAGAAGATAAGATATAGTATGCAGGAATTTGAGAAACTCCATGTGTAAAACCAGATGTTATCAGTACCCCAAATACATTTGCCGCCAAATAAATTAAGGCATAAAATGAAGCAATCATAAACGAAATTACAATTTTCTTATTCTTTGCAAATGCTTCCCACTTTCTAGAAAGGATAAAAGGAATAGCTGAAATAATGATCGTATCAAGTATACGAACCCAAAGAAATTCTGTCCCATGTGTAAACCAATAATAGAAAATAGAGGTAAGTGCAGGAACCGCCCCAACAATTCCACCATATAAAAAAGCGGTAATAATAGGGATCTGATGAAATTCATAGGTGTAGCCTTTTCCTAAATCAATTGGGTACGTCATACATATCGCAACAGTCGCTGCGGACAACAAAGCAAGAAATGAACGATTGAGCTTTGGAAGTGTCACATGATACCGATTTAAGCGAATTGCATCATACAAGAAAAGCGGTAAAATAATAATGGCAATTTGAATCCATAAATCGCGAACTTGATCCACACTCCCCTGAATTTTATAGTTTTAACTTCCCTATTATACCATTTTTATGGAAACATTTTATTAAAAATTTAGAATTTTCTTTCTGTTCCGAGTGGAAATTGTGTAAATATCTTGTTTGAAATGTTACAACTTTTCGAAATGAAAGCGCAGCAGGTACCATAATACACCAAATAAGACTACAATATAAATGGGTTAAGGAACGCGATAGGAGGAAATGAAAAATGACAGGAACCGCACTTGTGTTGGTGAACGAGGAAGTTTTCATGGTACTTGAGAATATTGACAAAGCGGCATGCGAAGAGCTGTATAACCGCGAGAAAATGGTTCATTTTGGAAAATCATGTTCTATCCTTTGGAGCGAAGAAGAGATTGACTGGGAATACGGATATTAACGCTGCAAGACCGTGAGCAATCACGGTCTTTTTCAATAGAAAAACTCTGCTACAAAGCAGAGGTATCGTATGTGACAAAATAAGTTTTTTGCAGCGATTTTACCCGCCGAAGTTTTTCTTTCGCCCCTTCGGACAAGAGAGTGATAGGCTGCCCTCCCACAAGTACCTCTTTATCGTAAATCTTTTTGACCTCTACCTTCATCATATTCCCGCTGTCTTGTTCCGAAACGATAATACGATGAGGTTCCCAAAGAATGATGTTCATCAGTTCTTTTACAACCGGACATTCGCTCGTTTGCAAATGATACATAAGCTCATAATTTGTGAGCGGTTCAATAAAGGAAATGTCCACTTCATGAAATCTCCCGTAAGCTTCTACCGCCTTGGCAAGCAGCCCATCTACCGCAAGTGCATACGGACTGAGAAAGGAAAGGTGATCCAACACCATCGCATCCATAATGTGAAGCCCCGTTTCCACGTCAGTTTCAATGAAGTTTCCACTGAATCCTACGTTGTCAAGAAACTCATGCGGCTTTTGCGGCGTTCCCCCTACAAAATACGCATCCCGCAAAAAGCTGTCGAAATGGTCAGCGCCCAGATAATTCGTATTACTTGTAAGAGGAGTATCTGTATTCAATAAGCTGACAATCCGTTCAGGGCTATATCCATATTTTTGAAGGATACAGGAGACCTCCCCGTCCTGTACAAGCCTCTCTGTATTTTTATGATGATTAAAGCCCAGCGTTTTTTCTACTGCATGGGAAAACGGCAAATGTCCGATATCATGCAGCAGTGCCGCCAGACGCAGCTCTTCATCTTTCGGAAAGAAACGAGAGATAATAGACCAGACACCGACTGTATGATCAAGACGAGAATGCATAATAGAAGAAAATAAAGACGCAGTTCCATAATGGCTCAGGAACTTCAATCTTCGCAGCGTTTTCGACTGAAATAATTCCAACTCATGAGGAAACGCCTTAATTTCATGCCGATAAAGCGGTTCGTATATGAATGCTTGACTAAAGGTTTGTTGCATTCTTTCACCACCCGTTTTCATGAGATTATCATCATACATATGATAGGTTTGGTATTATATTCATTCTTTCTGAAAAACGTTAGAGGAAATTAACTATTCGTTAACAATTTATTTGTCAAACATGGTATGCTTCTTCTCTCTGGTTTACCCTTGCATGAACCAAAGGTTTGACCGCTTCTGCACGTCTTTTAATCTCTACCCACTATCAAAAAACATTTTTTCACTTATATATAGTTTGTTCTTTCGCAACGGCACAAATCCAAATCACCTCTCCCCTTCGCACTCTTTGTACTCTTTGTACTCTTTGTACTCTTTGTACTCTTTGTACTCTTTGTACTCTTTGTACTCTTTGTACTCTTTGTACTCTTTGTACTCTTTGTACTCTAGTATAACAAGGCCCGTCCCTCTTTCTTAATAACTACATTCTGCATAACATCCCCTTATGAAAGCAAATATGGTACAATAAAAAGACATTTTGCTACGGAAGAAAGGGAGAACTTATGAAATATTTGTTAAATCCTCGTGTAAAAAACATTCAAATTTCCGGTATCCGACAATTTTTCAACATGATTCAAAAATATGAAAATCTTGTAGCTCTTACAATTGGACAACCTGATTTTCCGACGCCGTCTCTTGTGAAGGAAGCCGGAAAGCGTGCCATTACGGATAACATTACAAGCTATACACATAATGCCGGGATGCCCGAACTGCGACAAGCTGCTTGTCAATTTGTAAAAGAACGCTACGGACAAGTATATGATCCCCTAGAGGAAACTATTGTAACAACAGGCGCGAGCGAAGCTATTGATATTGCGTTTCGCACCATTTTAGAAGAAGGATCAGAAGTTATTCTTCCTGCTCCTGTTTACCCGGGATATGAACCTATTATCCGCCTTTGCGGAGCAACACCTGTCTTTATCGATGTGCGTGAAACAGGTTTTCGTCTTACAGCAGAAGCGCTCGCAGCTGCCATTACAGAGAAAACGCGCTGTGTTGTCTTACCGTATCCATCTAATCCGACTGGCGTTACCTTAAATAAAGAAGAGCTGCAAAAAATTGCAAATGTATTGGAAGAGAAGGATATTTTTGTACTTTCCGATGAGATTTACAGCGAGCTTGTATATGAAGGCGCCCACACGTCTATTGCGCAAATAGCTTCTATGAGAAATAAAACAATTGTAATAAATGGTTTATCTAAATCTCATTCCATGACTGGCTGGCGCATCGGATTCCTGTTTGCACCTGCCTATATCACGAAGGAAATGCTGAAAGTGCATCAATATAACGTGACTTGTGCGTCTTCTATCTCCCAGTATGCAGCAATTGAAGCACTTACTGCTGCCAAAGATGCCCCACGCATGATGCGCCATCAATATAAAAAAAGACGGGACTATGTATATCACCGGCTCACAAGCATGGGACTTCAGGTAGAAAAGCCCAGCGGCGCTTTTTATCTGTTTCCTTACATCGGAACATTTGAACAAAGCTCCTTTGATTTTTCACTGCGTCTAGTAAAAGAAGCTGGTCTTGCAGTCGTGCCGGGAAGCGCATTTTCAGATTACGGCGAAGGTTACATACGCCTTTCTTATGCCTACAGCATGGAGCTGCTTATGGAAGGATGCGACCGCTTAGAGCAATTTTTGAAGGAACAGAACTAAGCAGAGAGCAAAGCTCTCTGCTTAGTTCTGCGTAAACGCTTACAATTTATCGTAAAATTAACCGCGTGTTTTCCACGCATCGCGAAGTACACGGAAGCCAAAGAATGCTACGGCAAACCATCCGATAAATGTCACAATATATTTTACGAAATTAAAAAATCCGTCTAAAGCACTAATATTAAAGAAATGGAAGAAAGAAGTAAGAGAGCTGTCAATTGTTCCTGCTGTCATTGTCCAAAGCCATCCGACAAATGCAGCTAAGAAAAACTTCATAAAGTTATCCATTCATTTCACCTCCTTCAAGGTGATGCTTTACAGTAATCATCATATTCAGCTATTCCAAATCGTGTGCCGAATAAAATAAAAAAATTGTCGGATTGCCTATTAAGAAAAGCGGAACCGGCTCGTTCAGGTGCAGAGCCAAATTTTATACCTTATCTATAAAAAAAAGCTGCCAGAGGCAGCTTCCCATACTTTATGATCCATACGTTTAAACTCCTAAATCATTTTTTAGATTTGAGCTCACGCACCGCAGATAAAGAAATAAAAAAGAATTGAGGTTAACATTTTCATAAAAAAGAAGGCACGCCCACCGATGCGTGCCCTTCAATGGAGGGTACTTATATAGGAGATGCCAGTCCTATATAAAACTATTATACCAACTATCCTTATCGAATTTTGTAAAACTATGCATAAATCCTGAAAATATTTTCAGAAAAATTAGATAAGAGAAATTGAAGAATGATAAGGATTTCTGAAACCAATTCCATAAAACTTAAAAAATAATTGTTCTACATTCTATGTCGAATTATATCGAACGTATATACAATTATTATGATATACACCTATATTCTTGCTGCATAGTGCAATATATGTTTATAATATGACTGCTCATGCGGACAAAATTGATTTGCACTCACTGTAATATGACGATTTTGATTTTCCGTAATGATTATAGCTTGAATGGTTTTTATTTCTCCATTGATTAAAAGAAGATAATCGTTGCCCTTCTTCTTTTTTATATCGTACTGACAACCTTCGTTCCTACTGCCAAGTCATGGTATCCCCGATTATCCCGTCGAAACAGCATCATATATACATTCACGATTGCGGGAATGCCAAGCAATACCATATTAGGAATGAGCACGGAAATAAAACGCAATACAAGTGTGCCAAATCCGGCTTTTTCGCCATTTTGCTTCACAAGACGCGTACGTGTAAACTTCTTTCCTACCGTACAACCATTCCATAACAGGGGCAGAATCACAAAATATGCTGACATTAATACAAACGCAAGCGTAAAATCATAGCGGTAATCGCCGAAGCTCACATTAAATCGATTCGCAATGGCGCTGTAATTTCCTGTTGCCAGCGCAACAATCGCTCCATACAGAAGAGAAATAAGAAACATATCCATAACAGCGGCTCCAATGCGATTCATTGTTACAGCCGGGCGATGCATTTTCAGGTTCATATTCACGGTCTACCTTTCTGTACATTCTTTACGATGTTCATCGTAACATGTCCATTTATTACTTGTAAACAAGGGACTCTGCGCCCTTTTGTAACAAATTGAAAACAGCCGTGCTACAATGAAAAAGAGAGTACTATTAAAGCGAGGAATGGAAAATGGCAGTACAACGTGAAATCGATTACAGCATTTCATTTGGCGATCTCGCCATTGTGAATGGATTATCTGTTCATTCACAAGAATTCGATCATACTTATTTTTATACAGGCCAATTAGGCGTTACATTCCAAAAAGATCAAGTTTACTTTATAGTCTGGCTTATGCACCTTTTTCAAGGAAGGGTGAACGAGGCCTCATAAGCTTTTTTATTGCTCACGCCGATATTGCAGCCACGCTGACACAAAAAAACTGCCTAGCGCTGCTCCGATTAAAATCAATGCCCATATGCGCAGCTCTTCCCCCATTTTCCCGGAACCCATAAAAAACAGCATCAAGAAATATGCTCCTCCGAACATATACAACAGAGAGGGAATATACGACACAAATGCATTCTCTAAAAACAATTTGCATATGCTGTAACTAAGCAAACAAGCTGTACTAATAATAAGAACCGCCGCCATGGACACCCTCCTTTTTCTTAGTATGCAACGCTTTATAAGCTTCTTATAAAGCCAAAAAAAGCCAGGTGCAATCCCCCGGCTCCCTTACTTACTGGTGATCTTATTAAATAACAGCTTGTATACACCGTTTCCAAACAACATACTGCCCACTATAAGGAGACTATCCTTTAAAGCAGTGACATATAAAAGTACGGTTGCATCTGCCGCTTCGCTGAGATATAAAACATACGAAAGCAAAAACGCACCGATCAGCACATACCATATATACTTGCCAAGCCAATGCGCCCCCAGCACTCCAAACAAAAAGAAGCTGGCTATATAAAGCTGCACCCATATGAATAGAAAATCAGGACTCCAAGCAAACACCAGCATCCAAATCAGTTTTAAGCAAAGCGTTCCGGCACATCCCACAGCGGCTGCAATCCCCCTCACGCCTCATGCTCCTTTCCGAACTGCCTGTACCAGCATATGCTGGAATGACTGGAAGGTTGAGGGTGTTTGTCTTTGCAAGTAAGGATTTTTGGCCGGGTGTAAACAAACAAGAATCCTTTTAAACTTGAGCGTTGTACGTTTATCTGTTTTTGTCATATAGAGGAGTACTGCTGCATATACATAGGAACAAAATGCACCAATTTGGATTTTCCCCATGCGTTCATGCTGAAAAGGCTTCTGAACTTGGAAGCCTTCTTTTTTATTCAGTTAACACCACAAAAAACTTGTGCAGAATCTTTTCTGTAGTAGCATTCAGCTTCGGCAATCTGTCTACCGGAAAGTATTTTAAATCCAAACCTTCTTCATCAAGCTGAAGCACTCCTTCTGCTCCGTCCGCTTGAAAAACATTGATTACATTATATACCTCATCTCCGTGCGGATATTTATAATATAAGGCCTGACCCGATAAAACGCCCAGAAAACGAAATGCTTGGGCATGTAAACCTGTTTCTTCAAGCAGCTCGCGTGCCGCAGTGTCCTCTATTGTTTCCCCCGGCTCCATTGCCCCTCCAGGAACACTCCAATCCAACGTGTCTGACCGGAGCTGCAGAAGTACTTCATGCTTTTCATTTAAAACAATAACTGCCGACCCGACAATAATGAGCGGTCTTGTCCCTACTATGTTTCGTAATTCTTGAATATACCTCATTTGCGGCTCTCCTCCTCGCTCCTTTCTACTCTACTACTCTTCCTATTCTGTTGACAACCTCTCAAAAAATAAAAAGCTCGAATGATTTACTTATATAAGTCCACTTTGTTATTCCGACATATCTATCGTTTACCACGTAGAACAAAAGGGAAACTGCACTCGCTCCCTCTCTCTGGCTTACCCCTGCATGGGCCACGAAAAGGGTTTGACCGCTTCTATGCTTAGTTGGATGCTCTCTCCCCCCTAAAAGAGAAGTTTTTATGTCGATTTTTTTAGTTGCATTTATATAGCTTACATAATCCATTAGGCATTTTCATTTCCGCTCCATCTATCATACCAGTACAAAAAACCAGCGTTTGTACTAGTTCATTTGCCCAAACTCCTTTGTCCCAGCGTGCATAAAGTATGGTGTAACCATATTGAGGAGATGGAAAAAGGAGAGGTCATTTTGGCTAGAAACAATAGAAATAATAATTTGGCAAATGCTTTGGCTTCGGCTAGGCGCAACAGAAATAATAATTTGGCAAATGCTTTGGCTTCGGCTAGGCGCAACAGAAACAATAATTTAGCAAATGCTTTAGCTTCGGTTAGGCGCAACAGAAATAATAATTTAGCAAATGTTTTAGGGCAAAGTTTCATTGGTGAAGTGATGGATAATAATACTGCACGCAGCAATGATAACACTAATAATAACAATTCAAGCACTGATAATAACAATTCAAGCACTGGCGGTGGTGCTGGCGATGGCGCCGGCGGTGACGCTCGCGGTGGTGCCGGCGGTGGTGCTGGCGATGGTGCCGGCGGTGACGCTCGCGGTGGTGCCGGCGGTGACGCTCGCGGTGGTGCCGGCGGTGGTGCTGGCGATGGTGCCGGCGGTGACGCTCGCGGTGGTGCCGGCGGTGACGCTCGCGGTGGTGCCGGCGGTGACGCTCGCGGTGGTGCCGGCGGTGACGCTCGCGGTGGTGCCGGCGGTGGTGCTGGCGATGGTGCCGGCGGTGACGCTCGCGGTGGTGCTGGCGGTGGTGCTGGCGGTGCTGGTTCAGAAAATGGAAGAACACATAACCATGCACACATTCAAAACAGTGGTAACTCCAGAGTGAGTTTAAATATCGACTCCGAGGTAGGAACAAATCAAGATCAAGTGGCAACTACCGCATCAAATGCGAGAACGCGACAAAATGATCCGAACAACGATCTATTGAACACAGAACTGCTCGCTTCGCTGATTCCCATGCTTAACAGGATAGTAAGCGACGAGCAGCAATAACAAGGAAGGCTGTTACAAGAAACGACAAGAAGGAAAAAACAAAACCACAATTGCCAGTACTGCCACAGGCTACTATATAAAGGTGACTTTTTATCCATAAGGGAGGATCTTAAATGACTAAAAACCATGCACACATTCAAAACAGCGGTAACTCCAGCGTGAGTTTAAATGCGGACTCCGAAGTACGATCAAATCAAAGTCAAGAGGGAGATGCCGTATCAAATTTGATTGCTGACACAACCACAGCTGCATCACCAGCTATGACAAACAATGGACTGTTAAATGAACAATTACTTGCGTCTTTAATTCCGCTGCTTAATAAGTTAGTGAAAAATGATCAATAACAAGAGAAGCTGTTACAAGAAAAAGAGCCGGGGAAAAAAACAAAACCACAATTGCTGACAGTTCCATGGGCTACTCTTGTAGCCTTTTTCTTTATAAAAGGGAGGGAGATAGAATGCGCAACCATGCAAGCATTAAAAACAGCGGAAATTCCAATGTCAACGTGAATGTACAAGTAGATACAAGCTCTTTAGCCTATTCGATGGCCTGCTATTGGCATACAAGTGGCATGATCAATGATGAGCAATTCGTGCAAATGATAACAAATTTAAACAGTCTGCTTGGCAAAGGCGATATACCGCTGCCTCCGCTTTTGTCTAACACTGTTCCTTCACCTAACGCTTCTCCTTCACCTAACGTTTCTCCTTCGCCTAACGCTTCTCCTTCACCTAACGTTTCTCCTTCGCCTAACTCTTCTCCTTCATCTAACTCTTCTCCTTCATCTAACTCTTCTCCTTCATCTAACTCTTCTCCTTCATCTAACACCATTCGCATAAAAAATGATGTAACGACTTTACGAAGATTCATTTAAGAAAACGAGATGGTTTTCTTATATGCCGGGACAAAGGTACAAGCAAATTCGTCCCATTTACATACACTGCTATATCCCACGTTCGAGGTGTTTGTATGACCTATGTAAAAGTATGTGTTTGTATTACTCCTGAAGCGGAAACAAGAGGCAATCGCATCCAGCGGGACTTTGTATTGTCAAAAGAAATTTGGCGTCCTATTTCTTTTCAGCTAAACAAAGTAATCCAGCTTTCCGCCTATACCTTTCGTGACCGGGAGATCAGCTACATTACACCGTTTAGAGAACAGCCGAAAGTGCATAGCTTGCTGCAAAAATGCGCCTCTCTTTCTCCCGAATCCGAAATTTACGTTTGCTATGTGGGCGGTGATTATTTTCAAGAACCTCATGTGATTGGCTG
Source organism: Ectobacillus panaciterrae DSM 19096 (assembly GCF_000430785.1). Taxonomy (GTDB): domain Bacteria; phylum Bacillota; class Bacilli; order Bacillales; family Bacillaceae_G; genus Ectobacillus; species Ectobacillus panaciterrae. The sequence goes on from NZ_AUMR01000011.1 coordinate 22,312, forward strand.
TGCTTATTCCCAGCGCTGCAAAGACACATGGAAAGGATTTATCTTATTGACAAACTCTGCCGCCTCCCGTCCTAATATGTATACGCTGGCTCATGAGCTTGGACATATTCTTCTTACGCGCCGTAAAGACGGCTTCCTTACAAATGCTGATCCCGATTCCCCGCATGGCTCTGTTCACCACCCTGATCCTTTTAATTTGATGCATGCTGTCGTTCCCACTCCAAAGCACATTCGGCAGCTTGACCGTCTTCTCTCAGCCAATCAGCTTGAAACAGCGCTGCAGAGCCCTCTTCTCCACAAAAAAAGTAACCTGTAGAGGCTACTTTTTTTGTGGAGAAGATTGGGTATATGTAAAATATTTCTCTCTGCTTTCCCATCACATTGTATATACAAAAAAGTAGAATGTACGGGAAAGAGCACCAGTTTCCCGGTGCTCCCTCATCATTCAACTGTTTGCTTCCATTGCTGCGGCAGCTTTTCAATTGCCAGTACAACAGCATCAAGCTTGCTTTCAATCCTATGCAGCAAATAGAGTGTAACCACAATAGGAAACCCGACATTGCCGATTAAGGATATCCATTCCTCCATGCCCATTCCTCCTTTCTCGCTTTATATATAAACGAGAAAAGAGCAAATAGGCTTATTATTTTACAGCATCAATAAAAGAATTTGTCCGAATTCCGGAACGGTTGAGATTTGTCGTCACATTCACTTGAATCTTGGCGCGAACAAACTCTTCATTCCAGTTTTTCACCTTTTTAAATTGCTTATAGTTTTGACGGTACATCCTCTCGCCAAAACCGAAAATATCAGCCTTAAATTCTGTTTGCACTTTGTGAATGGTTTGTAAAATATCTTTCTCAACTGATTCATTTACCCTCTTATTGAATTCTTTGTATGTAGCATTATTCAAAAGAGAGCGATTGCATACTGCACTATCAATTCTTCCCTCCTGCTGAATATTAACTTGAAAATGAGGGATGCCGTCTTTATAAAAGGCCTTTACACCCGTATGAATATCGTAAAGTCTAACCATAAATTTCCGTTTTTTCTCTGCCTTGCAAAAGGTATCTAGTTCCGTTTGTTTTATGCTTCCTTGTATCCACATATAATTCTTTGCGTCTTGCATTGATAAGAAGCCCCTTAGTTTGTCCTTATTGAACACAGCTAAATGTGTGATGGCAGCAACAGGGTTAGGCTTCTTTTCCGTTTTACCATTCGCGCTGCCCCCTCCATCATTTTGTTTAAAGGTGAAGGCAGGCAAAACCGCTTGCTTTCCACTGGCAATTAGCGATTCCAAAAATTCCTGAACTTGCACCTCAGGACTTAGCCCCCAATGCTTACTGGCAGTCTTAAGCTGCCTTTTCATCTTAAGCGTAGTCACTTTTTGAATTGGATAAGACGTCTCTAACACTTGAAATGCAGTGGAATCTTTCGCCACTATAAGATTCAAGCCGGTTCGAATTTGGCGGTTTCGCTCCAGTCAATCTATAATATCATCAAGCCCTTTCCTTCCTACATCTTCACTGATAACAAACATTTGTAAGTGTGAATAAATCAATTCACATGTAACCTTTGACTGTATCCTCTCTAATAAGTTCATGTATAGAGTTGCCCTCCTCAACTACAATTACTGAACTTGTACCACTGCTTTCCCTTCCAGTAAGTGTCCTGCAACCGTATTAGGTCGTTCTGTATTATAAGTAGTAGGGAAGATTGTAATGGCCTTGTCTGCAATAAATTCTTCAATTTGTCCGGAATCTAATAGCGCGCGCTTCTACTTTTCTCAGCTGGAGCGCTAAACCGATTTCTATTCCTTCCAGCAACAGAAGCGCATAACCTTTTAATAGAGCCGTCATAGCTTGGTGTTTATCATGAACATATTGATACGGAAGCCCATTAATAAACCGTTTCCGTACATCTTCTAATATACAGCTGCTGGTTATTTCATGATTATAATCTAAATCAATGTCTGTTAATACTTGAGCCAGTTGTTCATTCATGTGCTGCGAGTCAACCAGGGTGCTAAAGAATACAAGGATCCCATCTATATGAACCAATCGGACAGGAAGTATATTTAAATCTGAAGTATGAAAGCCACTATAAAAAATAAAACAAAAGGCATAAAAACCTCTGTCGTTCGTCCCATCACTTCGATTCCTTTATACACTATATAAGCAACGAGAAACGTGAGACAAAATACATCCACTTCGATTGGTGTATAAGGTAATATGGCACTGCTGATCAATTCCGCAAAGTCACGGATAACACGCGCTGCTATGTAAAAAAAATAAATAGTGTAAAAAACTGATATAGTCCGACCAATCCATTTTCCAAAAGCTTGATCCAACATACCGTACAAGTTTTTTCCTTTTGAAAATTCAACAATCTTACAATATACATACATTAATGCGGCTCCAAATATAGATGCCAGAAACACAGCCAGCCACGCATCCTGTTTTGCACCCACACCGATTCCAATGACAACAGCGCTTCCAAGTTCAAAATTCATAATTAAAATGAACAATTGCCAAAGAGAAATATATTCCTTTGTAATTTGTTTCATTGACCATTCGTCCTTTTTTTGCTTCGATAATCATTAATAAAGCACCAGATTAAGCTTGCAGCGACAGAAAATAACACTATGTAACGATTTCTTGAATTAGCAAGGAGATAAACGAGGGAATGTGCAAAGGTTTGAGAATTGAGAATAGAATCTAAAAAGGCCATAAACGCTGTCATTATAACAAAACAGAACATATATACAAATGTGGTAATTTCCCTCTCCTCCTATACAATGCTCTTCCCTTTTTTCTAGTATGGCGATATTGTCTAAAACAAATGCACCTCGCATATAACAGGTTGGTATCATTTATAAAGAAACAGATTACAAAACTTTTATACTTCATCATTTTCTCTGCAAGCTTTGATATAGTAAAAATAACAGCAATATATTATGAAAATAGGGGTGACACCATGAAAATTTTATCTTATATCTTAGTCGGTCTATTAGTAATTTTGTTATTAAAGTTTGTAATTGGATTAGCCGGTGCAGCTTTTAAATTTATCATCTATTTGCTGCTCGCTGGCCTTGTCGTATTTATCATTCTCTCTCTTGTAAATCGATGATAAAAAAAGGAGCATCCAAAAAACGGAAGCTCCTTTTTTTATTCAAATAATCTAGCGATTTCTTCTTTATAATTGCCTCGCAAAATGCCTTGCTCCGTAATAATCGCTGTAATGAGTTCATTCGGTGTTACATCAAAGGCTGGGTTGTACACGCCGATTCCTTCAGGGGCTGTGCGCACTCCTTGAATATGGGTAACCTCTTCTGTATTACGTTCTTCAATAATAATATCCTTTCCTGTTTCAAGCGTAGGATCAAATGTGGACAGCGGGGCTGCTACGTAAAACGGAATGTTGAAATACTTTGCCAAAATGGCAAGACCAAATGTGCCGATTTTGTTTGCAGTATCGCCGTTTGAAACAATGCGGTCCGCTCCGACGATAATCGCAGAAATCCCTTTTGTCTGAATTGTATTTGCTGCCATATTGTCTGTAATAAGAGTTACATCAACACCTGCCTGCTGCAATTCCCATGTTGTCAAACGAGCTCCTTGCAATACAGGTCGTGTTTCACTAGCATATACTTTCAAGTTCATTCCTTTTTCTTTCGCAAGATAAAATGGAGCCAATGCCGTTCCGTAGCGCGCCGTTGCGATGCTGCCCGCATTACAAATAGTCAGCACGCTGTCTCCTTCTTGAAACAGCGTTAAAGCATGCTCTCCAATCGTTCGGCAAACACGTTCATCTTCTTCTTGAATCAAAAGCGCCTCCTGTTCAACGCGTTGCTTTGCTTCTTCAACCGTGAATGTATCATCCACGCTTGCCGTTACCCGGTCAAGTGCCCAAAACAAGTTTACAGCTGTCGGACGAGAGCTTGCGAGATACGCTCTGTTCGTTTGCAAATTCTCCAGAAACTCCGTGATATCTTCTGCTTCGTAGTTTTTCGCAGCCAGCGCCAGCCCGAAAGCAGCCGTAATTCCGATTGCCGGAGCGCCGCGCACTTCTAGCGCAACAATACTCTCCCACACATCTTGAACAGTTGTTAATGTTTTATATTCCACCTCTATAGGCAGTTTCGTTTGATTTAAAAGACTGATTGAGTCACCGTTCCATGAAACAGAGCGAGGGATGGATAAAACCGTGCTCACGCCTCCACTTCCTTTCTTTGCTGCGTATTTGTAAAATATGTGCGGAAAATTTCAGCGTCCTTCGCTTGCTCATGATGCAATAATAAAGCTCGACCCAGAAGCAGCGCGTGCCGCTTTGCCTCTAGTTTTGTTTCTTCGTTTGCGATGCCGTCTAAATCAGCAACATGTGCTAAGCCGATTGTACGGCGAATGATTTCACAGCCTGCAAATGCAACAGAATCTGCGAAAATGTCTTGCAAAACGATTGGCAGCCATTGCTTCGTTTTCGTATAGGCTTCTGTTCCTTCTTCTTCCCAAAGCTTTGTGAAAGTGCTTGCGAAGACCTTCCATGTATTTTCCACGTGATAGAACAAAATATCTCTTTTGCTTTCTTCACGAGAAATTGCGTTCAGCAGCAAATTTGCAAAGAACTGGCCTAAATCAAAACCGATTGGACCAAAAGTCGCAAACTCAGGGTCAATTACTTTCGTTTCTGTTTCTGTTGCAAAAATGCTGCCTGTATGTAAATCACCGTGTATAAGCGCTTCTTTTCTTGTTAAAAATTTATATTTCACCTGTGCAGCTTTAACCTGTAGCTCTTCATCCCGCCACAGCGTCTCTACATCTTTCTTCAATTCCGGTTCAAATGCGTTCGTATCAATATCCGCGAACGGATCTGTAAATACTAAATCTTCAGTAATTTTACACAAGTCCGGGTTTACAAATTTTCCGTCCAGCACACGTTTTTCTTGTGCTTCAAGCCCAAAGTCGGATGTGTAGAATAAAGTTTTGGCGATAAATGTCCCGATATGTTGTGACAACAAAGGATAATCTTCACCATCAATAAGTCCTTTACGAGCAATAGTCAAACGTGAAAGGTCTTCCATTACGGTGACAGCCAGCTCTTCATCGTGGTAATGTACCTCTGGAACAAACTCAGGCACATATTTGGCATGAGTCCGTAGTGCATTGCTTTCGATTGTCGCACGGCGCAGCGACAGCGGCCAGCTTTCTCCTACCACCTTTGCGTAAGGAAGAGCTTGTTTTATAATAATGCCTTTTGTTTCGTCTTGAATATGAAAGACAAGATTCAAATTGCCATCACCGATTTCACGGCATGCTATGTTTGCACCTTCTTTGAAAGGGCCTATTTTCTTTGCCAGCTCTACAGCTGTTTCTTCTGTTAATGGTTTGTATGTCATGATTTTTCCCCCTAATAGTTTGGTAGCGGGGTTTTCAAATAAAAAACCCCTTTCGATGACGAAAGAGGTTTGAAGGCAGCTTCTCCCCTCTTATCTGTCAGAAAGATGTTCTTTCTGCTGGAATTAGCACCGTGCCTTACAGGCGACTCGTTGTCGCCCCATTTTACAATGGTATTACGGCCGGTTGCTGGGTTTCATCGGGCCAAGTCCCTCCACCTGCTCTAGATAAGAGATTCAGTTGTCAGAAAGTTTCGAGATTCTGAAAAAGAATATAACAAGAATAAAATCTATTTGTCAACAGTTTTTTTATTCATATAAATCGGGACGCCGATCCGCAAACACGGGAATACCCTTGCGCACTTCAGAAATTTTCTGCAAATCGATATCCGCTATTAAACTAGCGACCTCTTCTCCTGCTTGCGCCACAATTTCTCCCCATGGGTCAATCACCATGGAATGACCTGCAAAAATATTGTTCGGGTCGCTTCCGGCACGATTGCATGCTACAACGTAACATTGATTTTCAATCGCACGCGCCTGAAGCAGCATACGCCAATGCGCAAGACGCGGCAGCGGCCATTCTGCTACAACGAATAAAACCTCAGCTCCGTTTGCCGTATGTGTTCTCACCCATTCCGGGAAGCGAATGTCATAGCAAATCAGTCCAGCGCAAGAAATGCCGTCTATTGTAAAATGCCCTGTTTCATTTCCCGCTCCCAGAAACTTGTGTTCATCCATAAGCTGAAATAAATGAACCTTGCTGTATTCGCCGATACGTTTACCTTCCCGGTTAAACGTATACATCGTATTCGTAACATGGTGCCCGGCTCTTTTTGCAATAGAACCGCCCACTATATTTACACTGTACTGCTTCGCCCACTCACTTACTATATTTTGAGAGAAATGACCTTCTTCATCCGCCAAAACAGCAAGACGAGTCAAATCGTAGCCAGTTGTCCATAGCTCCGGTAATACAATTACATCAGGACTTTCCTGCATAACCTTCTCCACTGCTTTTGCAGCTGTTTCTATGTTTTTAGAAACATTTCCAAATGCGATATCCATTTGCAAGCATGCAACTTTCATTCTACCATCTCCCTTCTTCAATTTTCTCTTTACAAACTCCCCACAAGGATATATGATTGGTCACTAGCATTGCAACAATTTTTTAAAGAGGTGAGATTCATGAAACATTTCAAACCTTCACGAGCGCTAACTGAGCTTCCTGTTCAGTTTTTTGCCGGACTCGTTCAAAAAGTGAACCGAGTGATTGCAGAAGGTCATGATGTCATCAATTTAGGACAAGGAAATCCCGATCAGCCGACTCCTGATCATATCGTAAAAGCGCTGCAATTAGCGGCAGAGGAGCCGCTTCATCATAAATATCCGCCGTTTCGCGGCCAGCCTTCTCTAAAGGAAGCGATTGCTGTTTTCTATGAAAGAGAATACGGCGTAAAGCTGAATCCGGAAACTGAAGTCGCCGTTTTGTTCGGTGGAAAAGCTGGACTTGTAGAATTGCCGGTCTGCTTTACAGAACCAGGAGACACTGTCCTTGTTCCGGATCCGGGCTATCCCGATTACTGGTCCGGCGCAGCTTTGGCTAAAGCCAAAATGGAGATGATGCCGCTTTTGGCAGAAAATGAGTTTCTTCCGGACTATGAATCCATCGCTCCGGAAACAGCTGCTCGAGCAAAGCTCATGTTTTTAAATTATCCAAACAATCCTACAGGCGCGATTGCGACAAAGGAGTTTTTTGAAGAAACGGTTTCCTTCGCGAATAAGCATAATATTTTAGTATGTCATGATTTTGCATACGGCGCGATTGGTTTTAACGGTAAAAAACCGCTTAGCTTCCTGCAGACAGAAGGCGCTAAAGATGTCGGAATTGAAATTTACACATTATCAAAAACGTATAACATGGCTGGCTGGCGCATCGCTTTCGCTGTCGGAAATGCCAGTATCATAGAAGCTATTAATCTATTGCAAGACCATATGTACGTCAGCATATTCGGAGCCGTACAGGAAGCGGCGCGTCAGGCCCTTCTTCAACCGCAGACGTGCGTCGAAGAATTGGTGGATCGGTACGAATCTCGCAGAAATGCGCTTATTTCTGCCTGTCATGAAATCGGTTGGGATGTATTGGCGCCTGAAGGTTCTTTCTTTGCGTGGTTTGCTGTGCCAGAAGGCTACACTTCGCAAAGCTTCGCCGATTTACTCCTAGAAAAGGCGCATGTGGCAGTTGCACCCGGAGCAGGATTTGGAGAACACGGAGAAGGCTATGTGCGCGTAGGTCTCCTGCATACGGAGGATCGTCTTCGCGAAGCTGTGCAGCGAATTGCGAAATTACAAATTTTCAAAAAACAATTGACAACGTAATTATTTTCTGGCAAAATCCAATTATCAAAATCGTATTATAATTTCTCTTATCAAGAGCAGGCGGAGGGACGAGCCCGACGAAGCCCGGCAACCGACTTACATTAGTAAGCACGGTGCTAATTCTCGCAGCGTAAAGCTGACAGATAAGGATGACGGTATCCCAAAACCTCTCCTTGTCGAGAGGTTTTTTTATTGTATCAAGGAGGGATCACATATGTGCGGCGTTACAGCTACATATTTCATACACGACAGTTCTCACAACTTAATTAAAAAAGCTGAAGGAATCGCTCTTGGTCTCACAGTCGGATCATGGACGGATTTGCCGCTTCTTGAGCAGCAGCAGCTGAAAAAATATAAAGGCTCTATTATCAGCGTGAAGGAATTGGAATCAAGTGAATCATCCAATACATATCTAGGCAGAAAGGTGACGCGCGGTCTTGTTAAAATTCATTATCCGAGCGTGAACTTCAGCTGCGATCTTCCCGCAATCTTAACAACGGTCTTTGGCAAGCTTTCGCTGGACGGCGAAATCAAGCTTGTTGATTTAGAATTTACCGATGAAATCAAAGCCGCATTTCCAGGACCTAAGTTCGGTACAGACGGCATTCGCAGCCTTGTAAACGTATATGACCGGCCGCTGCTCATGAGCATTTTTAAAGGCGTGCTCGGACGCGATCTGAACTATTTGAAAGAGCAGTTGAGAGAGCAGGCGCTCGGCGGCGTAGATTTAGTAAAAGACGACGAAATTTTATTCGACAACCCTTTAACTCCGTTTGAAGAGCGTATTACAGCAGGGAAAGAAGTGCTTCGACACGTTTATGAAGAGCAAGGAACACGCACTTTATACGCTGTAAACTTATCCGGACGTACATTCGAGCTGAAGGAAAAAGCAAAACGAGCAGTTGAATTAGGTGCTGATGTCTTGCTGTTTAATGTATTCGCATACGGACTTGATGTCCTGCAAGCTTTAGCAGAAGACAGTGACATTAGCATACCCATTATGGCGCACCCGGCAGTAAGCGGAGCATTTACGCCTTCTGAATTTTACGGACTGTCTTCACCGCTTCTTCTCGGCAAATTTCTTCGCCTTAGCGGAGCAGATTTTTCCTTGTTCCCGTCACCGTACGGAAGTGTAGCATTAGAGCGCGAGCAAGCGCTAGGCATTGCAGCGGCGCTAGGCGATAAGACTGAGCCATTCAAACGGACGCTCCCTGTTCCATCTGCAGGCATTCACCCAGGGCTCGTTCCGCTTCTTGTGAAGGACTTTGGATTAGATTCTGTTATTAATGCCGGCGGCGGCGTGCACGGTCATCCAAACGGGGCAATCGGCGGCGGCAAGGCCTTCCGCGCCGCAATTGATGCTGCGCTGCAAAACATTCCGCTCAGTGAAGCAAATGATCCGTTTCTTCAGGAAGCGCTTCGTTTATGGGGCAATCCCTCTGAAGAGGTGAAAGCATGACCATTCAAATTTTTTGCGACTTTGACGGTACAATTACCGAGAGCGACAACATCGTCGCAATTATGAAAGAGTTCGGGCCTCCTGAGACAGAAGAAATTAAAAATAAAGTGCTGTCCCAAGAAATTTCGATTCGAGAAGGCGTAAGCCGCATGTTCGGTCTTCTCCCTTCTTCTCTTAAAGAAGAAATCGTTCGCTTTCTTACAAATAAAGCGGCTATTCGTCCCGGTTTTAAAGAATTCGTTCAATTTACAAAGCAACAAGATATAGAGTTTTATATTGTTTCAGGCGGGATGGATTTTTTCGTCTATCCCCTTCTTGACGGACTTGTGGCAGAGGATAACGTATATTGCAATGCCACTGATTTTTCTGATTTCTATATTCATGTAGATTGGATTCATCCATGCGATGAACACTGTGAAAACGCATGCGGTTTATGCAAGCCGTCCCTTCTTCGCAAGCTCGGCAGAAAGGATTGCTTAAAGATCGTGATTGGTGACTCTATCACAGATTTACAAGCCGCCAAAGCGGCTGATAAAGTATTTGCCCGCGACTTTTTAATGACAAAATGTGAAGAATTAGGAATTCCCTACACACCGTTTACTACATTTTTTGATGTGCAGGATGAATTGAAAAAACTGCTGGAGGTGAAATCATGAAGGAATTGTTTCGATGCTGGCAGCAATTGAGCGAAGTCAAGCAGGAGCTTGCGGCACGCGATTGGTTTCCGGCAACAAGCGGAAATATTTCAATTAAGGTAAGCGATGTTCCTCTTACTTTTTTAGTTACAGCAAGCGGCAGAGATAAAACAAAAACAACACCGGATGATTTTCTCCTTGTCGATCGTGAAGGAAAGCCTGTATTGGAAACGCACCTTCGCCCATCAGCAGAAACACTTCTGCATGTACATATATACAACCGTACAAATGCAGGCTGCGTCCTTCATGTGCATACTGTCGACAACAATGTTGTTTCGAGCTTGTATGCCTCGCAAAAAGAAGTGATTCTCGGCGATCAGGAGATTATTAAGGCATTGGGTATTTGGGAAGAAGGCGCAGAAATTCGCATTCCGATTATTGAAAACCACGCGCACATTCCTGCCTTAGGGGAAGCATTTCTCCCCTATGTAAAAGGGGATGCAGGCGCTATACTTATTCGCAACCATGGCATTACCGTATGGGGAAAAGACAGCTTTGATGCAAAGCGAAGATTGGAAGCCTATGAATTTTTATTCCGTTTTCATTTAAAATGGTTATCTTTGCAACACATACAAGGAGGTATTTATCATGGCGCAAATTCGCATTCATGAAGTAAACACTCGCATTGAAAACGAGGTTGAGGTGGCAGCATTTTTAGAGGAGCAAGGTGTGATTTATGAAAAATGGGATATTACAAAGCTTCCTTCGCACTTACAAGAAAACTTTGCGTTAACTGATGAAAACAAACGGGAAATTCTTGATGTATTCTCTAGCGAAATCTCTGATATTTCTGAGCGTCGCGGCTATCAAGCAAGCGATGTAATCTCTTTATCTGAATCCACGCCTAACCTGGAGCAGCTGCTGCAAAACTTCCAGCGCGAACATCATCACACGGATGATGAAGTGCGCTTTATCGTAAGCGGACATGGCATTTTTGTTATTCAAGGCAACGATGACCGCTTCTTTGATGTAGAATTGCAGCCTGGTGATTTAATTTCTGTTCCGGAAAACGTGCGTCACTACTTTACATTAATGGAAGACCGCAAAGTAGTTGCCGTTCGTATTTTCGTTACAACAGAAGGCTGGGTTCCTATTTATTAAGGTAGCATGTCCGGCAGATTATAGTTCCCTCCTGCCGGCTCTACATATATATCATCCTCCTATGGCATGCCGTACACAAATGTGTACGGCCTTTTTTATTTCGTGCTCCCATTCGTAATATGCCTGCAGCTGCTAAAAGCCCGATTGATTCAATTAAAGTCCACACGATAAGATATTACGCTAATAAGTTTCAATTTAATTTTAAACAAAAATTTACAAAAATGTGAATTTTTTTTGAATATTTTCTGAAAATTTAGTTTATAATATGATATAATAAGAACATCAAACAATACACGGTCTTCGTACATACAAATAAGGAAAAGGGGGATGGATCACATGTATTTAATCAGTGCTTTAATCATTGGCATGGTATGCGGAGCAGTCCCGGCAATTATTGGAACGTTAAAAGAAGAAATGGAGCTAGGGATGCTTGGTTTCATCGCATCGACTGTAAGCGCTATCATATATGATGTTTATTTGGCGGGGCCTGTTGCCGCTGTGTTCGCTTTCTTCGTTTTAAAACAAGTGTATGCAAAATCTGCAAAACGAGTGCTTGCGGAAGTCATTCCCTTCACGCCGCGAAGCGAATCAGAAATTTAAATGATAAAAAGGGTGTCTCAGCGTTGAGACACCCTTTTCGCAGCTATTCATGTTCTTTCAAAAATTGAAACAGCTCCTGCAAATGAAGCGCATCAGAACCATAGCTAACCGATACATAAAACTCTCCTTGATTTCATCAAAGCGTTGCAAACTCATTTTCTTTACTCCTTTATGTATCGTTTATACAGTGCTTGCGTACCGCTGTTTTCCTCGCCATACTCAGCAAGCTCTTCATACATTTCTTTTGCAAGCGCCAATCCAGGGACATCCAATTGCATGAGTTCAGCTTCCTCTAACGCAATCTTCATATCCTTAATAAAATGCTTAATATAAAAGCCAGGTTCAAAGTTTCCTTTTATCATGCGCGGCGCTAAATTGCTTAATGACCAGCTGCCCGCTGCTCCTGTGGAAATGCTCTCCAGCACCTGTTCTGGATTCAAACCTGCTTTTTTTGCATATGCAATAGCTTCGCATACGCCAATCATATTAGAAGCGATAGCAATTTGATTACACATTTTCGTATGCTGACCGCTTCCTGCCGGACCTTGCAGCAAAACGTTCGTACCAAGCAAACGGAACAAAGGGAGGCAATGCTCAAATGCATCTTCATCTCCGCCTGCCATAATGGCAAGGCGCGCTTCCTTCGCTCCAACATCTCCACCTGATACCGGTGCATCTAAAGCATGCACGTTTCGTTCTTTAGCCTCATTATAAATGCGCTTTGCGAGCGTTGGTGTAGATGTTGTGAAATCAATAAAAATTGTTCCTTCCTTCGCATGCGCAAGCATGCCTTCCTCGCCAAAATATATTTCCTCTACATCTTGCGGATAGCCGACCATGGTCATAATTACATCTGCTGTTTCAGCAATTTCTTTTGGCGTATCTATCCAAACCGCTCCTTCCTCTACCAAGTCGCTTGCTTTTGCTTTTGTACGATTATATACATATACTGTATACCCGCCTTTTAACAAATGGCGCACCATGCTTTTTCCCATCACGCCTGTTCCTATAAATCCAATTGTTGTAATCTGCTTCATCTTTTTCTTCCTCTCCTTCTATATCATGGTGTACTCATAACCAAATTACGAAACGTTTTATTAAAGTCATCATTTATGCTGTTTTGTATATTGGAAAAGGTGATAACAAATGTTTGCTTTTGCCAGTTCATGTTATTGAACGTGTTCCAGCCTGATACAACGCCGTGATTGTGATAAAAGTCCGGATATACATAAAAGCCGAATCCATACTTTCTCTCATCACTGGCCGTAAACATAAGCTTTATGCTGGACGACTGTAACAATTTCCCATTCATTAACGCCTCATCAAGCTTTTTCATATCTCCTGTAGTTGTATACATCTCTCCGCAGCCATACAGCCACTGTGCAAAAGGCTTCGCTGCAGGAACAATTCCTTTATCGTTTTTTCTATAGCCTTTCGAGAAAACAGCATCCTGATTTTCCTCCCCCATTCCGGAATCATGCATATCCGCAGGAAGAAAAATATGTTCTGTTACATATTTCGACAACGGTTCTCCTGACACCTTTTCTATGATATAGGAAAGAACCATATAGTTGCGATCTGAATACAGCCATCCCTTCCCTGGCTCAAAAGCAAGGCTTTGACTCCCAATCCATTTTACCAGCTGTTCATGATTAGATGCGTTAACTTTCCCCTTCCCCTCTTCCGGAAGTCCAGATGTATGCGTCAGCAGATGAAAGAGCGTAATATTCTTCTCTGCCAGAAACGATGAGACGTATTGATGAACATTATGATGAATGTCAAGCTTGCCCTGCTCTTGCAATTGCAGCACAGCTGCCGCAATTACCGTCTTTGTAATAGAACCAATTCTAAACTTTGTTGTTGGCTTATTTTCTATATTCTTCTCAAAATCTGCAAATCCATATCCTTTATCTAATATAGTCTTTCCATCTCGAATAACAAGAACAGAACCATTAAAGTGCTGCTCCTGCAAATATGTATCCAGGTTTTTGGAAAGCTGATCATAGTTAGGACCCGGTACTGCTTTTGCTGGTTGTACAGGTGCTGGCACAGGCTCATTCTTCGTTTCCTTTCTCTTTGAATCTGTGCCCGCCCCCAATGCCAAGAGTATAAGCAATAAACAAACCAGTTTCATTGTTTTCATATTGACCCCCTGATTGCTGCAGTATCGAACACAACACTGCTTCCCCTCTTACCATTATCTGATAAACAAAAAAAATCGCAACATAAGTTGCGAAAAAATCATTTTTTTTCCTTTCTATATAAACAAACTTGATTCTTTCCTTTTTGCTTTGCTTCTTTAAGCGCCCCTTCTGCTCGCTGCATCAGCGTCTCACGTGAAATGTTTTCCCCATATGCCGCTACCCCAAAGCTTGCAGTCAGCTTCGCGATTCCTGTAAACTTCTTTGTTTCAATAAAAAAACGCAGCTGCTCTGCTACCTTAAAAGCTTCTTTTGCAGTCGATCCCGGCAGAAGCAGAACAAACTCTTCTCCGCCCCATCTTGCAAAAACATCCTGCAAACGGATATGAGCGGACACTAATTCAGCAAGTTGCGCTAACGCTAAATCGCCTGCATCATTTCCATACGTATCATTAATATTCTTAAAATTATCAAGATCAAACAAAATAATAGAAAATACACCGTCACGCAAAAATGCCTTTTCCCATTCTTCTGCAAACAACACTTGGAACTTAAACCGATTATAAATATTTGTAAGTGTGTCTGTGACAGCCAATCGTTCATTTTCTTTATTCTCTTTTTCCATTTGAGTAATATCTGTACAAATAATAACAAAACGAGAGCCGTCTTCCGGCAGCGTAGATCCCCTCAATAAAAACACATACTCTGTTCCCTCAGCATTCTTCATTTTTATTTTCTTCGGTTCTGCCAAGCAGTCATCCAGCCAATTCCATTTATTCATTGGATAGTAGTATCCTCTTTCATCCAAGAAATGGTCAGCAAACACTAGGGTTTCTTCCTGGTAGCTCAACAAATCTTCATAGCCGAAAAAATTTAGAAATGTAACATTGCAGTCTACAATTTCATCATCTTCTATAAAGAACAGCATATCTTGCTGAAATTCCAGAATGGCGCGCACCATGCTTTTTTGCATTTGTACTTCTCGCTCTAACGTTATTTCATACAAGCTTTCATGCAACATTTTCAGTATCTTTTGCGGCGTAAACGGAGGCATTACGAAATGACGCACACCCGCAGCGAGCAAGCCAGAAAGTGCAAAGTAGTCTTGTTCCTTCCAAATCACGACAATGCGTATATCTAATTGTATTTGCTCGACAAAAGCTTGAGCAGCAGCAGCCGACACATCTAAAATGATAATATGCGGTTTAACCTTTTCATACACTCTCTTTCCATCTTCTATGTTGTTTGCAAAAAATAAACATTTGGGCCGTATTTCTTCTGTTAATTGCGTCTGACTTTGATTCACTGTTATAAACAATACGTTAACCTCAAGGTCTTGGAGTAAATTTTGAAAAATTGTGTTCTCCAACAAAAAATGTAAAATTTTCATCACACGCCCGTCCCTCACTTCATTCGTTCGGAACTTCATATTGTTTCACCTTCTTATTGTATGAGCCTCGCTTCTTGCAAGTTTGTGCCAATATCCCTTTTTTGAAAAAAGGGCGCACATTCCATACAGACAAAACATTTCGGACATACTAATAGTAAGGATGAAATCACTTGACACTTCCATGCCGCTTAGTATATTCTAAAATCCTCATACTTACTAAATGTAAGCATGAGAATTTTTTCAACAGACTTACTTTTCATAAAAGCTATTACGGAGGGACACTATGATAACTACAGCTAATAAAGACTTCTTCACTGTAATGAATGAACGTACATCCACGCGCGCTTACAACTCAGAGAAAGAAATAACGAAAGAGGAGCTGGACGAGCTATTGCTGGCCGCAGGTAAAGCGCCATCTGCATGGAACCTGCAGCATTGGAAATTTCTCGTATTTCACGGAAAAGACGTGCAGCAGCGCCTCTATCCAATCGCTTACAATCAACAGCAAATCGTAGATGCTTCTGCAGTGATTGCTGTTTTAGGCGACCTAGAAGCAGAGCAGAACCTGGAGGAAGTATTCGGTCCTCTTGTAGAACAAGGGTTTATGATGCCTGAAGCAAAAGAACGCCTCGCCATGAATGTGGCAGGTGCTTATAAAAATACGCAATATGCACGTGACGCAGCAGTATGCAACGCTTCTCTTGCTGCGATGCAATTTATGCTCGCTGCAAAAGCAAAGGGCTGGGATACTTGCCCGATTGGCGGATATAATGCCCAAGCATTCATTGAAGAATTTAAAGTGCCATCCCGCTATTTGCCGGTTATGCTAATTACTGTCGGTAAAGCAACTGTACCAGGCCATCCATCCTCTCGCATGGAGCTTGATAAAATTACAGAATGGGTAAAATAAGCATAAAAAAGGACGAGGTGTAATTTTAGGCCTCGTCCTTTTTTATGCTTAACGGCAAGTAATACGAAAGATTATTTGTAATTTTCCCGCCCACACGGCATCCAATACTGCTGGAACACAAAGCCGTATTCCTCATACGATTTATGTACATCCTCCAGCGCTTTTTCCCCTGTCTCATCATACACTTCAACTGTATCGCCTTCTCGGCCGAATGTCGGCTTTTTCACATAGGGAATTCCCTTCTTGGCAAACTCATCAGCCTCTAAATACGTAGGAAGCATATATTCCTCGATCCAAACTGGGAAATTATACGATATTTATTGAAGGATTATGTTGATATTCCGACGATTGGACTTCGTAAACGAGACAGCACAGAAATTGATGAAGACCGCCGCTGCTATGTTATTTATGTTCTCCCCGATACGTATTAATGTATTTTTTATTACAAATATGCTACAATGATTACAAAATAGAAAAAGTGGGGGAATAAGTTTGAGGATTCATGGAAGCTTTATGGCGGTGCTCAGCTATCTTGTTACCGTTTTGCTTCTTTACTTGATGGGCGACGTATTCAACATTTCTATGCTGCAATTCGCGAAAGAGGCACAGCTGCAAAAGGGAATATTTGAGCAAGTTTCACAGTCGCTGTTTCCGTTTTTATTAGCATTTCCGGTCTATTTGATTGTTCGTTATAAAACAAGACAAGTATAAGAAGGCGTCTCTTTTGACAGAGGCGCTTTTTTATATTCTGAAATTCTCCATTTGTCCAATCGCTTCCTAAAGAAACCGAATATGAATAAGTGTAAAGGGAGTGAAAAGACATGTTCTGGGCTTACAGAGAGGATTACAAACGTCATGAGCATGATTCCGATGAAAATAAGGGCCTGTTGAAGAGGCTGTCTCCAGGGGCGCGTATTACACAGCTAGTCATCCGCAACAGCTTCTTTACCTACAATACCATTACATTTGAAGGTTTTTCAGATAATATCGCCTTATTTTCAGGAGGCAGTATTCCGCGGTCAGGCATTCTGCGGGTACGGATCGCCGACATTATAGCAATTGTCATATAGGGAAAGCAGAACCGGCTCATTCAGGCGGAGAACCTAAGAACCTCTGCCCCAAAAAGCGTGGCGGGGGTTCTTAGGTGACAGCGCCTAACCGCTGAAGCTGGACATGCTCCAATTTTATACTTTTTCATATTACATACAAGTTTCTTCCACTGTTTGAATTAATTCCTTCAACATGACGACAGAAGCTTCTATAGAAAGAGAATAGTAACGCTGCGTCCCCTTTTGTTCAATGGACACGAGGCGATTATCACGCAATATTTTTAAATGATGGGAAATGGCCGGTCTCGATAAAGTAGAATTCTCAGTGATTTCATTCACGGTAAGAGCTTCATTCTCCGCTAATAATAAAATGATATCTTGTCTTGCTGAATCGCTCAATGCCTGGAACAAAGGGATACAGGCACGAAATGTTTCTATAGCTTTTTGACTCATATTTGTCCATCCTTTCGTTCGCTTAAACTCATGAACGAATCATATTAAAAACAAAGACAATTGTCAAGCTTATACAAATGAAGCATCTGATCTGTTCTTTAGTGTTTTTCTTCCATTATTCAACAGATAAAAGATACTGCCTGTTTAATAAAGGAACATATTAATGTCGTATGGAAACCATAAAGAAAAGAGCTAGCATTGCTAGCTCTTTTCTTATGACATGCTTTTCACAAGTTCTACTACTTCTTCAGCCGTAGACATGTTCAAAGCCTTTTGCGCCAATTTTTCCATTTGTGCTTTGGAAAGCTTGTGGATTTGTGTTCTCGCAGGAAGAATGGATGTTGCACTCATGCTGAACTCATCCAAGCCAAGTCCGATTAACAATGGAATTGCTAGAGGGTCCCCTGCCATTTCACCGCACATACCAGCCCATTTGCCTTCTTTATGCGCTGCGTCAATGACCATTTTTACAAGACGCAGGATTGCAGGATTGTATGGTTGATATAAGTAAGACACACGTTCGTTCATACGGTCCGCTGCCATTGTATATTGAATCAAGTCGTTCGTTCCAATGGAGAAAAAGTCCACTTCTTTTGCAAATTGATCTGCCAGAACAGCAGAAGCCGGAATCTCTACCATCATACCTACCTCAATATCCGCAGATACAGTTGTACCATTTGCAACAAGCTTTGCTTTTTCCTCCAGCAGGATTGCTTTTGCTTGACGGAATTCATCTAGCGTTGCAATCATTGGGAACATGATTTTCAGGTTTCCGTATACGCTTGCACGAAGCAATGCACGAAGCTGTGTACGGAAGATCTCTTGCTCTTCTAGGCAAAGACGAATTGCACGGTACCCTAAGAACGGGTTCATTTCTTTTGGTAAATGTAAGTATGGAAGCTCCTTATCTCCGCCAATGTCAAGCGTACGAACGACAACAGGCTTTCCTTCCATGTTTTCAAGAACTGTTTTGTATGCTTCAAACTGCTCTTCTTCAGTTGGAAGGTTATCGCGGCCCATGTACAAGAACTCTGTACGATACAAGCCTACGCCCTCACCGCCATTATCTTGAACGCCTTTTACATCTTTTGGAGTACCTATGTTTGCAACAAGCTCTACGTGAATACCATCGCTTGTAACAGTCGCTTCGTTCTTTAACTTTGCCCATTCTGTTTTTTGCGCTTCAAATTTCGCTTTCTTTTCTTCGTAAGCGTGAAGAACGTCTTCAGAAGGGTTTACAATAACCTCGCCGTCCAAGCCGTCTACGATAACAAGATCGCCATTTTGGATTTTTTCCATAACAACCTTTGTCCCTACAACAGCTGGAATTTCCATGGAACGAGCCATGATAGCAGAGTGGGATGTGCGTCCGCCAATATCAGTCGTAAAGCCTTTTGCATATGTGCGGTTCAGCTGAGCTGTATCAGATGGCGTTAAATCTTCTGCGATAATAATGACTTCTTCAGTAATTGTGCTTGGATTAGAGAAATTAACGCCTAACAAGTGAGCAAGAACACGTTTTGTTACGTCGCGAATATCTGCTGCACGCTCTTTCATATATTCGTTGTCCATGCCCTCAAACAAGTTTACAAACATCGTTGCAACCTCGTTCATCGCATATTCAGCGTTTACATGTTCATTTGTGACCTTGTCTTTAACAGGGTTTACAAGCTCAGGGTCGTTCAGAACAAGTAGATGCGCTTCAAAGATAGCCGCTTTGTCTGCACCCAGTTCCGCATACGCGTGGTCTTTAATTGCAGCCAGTTCTGTTTTTGCTATATCTAGAGCAGCTTCTAAGCGTGCAATTTCTGCACCTGCGTCTGCAATGGATTTTTTCTCGATTGTCAACTCAGGATTTTCTAAACGGTATGCCTTTGCAATAGCAATTCCGCTTGATGCGGCAATCCCTTTAATGTTTAGAGACATTATGCTCCTAATCCTTCGTTTTTCATGGTTTCTTCAATAGCTGCTAGTGCTTGAGCCGCATCATCACCGTTTGCAGTGATTTTAATTTCTGCACCTTGTTGAATACCAAGGGACATAACACCCATGATGGATTTTAAGTTTACAGTTTTCCCTACGTATTCTAAGTTAATATCAGAATTGAATTTGCTTGCTGTGTTAACAAGAAGAGTTGCCGGACGAGCGTGAATACCAGAATCGCTAGTTACTTTAAAGATCTTTTCCATAAATTATAATCTCCTTTAATCGTAAAGTTTAGTTGTATAGACAACATATCGACACTATTACATTTTATACAATAGGGGACATGGGGTCAACCATATCACCTATTATAAATTATGAACTTTTTTCGTCAAATTACTTAATTATTACTACGCCTTTTTGACCTTTTGTTACTGTTCCTTCTTTCGCAAGAACAACTTGCTGACCTTCTTGCAAATTTGTGAACACAATTGGCGTCATAATAGAAGGCGCATTGTTTTTCACAAAGTCTAAGTTAACTTTTAATAGCGGTTGGCCTTGCGTTACTTTATCGCCTTGTGCAACTAAAATGTCAAAGCCTTCGCCGTTTAGCTTTACTGTATCAATACCGAAGTGGATCAGAATTTCTTTTCCGCCTTCAGACTGAATGCCGATTGCATGCTTTGTCGGGAACACATTTACGATTTCACCGTTTACAGGAGATACAACCGTACCTTCCGTAGGCTCAATTGCAAAACCGTCACCCATCATTTTACCAGAGAACACTTGATCCGGAACTGCCGTAATCGGAAGGATATTTCCTTCGATTGGTATTGCAATTTCTTCTGCTGTATTTGTCACAGCTGCTTCTTGAGCAGGCTGCACTTCTTTGACAATTTGAGGCGTACGGCCTTTCATGATGTCATGAATTTGCGATTTCAGCGTATCGGATTTCGGTCCGAAAATGGCTTGAATGTTGTTTCCTACTTCAAGAACGCCCGCTGCGCCTAAATCTTTCAAGCGGCCTTTATTTACATCTTTTTGATCTTTAACTTGTACACGTAAACGAGTGATACAAGCGTCTAAAGAAGCAATATTTTCTTTTCCGCCAAGCGCTGCTAAGATTTCATGAGGAAGTTCGCCCGCTTCGACTGTAGCACCTTCATCATCATTGTCAGCGATAATGTCGCGGCCTGGCGTTTTAAGATCCCACTTGCGGATTGCGAAACGGAAGCCGAAGTAGTAGATTACAGCGAATACTAAGCCGACGATAATTACCCACCACCAAGCAGTGCGGTTTGGAAGTACCCCGAACAATAGGAAGTCGATTAAACCACCTGAGAATGTCATACCGATTTTAACGCCGAGAATCTGCATAACCATAAAAGAGAGACCTGCGAAAACCGCATGAATTCCGAACAGTACAGGAGCCACGAACAAGAATGAGAATTCGATCGGTTCGGTAATACCAGTTAAGAAAGATGTTAAAGCTGCTGATCCAAGAATACCTGCAGCTAATTTTTTGTTTTCTGGACGTGCTTCGTGATACATCGCCAATGCAGCGGCCGGAAGACCGAACATCATGAACGGGAATTTACCAGTCATGAACGTACCTGCTGTTAACGGCACCCCATCTTTCAGCTGAGCGAAGAAGATTTTTTGGTCACCGTGAACGATGTTTCCTGCTTTATCCACGTATTGTCCGAACTCAAACCAGAACGGAGCATAGAAAATGTGATGCAGTCCGAACGGAATTAAAGAACGCTCAATTATTCCAAACACGAGTGCAGCCAACGTTCTGTTGGCATCAATCATATTGTGGGAAAATGCGTTCAACCCATGCTGGATTGGCGGCCAAATGAAACACATAACCAAACCGAGAATCAAAGCGAATGTAGCAGTCGCAATTGGCACGAAACGCTTGCCTGCAAAGAATCCTAAGTAAGACGGCAATTCGATATTAAAGTATTTGTTATAGCAATACGCAGCCAGAACACCGACGATGATACCGCCGAACACGCCGGTCTGCAGCGTCGGAATTCCCAATACATATGCATAAGCCGGTTCTTTAAAGCCTACATTAACTGGAATCTTATCGCTGATGATTGAAATTTTGTTCGCAACGCTTAGCGCCACGCTCATCGTTTTGTTCATGATAAGGAAACCGACAATTGCAGCAAGACCTGCTACGCCTTCTCCTCCAGCTAAACCTATTGCTACCCCTACTGCAAATAGAAGTGCTAAGTTAGCAAAAATAATATCCCCAGATTGCTCCATAACCTTAGCAATCATTACAAACCATCCAATTTTTAGAGCAGGAATGCGGTCTGTTAAAGCTGGATTTTGGAGCGCGTTACCAAACGCAAGCAAAATACCTGCAGCCGGCAAAATCGCAACTGGAAGCATAAGCGCTTTACCGACTTTTTGAAGAACACCAAATAGCTTCTTGAACATTTAGACTCTTCCTCCCTTGTTATTTTATTTTTATGTTCGCTTTTGACAAACACAAAAAGGCATGAGGAAAAAAGGTAGAAAATAGCTATCAAAGGGTAGTATGTCCCTTTCAGCAGCTAGCATTCCAACCTCTTCTTCACTCATGCCTGATCGAATCAGTAACACGTGTCGAATGAGTATAAAATAAGTACATATTCAACTGTCATTACGGTTCACGCAAACGGTTTCTTTTACCGGTACGTAACGTTTGTCGAAAACGATGAACTTTCTTGTAAGCTATTATACATAAGTCATGTAAGCGATTCAACTGTTTTTTTCAACGTTTACATTTTCGACATCTCTTGACACTTTACTCCACTTCTACCTTGCTTTGTACAAGACGCTGCAAATGCATCGTTAAATATACGATTTCAGCGTCATATATTTGCATTTGCAATTGTTTTTGCATGACCTTAATAAGCTTCCATGCCAAGTTATAAGAAATTGGATACTCCTCTTTCAAAACTTCGACAAAACGCTTCGGTTCTTCGACCTTTTCCCCGTTTTTCACACGTTCAATCGCATAATGAAGATGGCGCACAAGCCGCAAATAATGAATGCTCTCCCTGTCCATTATAAGTTCCAGCTGCTCTTCAATCAGCGACACAAGGTGCGCAATCAGACGTGAATTTTGATTGACGGAGGATACTTCTGAATTCGTTGTAGAACTGTATATGTGCAAAGCGATAAATCCAATTTCTCCTTCCGGAAGATGGATATTCAAGCGCTTATTGATTAAATCTACCACTTCAGCAGCAATCCTGTACTCCTGCGGATATAATGCTTTCGTTTCCAGTAAGAAAGGGTTATCCATCGCAAAGCCTTGTTTAAGTCTTCTAATGGCAAACGCAATATGATCTGTTAAAGCAATATGAATGTGCTCATTCAGCGGAGATTCGATTCGTTCTTGAATGTACAGCATTACATCATTCATGATTTCAATGAGCTGCTCACTCACATGAGGCACGAGCATCTTATATTGTTCGCGCTCCCGTTCATTTTTCAGCACAAACATTTTCTCCGCCAATTCTCCCGGCAATGTATCATTTTCTTTTCTTCCAAACCCTATCCCTTTACCAATGACGACCACTTCTTCATGCTTTGGATGTGACGCAATAATAACATTATTGTTTAAAACTTTCTTGATTTCGAGACACTCATTCATACAACCCCACCTTTGTACGCAAAAAGCAATTTGTTTTCATGTTACAGAACAAAGTTCTTTTTCGTCAATGCAAAACATTGCCATCTATTAAAAATGTCCTTTTTTAGACATCTCTTATCTAGACTACTATAATAAAAAACAGAGCATATTTTATACACAGCTTATTCAAAAAGGAGCATACTCGATGATTAAAATGTTTGTAAGCGATATTGACGGGACGATGATGCAGCACGGCGGTCTTATCGATAAGGAAGATCTGGAAGCCTTGCGTACGATGGCTGAAGAAGGCGTTATTCTTTGCTTTGCTTCAGGCCGATTGGATAACGAAATTGCAGCTCTCATGAAAGATGTAGGAACGGATTTTCACCGAATTAGTGTAAATGGCGTGTTTATTTATACACATGCAAATGAGCAGCTGTTTTCGGCAGCTTTTGATCCCCATATTGTACAAGATCTTATCAATATGACGCGCGGTGATCGCTTCATCCGCTATGTGAGCGATGAGCATAACTATTATATTGAGGAAAAAACGCCTATCGTGTTGGAGCTGGAAGAGAAAGAAACAATGACCTCAATTGAAATGCCGCATTTAGCAGAAGAAGCCGGCGTTTCTATTATACCGAACAAGATTTCCATCGGCGGAGAAGAAGCAGATTTGCTGGAAATGCAAAAAAAGGTGGAAGAAAAGTTTTCTGCATACGTAAGCACATTTATTTCCGCAAAAAACTGCTTAGATGTTGTGCCAGCCAATGTGAGTAAAGGAGCCGCCATCTCCCTATTATTAAAGCAGCACAATGTCAAACCGGAAGAAATGGCTTGCATCGGCGACTCTTATAATGATATTTCCATGTTTCAGCTGACACCTCACAGCTTTGCGATGGAAATTGCTGACGATGCGGTAAAAGAGCATGCCGACCATCTTGTGAAGACAGTAAAACAGGCGGTTGAATATGTACAAAACTACAACAGTTCATTTGTAAAGTAAGAAAACCTGCGATTAAAACATTTCGTTTCAGTCGCAGGTTTTCTTTTTTGAAATAACATTTTCATTTTCTCTATATCGATACTTTAAATTTCAGAGAACTGTTTCAGCAAAAAACGAGAGCAGCATGGTCTGAAGACAGGCAGAAAGAAGCTTACAAAAAATTAAAGGTGTATACATATATCGACACTACCATCGTAGCGGAAAATTTATTTTTGCCTAGAGATGTTTGTAATAAACTTATACCGGTCTCCCCGATAAATACACTTTACATACTCCAGCGGCACATCATCTTCTGCATAAGATGTTTGCTCCACGACAAGGACAGGCGCTCGCTTTGAAATATGTAGATGCGGCGCTTCTTCTTCTGCAGCAACTGCTGCTTCAATCGTCTGCGTAGCACGAAGCAGCTTGTAACCGAGCTTCTGTTCTAAATGTTCATATAGAGAGTTTTGCAAAATATCTTCATTGATTTCTTTTACTACAAGCGGTGAAAGATAAGTTGTTTCAAAAGCGATCGGTTCATCATCCGCAAGACGAATACGGCGTACCTCATATACAGACGCCCCGTCTTCTAGATGGAGTTTATCGGCAACCCTTGCAGAGGCAGAAACAAGCTCGAAGCTTAATAATGCGCTGCTCGGCTTCATGCCTCGTGCCTTCATATCTTCTGTAAAGCCCGTCATTCCCTGCAGCCGCTGTTCTACTTTCGGCAGCTGCACAAATGTACCGATTCCGCGTTTACGATACAGGTAGCCTTGTTCCACCAAATTATTAATCGCTTGTCGAATCGTCATCCGGCTCACGTCAAATGTATCGCACAATTCATTTTCCGATGGAATTTTATCACCGGACTTCCATTCCCCTGCTTCAATTTTCTGCTTAATCCACTCTTGAATTTGATAATAAATCGGAAATGGAGAATACTTGTTGATGCTCATGAAAACTCTCCTCGCTGCATAGAGATAGCGCTTGTCGGTCGGCTATAATCACTACGTTCGGATGGTTGCGAAGCACCGTTGCAGGACATTCTTCTGTTACCGGTCCTTCGAGCAACGTCTTGATTGCCTCCGCTTTTTTAAGCCCCGATGCAAGCAATGCAATTTGTTTTGCCTTCATAATCGACGCTATTCCCATAGTGATGGCATGTGTCGGCACATCCTCTTCTTTTTCAAAAAAGCGGCGGTTTGCTTGTCTTGTGGAATCTGTTAACTTCACGATATGAGTTCCAGAAGCAAACGATGTACCTGGTTCGTTAAAACCAATATGGCCGTTTTCACCAATTCCAAGAATTTGCAGGTCGATTGGGTGATTTTCAATCACGTTATCATAACGCTTACATTCTTCTTCCAAACTCTGTGCCATGCCATTTGGTATGAAAGTTTGCGCGAATGATAAATGATGGAATAACTGTTTGTTCATAAAATAATGATAACTGTTTTTATCTTCAGAAGACAAGTTCACATACTCATCTAAGTTTACTGTGATTGCATGCCTTACATCAAGTTTATTTTTTCTCATCAGAGCATATATGCCAAGAGGAGAACTTCCTGTCGCCATGCCGAGAACAGGATGTTTATTCTCCTCTACTGTTTGCTGAACTAACTCATATCCTGCTTCTGCCATCCCCTGCGGTGTATTGACTGCGATAATCTTCATGTTATTTCACCTCTGTTTCATGGATTCCAAGACGTACTGTGTCCTGAATAAATAAGTCTCGATTTAAAATCACAAAGTCTGCATCCTTGCCGGCTTTGAGCACACCCTTGTTGATTAGGCCGAATTCCTCCGCCTGATTAATGGACGTCATCCAAACCGCTTCTTCAACGGAGCAGCCTGTAAAAGCGATGATGTTGCGAAATGCCTGATCCATCTTTAGTACGCTTCCGGCTAATGTTCCATCCTCGAGCATCGCTTTTCCCTCTTTTACAATTACAGGCTGACCGCCAAGCTCATATGCACCATCTTCTAGCCCTTTCGCCCGCATTGCGTCTGTAATAACGCTTATTTTTCTTGGACCTTTTAAACGATAAGCAAGCTTTACCATTTCGGGGTGAATGTGAATACCATCGGGAATGATCTCTACCATCGTCTCTTCATTTAATAAAACATGTCCCACGACTCCAGGCTCACGATGATGCATGGCTCTCATTTGATTGTATAAGTGTGTAGCATGACGAATCTTTCTTTCTTGCAGCTGTTCGAATACGGCGTCTGTATGTCCAATCGTTCCTATTACGTCCGTTTCCTCAAAATAATGTTCAAGCGCTTCCGCCCCTTGTTCCTCCGGCGCGTATGTGACAAGCTTGATTAAATTTCCGCTCGCTTCTTGCCAGTGCTGAAACTGTTTGACATTTGGCGGCACAATATATTCCAGCGGCTGCGCCCCCGCACGTTTTTTGGATACATACGGCCCCTCCAGATGAATATATTCAAAGTGAGCGCCTCTATCTTTTGCTTCCTTCGCCGCACGAAGCGCCTGTTCAATTGCTTCTGGCGATTGTGTCATTGTTGTCGGGAAAAACGTTGTGACTCCCTCTTTCAGCAGCTGTTTACTTAAACGGATTAAAGCGTCGGCGTCAGCATCCATCGTGTCTACATCGTAACCGCCGTGTATATGCACATCAATCATGCCGGGTATGATGATTGTTCCTTCTGCGTTATAGATAATCTCATTTTCTTTTGGCTCATATTGAGCCATGAGCCCCATCTCTTCAATAGTTAATTTATAACGGATAAAACCGTTTTGCAGTATAGTATCTCCTGTGTAAATTTGAGCATTGATGATCACTCTTTGCTCCATAGCAATCTCTCCTTCTACATAAGATATACATGTATATTCTGTTTATCTACATTCATCATAATATACATACGAGTAGTTGTCTATACATTTGAAATTACATTTTATTTTTCTCTTTGGAAAGAACGGATTTTTTTCAGCTGTGCGCCAAAATATATGTAGAAAATGCATAAAAGGAGCAAATAAAGGCGCTAAAGCACACCGCCTTTTGCATGACCTCGATATACTGCTAAACGGATGCCATGAAACACTTTGGCATGTGACGTATTATGAAGAACTATGAACCTCCCCCACTTACTCGCTTTCGCTCCTTGAAGTGGAGGTTTCTTAGCACCAACAAAGATAAGGTCCCATGAGAAGCGGATTTGCCATCTCCTCTCTGCACCTATGCAGGGGCTCCTTCCTTTGTCTGACTAAGCAACTTCTGCACATACAGAAGGGTGGGAACACACCGTCTACTACTTTTTGCTTACGCAATCCGTAGATACTTTCTCTTCGTTTCTTCCGAGATATGACGCATCTCTCCGTACAGTTCTTTTGCCAAGATGTTGCGAGCACCATGAATGTCCCGATGTTCTTCGTAGCCGCACGCACAAACGTAGTTGCGTGTCCGCACCTTCTTTCTTCTTTGACAACATGGACATGTTTGAGAAGTGTACGCTTCGTCTACGAGAAACAGAAGAATGCCTTTTGCGTGCAGTTTATACGCCAAATACGCGCGGAGTGTGCCAAATGACCAATTTGACAACTTTTGGTTGACGTGTTTCGTCCGTTTTTTCTGTTTCCTTCGCTGTACGCCTTCTGGATTGCCGACGAAAACTTGCTTCACTTCGTTTTCCAGGCACCAATCGACGAAGTTCTTCGTGGTCTTGTGGAGGGCATCTTGTAGCTGCTTTGTTGACTTAGACAGGACGAACTGCTTCGCGCGATTGTATTTCTTCCATTGCCGGGAATACTTGTTGCATTTACTCATGAGACGTTGAAGTTCCCCCAGCTTTTTATTGCGCAGCTGATGGATGGAGCGAATTTTTCTGCCTGTGACAATGAGTGCTTCACCGGTTTCACAAAACGCCGCGATTGAGTGGATTTCTCCCATGTCTACACCTGCAGAATTTGTATACGCGTATTTCATGGGGAGTTCTTCGTTTTCATAAGAGATGGCTAAGTAAAGTCCATTGTCCCATGCCAGTTCAATTTCTTTCAGTTTTCCTTCGGGTAAGGTCGCAGGATTTACAGATACGACAATGGGCTGTTCTCGTTTTCCGTTATGGATGCCCATCGACAAATGAATGGTGCCATTCTCTTTAACAGAAAAGCCGTCTTTCTTCCATTTCGTATTGTAGTGTTTCTTTTGTTTATAGGGATATTTGGCGGTTTTGATTCCTTTTAGGAGGGCAGCTCTTGTGGCATCTCTGGCGAACAAGTACTTTTCAAATACAGCTTGTATGCTTTGAGAATGTAAGTGGTAGTTTCCTTTCGTCAGAGCTTGGAGGGCAGACTTGTTGATCCGTTTTCCATTATGTTGCAGATGATACGCCTTTGCATGACGCAAACAATCATTCCATACTTTGGCGGACTCGCGGTTGCAGTCAAACAATCGCTGCAGATTTGTCTTTGAGGTTTGGAAATAGACTCGTTTCGCTCGAATCATAGATTCACCTCCTGTCTATTCCTCATTTTACCACAAATAAAACATACGTTCTATTTATTTATAAAATTTTTACATTTCGTACAATAGAGATGGAACGAGCCTATCTCTTGTGCGAAGGCGATTCATCCCCCACTTACCGTTACACTACACCATTCACACGCTTGAAGTGGGGGTATTCTCGCCTTATTTTTTTGAATATCAGCTAATGTTATTTCAATAATGGAAGAGGCATGCCGTTTTGAATTTTTATGCTTTCTCCGTCTGTTTGAAATTCAATATCCCGCGAGGCTGTTGTGTAAATTTGCGTTCCATAGCGATGGAGACGTTTCATTACACTCCTGTGCGGATGACCATAGGGGTTCCCTTTTTCATAAGAAATGACGACAAATTGAGGGTTTACCTTCTGCAAAAAATCCTTACCCGACGATGTATAGGAACCGTGGTGTCCAACCTTCAAAACATCAGCGTGAACGTCATATGTATTCATAATATTTTTTTCTGTTTTCGTATCCGCGTCTCCCATCAATAAAAAATCCGCTTTTTTATATCGAATTTTTAAAACAATAGATGATTCGTTATTCCCATTTTTTCCTTTCCCATTGTTCAGCACTTGTATGGAAACATTGGGATCCAAAGGTAAAAATTGACCTTCCCGTGCATAAATAAACGGGATATTCCGCTTACGGACACTTTTTACATACATGTGATATGTTAATGAATAATAATGTTTTCCGCTGTCTAATACCATCGTGACGGGAATTTGTTGAATAACGGAAATAAGTCCGCCAATATGATCCATATCCGGATGAGTACTGACTACTAAATCAAGCTGTTTCATTCTTTTTTCAATAAGCTTATGAATGATTGCTTCTCCCGCTTCATGCGGACCTCCGTCTACAAGAATCGTTCTTCCGTTCGGCAAAACGATTAATGTCGCATCTCCTTGGCCTACCTTTAAAAAAGTAACGGTGAGCTTTGGTACAAAGAGCTGATGGTGTCCTCGTTCTTCTTGAGAAATAATTTTACTCGTATGTACAGAAAAATCGTATCTTGCATATGACACACCAGATAAGCCAACGCATATCAAAAGAACGAAACAAAAAAAGATTGCCCGCACGTACGTCATGCGCCTCTTCTCCTTTTTCTGTTTAGTATCTCATTTTACAGTATGTCTATTCCAAGAAAAGCGGAACCGGCTCGTTCAGGCGCAGAAACAGAGGTTCTCCGTCCTCAAAGGCGCTTTTTACCTTTGTGCGACGGAGGTTCTCTGGTGGCAGCGCCTTGCCGGCGGAGCCGGACATCAAAAAAGCCTGGCAATTGCCAGACTTAACTATTTGGGATTTGGCGCAAGGAATCAAAAAACAAATCTGCTTCCTCAAGCTCCGCGCCCTCTTCTGGAAGCGGCGGAAGTTCTTTAAGTGTTTGTAAGCCAAACGCATCCAAAAATTCTTTTGTTGTCCCGTACAAAATAGGTCTTCCAGTTCCCTCTGCCCGCCCCACTTCTTTAATAAGCAGCCGTGACACAAGGGTCTGCAAAGCTTTATCCGTCTTTACGCCGCGTATATCTTCAACTTCTGTTCTCGTAATCGGCTGACGATATGCAATAATAGCAAGCGTTTCTAGTGCAGCTTGTGATAAAGACGTAGATGTTGGCGTTTCTACAAGCTTTTTATAATACATAGCATGTTCTTTTTTTGTTGTTAATCGATAAGCATTTGCGTACTGCACAAGCTGAAAGCCGCGATCCGGCTCTGCATAAGTCTGCTTGAGCTCCATTACGAGTGAGGTCGCTTCCTCTAGGGATATATCGAGTACATGAGCAAGCTGCTCCGGATATACGCCCTCCTCACCCGCAACAAAGAGCAATCCTTCCACAATTGCTTTTTGTTCACTGCGATTCAATATGCTTGCTCCTTTCTCTAACACTTAAACAGATAAATTTCTTCAAAGTTTTGATCCTGCTCAATTGTAATCATTTTCTTTTTCATTAGCTCTAAGATAGCCAGAAAAGTCACGACCAGCGTGTCCCGGTCATCTTCAGGAAATAAGCTGTAGAAGCTTTGTCTTCCTTTTGCACTTTCCAAATAAATAAGTATTTCATCCATCCGTTGTTCAATAGGGATCTCCTGACGGACAATTTTCGTTGCAACGGGTTTTTGCAGCTTCTTGCGGCGCATGAGCTTTTGCAAAGCGGCCAGCATATCGTAAAGCGTTACGTCTACAGGAAGGCGCTCTTCCGGTTCCTGCTTTTGAAAGCCGGTTAAATCCATAGGAGACCGGGTGTACAGCTGGGCGCGATCTTGTTCGCGCTCTTTCAGTTCTATGGCAGCCTGCTTATATTTTTTATATGCAAGCAATCGCTCCATCAGCTCTTGACGCGGGTCTTCAGCCATTGCATCTTCTTCATCCAATATTTCATCCTCATGCTTCGGAAGCAGCATTTTGCTTTTAATAGCCAGCAGAGTGGCGGCCATGACCAAATATTCGCTTGCGACATCAAGCTGCAGTTCTTTCATCGTATGAATATAACTCAAATACTGCTCTGTAATGACAGCTACAGGAATATCATATATATCAACTTCGTAACGATTGATTAAATGCAAAAGCAAATCCAAAGGACCTTCAAATGCATCGACTTTAATATTATATTGCACAAAACATCCCACCAACTTTTTTCTATAACAGTATAAGTATAGAGCATGGCAGAAGACTATCCAACCATTTTCATAAATTTCCCCTCACCGATTCCATAAATTTATTAGTTTTGGGAAATTCACCCAAAACTAGACGAATGCCTACGCACACCAGCCTATCCTATACATATGATACATTGTAAAAAGCTGAGGAGGTAAAAAACTATGGGACATCATGCTGATGGATTAGGCAGCTTTGCATTAATCGTGGTACTCTTTATTTTATTGATTATTGTTGGAGCAGCTTGCTTCTGCTAATGAACGGTGCGGCCAGAACACATTCTGGCCGCTTATTCTTTACCCCGCTCTGTCTGTATACTTGCCGGAGGACATTAGAGCCCGATTAGCTCAACTAACACCATTTGAAAAAAGCATCTATATATGAGTGAATGATAATTTCGACATTTTGTGCTATGTGCAACCAAAAGGGAATATGGCATGCTTCTTCTCTCTGGTTTACCCTTGCATGAACCGCTACAAAGGTTTGACCGCTTCTGCATGCGGATGACCTCTCCCCACTATAAAAAGACGTTTTTTTATTCACTTGTATATAACTGGTGAAGTTTCGCTTTATGGTACAATAGAAAAAAGGAGCGTGTGTATATGTATCCAGAACCCTACATACAATATTTGGTTCATTTTCACGGCGATCGTGATTATTTTGAATGCCATGAAATATTAGAAGAATATTGGAAGAGGAAGCCTGCCGGACAACGAGACATATATTGGGTGGGGCTGATTCAAATTGCTGTATCCCTTTATCACTATCGCCGACAAAATATAAAAGGGGCTGTTCGCATGATGAAAAGTGCTGCCGCTATCTTAAAGAAGGAAGCGCAAGCAATTGAGCAGCTCGGCTTAGATTCAAAAACGCTTCTTTCCATACTTCTTGAGCAGCTGCGCGATATGGAAAACAGACAGCCGTACACAAGCATGAGCCTTCCCATTGCAGACCCACGACTAGAGACTGCCTGCATCAGCTTGTGCCATAAGCGTAATCTCATATGGAAAAGCAGCAGCGACCTGTCAAATCCCTTCCTTTTAAACAAGCATACCCTTCGAGACCGTACAGATGTTATTGAGGAAAGAATGAGGCAAATAAAAAGAAAGCAGAGATTTTAAAATCTCTGCCTTGTTTATAAACTAATTGTGTCAGCCTTGCACTTTTCATAAAAGGAAGCCGTTTGCTCGTTGCCGCACACTGTAACACCGGGCATCATTGCTCTTAGCTCGTGTACCATTTTTCTGCCGATACCAGCGTGGCGATGAGATGGTGTTACACAAATGTGCTGAATGTGTATAACGCCATCTTCCTTTTTCGTTGTTCCGATAATCCCAAGCACGTCATCGTCTTCCTTCCACAAGTACAACTGCCAATTCTCATTCGCATCATATTCCTTTACAGTTGCTTGTAGTTTCTTTAAATCCTTTTCCGTCGGCATAAATGAAAGAAGACCCATCGCAATTTTTTCGTAATTTTTCTTGAAACGAATCAACATAAAAAATTATCCCTTCTTATCGAAAAAACTTTCCAATTAATGATAGCAAATATAATACAGCTACGCCTACAACAATGTAAAACAGCAGCTTTTCTTGCCGCTTTCCTTTATTGTTCAAGTCTCCTCACCTTAAGATGCTCATAATTTATGTTTATTCTACACCATTTTTCCGAAAGTGAGAAGGTTTCCGCCCTACATTTTTCCGGAAGCCGCGCACAACATATGATATCTTAAGGGTCCTCGCTGTACAAAATATTTTCACTACCCTTTATTATATATATTTGACTCCTATTTACTTGTGCTGTCTGTAAAAATTTTGTCACAAAAATATATTATTTATCTCTTAGGGAATACCGATTCTAACAACGCTGCCTTCACAAAAAAAAGACCTGTATTCAGGTCTTTTACTCTTCCCATACTTTAACTTCTTGCATGACATCGCCGTTTCTCATAGAAAGAACTGTTTCCATACCGCTTGTAACTTGTCCAAATACAGTATGTACGCCGTCTAGATGAGGCTGCGGCTCATGAACGATAAAGAATTGGCTTCCGCCTGTATCTTTTCCTGCATGCGCCATAGAGAAAGCTCCTGCTTTATGACGGTGCGGGTTTCCTGCTGTTTCACATTTAATTTTGTAACCAGGTCCACCCGTTCCATTCCCATTAGGGTCGCCTCCCTGACTTACAAACCCCGGAATAACACGGTGGAAAGTTAAACCGTTATAAAAACCTTCGCTGGCTAACTTCTCAAAGTTTTCTACCGTACCAGGCGCTTCATTTGGAAATAGTTCAAATTCAACTTTTTGTCCATTTTCCATAATAATATGACCTTTTTTCATGTTATGTACCTCCTTGTCTTCATTACTGATATATCATACCACAACTCTAATAAAAAAAGAAAACAGTCTCTCTGGAGAAAAAATAATGCGACATAGACAGTTTGTTTTTGTAAAATCCATCTAAAGTCGGATGACAAAGCATAAAAATATACTATAATTAGCATGTTGCCCTCAAATTTTTGAAACAGGAAAAGGAGCGATATTCGTGAAAACGAAACTGTTAGCGTTTCTTCTTATGTTTGCTTTGTTTATGCCAACATATGCGTTTGCTGACGCGGCAGAAGGAGAAACTATTATCACATTAGGCGAAAACTTAACGGCACAGCAGAAACAGCAAGTGCTGGATGAGATGAAGGCGCCAAAGGATGCGCAGACGATTACTGTGTCCAACGCAGAGGAGCATAAGTATTTGGATAAATATGTGCCGGTAGCGCAAATCGGTACAAAAGCCATTTCCTCCTCCATGATTACGTATACAAAAAAAGGCTCAGGTTTAGTCGTACAAACCCACAATATCTCTTGGGTAACAGATGCTATGTACACAAACGCCTTGATTACTGCAGGTGTGAAGGATGCAAATATTTACATTACAGCACCGTTCCAAGTATCGGGCACAGCAGCCTTAACAGGTCTTATGAAAGCCTATGAAACTGCTGCGAATCAACCCATTCCTGAAGAAGTCAAGCAAGTGGCAAACCAAGAGATGGTTACAACAGCAAAGCTTGGCGATCAAATCGGTTCTGACAAGGCTGTACAGCTCATTACAAAAGTAAAAGAGGAAATTGCAAAAAACCCTCCAAAAACGACAGAGGATTTACGCACACTCATTAAAAAGCTTGCTGACGAGTTAGGCATTACACTGACGGATGAACAGTTGAATAATCTTGTTACACTGTTTGATAAAATGAAAAACTTAAACATCGACTGGAATCAAGTGAGCAGTCAGCTGAACAAAGCGAAAGATCAAGTTTCCGCTTTTCTGCAGTCAGATAAAGGGCAATCCTTTTTAGATCAGCTAAAAGGTATTTTTGCAAGTTTCATTGATTTTATCAAATCGTTATTTAAATGAGGCAACGTAAAAGAGGCGACTTGGTCGCCTCTTTCTTATGATAAGGAAGCTAATTTAATAACAGCCTCCTCCACCGATCTTACGACATGCTGCGCGTTTTCTTTAACAAGAGGCGGCGCATGATGAAGAGTGAAGGAATGCGGTGTGACTTTGAACATGGAAATATCGTTAAAGGAATCTCCGATGCACGCCACTTGATGCGGCTCTAAGCATAAGTGCTCCATTAAGATTTGCAATGCGCTTCCTTTGCTGATTCCAAGCGGCATGATATCTACAAAACCCGGCCCTGAAATCACAACTTCTGCACATGCTCCAAATACATCTTTTAACTCCTGATCGAGCACGGCAACAGAATCATGATCTCCGTACAAAAAGAATTTGGCCGGATGGATGTTCGTTCCAAACTCATCTTCAAGCACGGCCATCTCTGTAATGATGACATTATTTTTCTCTTCAAACACATGATGCATCCGATTTTTCTTTTTTGTATAACGCGTCGCGCCTGCGCAAGCAATGTGTGCTAATTCTTTTTCGCAAATATATTTGTAGATTTCCTTTGCCGTCTCGCCGTCAAAAGCAGACGTATGAATAGTAGCGCCTTCTTTTGTGGTCAAAAGCGCTCCATTCAAGCTTGAAGTGTGGTACGCAAGGCCAATCCCCTCTACAGCATCATGAATGCGATGCGCAAAGCGTCCCGATGAAAAACATATGTCAGTGCCTTGTTCTGCGAGCCACCGCAGCGCTCTCATGTCATGCTTGTGAATTTCGCTCACATTGTAGACGAGTGTATCATCTAAATCGCTGACAAACAATTTGATCATCCTGTCACCTCTTTAAAGAAACTTATTTCTAGTATACAAAATGAATGTGATGATTTTGTTAATATCAGCTAAATTTTTCATACAGAAAAAGCAGAGAATGACTCTCTGCTATTTTGTACGATCTGTATTTTGCGGATGAACGATGCTCGGTCTGACCTTCAAGTTGGCAATCTTCGGCCGCACGACAATTTTCATAAGCGCACCTCCATCAAACGGAAGAAACGGCCAAAGATATGGTGTTTGTAAGCTGCGAATGGATGCAAGAAACAAAATTAGGATTGTAAGTCCGATCATGAATCCGATTTCATGCAGCCAAGCTGTCAATAAAATGAGGAAAATTTTTGCGACTTTATTGGCAAGACCCAATTCATAGCTTGGCGTCGCATAAGTCCCGATGACTGAAATGGCTGAATATAGAATTACTTCAGGCACAAACAGACCAACTTGAATGGCAGTTTGACCAATCAGTACAGCTGAAATTAAACCGAGAGAGGTCGACAGAGCGGTCGGCGTATGGATAGAGGCCATTCTCAAAAATTCGATTCCGACCTCAGCCAAAATAATTTGTAAGAAGGTCGGCAAATTAGTCACTTTACTCGGTCCGATAAAAGCAAGATTCGGCGGCAGCAAAGTCGGTTCAAGCACAAATACAAGCCAAAGCGGCAGTAAAAATAGCGAGAACATAATCCCTAAAAACCGAACCCACCGAAAAATTGTGCCCATTGCCGGGTTTTGGCGGAACTCCTCAGCATGCTGCACGTGATGAAAATATGTAGTCGGCGTAATCATCACGCTTGGCGATGTGTCTATAATAATCAAAACATGCCCTTCAAGTATATGGTTTGCCGCTACATCCGGACGTTCCGTATAGCGGACAAGCGGGAAAGGATTAATGCCTTGTTTGACAAGAAATTCCTCAATCGTTTTGTCTGCCATTGTAACGCCGTCTATCTCAATTTCTTGCAGCTCCTGCTTAATGATTTTAATTAAATCCGGATTTGCAATATCTTGCACGTACGAAAGACAAATATCCGTTTTAGAACGCTCCCCGACACGAATAATTTCATGACGAAGACGCGGATCGCGAATGCGGCGGCGGATTAAACTTGTATTCACAATAATATTCTCTACAAAGCCGTCTCGAGCTCCGCGAACTACCTTTTCTGTATCCGGCTCTGCCGGTGTGCGCCCTGGGTAGCTGCGGACATCCACCGCAAAGGCCTCTGCTTCTCCATCTACAAACACTATAATAAGACCGGACAACACTTGCACCATAACGTCATCCATCATTTCGATGCGGCTTACTTGCTGATGAATAAGTCTGTTTTCAATGATAGTCATTGCTTCATCATGCCCATATGGCTCTACATCATTAAGGTCCACCATCTCTTCAAATATGTGAATGATAAGATTAGAATCGGATAAGCCATTAACAAATAATACACCGACATCTCGGCCTAGTATTCGAAACTTTCTCATCCCTATGTCAAATGTTACACCAAGGCCGACCGTTTGCTTCAAATAATTCTCATTGTCGCTTAAAAACGAAGAAATAGGAACTTTAATCGTTTGTTTTTCCTTTGCTGTCATAAAAGCCGCTCCTTTCTAGAATGAGCTCAACCGCCTTTTTTGTAATGGGAGACCCTTTTTTAACATCGTCATTTGTATACATCTTTCCGATGTCTCCTATGCCTACTATAATAGGAACGTTAAGCTTGTCTAAACAATATACAGTATCGCCATTAATACGGCCGATTTCTACATCTGCAAGACCAAACTTATCCACACCGTACTCTGTTAGATTTCCGTGTCGGTCTACACTCACATCTACACGAGTCCATTCGTATCGATGTGTATTAGAGGCAACTGCTAAAACACCAAGAACATTGATTTGGGAATGCGCAGCTACATACTGCAAAGCTTGTTCTCCCGGCCCCTCGCCAATATAGCCGCTATCATCAAACATCACAAACACAGGGTCATATGGTGTTTGCAGGATAAGATTCACAATATCTCTTCCGCTAAGACGAGTCGGGTTGCTTTGCGATGTCGAAATACAGCGGCCGCCAACATCCTTTGCCACATATTCAATTGTGCGCTGTGCATATTCGTCTCCATCTGTTACCAAAATAACCCTTCTTTTCATAATGTTTATCCTTTCGGCTTAAAGATGAGCGCCGCTATGAAAGAAAATAAAATTGCGGCTGAAATACCAGCTGATGTAAGCTGGAAGATTCCCATTCCAATCCCAACATACCCATGCTGCTTTGCTGCCTGCATTGCTCCATGCAGCAAGGAATGCCCGAAGCTTGTAATGGGAACCGTTGCACCTGCCCCGGCAAAACGAATCAAATTATCATAAATTCCAAATCCATCTAAAATCGCACCTATGACAACGAAAACAGCCATAACGTGTGCAGGTGTTAATTTTGCGAAATCCAAAAGCAGTTGCCCTACAACACAAATGGCTCCGCCAACTAAAAACGCATATACAAAATCCATTTTCTATACTCCCTTCACACTCTCAAACACAACGCCATGAGCAATCGCCGGTATAGATTCTTTTTGCTGAATCATTGTCGGGTTTAAAAGCGCTCCAGTAGCTACGACCAAAATGCGGTTGTAATTGCCTTTTCTTATCTCTTGCAATAAGTGACCGTATGTTACAACTGCTGAACATGCACAACCGCTCCCGCCTGCAAACACTTCTTGATTTTTGTTATAAAGCATTACCCCGCAATCGTTATACACCTGACCCATATCATAGCCTTCTTCAAGCAACATCTGTCTTGCGATAGGAGCTCCTACAGCTGACAAATCCCCCGTCACGATCAGGTCATAATCTTCTGCCGTCCGATGCAAATCTTCAAAGTGTTGCTGAATGGTATGAGCAGCTGCCGGCGCCATGGCCGATCCCATATCAAACGGATCTGTAATGCCAAGGTCCTGAACCTTTCCGATTGTAGCGGCTGTAATGCGAATCGGACTCGGCTCTCTGCTCACAAGGGCAGTGCCCGCTCCTGTTACTGTTGAAGTCGCCGTATCCGGCCTCTGCCCTCCGTACTCTGTCGGATACCTGAATTGACGCTCGGCAGTTGCGTTATGGCTGCTTACCGTCGCCAACACACGATTGGCAAAACCGCCATCTACGAGCGCAGAACCGGTTGCTAGTGTTTCCATTGATGTAGAGCAAGCACCGAACATGCCAAGAAACGGAATGCTGAGCTGTCTCGCCACATAGTTTGCAGTAACCGTTTGGTTTAATAAATCGCCCGCTAGAAAGAAATCAATATCTGAAGTTTGCAGGTTTGCTTTTTTTAGAGTATGTTGGATTGAATCATTCATCAGCCTTCTTTCAGCCAGCTCCCAAGTCTCCTCATTGCAATGCAGTTCATCATATGTAACGTCAAAGCAAGCTCCCAAAGGCCCAGCGGCCTCTTTTGGACCAACCGCCGTTCCTGTTGCATTCACGTAAAGTGCATTTTGAAAGACCCACGTTTGCCTTCCTGTTAGTCTCATGTTGTTTCTTCCTCCCTTACATCAACAGCTTAAATGTATAGCGGATGAGACCAACCACATATGCTGCAACGACCCCAAATACAATAACACTCCCTGCAAGTTTAAACATATTCGTAGCTACGCCAAGCACAATTCCTTCGCTGCGGTGTTCGATAGCAGCACTCACCATCGAATTGGCAAAGCCCGTTACCGGAACAGCTGATCCGGCGCCTGCAAATTGACCGATTTTGTCATATATACCTAGCCCTGTCAGCAAAGCAGACAATAAAATTAACGTAGCAACGGTTGGGTTTCCTACATTCTTCTCGGTAAAGTCAAAATAATGCATGTAGAATTTCATCAGTACTTCTCCTAATATACATATAAGCCCCCCCACGACAAATGCCTTTACACAATTCATGATATAATTCGGTTTTGGCTGATAGGCTTTAATATTATTTTTATAATCGTCTTTTAGCTTTTTCTTTGCCATCCCCATCCTCCTACTTAATAAAATAAATCCAATGAAATAGAGATCCGAGTATTTTTCCAAGCACCAGCGCTATGAGTAAAATAACAATTCGATCTTCAACACGGACACGCTTTGCCAAGATTGGAAGTACGTTCAATACTTCCGTTAAAGCGGCTGCGAGCATACCGACAAATATGCCACAGAATAACCCGATTAGTATAAGCCAATATACAGAAGCGAAAAAAACAGTATCGCGCAAACTGACCCATCCGCCGCATAGAGCACCCGTCACAACAGCCCATTCATAAACATGGATAAATTTAATACTTTTCGTCAGCTGCGTCAGACGAGGTATCACGCCCAACACAGTCAAAAAAGCAACGAATCCGCCCCCGACCGCAATCCCTCCGGCAAAGCCGATAAATGCGAGAAATGCGTATTCAATGATCTTCAATCTTCTTCATGCTTTCTTTGTTTTCATTCATTAATACGTATTGATCAAGCGACTGCTGATATTGGAACATTTCTACCTCAAGCGGGCTCGGCTCTTCATTGATGCGCTTTTGAAACACATGATTGAAAAATAATACCATCCCTAAACCAAGACCAAGCGAATACGGAATTTGAAGAAGAAGTGGCTTTTTCTCGGTCTCTCCAGTTACCATATGATAAATTCGCTGATGAACTTGCTGCATGCTGACATCTTCGTGGAAGTAAATAATAGCGAGTCCTGCTCCGAAAAACAGCAGCAGCCATACGCATGCAAAGAAAAATGGATTCACTGTTTTTCTCTCATATACAATCTCCACAATTACTTGAGCCGGTCCAAATACATTTATGTCCAGACCATTGTCGTACTTTCGAATCGTTTCAATTACCTTCATAACATCAATTACAACATGTGTTTTATCTTTTTTTGTAATCTGGTACACCGTTTTTTCCCTGAGAGCAGCGACAATGGGTTCGGATCCAACGAGCTGTGCC
Organism: Ectobacillus panaciterrae DSM 19096; assembly: GCF_000430785.1. Lineage (GTDB taxonomy): Bacteria > Bacillota > Bacilli > Bacillales > Bacillaceae_G > Ectobacillus > Ectobacillus panaciterrae. The sequence goes on from NZ_AUMR01000011.1 coordinate 62,770, forward strand.
ACATCCTGCAGCTTTAACTCGTAGTTTGGAGAAACTTGCAGACGCTGACGCATTTTGACGTATACAGGCTGGTCCAAAATAATCCCCCCTTAAGATTTTCCTCGTAGTTGTAGTATGGATGTTGGAAATTTTTCTAATACAATTTTTTTCAAAAGAAAGGCCTGTTATCTAAAACGACAACAGACCTTTTCCATCCTCATAGCAGAAAGCCAGTTGCTTAAGGCTTTCTTTCCAACAATAAATTGACGGACAAATACAATTTCGACAAAAACACAATCACCCCCGCAGCCATTATCGCTACTCCAACACACTTATACCTTTACCCTTAATTCAAATTGTAAATATTTTCTTTATACTAAGTCTAATCGAAATACATGAAAATGGCCTTTCTTGTTTAATGAGGAGAATTTTGGATAAGATAAATGTACACAAGAAAAGCGGAATCGGCTCGTTCAGGCGTAGAACCAGAGGTTCTCCACCCTTAAAGGCGCTTTTTGCCTTTATGCGGTGGAGGTTCTCTGGTGGCAGCGCCTTGCCGGTGGAGCTAGACAAAGAAAAGCGGAATCGGCTCGTTCAGCTTTTGAAAGTAGCCATACTCCTGATTTCTAAAGACAAAAAACCGAATAGGCTACTCCCCTATCCGGTCCTTCATCTGCTGTAAAATTTTCTTTTCAAGCCGGGAAACTTGTACCTGAGAGATACCAAGCCGTTCCGCTACCTCCGATTGTGTCTGGTCTTTATAGTAGCGCAAATAAACGATAAGGCGCTCACGTTCGTCAAGTTCCCGTATGGCCTCTTTTAAAGCAATTTTATCAAACCATTTGGATTCTGATTGATCGGCAATCTGATCGAGAATTGTAATAGGATCACCGTCATTCTCGTACACCGTCTCATGAATAGATGAAGGTGTACGGCTTGCTTCCTGCGCCATGACGACCTCTTCCGGTGTCAGCCCAAGCGCTTCCGCCACTTCCGTAACAGTAGGCACGCGTCCTAACGCTTTCGCAAGCTCGTCCTTCATTTTGCGGACCTTGTTTCCCGTCTCTTTTAAAGAGCGGCTCACCTTGACTGTTCCATCATCACGCAGAAAGCGTTGAATCTCACCGATAATCATAGGAACAGCATAGGTCGAAAATTTCACATCAAATGACAAATCAAACTTGTCAACGGATTTCAAAAGCCCGATGCACCCGATTTGAAACAAATCCTCCGGTTCATAGCCTCTGTTCATAAAGCGTTGCACCACAGACCAAACAAGCCGCATATTCGTTTGGACAATCGTATCCCTTGCTCCTTGGTCCCCTGCTTGACTTCTGCGAATCAATTCCTTGAGCTCTTGGTCCTTTAACTGCACTTTTCCGTTTTCGTTTTTAACCTCTATGTCCATAGGCGAGTCTCCTTAATTGCATAGAGCGTTGCTTTTTGACAAGTACTTTGTGAGATGTATAGTTGTTCCGAATGCTTCGTTAGAGATAACTTCGACTTCGTCCATAAAGTTTTCCATGATTGTAAATCCCATGCCTGAACGCTCTAATTCAGGTTTTGTAGTGAAAAGAGGTTGTCTCGCTTCCTCTAAGTTCGATATACCCATTCCTTTATCGCGAATGGTAAGCTTCACCATTCCGTCCTCAAGTACAACCGTAATATACACAATGCCTTCCGGATTGCTGTCATAGCCGTGAATGATTGCATTTGTAACAGCTTCAGAAACAACAGTTTTAATTTCTGTCAGCTCTTCCATTGTCGGATCAAGCTGAGCAATAAACGAAGCTACTGTAACGCGCGCAAATGACTCGTTTTGGCTCAATGCGGAAAATTGAAGGTGCATTTCATTTCTCATTATGCCACCCCCAATGTCGCAAGCGCGTGTTCTTCACTGACTTCTAGACGAATGATTTTAAACAGTCCCGACATCTCAAACAAACGCTTTACAGCCGGAGAAATCGCACAAACTACCATTTCTCCTCCAAGGCTTTTTACATGCTTATATCTGCCCAGAATCACACCAAGACCAGAGCTGTCCATGAAGCTTAAATTCTCTAAATTCAATACAATATGATGAACACCGTGCTTCTCAAGCATTTCTGTTACCTTCGTACGCAAATCCTCCGCTGTATGATGATCAAGCTCTCCCTCTAATCGAATGCACAAGACATCGCGCTTTACTTCCATATTCATTGAAAGACTCAACTTTACTTCCTCCTTTTCGTGCGCACTCGCGCGGAAAGTATATGGAATCTTTCGCTGCTGTTCTTTGTGATTCCTTCCTCCCGACAAAAGAAGTGTTTTTTCGAAACAGAAGCAACATTTTGTCGAGTGCTTGATGATTGTGGGGATTAAAAGAAACTTCATCAACGGGCGCTTTTTTCTGCTGATATTAGTTGAACCGATCAGGGCCCTTACCGCCCGTTCTCACTTCCACTAGGGCAATCAGAGTCCGAAAAAAAGGAAAAAGCTAAGCGACAATACATTGCCGCTTAGACCGTTATTCTGATTTTGAAAACATGCCAAAGCCTCTCTTAAACAGCTCCCAAAGACTTGCTTCTGTTATATCTTCACTTGCCACAAGAGGCTCTTTCGTAATGACCTTGTCCCCGCTTTTGACAACAAGCGTTCCAAGCGCATCTCCCTTTTTAACCGGAGCCTTTACCTTTTCTTCCATTACAATTTCCTCTGTTACTTTAGACGCACTCTCTCCTCTTTTCAAGAGCAAAGATACGTTGTCTGAAGCAACAAGACTTACTGTTTTCTTTTTGCCTCTGCTTACCTGGATAGAAGCAATCGGCTGATCTTTTTTATAAAGCCTTTTCGTTGTATATTGACTGAACGCATAATCAAGAAGCTTTGTAACTTGTGCATTTCGGTCCTTAGAGGTCGGTGCTCCCATTACAACCGCGATGACACGCATGCCGTTTTTTTCTGCAGAAGCTGTCAAACAATAGCGCGCTTCTGTTGTAAATCCTGTTTTCACCCCGTCTACTCCAGGATAGAAGCGAACGAGCTTGTTTGTATTTACAAGCCAAAACTTCTTGTCTGTGCTTTCACGAAGATAGTCTTCGTACTTTCCTGTATATTGACGAATGAGAGGATATTTCATCAGTTCCTTCGCCATAACTGCCATATCGTATGCAGTGGAATAATGCTCCTTTGCAGGCAATCCTGTTGGGTTTTGAAACTGAGTATTTTTTAGCCCCAAGTCCTTTGCCTTGTTGTTCATCATTTTCACAAAGCCTTCCATTGATCCTGAAATATGTTCTGCCATAGCGACAGATGCGTCATTTCCAGAAGCAATGGCAATTCCTCTCAGCATTTCATCCACTGTCATTTCTTCGCCAGGTTCAAGAAAAATTTGCGACCCGCCCATGGACGCAGCAAATTCGCTTGTACGCACCTTATCCTTCAGCTTCAATTTGCCGCTTTCAATCTGCTCCATAATAAGAAGCATGGTCATAATCTTTGTCATACTGGCAGGCGGAAGCTTTTCGTTGCTGTTTTTATCAAATAATACTTGTCCGGTATCCTGCTCGAGCAGCACCGCAGATGATGCATTGTCTACAAGCTGCGGCTGTTCAGTCTCTCTCTGTTTTTGCTGCGGCTGTTTCTCAGACTGTGCCCATCCAACCGGAACGGCGGAACTAAATAAAGCGAAACATAATAGAATTCCGACGAATCGTTTCATTTCCATACCCTCCAATCAGTATCAAACCTATTTTTTCCAAAAGATAAGCATTTATACCATTTTTTTCTAAACAATACATAAATCTTTTTTTCAAAATAAGTGTTGACACGCAAAGAAAAACATACTAGTGTTTTATGTGTACTACATGTATTAATACACTTAAATATACTTCCGTTGGAAGGGAGGCTTCCGATATTGCTGATTCAACTAGACCCTAGAAGCAGCACTCCTATATGGGAACAAATCGTCAATAGCATTAAGGAGCTGATACTGAAGGATATTTTATCTCCGCAGGATAAGCTGCCGTCTGTTCGGGAACTTGCATCCACGCTTGTTGTCAACCCAAACACAGTAAGTAAAGCTTATCAAGAATTAGAACGCCAAGGCGTTATTGAAACATTGCGCGGAAGAGGGACATTCGTCGCTGAAATGATTATACCGCGAAAGGATGAACAAAAAATGGCAGCACTCGAGCAGCAATTAAAGCAAATTTTAATGGAAGCTACATATCTCGGTGTGTCTAAAGACACATTGGTGCATTGGCTGAACAATTATTACAACGAACTGGGAGGAGATAAAGATGCTGAAGGCGGAAAACGTCCAGAAAACGATTGAAAATCAAACTGTATTAACAAATATATCTTTTGAGTTGCCTAAGGGCAGCATTGCCGGCTTGCTCGGGCGAAATGGTGCCGGTAAAACAACCTTAATCCGGATGCTTGTCGGTATCCTGAGTCCGGATAAAGGAACGGTAACATATGACGGTGAAGATGTTCATCAAAACCCTGATGTGAAACAGCGCGTTGCATACGTTCCGGATTCTACAAATCTATTGAACGGATACACTGTGAAGGAAATTGTCCGTTTCTATGAATCTGTCTATAAAAATTTTGATACAGCTTATTTCTATGGACTGCTGCATCGCTTCAATCTGCCTGAAAGACGTATCCGCAGCTACTCGCGAGGGATGAAAGCGTCACTCGCTATGATTTTGGCATTTTCAACAAAAGCAGAGTATATCATTTTGGACGAACCGACAAACGGGTTAGATCCGATTGTCAAGAGGCAGGTCTTGCAATTTATTGTAGAAGAAGTAGCAGAGCGTAATGTTACTGTATTGATTTCCACTCATCATCTAGATGAGGTTGAAAAAATTGCAGATACGATTATTGTAGTTAAGGATCATGAAATAGCTTCCATTACATCTGTAGAAGCCGTGAAAAATCAATATGTAAAAATACAGGTTGCCTTTGAGCGCTCTCTGCCCCAAAAGCTCGAAAATCTGCATAACGTAACTTTGCTGAGCCAAACTGGGAAAGTATACACGCTTTTGATTCAAAACCATATCGAAGCAACATTGGATAAGTTCCGCAAAGAGCAGCCGATTCTGCTTGAAGAACTGCCGATGTCGCTGGAAGATATATTCGTAACTACGCTCGGAGGTGATATTTATGTTTCATAAGGCGCTGTGGATGCGGAATCAAAAGCAAGGGAAATGGATTGTAGGGCTGTTTTGGCTTGGGAGTTTGTATTTACTGCCTTTTAATTATTATCAAGCCGCTGTAACAATATTGGAGCAACAGAAACATACTAAAGAGATTGTTCTTCAGCATCCAGATTATCACTATTACTATCAATACTATTTCAATTCCGGGGCAAGTGGTTTTCAAACCATTCTATTAATTGCATTGGCGGCCCTATTGATTGGCTGGGAGCGTAATAATCAATCTATTGATTTACTGTTTTCTATGCCTTTTAAAAGACGGGATATTTTTCTATCAAAATGGTTATTTGGACTTGTTCATATAACAGGTATACATATCGTCACCTATGGACTTATGTACCTGGTTAAAAAGACCACCATTCATGACTCGCATCAGGACTTTACTGATTTCAGCATTTTTTTCTTAGTATCGTTTGTAACATTGGCAGCCTTGTACACATTTTGTCTCTTCGTAGGAACCATTGCCGGCAACATTGTTTCCCAAGCAATATTAAGCTTTATCTTCCTCTATTTACCTATAGGTTTATACGGACTTGTAAGCAGTATGATTGTGCTTCATATAAGCTCAAATCAAGATTCTCTTGAAGCGTTTTATAAAAGGACTCATTCAATCCAGCAAGGGTTCGAGACCATTTCACTGCCCGTACCGCTTCAGTCCCTTCGGATTGAATATAATGATAATCCCGAAAATAAGTCAATCAACGGGATTGACTTCGGCTACAATCCAGAGCGGTCGGAGTCAATGATTTTCAATAGGGTACTTTCTACTGTTGCAATTGCGATAGCCTATACCTTGCTTAGTTTAATAATGGGTATAAAGCTCTATAAAAAAACGCCAAATGAAGCGAACGGAAAAATACTTCTCTACCGGAAGTTGGCAAAGTTGTTTATTCCATCAGTAGTCATTTGCTGCAGCTTACTCGGTGGTCAAATTCTTGCAGGTGCCTTTTCACCTTCCAAACCGCCCTTGTTCGTCTTTTATATTGCTACAATCGGTGTAGGTATCATTACGCACATCATCCTAAAAAAACTTATGAACACAAAGCTCTCCTTGGGCTCCAAATAAAAAGAAATAAAGCATCCTTGCTGCGCAAGGATGCTTTACTTTATAGCTTTTCTTCTCACCGCATATTCCTTCTCCTCAGCTGTCCCAAACCCAAGTCCCGCCTCCAGCAAGCGATTTGTCGGAGCAACTGTGCTCTCGGCAATTCGCCAGTGACCATACTCTTTTACAAATACTTGTAAAAAATAATTCGCTCCGTTCAGCTGATGCTTCGTTTGTTGTTAAGCACTCTACTTCTTTTTGGATGACTTGCCGCGGCGTTGCATGTTCTTGTTTTTTTGCCGCGGCAGGATAAGCCGCTGCGAAAAACGCTATTATGAGGATGAGCAGTCGAACCATGATGTTTCCTCCTTTTGCGCATCTTATCCAAATTACGGAAAAGAAGAGGAGGAATTATACTTCAAAAAAAGAGAGGATTGCTCCTCTCTATAGTACGCGGTCAAACAATTCCAGAACCTTCTGCATTTCTTCGTCACTCCAGCCGCCAAACTTTTCTTTGTAATATTCTTTGCGCAGGTTTTCGAGCTTCTCTGCTACCTCTCGGCCTTTGTCTGTAATTTCCAAGTAGACAATGCGGCGGTCGGAGTCCGAGCGCTTGCGCATAACTAACTCTTTCTTTACAAGCCGGTCTGTGACAGCTGTAATATGACTGGATGTAACATTTACTTCAGAAGCAATTTGCGATGCCATTTGCGGACTGTTTGCGTATAAAGCACGCAAAACGGAAAATTCGTTCCACGGCATATACTCCTCAAACAATTCATTAATATCCGTTTGCAGCATGCGGAACATTTGGCGGAGTGACATAGATAATTGTAAAATAAGTGCTTCTCGTTCTTGTCTCACTGTTCTCGATCCTTTTTATTCATATTTGAAATTATTATAATTCATTCACATTTATATTGTATACATTTTCTTTTCACAATATATTTCCACCTGTCTTGACAGAAGAAAAGTCAGGTGACGACATGCTTTATTATTATTTTAACATATTTTCTGAAAAGAAAGCGCAGGAAAATTTTTTTTGTCTTGTGCTCATATACATAAATGAACAGTAAAGAAGGAAGGTGACAATTATGCACTACGGTCCTGCCCCTTATTTCCCCGAATATCGTCCCATTAAAGATTCTACCCTTACGTTACAAGGCGAGGGTACAGTTCAAGCAAAACCGGATGTGGTAGTTATCACGCTCGGCGTGTCGACGGAGAATGAAAATGTGAAAACAGCGCAGGAGGAAAACGCAGTTCATTCCGCTGCTCTTTTAAATGCGTTAAAAGCTCTTGGCATTCAGGAACAAGAGATTCAAACTATCTCTTACACAATTACGCCGGAATATAATTATATAGACGGAAAATCCATACTGCGCGGCTACCGCGTCGAGCACCTATACGAGATAACTGTTTTGAACGTACAAAAAGCCGGGGAAGTATATGCCGCAGCTGTGCAGGCTGGTGCAAACATCGCGCGCGGTCTTACATTTCGCGTTTCAAACCCTGATGTATATTACCAACAAGCCTTAACGCTCGCTATACAGCAGGCACAGGAAAAAGCAAAGGCTGTCGTGAGTACACTCGGTGTAACTTTGAATCCAATTCCCATCTCCATCACGGAAGAGCCCGGCGCTGTTCCAAGATATGCAACGTATGCCGCCTCGTCTAAAGCAGTCCCGCCCATTCAGCCGGGTGAATTGGATATTACTGTAGCGATTCGAGCTGTATTCTCCTATATGTAATTTTCATGGTTTTTGGTATAATGAAATACGGTGAGCCCTTTTTTAGGGAAATCACGGGCGGGAGAGGGATATAGTACAAAAGAAGGTTCAACATGAAAGGATTGTTGGAAAATACGTTTGATTTAAGAGGGCATCATACGACAGCGAAGCAAGAGCTGCTGGCGGGAGCAACCTCATTCTTTACGATCGTTTATATTATGGTCGTAAATGCGGCAATTTTGTCGGATGCCGGGATTCCCCTTGAAGCGGGGATTTTGGCTACAGTTTTCAGTTCATTTGTCGGATGTCTGCTCATGGCATTTCGGGCGAATGCACCGATTATTCTCGTTCCAGGCATGGGTGTAAATGCGTTCTTTACGTTCACGATTGTACACTCTATGGGACTTAGCTGGCAGGAAGCGTTGGCAGCTATATTCGTATCAGGGATTCTTTTTGCAATAACAGCTTTTACACCGCTTGCGAGAATTTTATCCGAGACAATTCCAAAATCACTAAAAGAAGCAATTACAGTAGGAATTGGCGTGTTTTTAGCATTTATCGGTCTGCAAAAAGGCGGATTGGTTGTAGCAAATTCCAGTACGGCTGTTGCGCTGGGAAGCTTGCGTGATCCGCACGTCCTAGCGACACTCGCAACGCTTGTGATTGCGCTTGTTCTATTTATTCGCAACGTAAAAGGAAACTTTCTTTGGACGATTGCAGCAGGAACGCTTATCGCATGGCTGTTCGGCATTGTGAATACAGCGCAAACCGGTTCTTCTTCATTTTCTTTTTCAGATTATGCTTCTGTATTCGGCGCAATGTCCTTTGCAAAAATTGTATCTGTACCGTTTTGGATTGCTACATTTTCCTTGAGCATGGTGCTTATTTTTGAAAACATGGGGCTGCTTCACGGCATGCTGGAAAGGTCGGAAAAGTTTCGTCGCGCTTATCAATCCAATGCTCTTTCTGTTCTGATGTGCGGCTTGTTCGGCACAAGCCCGACGGTATCTACAGTGGAAAGCGCAGCGGGAATCGCAGCCGGCGGAAAGACTGGTTTAACTTCACTGACAACCGGCGTCTTGTTTTTAGGATCGCTGTTTGCTCTGCCATTTGTAAAGATCATTCCAGATAGCGCGATTGCACCAATTTTGATTATCATCGGCGGATTGATGATTGTAAACATCCAGAACATTAACCTTCAGGATTTCTCTGAAGGATTTCCGGCGTTTCTAATCATTGTGATGATTCCGCTCACATATAGCATTGCAGACGGGATTGCCTTTGGCTTCATCGCTTATCCGGTGCTGAAATTAGCGCTCGGCAAACGAAACGAAGTCAAAAAGCCTTTGTATATCATTGCCAGTCTGTTTTTCCTTACCTTTGTATTACATGCAATGGGATAAAGCCGGGTGACGCGTCACCCGGCTTTTATATTTTTTCCGCTCATTGTTTTTCTTGTCAATGCATACTGGCTTGCCTGCCATCCGTTGCCCGCAAATGCAAAGCGCCGCATACAAAACTCATATATCGCTTCCTTTTTGTCTAATGCAAATATAGAAAAGAGAACGGGAATTGCAATCCCTATTATCGTGTACAACATGTTTCCATAATCAAATATTTCAAGAAAAAGCTTGTTTGTTCCAATATGCAAATACATAATAATCATGCTTTTTTTATTGAGAAAAGTGAAGAAGGAAAGCTTCATAGTGCGTTGCAGCAGCTGAAAAATACCGCAAAAAGAAACGGTCATCACTAAAGGAATGAACGCATCCAACATTACATTTTCATAACGAAGATATTTCATGCTAAGGTGGTAATCCAGTAAGCCTCTGTCTTGCAAAAAGATAAATATTGCGCTTGACGCTGTACAAAAAGCGGTGATCCAGCTCGGTATTCTTTTCAAGTACGGTTTAGCGAAATATCCGATACTATAGTAAAAGACCGCTATAAAAACGACATCTATGTTCCAAGGCGCGACTAGGTTCAAAGAAGGATTAGAGCCTTTCAGCAGACTGACATAATATGCTTCTGCATGAGCTGCCATATAGAGAAAGCCGATTGCTGCAAATTGTCCCCATCTTGCTTTAAATAGGAGCAGAATGACAGCAAATACAATTTGCGTAAGAAATAAACATGTAATGAACCAAAAAACTCCGTAGTATCCTGTAATAAATCGTCCGCCAATCATTAGATTCCAAAGATCCTTGCCGTACCAGGACGGCACTGTATTTCCGTTTATGAATTCCCACGCATAGCGCAGCAATGTAAAGCTGCCTAAGTATATAAAATACGGCACAAGAAGCTGTTTCGCACGTTTTCTTATAAATCCTCTCAGCTGAGGCCACTGATGGACAGGCTTAGATACATAACCGCTAAGCAGAAAGAAAAAAGGCATATGGAACCAATAAATATAAGTAATGTAATCTTTCTGTTTATATGCGTGTCCGGCTACAACCAAAATCATGCAAAGCCCCTTTGCTGCGTCGAGCCAAACCTCCCGCTTCTTCGCCATCACTTCACCCCTTTTATCACGTTCTTCATTGTATGGCGAAGAAAGGGCTTTATCAAACGAATAACCAGAATTTCAAGAAGAAGTAAAGTGTATGAAATATTTTTTGCAATATAGTAAAATTTCTCACCTTCTCATTACATTATTTAAACCATCCTTTTCGCTTAAACCATAGAATCATTACCGCAAAAATAATGCCCATGAGAAATAAACATGCATAATAGCCGTAATGCCATGTAAGCTCAGGCATATATTTAAAATTCATTCCGTATACGCCTACAATAAAAGTGAGCGGCATAAAAATCGTTGAAAATATCGTTAAGGTTTTCATAATGCTATTCATGTAATCCGAGTTTAAAGAAAAATAGCTGTCTCGTATATCCGCTGTCAATTCACGGCTCGTTTCAATCATCTCCGACAGCTTCAGCAGATGATCGTATATATCTTTAAAATAAATCTCATGGTCGCTTACGCCATGAAACCGTTCCGAATTCAAGATACGATACAGCAAATCCCTCATTGGCACGATGGTGCGGCGCATTTTCGATAATTCAGCCCGTATATCAAATACTTCTTCCAATACCAGTCCAGACGATTCTCTCGTCAAATTATCATCAATATCATTCAGACGATCCTCTAAATAATAAACAGGCGAAAAATAGTTATCCACCAGCTGATCAATAATCATATGCGCGACATGAAGCGGACTGTTTTTTACGCGCGCTTTCTCCGATAACTTTTCCCATGATCGTTCTACCGCTTTATCTGCATGTAAATGAAAAGACACTAAAAATGTTTCACCAACAAATAAATCTACCTCCAAGGGCTCCAAATCCTTTCTTGAAATAGAATGCAGCACAAGAAAGTGATAGCCCTCATAAAAGTCTACTTTCGGCCGTTGCACATATTCTAAGCAATCTTCAATCGCCAGCGGATGAAAATGGAAATAGTCTTTTAAAACAGCCGTATACTCAAGCTCCGTAGGCTCGCATAAATCTATCCAGTACCAAACAATATCTTCGCGGGTTATGTCTTCTATCGCTAAATTGTACAGCACATCTTCTTCCTTCGTGATTCCACATATTCGTATCATCCGAGTTCACCCCGTCTTAGTATGAGCTTCTCGTTTAAAACGAACACAAAAAAGCCAAGGAAAAAACTCCTTAGCTTACTTTGTGACAATATCATGCACAAGCTTTGGCTCAGCAACATGACCTTTAGAAATTTTAATATTTTCGTAAATCTTTTGTTTCACTGCTTCAACATTTTCGCTGTTAGCATGAATGGTTACAAGCGACTCCCCTTTTTTCACGGTATCGCCCACTTTTTTGCGAAGCATTAGACCGACGGCCAAGTCGATTTGCGATTCTTTCGTTGCGCGTCCTGCTCCTAGAAGCATTGCAGCTGTGCCGATTTCATCTGCTACAATTTCAGACACATATCCATCTTCCTTCGCTTCTACTTCGATGATATATTTCGCTTGCGGAAGCTCGGATGGGTTTTCTACTACTGATGCATCTCCGCCCTGTGCAGACAAGAATGTTTTGAAAGATTCAAGCGCTTTGCCGTTATGCATAACCTCTACAAGCTTTTCGCGCGCATCTTCTAGAGAAGATGCTTTGCCTGCTAAATATACCATTTGGCTTCCAAGCGTTAAGCATAGCTCTTCTAAATCTTTCGGACCTTTTCCTTGAAGCGTGTCAATCGCTTCTTTGACTTCTAATGCATTGCCGATTGCAAAACCAAGCGGCTGACTCATGTCTGAAATAACAGCCATCGTTTTGCGGCCTACATTATTTCCGATACGCACCATTGCCTGCGCAAGCTCTCTCGCATCATCAGCCGTTTTCATAAATGCACCCGCACCCGTTTTCACATCAAGAACGATAGCATCTGCACCGGCTGCGATTTTTTTGCTCATGATAGAGCTGGCGATAAGCGGGATAGAGTTAACAGTCGCAGTAACATCGCGAAGCGCATACAGTTTTTTATCTGCAGGCGTCAAGTTTCCGCTTTGCCCGATTACAGCGATTTTATTTTTATTTACAAGATCAATGAATTCTTGATTTTCAATTTCAACATGGAAGCCTGGTACAGCTTCAAGTTTGTCAATCGTTCCACCCGTATGACCTAAGCCGCGTCCGGACATTTTCGCAACAGGAACATCAAGCGCTGCAACCAATGGGCCAAGCACAAGCGTCGTTGTATCACCTACACCGCCAGTGGAGTGTTTATCCACTTTTACGCCTTCAATAGCGGACAAATCAATTGTATCCCCGCTGTTTACCATTGCCATCGTAAGATCTGCACGCTCTTGATCGTTCATATCCTTGAAGAACACTGCCATCGCAAACGCACTCATTTGATAATCAGGAATACTGCCTTTTGTATATTCTTCGATAATAAAATTGATTTCTTCTGTTGTTAGCGCATGACCGTCACGTTTTTTTGCAATTAAGTCGACCATTCTCATGAAGTATCACCTCTTATTTCATTTGACTAACTAGCTCTTTAACGAGAGACAGGAAGTTAGCTTTTACACGCTCTGTTGTTTCAATTACTTCTCCGTGGTGAAGCGGCTGATCTAAAATACCTGCGGCCATATTAGAGATACAGGAAATCCCAAGCACCTTCATGCCTGCATGGCGAGCTGCAATAACCTCTGGAACAGTGGACATTCCGACAGCATCGCCTCCGAGCGTACGGAACATGCGAATCTCTGCAGGCGTCTCGTATGTAGGGCCTGTTACAGCTAAATATACACCTTCTTGCACGTTAATGTTCAAGCTTGCTGCCGTTTGTTTTGCAAGACTACGAAGCTCTTTGCAATACGCTTCTGACATATCAGGAAAACGCACGCCAAACTCAGAATCATTTGGTCCGATCAACGGGTTAGTACCCATAAAATTAATGTGATCGGAAAGAATCATCAAATCTCCAGGTGCGAAGGATGTATTAACTCCTCCTGCTGCATTCGTCACGATTAGCTTCTCCACTCCGAGCGCTTTCATCACACGCACTGGAAATGTTACTTTTTGCATATCATAGCCTTCGTAGTAATGAAAACGTCCTTGCATAGCAACAACAGGAACGCCTCTCAAAGTTCCGAACACAAGCTGTCCAGCGTGTCCTTCTACTGTAGAAACAGGAAATTCCGGAATTTCTTGATATGGAACCTTCACCGCATCTTCAATTTCATCTGCCAGCACGCCAAGACCGGAGCCAAGAATTAAACCGACCGCCGGCGTTGTACTGAATTGTTGTTTTAAATAAGCAGCTGCTTTTTCAATATGCTCACGCTTCATTGCTATTCCCCCTATTTCAAATGTTTTAAAAAGCTTTCGCCGTATTGCGGCATTGTTACGCCAAAGTTCTCAGCTACTGTTGCACCGATAGCTGCGAATGTTTGGCAGATTGGCATTTCTTGTCCGCCATTCTTCATAGACGGGCTGTAAGCCAGCAGAGGCACGTATTCACGAGTATGATCTGTACCATAATGAATTGGGTCATTTCCATGATCTGCAGTAATTAAAAGAAGATCATCTTCTTTTAGTTGCGTCAATACTTCCAAAAGGCGTGCATCGTACTCTTGCAGCGCTTCTCCGTACCCTTGCGGATCACGGCGATGTCCGAACAATGCGTCAAAGTCTACAAGGTTTACGAAGCTGAGTCCTGTAAACTCCATGTTAAGCGTATCAACAAGCTTGTCCATGCCATCCATATTAGATTTTGTACGAAGCACTTTTGTTACACCTTCGCCATCATAAATATCAGAAATCTTTCCGATAGCGATGACATCGTAGCCGCCGTCTTGCAATTCATTCATAACTGTGCGGCCAAACGGCTTCAGCGCATAATCATGACGGTTTGGCGTACGTTGGAAGTTTCCCGGCTCTCCTATGAACGGACGTGCAATGACACGGCCCACCATATATTTTTCATCTAATGTTAATTCACGTGCAATTTTACAGATTTTATACAGCTCTTCAAGCGGTACAATTTCTTCGTGGGCTGCAATTTGCAATACGCTATCTGCAGATGTATACACGATCAGTGCACCTGTTTCCATATGCTCCTTGCCCATTTCATCTAGAATTTCCGTACCTGATGCCGGTTTATTGCCAATGATTTTGCGTCCTGTACGCTGCTCCAGTTCATCCAACAATTCCTTCGGGAAGCCTTCCGGGAACACTTGGAACGGTGTATCAATATAGAGACCCATGATTTCCCAATGACCTGTCATTGTATCTTTTCCTGCAGATTTTTCCTGCATTTTTGTATAGTAGGCCATCGGTTGTTCTGACTTTTGAACTCCTTTTATTTCACCAATATTACCAAGTCCAAGTTTCGCCATGTTCGGCATATGTAATCCATTCATATGTTCAGCGATATGACCAAGCGTATTCGCTCCTTTATCTCCGTACTTCTCGGAATCAGGTGCTTCTCCGATGCCCACGGAGTCCATCACGATAAGAAATATACGTTTATATTTACTCATTGCTTTTCCCTCCTGTTTTTTACCTTATTATATGCGAAACTTTGGGAATGCTTGCCTCGCTCTGTAAGTCAGATGTCAGACTTCTTTTCTTTTATCATACCATGTTTACGCTTTCTTTTTAATATATTTTATGTATAAAATTTGAACAAAGAAAACTTTTCCTATGTATTATACCTTATTCAACATTATTCTACAAACCACTCCTGCTCATAAAAGAAAACAGCTTTGACAGGCTGTTTTTATTTTGTAAACGCTTCAATTCCTTTTATAATTCCATCGGCTGTTTTCTTTTGAAAAGCATCTGCAGAAAGCAGCTTTGCATCCTCCCGGTTTGTTAAATACCCGACTTCAACCAGAGCAGACGGAACAAGGGATTCACGCAGCACTTTATAATTGCCGAACTTGACAAAGCGAAGCGGCAGCCCCGTTTCTTGAGACAGTGCAGCGGCTATTATTTCCGCTGCTTTCTTGTCTCGGAACAGCGTGAAATAAAACGCTTCGATTCCTCGAACAGACGGATTTTGCGAAAACCCGTTAGCGTGGATGCTGAGAAATAAATCCGCGTTCACGCTGCGTCCCAGTTTCGGGCGGCAGCTTAAATCTTCTATATATCCTTTTGAATCGCACTCTTTATCCGTGTCTCTTGTCATATATACTTTGTAGCCCTTCTTCTCTAAATCTTCTTTTATATAGTGAGAAATATTCAAGACAATGTCCTTTTCTACAAGTCCGTTCATTTCAAAGCCTGGATATTGTCCGCCGTGCCCGGGATCAAGAACAATGACTTTTTCATGCTCAGCTTTCCAGCGCAGCGCAAGTATAAGTAAAGCCATGATTACAATGATGAAGCCGCCTGTTATCATATATTTTTTCATATCTCACGCCCTCGTTCTGTTCTTTTTCTACCTATTCGTGAACCTACAGAAAAAAACCTTCACATCTGTGAAGGTTCTATTTTACTTCTACAACTTGCTCAATGTGGTCATGCAATTCGCCTTTTTCCACATGTACTTTAATATGATAATTTCCTGCTGTTTTCAGTACAGGCGCTGCTTTGTATTCACCCTTTGTTCCTTCTTTGGCCGGGATATACTCGTGCTTGTCGCTTCCGTCTCTCCAAATTTCAAATTGAACCTTTGCTTCGGATAACGCCGCTCCCTTTTCTTGTACATGAGCAGTTAAGGCAGCAGGTGTGTTTGCGTTGAGCTGTGCTGTCATCAGATGAATAGATACATCGCCGCTGTCAGCGTGACTATGGTCATCTTCATGCGCTGCTTGTCCGTTTCCTACCGTAACTTTCACTTCCGGCATAACATGCATATCTCTTGCATTTGTGTGAGCAATAATATGATACACACCGTCCGCGTCAAATACTTTTTCAATAGTGTAGACACCATTTCCCTTATGCTTCGCTTTTGTCATTTCATGCTTTTGGTCGCCGTCTTTCCACACCTCAAACTCCACTTCATCAGCATCTTCCACTTTCTTTCCATCCTGTGTGACGATCGCTTGTATTTCTGCCTTTTCATTCGGCTTAATTGTTTCAGGTTTTGTTTTCACTTCCACTTTTACTTCTTTTGGCACCTCATCTGTCTGAGCGCCTTGGTTATGTTCACTATTGCCGCTGCACCC
This sequence comes from Ectobacillus panaciterrae DSM 19096, assembly GCF_000430785.1. Taxonomy (GTDB): domain Bacteria; phylum Bacillota; class Bacilli; order Bacillales; family Bacillaceae_G; genus Ectobacillus; species Ectobacillus panaciterrae. The sequence goes on from NZ_AUMR01000011.1 coordinate 79,367, forward strand.
GGCTAATGCGAAAACCGCTACTAAGGCTGTTAAAAGTTTTTTCATGATAACGCCCTCCTCCGTTATTTAGTATAGTCCTTTAAAAAATGATTTGTCCACCTCAGGCGGCCGTTCCAAATGGAAATTATATGAGAAGAGTTTATGAAGTTTCTGTGAAGTCACAAAGAAAAGCTCCATCGGCACCTATATACAACTGAATAAAAAAACCGTCTTTTTTAGTGGGGCGAGAGCATCCGGCGACGTGCGGAAGCGGTCAAACCCTTGTAGTGGTTCATGCAAGGGTAAACCATAGATAGGAAGAAAGCGCCAATGCCTCTGCACACAGCACATTGAAATGTTGAAATCATAAATCATTCATATATAGCTGATGGAACTAGACATGTCCCCCGATTTTATATTTTCTTATCATACAAGAAAAAGCACAGGATTTTTCCTATGCTCTCGGATGAAACTGCTTATATACATCTTTTAATCGCACTTTAGAGACATGTGTGTAAATCTGTGTAGTGGAGATATCAGCATGCCCGAGCATTTCCTGCACTGCGCGCAAGTCCGCTCCGTTTTCAAGAAGATGTGTCGCAAAGGAATGACGAAGTGTGTGCGGCGTAAGCTCCTTTTGAATGTTCGCTTCCTTCGCGAGACGCTTTAGTATTTTCCAAAAGCCTTGCCGTGTCAAGCGTTCCCCGTGGTGGTTTAAAAACAGGGCATCCGTCGTCCTTTTACCTAACAGCTCTTTCCTGCCATGCTCGATATACTTTAAGATTGCCTCTGTAGCGAGACTGCCAAGGGGAATGATGCGCTCTTTGTTGCCTTTTCCTAAGCAGCGCACAAATCCCATTGTTACGTGCACATCTGACAAATCAAGATTGATAAGTTCTGATACGCGCAAGCCCGTAGCATATAAAAGCTCAAGCATTGCTTTATCCCGTATGCCGAAGGGGTTTGCTGTTTTTGGGGACTGCAACAGTCCCTCAACCTCCGCAATCGATAAAACCTTTGGAAGCTTTCTCTCTGCTTGCGGTGTTTCCAGGTGAACAGATGGGTCATGCTCAACAACACGCTCCCGCAGCAAAAACTGATGAAAGGAGCGAATGGATGCGATATGACGCGCAATTGTTTTCGATGATTTGCTTTGATCGTTTAAATGATACAGGAAGCTGACGATATGTAACCGCGTCACATCGCGCAATGATGAAAGCTGTTCTACCTTTTGTATATACTGTAAATAACTCTTTAAATCTCTCTCATAAGAAACAACCGTATTGCGTGCCAATCCTTTTTCAACAATCATGTAATGTATAAAATCTTTTAATGGTTCCTCCAAGTTTCTCTACTCCCCGTTTTCATAGAAGAAAATCATCCGGTTTACCCAATTGTCAGCAACAAAACCGGATACCTCCTCAACCGATTCTCCCTTCGGTTTTTCATAGCGGTGATAATTTTGATATTCTTCATTTATCCATAGTATAGCGAAATAAAAGAGAATCGTACAACCTGTAAACATCAAAAATACTTTTGCGACATCGAACATAACTTTCATTGCCTTACGCATTTATTTTCCTCCATATGCAGTATTATTACAACATATGCCAAGCTTACGGAGGTTTATACATGAGAAACAAAAAACCTTTTCCTCACCGGGAAAAGGTTATCGTTCTGTCGGTTTTTCTTGACACAAATGGCAAATTCCATAAAATGTCAAACGATGATCTTTTACTTTAAAATTCCAATTCCGCTCTACTTTCCGTTCAACTTCACCGAGCAAGTCTTCTTGAATTTCTTCAACAGCGCCGCATTCTGTACAAATAAGATGATGATGGAAGCGTGACGCTCCTTCTTGGCGCAGGTCGTAGCGTGAAACACCGTCACCGAAATTGATTTTATCGACTATTTTTAACTCCGTTAACAATTCTAAAGTACGATAAACGGTTGCAAGTCCGATCTCGGGCGACTTTTCTTTTACAAGGAGGTAAACATCTTCCGCGCTTAAATGGTCTTCTTCATTTTCCAGAAGCACACGTACGGTAGCTTCCCGCTGTGGTGTCAATTTATAGCTTGCTGCATGTAATTGCTTCTTGATTCGTTCAATTCTTTCTTCCATTCGGTACTTTTCCCTCCCTCGCCACTCTTACACCATTATATCAAAAGAAGAGGGAGTGTCAAAAGAAAATAATGAAAGTCTCTTAATCTTTATTACTATTTAATAATTATTTTTTATTAATAGCCTCCACGATACTTTTCATGAGCGCCGGAGAAATATATGACTCTATACCCGAAGCAAGCGCCAGCGCGAGGCCGATTACAAGAAAAAAACATGTGTACCGTACAAACAACGGCAGGAGCGGTTCATGCATACGCCTTACAAATTGATGACGGATCATTCGAAGAGAGAAGCTGGCAGCTGCCATTGTCATTACCAAAAAGACCGGAATGATAATTAAATTTTGCGGAAGCACCGCCGCAAACGATAACAAAAAACCGTTCCAGCCCAGCTGATTTACCAAAAAACCAACCGTAAATCCGACAACTACTCCTTTTAAAAACAGCAGAATAAAAATAATAGGCAAGCCAATAACTGAAATCCCCAGCAGCCAAATAAGCCCGATATATTTTAAATGAGAGAAATAGCTTTCCTGAAACATTTCTCCCGAACTCGCAAATTTCCCTTGTGAGACTTGTCCGAAGAAACGACTTAAATAAAAATATAAATCCTGCTTTTGACTTGCCTGCAGGCTGTTGACAAGTACCGCTCCGAATATGACTCCCATTAATAATAAAACAGACACAAACAAATAAAGCGATGAGTTCTCTTGTATATGGCAGGCAGCTCGATCTTGCCAAGATTTTCGCACCATTTCCCCCCCCGTTTCCCTCTTAGTAGAGTGTATGAGACAAGCTTTAAAATATGAGTAAGATAATCATTGAATTTATTATTTTTTGTTTGATACACTAAAGATAGAATAGGAGGGATACGTGTGAATCAGCTTTTACTCGATTTTCCTACAATGTTTCAAACTGAGCGTCTGCAAGTTCGAAAGCCGTTTCCTGGAGACGGAACAGAACTGTTCGAAGCTCTCCAAATTTCTCTAACAGATTTGCAGCCTTGGCTTTCTTACGGGCAAAACATCCTCACAGAAGAAGATGCAGAGGCTGATGTTCGTGAATCGCATGCAAAATTTTTGCTGCGTGACGAGCTGCGCTTCCATCTTTACAAAAAATCAGACAGTTCGTTTTTGGGCATGCTTACACTGCACCCTGCAAACTGGCACATTCCAAGTTTCACGTTAAGCTTCTGGATTTCAAGTACACATCGAAATCAAGGCTACATGACTGAGGCATTAGAAGGTTTGATAAAGTTCACGTTTGAAAAACTTGGCGCCAAGCGTTTAGAAGTTCGTTGCGACAGTTCTAACGAAGCTGCCAAAAGGCTTGCTGAACATGTGGGCTTTATATTGGAAGGCACTCTGCATAACGATCGTCTTGCTACCGGCAGCGATGAAGTGCGCCATACATGCGTATATGCGAGAACGAAAAAATAGACATCCTAAACGGATGTCTATTTTTTCAGCTGTAAATATTGCACAGCCATAATTGTTTTTGCATCGTGAATGCGCTGTTCTTCTATAAGCTGAAGCGCTTCTTCGAGAGTAATCTCCATCAGCTCCACAAACTCATCCTCATCAAGTGCTGCTTTATCCTCTTTTTTCTTCAATCCCGTTGCTTCATATAAGTATACAATTTCATCAGCAAATCCCGGAGATGTATAAAAAGAAGCAATCAGTTTTATTTCGTCGCATATGTATCCTGTTTCCTCTTCTAATTCGCGAACAGCTGTCATTTCAGGGGCCTCACCCGGCTCTAGCTTGCCTGCCGGAATCTCTACAAGCGTCTTCTCCATCGCCTTTCGATACTGCTCCACAAGTACAATTTTCCCTTCATTTGTTACCGCTATAACAGCTACTGCCCCCGGATGCTTCACGAGCTCGCGTTTGCTTGTCGCACCGTTCGGCAGCGCTACCTCGTCTACTTGCACCTTAATTACTTTACCTGAAAAGATCGGGGTTGTGCCTATCGTTCTTTCTTCAAACTTATTCACAAGCTTTCATCTCCCTTGTTCTATTTCCTTATACGCTCTCATACATTCTACCACAACATGAGAGGGAGGAAATTGAAATGAAGATGTACATTTCTTCAAATCGCATCATGCTTGCGGGCAGGGCTTTGGAAATACGTCATATGCTAAAAAAATATAGCCAAAGCTATACAACTGTCGCGGAATGGATTCAGGCCATGCAAGCGGAATGATTTGTATAACCTCCTTCCCTTTCGTACAATGGAAGCAAGGAGGGATACACATGAAAAAGCGTCAATTAGGTGCTTCTGATTTATTCGTAAGCGAAATCGGATTTGGCTGTATGTCTCTTGGCACAAATGAAGCAGAAGCGATTCGCATTCTTCATGCTGCGTTGGATCAAGGCATTAATTTTTTTGATACGGCAGATTTGTATGATTACGGCTTAAATGAAGAGTTTGTAGGAAAAGCATTGAAAGATAAGCGCGAGAACGTGATTCTTGCGACAAAAGTGGGCAATCGCTGGACTGAAGAAAAAAATGGCTGGAGCTGGGATCCATCGAAAGCGTACATAAAAGAAGAAGTAAAAGAAAGTTTGCGCCGCCTCCGCACAGACTATATTGACCTGTATCAGCTTCACGGCGGGACGATTGAAGACAATATAGACGAGACTATAGAAGCGTTTGATGAACTGAAGCAAGAAGGACTTATCCGACATTATGGCATTTCCTCTATTCGCCCGAATGTCATTCGGGCATATGCAGCACGTTCTCATATCGTGAGCGTGCTGATGGAGTACAGCATACTGAATCGTCGGCCTGAAGAACTGTTTCCTTTTCTTGAAGAACAGCGCATCAGCGTAATAGCGCGGGGACCGCTTGCTAAAGGCTTGCTTACAGACAACCATACAGGAAAGCTCGCAAAAACGAAAGAAAAAGGATATTTATCCTATAACCACGAAGAGCTGTCCGATATAATCCGGGCGGTAAAAGAAGCTGTCAACCGGCCTCTTGGGGAAACCGCTCTCCAATACAGCCTGCACCATCCAGTCGTCGCTTCCGTGATTCCCGGAGCAAGTTCTGTTGAACAGCTCACGCAAAACATACAAACAGGAACACTACTTACAGATGAAGAATATCATCGTATTCAAGCCATCACAAAACAAGATGTATATACAGCTCACCGTTAATAAGAAAAGCGGAGCCGGCTCGTTTAGGCGAAGCTAGACATGCTCCCGGAATTTTATACTTTCCTACTATGTAAAGAAGCTGCCTTCCACAGGCAGCTTCTTTACATAGTATCGTACTTGTCAGGATTCGTTCCTACGCGCTCATTCTTGTTTATAGCGTCAATTTTCTTCATATCTTCATGGGAGATCGTAAAATCAAAAATATCGCTGTTTTCTTGAATGCGCGATGGCGTCACTGATTTTGGAATAGTAACGATGCCACTTTGAATATCCCAGCGTAAAATGACTTGCGCTGGCGTTTTGCCGTACTTCTGTGCTAACTCTTGAATAACGGAGTGCTGGAAAATGTCTCCGCCCTTCATAAGCGGACTCCATGCTTCCATCTGAATGTTACGCTGGCGGCAAAACTCCCGAAGCTCAAGCTGTGACAGCATTGGATGAAGTTCTACTTGATTTACCATCGGCTGAATTTGACACCCCTTTAACAGCTCTTCTAAGTGATGGATATGGAAGTTAGATACGCCGATTGCACGAACGCGGCCGTCTTTATACAGCTTTTCTAATGCACGGTATGTGTCTGTATATTTGCCGCGTACAGGCCAATGAATCAAGTATAAATCAATATAATCTGTCCGGAGCTTGTGCAGGCTCTCCTCAAATGCTTGAAGCGTGGACTCATAGCCTTGGTCATCATTCCATACTTTCGTTGTCAGGAATATATGCTCTCGCGCTACACCGGATTCTTGAATCGCTTCCCCTACACCGCTTTCATTTTCATAAATGGCAGCTGTATCAATGGCGCGGTAGCCGACCTCTAAGGCAGTCCGAACCGCTCGCTTTACCTCCTCTCCCTCCTGTGCTTTATATACACCAAGACCAAGCCACGGCATTTTTACTCCATTGCTTAACGTTGTTGCAGATTGAATATCATACATAATCGTCACCTCATTCATTAGAATAAGAAAAAACCAAAGTACTCATACCTTGGCTTTCCTTTCACCTTAAAAATCGAAATTGTCAGGATCTGGACCGACACGACGCTCCTCATTTAAAGCATCGATTTGTGCCACATCCTCCGCTGACAGTTCAAAGTCAAAGATATCGCTGTTTTCTTCGATGCGGGAAGGCGTGACAGACTTCGGCTTCGTTTCTTTTAATTGCTTCGCTTCCTCTTGAAACTTTTTGCGCCAATGGTTGTCATACGGCACGACTTCAACCTTCCTCATTTTCAGCTACTTTTACCTCTCATGAATTTCATTTAAATTCTTTCCATGAAAGACTACTTTCATTAAACAGCTCTTCAAATGATTTGTTTTTTTCGCGCTCGCGCTGTTCCCGCTTTTTACGTTCCGTTTCCTCCTGTCTTTTTTGTTCCGCTTCTTCCGTCAGCCTTTTTTGTTTTTGCTTCAGCTGCTGAAGCAAAGCGCTGTCCAGATGCTCGCCCAAGCTGACTGTTTCTTTCTCTATTTGATGAGCCGACGGCTGCTTTGTTTGTTTCTTTTTCTTTGCCATTTCACACACTCCTTTGTTCCTCCATTATAAAAAAGACAAGACATAATGTCATGCTTTTCTGCCTATGCACCATGTCTAAATAGAAGACATACCTTTATTTATAAATATGTAAACAAAAGGAAAATACTGTGTAAATATTTATTAATTTCCAAATAATTAGATCGTACGCAATCTGCTGCAGGTGAATCCACTCTTGGCAATTTAATCGCCGACGCACAGCGTAAAGCAATGGACGGCCAAATTGCTTTCATGAATCCAAGCGGAATCCGTAACGATCTTGATGCAGGCGATATTACTTGGGGCGAGCTGTACAACATCCAGCCATTCGGCAACGAACTAAAAAAGGTAACCTTAACAGGTAAAGATATCCGCGATTTATTAAACTTTCAATGGCAAGCGGATAAAACTCGCATGCTTCAAATTTCCGGTATCACATATACTTGGGATGCAAGCAAGCCTGTTGGTTCCCGTATTGTTGAGATGAAGCTTGCAAACGGCGAAGCAATTGCTGATGACAAAACTTACACAGTCGTAGCGAACGCATTTATCGCAGCTGGCGGCGACGGCTTTACACCGTTTAAAAATGGAAAAGACATTACACCTGGTCCAGTGGATTTAGATGCATTAGTTAACTATATAAAAGCTTCTAAAGAGCCAGTTTCAGCTAAAGTTGAAGACCGCATTAAAAAATTGAATTAATAAGAAGAGCCAAGGCGCATGTCTTGGTTCTTTTCCAACTCCGCATTTATGAAAACTTTTCTAACCATTCCTTTAGCGCAGTTTCCATAATTCGAGATTTTTGCCAGCCGGTTTTCTTTGCCGTTTCGTCTAACTGTTTTAAGACATTCTCGCATATAGAAAATGTCCTTCTCAGCCTTCTCCCCGTATGCGCAGGGAGAATTTTCTCTCGTTCTCTATCTAATAAGAGCCTGATTTTTTGAAGCTCTTCATAAATCAACTCTTGATAATTCGGGGTTTCTTTTAAAAGATGATTAGGGGAAATATCTAAAATCTCCCATTCGCGCAGCTCCTCCCCTTCTCCGACAAAAACTCTTTTCTTTTTCTCTCTATCATATTCATAACCGAGAAGCCTGAGTTTTTTAGATAACGTATAGGGCGTAATGCCAATTTGCTTCGCTATAACAACAAGAGATTCTTTTTTATTTAACCGATCAATCACTTCTCCTACCTTCATCCTTTCACCCCCTATTTGTATCATAAGCAAAAAATAACGCGATTTGCCTGTCTCACCGAAAATTCTGTTTAACAAGCTAAAGAATGCTTAGAAATTCTTCATGTCTTTCGTTACAATATATGTATACATACGGCGGAGGAGATACATATGACAGATTGCATGGAATTCAAATACATATATCAGCTTCTGCTTACATTAAAAAACGGAAAAGAAATAGAAACATACGATACATTTCCTCACTCAGACTGGGAAGAGACGCTCAGTGAACTGCATTTCCGCATTTCTGAATACAAGTTCAATCGATTTGGTCATCGTCTCATTCGTTCAAGTGAAATCGCGGTAGTTGAAATTGTTGGTATGGGCATTAAAGACATAGAGTAAAAAGCCTGCTTACATTCAGCAGGCTCTTCTATATAAATACAATTTATAAGTTCGACATGGATTTTGTCGAAAATTCATTTAGGATATATAGAGTTTATTAGGAATGCTTGGGTTTTAATCTTAGTGGACTCCCGTTCTACAATTTCAACTGCAGGCTGATGCGTAATAGGCAATACCGGCTTGCCCTGCATCTTTTGAATGAGCTCTTTGATTTCCCGTTCTCCTGTTTGCGGCTTGGAAATTGTCGTCAATGACGGGTATACGTATTCTCCTTCAGGGATCGCGCCAAAGCCGATGACCTTTAATTGTTCCGGTACTTGAATCCGAAGCTGGTGTGCTGCCCGTAAAACGCCTATCGCCACTTCATCACTGCAGGCACAAATACCGTCTATGTAGGGTGCCTTTTGCAGCAACTCCAAAGCGGCTCGTTCTCCGTCAGCAACCGATAACCGACTTTCAATCACACGATAAGGAACTCCATTCTCCTCTGCAACGTCCAAAAATGCCTCATACCTCTCATTCATAAAAGCACTGTCACCCCCCTTTATAAATGCAGGAAAGCAGCAGCCTTCCTCAAGCAAATGAGCAATGGCAAGCCTTGACCCTTCGTAATTAACAAGCCTGTCATGGTCTTGACCGTCCAATACAACAATCGGTATAGAAAAGACCTGATCTTTTACTTGCTCATGTACTTCCTGCGACATTAGGATACCTGCGATGTTGTTTTGCAGCAATACATCCATATACGATTTTCGATTTTGCACGTCGCCTATAATGACTTGGTATCCTGCTTCATACGCTGAATTTTCAATAGAAGTGAGGATGGAAGAAAAGGATGCACGCTCGAATCCCGAGAGCAACACGGCTATCATTGTAGAGGACTTCTTAAAAAGCGCTTTTGCTACAGCGTTCGGCTTGTATTTAAGCTGTTCAATCGCTTGCTCAACCTGTTTTACTGTATCTTCATGAACATACCCTTTCTTATTTAAAACACGGGACACAGTTGCGACAGAAACACCTGCTAATTTTGCAACATCGCGAATAGTTGCCACAGCTCCACCTCTTTGCATGGTAATAGATTACAATTTCACCGTAATCGAAATGCAGGCGTCAGTCAAGACGAAATGGTAAACTATAATGGTAAGATAATTATATCATGAGGTGGATCAGGAGGGATTAGGCATGAGGGTTTTTGGGACTGCTTTAGGAGCTTTAGTCGCTTTAGCCGCTGTCATATTTGGAATCGGCTATTTTTTCACTAATAGAATTATGTACATAAAAAAACGAACCGATGAGGAAATATTGGAACGCGAAGCAAGCAAATATTTTGATTTACAAGAGTTTGAATCGCTGGAAAAAGAAGATATATGGATTCCTTCTAAGTTTGGATATAACATTCACGCTTACTATATTCCTTCTCAAAAATCAAATCGCTTCATGATTTTTTGTCATGGCGTTACCGTCAATAAGCTGAATTCTATTAAATACAGCAATTTATTTTTCAAACGCGGCTTCAACGTCATTATTTATGACCATCGCCGGCACGGTCAAACAGGAGGACGCACGACCAGCTACGGCTATTATGAAAAACACGATTTGAAAGTGGTCGTAGATTGGGTGAAGGAACGTTTCGGAACCGATATTACGCTGGGCATTCACGGAGAATCTATGGGTTCTGCAACGCTGCTGCAATATGCGGGACATCTGGAAGACGGTGCTGATTTTTATATTGCGGACTGCCCGTTTTCCGATTTTTATGAGCAGCTCGCATACCGTTTAAAAGTGGAATTCAAATTGCCGAAATGGCCCCTTTTGCCATTGGCCAACGCATTTTTAAAGATTCGGGACGGCTATGCAGTGCACGATGTTTCACCCATTCATTGTGTGCAAAATATTAAAAAACCTATTCTATTCATCCATAGCAAGGATGATGATTACATTTTGGCGAAAATGACAGAGGAATTATATGAGCAAAAACGCGGACCGAAGCAGCTGTTTATTGCAGAAAAAGGCTTACACGCCCTTTCTTATGCAGAAAACAAGGACGCTTACGAACAAGTTATTGATGAATTTCTGCATACATATGTTTTACACTAACAGGTTCTTGCGTATTTCACTTTAACGAGATAATAAGCGGTTCATTTTTTATAGGGGCAAATATAAGCTCTTTATACGTTTCGCTTCGAGGCACTTCAAACAGCAGTATTCCTTCCGCAGTTCCCCTTGCCCTTATTTTTGTTTTATGCAGCAGACCGCTGTATTCTGTTGTTTGAAATACTCCATAAATTTTGCCTGTTGAGCTGACAAGGTTAAAATGCCTTGGCATCACAAGAAGACTTGTATTAAGATGGTTTGCAATGGAAACTTGAAAGATAAGAAACATGTAGCCTTCCTTTGCTTTCCAAATTTCATAACTGGAGGGTGTTCCTATTTTCCGAACGGAAACAGCTACTTTCTCGATACTGGCTGTTTCGTGTATATTGTGCGTTTTTATTTCCGGCAGAGGGATTTTTTTTGCTCCGTCTTGTACACAGCCCGTAAGTCCGCAAATGATAACAAAAGCGACAAGGAACATTTTCATCCGTTCTCACCTTCTTTTCGTTATATTACTTGTATATTGTGCTTCTATTTCCATTTTATACAAAGTCTGTCTATTTCCATAGAACAGGCGTATAAAGAAGGACAACTTGTTATTTATGATACAACGGGAAAAATTGCAGATAAATAAAAAAGACCGCCGAAGCGGTCCTTTTACGCCAATACGTCAGTTACATCCTGCATGTTGTCATCAATCCAGGCAACGGCTTGGTCGATATTGGCGAACTCTTTCGTTTCAAATGTTACTTCATCCTGCAGCAGCCATACATCTTTTTGATCTTTCTGCACGCCGGCAATGGACCAATGCAGCAAGCTATAGGGATGATTATTGTTTAAGAAGGAAACCCAAGTTCGTTCCTGTGCAATTGTTTTGAGGGTGTTCATTTTTTCATTCATGGTCTTATCACCTTATACAGTTTTGTATTCGTATTATATCACTATTATTTTTACATAAGAAGCACAGATTCTAAACATGTATAGGATTGCAAACTCTTCACCATAATTATATGATGGAAAGTGATTACATAACTTTGGAGGGGTTAGTTATGACAAAGGTGCAAATTAAAGTAAATGACAATGGCTCATTCCGCGTGACAGGGGACGTGGAACTACTGGACGGCGAAGGCAAGCCATTTCCGGCAAAGCCAGCGTTTTCTCTTTGCCGCTGCGGCTTATCCGAGAATATGCCATTTTGCGATGGCGCGCACAAAGGAAAGCTTCAATCTGTCGTTCGCGCTCCTAAGCCAGAAGGTACAGATGCAGAATAAGAAAAGGTCCTGCTTAAGCAGGACCTTTTCTTATTCTGCCTATATAAAAGCCAAGAAATGCAAGAAAGAAACTGCCGACCATATTTGCCAGCCATGTCGCAAGCGGAAAAGCATGTGTCGATTGATTAAACCGAGAAAATATCGCAATAGAGCGCCTATTACACCTGCTGCTCCCACCACTATATATTTCATGACTTCACCTCTTCCCAAACCTGCACATATACTCATTATAGCAAAAATGTAAATCCTAGCTATTTTCATTTGAAAATAGCCAGGCAGCTATGTTTTTCGGATTACTAAGCAATTTTTTTTATCTTTTTCGTTTTTTTGTGCTATAATAACGACAAACAATATCCTTCGGGGTCGGGTGAAAGTCCCAACCGGCGGTGATGAAGCATTTGCTTCTCAGTCCGTGACCCGCTTTTACATTTGTAAAACGGTGGACCTGGTGAAAATCCGGGACCGACAGTATAGTCTGGATGGGAGAAGGATTATGTTTTCATACACTAGGATACGTATGCCCTTTTTGGGCAGTACTTCAAACGTACACTTCTGGTTTTCTGCGAAAAAACAGCGGAATACCCGTTTCTTTATTGTACCCTTTTATCCTATTTTGAAAACACGTCTCTCTCAGCCCCAAGGTATCTTCCTTGGGGCTTTTTGATTTTATACGGAGAGGTGAAAGCATGACAGACAAAGAATACATGAAGCTGGCTTTGCAACTGGCTGAAGCAACAAGGGGACAAACGAGCCCCAATCCTATGGTAGGGGCTGTCGTCGTGAAAAACGGCGAAATCGCTGGTATCGGCGCCCACTTACGTGCGGGCGAAGGACATGCGGAAGTACACGCGCTTCAAATGGCAGGCGAAAAAGCGAAAGGCGCTACAGTCTATGTAACGCTGGAGCCGTGCAGCCACTACGGAAAAACGCCGCCTTGCTGCGAATTATTGATTGAAAAAGAGGTAAAGCGTGTCGTAATTGCTGCACTTGATAATAACCCTCTTGTTTCCGGACGCGGTATGCGCCGTTTGCAAGAAGCGGGCATTGAAGTGGAAACAGGCGTATTAGAAGAAGAGGCAAAAAACTTAAACAAAGTTTTCTTTCATTACATGAAAACAAAAAGACCGTACGTTACTCTAAAAACCGCTGTCAGCCTGGACGGGAAGATTGCTACTGCTACAGGTGAAAGCAAATGGATTACAGGAAAACCGGCACGCGAGGATGTTCATCGGTATCGTCATGAGCACGATGCAATCCTTGTAGGCGTTAATACTGTTATTACCGATGACCCAAGCTTGACAACCCGTTTGCCAAATGGCGGCAAAAATCCGATTCGCATTGTATTGGATACACATTTACGCACCCCGTTGTCATCCCAAATTTTACAGGACGGTCTTGCTCCTACATGGATTGTGACAGGGTCACATGTTTCAAAAGAAAAAATACAGCTCTATGAAGCGCATGCAACGATACTGCCTATGAGTACAAGCATGATTACGATAGAAGAACTGCTCAGCGTTCTCGGAGAAAAAGGAATTCTTTCTCTATTTGCAGAAGGCGGACAGCATATACACGCAAGCTTTCTAGAAGAAGGATACTGGGATCAGCTTATTATGTATATGAGCCCCCGCTTAATCGGGGGGCAGCATGCACCTTCCTTCTTTGGAGGAAACGGCTTTACAGCTTTGCAGGATGCTCCCCTGCTTTCAATCCAATCTTTAGAACAAATCGGAGACGACATCAAGCTTGTTGCTGTCCGAAGAAATGAGGTGCCTTATGTTCACAGGAATCATTGAAGAAATCGGAACCATAGAACGAATGAACCAAACAGCCATGGCAATTGAAATCACTATCGCTGCTAAGCATATTTTAAGCGACATTCACTTAGGCGACAGCATTGCGGTAAACGGAGTATGTTTGACGGTAACTTCATTCACATCTGCTTCATTCACAGTAGATGTTATGCCTGAAACCGTAAAGGCCACTTCTTTGCAGTCTCTCAAAAAGGGCTCATCTGTTAACTTAGAGCGCGCCATGAGCGCAGAGGGACGATTCGGCGGTCATTTTGTCTCCGGCCATGTAGACGGAACAGGGAAGATTATAGAAAAAAAACGAATGGAAAATGCCGTTTATTATCGCATTTCCTTGGCTTCTCACTTATTGCATTACTGCATTTTAAAAGGTTCTATAACCGTGGACGGCACAAGCTTGACGATTTTCGGCATTGATGATGCATCTGTTACAATCTCCTTAATTCCACACACAATGGATTATTCTGTCGTAGGACAAAAAGGAATCGGAGATCTCGTCAATATCGAGTGTGACATGATTGGGAAATATATCGAGAAGTTTATAAAGCGCCCTGCAAAAAGCTCCATTACGGAAAACTTTTTGCAAGAGAACGGATTTATGTAGGGGGAAAGAATATGTTTCATACAATTGAAGAAGCGTTAAAGGATTTGAAAGACGGAAAAGCCGTTATTGTATGCGATGATGAAAACCGTGAAAACGAAGGAGATTTTATCGCGCTGGCAGAAACGATTACACCGGAAACAATCAATTTTATGATTACACACGGACGCGGTCTCGTGTGCGTTCCAATCACAGAAAAGCGGGCAGCGCAATTAGAGCTTGAACCGATGGTAACTCATAATACGGATGCCCACGGAACAGCTTTTACCGTAAGCATTGACCACATATCCACTACAACAGGAATCAGTGCATTCGAGCGTGCAGCAACGATTCGTGAAATGCTGAATCCTGCGGCAGCGCCTAAAGATTTTAAGCGCCCGGGGCATATCTTCCCCCTCATTGCCAAACCAGGCGGTGTGCTGCGCCGTGCTGGACATACAGAAGCAGCAGTTGATTTGGCCGTACTTTGCGGTGCTCAGCCGGCAGGAGTAATTTGCGAGATTATCAAAGAAGATGGCACAATGGCTCGCGTACCGGATTTAGGTGAGATTGCCGAGCAATTTCAATTAAAAATGATTACGATTCAAGACTTGATTGAATATCGCCGTCATCATGAAACGTTCGTGCAGCGTGAGGTTGAAATTACGTTACCAACGCAATTCGGCACCTTCCGTTCTGTCGGATACTCCAACTCGCTTGATGATAAAGAGCATATTGCACTTGTAAAAGGAGACATTCATTCAGATGAACCAATCCTTGTACGCGTTCACTCCGAATGCTTAACCGGTGATGTATTTCATTCCTTCCGCTGCGACTGCGGACCGCAGCTGCATGCGGCTCTGGCACAAATTGAGGAAGAGGGTCGCGGAGTCTTGCTTTACATGAGGCAGGAAGGTCGCGGCATCGGTTTATTGAATAAGCTGCGCGCTTATAAACTGCAAGAAGAGGGCTATGATACGGTAGAAGCGAATCATAAGCTCGGTTTTCCGGCAGACCTGCGCGATTACGGCATTGGCGCACAAATTTTAAAGGATTTAGGCATTCGTAAAATTAAGCTGCTTACAAACAATCCGCGTAAAATTGCCGGTTTAAAGGGCTATGACTTAGAAGTAACAGAGCGTGTGCCTCTTCAGCTTCCCGCCCAAAAGGAAAATGAGGCTTACTTAAAAACAAAATATGAAAAGCTTGGACACTTACTACATTTATAAGGGAGAGAAGAACATGTTATTTGAAGGACACTTAGTAGGAACAGGATTAAAAGTTGCGGTGGTTGTATCTCGTTTTAATGAATTCATTACAAGCAAGCTGTTAGGCGGCGCCATGGACGGCTTAAAACGTCACGGCGTAGAGGAGGCAGATATTGATGTAGCATGGGTGCCTGGAGTTTTTGAAATTCCGATGATTGCGAAAAAGCTTGCGGCCAGCGGCAAATACGATGCTGTCATTACGCTTGGCACAGTCATCCGCGGTGCGACAACGCATTACGATTATGTATGCAATGAAGTCGCAAAAGGAGTGGCTGCGGTAACCATGCAAACGGAAGTGCCTGTTATTTTTGGTGTAGTAACGACTGAAACAATTGAGCAGGCAATTGAACGCTCTGGTACGAAAGCAGGCAATAAAGGCTGGGAAGCAGCTGTTTCAGCTATTGAAATGGCAAACTTGAACCGCCAGCTTACACAAATTCCGGTAACAAACTAACTTATAAAGAGACCTGCTCCCAGGTCTCTTTATTTTTTCTTTTCTTTTAATTCCGAAGCGATCTCCTGCATCGTTTTTCCATCAACAGAAATGCCCGCTTTCAAAGCTTCTTCCTGCAGTTCCTCTTTCTTAGCGGTACGAACCGCCGCAATCACTTCATCCACTGATTTTCCATCTATCTCTATTCCATAATGATCTGCCGCCTGTCGAATGGCTTCCCGCCGCTGTTGCTCCTCTAACACATGTATCTCCTTTCGAACCTCCTTCAAACTTTTTCCGTCCGTTTCAAGGCCCAGCTCCTCCGCTTCTTGACGGAAATGATGCTCAATGCGCATGTGCATCTCCTTCTGTGCCGGCTCCGTAGCCGCTTTTACTGGATCAACGCTGATTGCTTTGAATAAAATCAGAAAGGTCATAGCTGCCAGTACATATCTCATCTCATCCCTCCCGGTTAGTCTTCTCCCTTTACTATTTGCAAAATTCCGTTGGGAAATTCATCCACACAGAAAAGCGGAGCCGGCTCGTTCAGCTCCGGAAGGCAGAGGTTCTCCACCCTTAAAGGCGTTTTTTGCCTTTATCCCGCTCTAAGCGTCCGTAACTTAGATGTTTAGACAAGGTGGACAAACGGACGCTAAGAGCCCGATTGATTCAACTAACATCTGTGGAGGAAAAACGCCTCCACAGATGAAGTTTCATCTTATGTGGTAGAGGTTCTCTGACAGGAGGAGCTAGCCGGTGGAGCTAGACATTAAGAAAAGCGGAGCCTTCGAGGTGCAGAACGAGAGAACCTTTCCAGCGGAGCTGAACATAAAGAAAAAAAGGAGCCGAAGTCGGCTCCTCCTCATTATAAAGCACACTCTTCAATTTCAAATCCTAAGTCCGCAATCATATTCCAGTCATCTGTCGGCTCTTGACCGGCAGTTGTTAAATAGTCTCCTACGAAAATAGAGTTAGCAGCAAATAGACCAAGCGGCTGCAAGAAACGTAAATTGATTTCGCGTCCTCCGGAAATGCGGATTTCCTTTGACGGGTTTACAAAGCGCATCATCGCCAAAATTTTTAAACAAGTCACAGGCGTAAGATCTTTTCTTCCTTCTAAAGGCGTACCATTCACAGCAACAAGGAAATTGCACGGAATAGAATCCGCGTTTATACGCTTCAGCTCAAATGCAATATCTACACGCTGCTCTTCGTTTTCCCCCATGCCGAAAATGGCTCCTGAGCAAGGGGAGATTCCCGCACCCTTCGCTTTCTCCACTGTATCCACACGGTCATCGTATGTATGCGTGGAGCAGATGCTTTCGTAGTTATTGACATGTGTATTCAAGTTGTGGTTGTAGCGGTGCACTCCGGCTTCTGCCAGGCGGTTTGCATGATCTTCATTTAAAAATCCTAAGCAGCAGCAAATCTTCAAATCCGTCGTTTCGCGAATTTCCTTCACAGCTCCGATTACATGTTCAACTTCTCTGTCTGTCGGGCGGCGGCCGGATGCTACGATACAGTACGTTCCTGCTTTACGGCGAATCGCCTCTTGTGCGCCCTCTACGATTTTTTCCTTTGTCAGCCATGCATACTTATCAATCGGCGCTTCAGAAACGATGGATTGAGAACAATACCCGCAATCCTCCGGACAAAGTCCTGACTTCGTGTTAATAATCATGTTCAGCTTTACTTTTTTGCCGTAGTGATGATGACGAATGATATAGGCCGCATTCATGATTTCCAAAACTTCTTCATCAGGTACTTGTAAAATCGCAAGCGCCTCTTCTTTTGTGATTTCCTTACCGTTTACTACCTCATGCGCGAGCTGCTTCCAATCCGTTTTCATTTGTACGTGTTCCATCCTTTTTCTCCCCCTGTTTCATAATAGAACAAAATAGTGCATGATATGTGGCTGGTATACAGCCGTTTTGTTGAAACTGCTCTTCGTACAACCTGATCATGTTGCGAAAAACACTAGGGCTTTGACTGGAAATCCCATCATTGCTGTTGGCTGCCCCGATTTTGCGAACAGAATCCAAAAAATCGCGAACGGTTGAAAACCATTCTATGTAGCGCGCTTGCTGCATGGAAACATGCCCTTGCGGTTCGCATAATTCCTTTAACTGTTGCGCCGTAAAAAATGACTGCCCGACGGCCCGCTCATCTTTCCCTTCCAAACTTCCTACTGCCTGTTGGAAGGACAAATGAAGCTCTTGAAACGTTTCATTGCCAAATGTCGTAAACATCAAGGCGCCGTTATCGTGCAAAGCTTCGCACAAACGCGCTACGGTTCCTTGCAAATCATTCAGCCACTGAAATGTTGCATTTGAAATAATCACATCATACGGCCCCGAAAAACTAATTTTCTCAATGTCTCCGCATATAAAAGCAGCTTTTTCGGCTCCTCTTCTTTTTTTCGCCTGCTCAATCATATGCGGCGCAAAATCAACCGCTGTGACAGAAGCATAAGGAAAGGAGTTTAATAGCTGTTCTGTGACATATCCTGTACCGCAGCCAAGTTCTAAAATAGAAAGACGGGCATGTGATGTGTATGTTTGACACAGCTTTTGAATAAGCACATCACCCATTTTCTTTTGCACATTCGCATATTCGTCATAGGTTGAAGCTGCTTTATTAAAACGTTTTTGCAGCAGCGCTTTATTGATCATGTGCGTTCCCCTCTTCTGCAAATTGTTGAATCATGCGAGCACACTCCTTCGCTCTTGTAATGTGAGGCGCATGTCCGGCTTCCTTCCATATATGCAAATGGGCTTTCGTTCTTTCTTCGATATAGCGGGCAGCTTCTAGCGAACATATTGCATCATTCTCTCCATGCAGCAAAAGAAGAGGAACATGCAAGGAAGAAAGAAGCGGCCTTACGTCACGCTGCATCAAGTATTCGAGCCCAATAAGAAGTGAATCTGTATCGTATGCTGTAAACTGGGCACGTACGGCCGGAAATGACTCCTTCCATATTTGTTCAGCAGCTGAAAACATACTTTCATCAAATCTTTGAAGGGCACGGCCAGCCTGTGTCTGTATGTTTCGCTTTAATCGTTCCACAAACGCTGCCTTCCACCCTGCATAGTTCGTATCCTGCGTAAACCTTGCCGTCCCTCCTATGAGCACTATACCGTATACAGGCTCCTGCGCCGCTGCCCCTAATGCAGCAATAGCACCAAGTGACCAGCCGATCAAAATAACCTTCTTTTCTTGCCGGATGATGTGACGGACACGATTTTCTATGTCCTCCGCATTTTGCGTATGATGCCAATTTATAAAACGAATACGGTGAGATGATAGGTGCTCACACAATTCGTCCCAAACCGGCGCATCCATTCCCCAGCCAGAAAGCATAATAAGTGTCGGTCTCATTATGAAATTACACCTTCTTTCTGCCCGGTTTCCGTTATAAGCTTTACTGCCCATCGGATTTCTTCAGGTCTATGATCGGCTGTAACGGTCAAGCGAATGCGCGAACTGTTTTCCGGAACTGTCGGCGGACGAACAGCAATAGCCGCAATCCCTTTTTCCTGCAGCTGCTGACTGAAGCGGATCGCTGCTTCATTTGATCCAATGACGATTGGAACGATATGCGTGCTGCTGCTCCCAGTATCAAATCCTGCTTGCTTTAATAAGTCGCGAAGCAATGTCCCATTTTGCATAAGCGCAGCGCGTCTGGATGATTCACCGCGGACAATTTCAACGGCGCGTTTAATAGAACCGACCGTACTAGGCGGCATACCTGTTGTGAAAATAAAGCTGCGCATTGTGTTAGTCAAATAATCCATTAACAACTTGCTTCCTGCCAGATATGCTCCGCTGCAGCCTAGCGCTTTGCTGAAAGTGCCCATATGAAGGTCAATGCGTTCAGCCAGCTCGTGAGCAAGACCTGCGCCGTTTTGACCATAAACCCCGCTTGCGTGCGCCTCGTCAACCATAAGCAAAGCGTCGTATTTTTCTTTTATATGCACAAGCTCCTGCAAATACGCCGTATCGCCGTCCATGCTGAACACAGTATCCGTTACAATAAGCTTTCGTTTATTTGCGGGCGTTTCCTGAAGAAGCTTCTCCAAATGCTCTAAATCGTTATGCTTATAACGCTTTTGCTCAGCACGGCTTAATACAATGCCGTCCGTAATGCTGGCATGGTTCAGCCGATCGCTGTATACAACATCATTTCTTCCTAAAAGGGCAGACAGCGCTCCCAAATTTGCTGTATAGCCGCTGCCAATGAGCAAAGCTCGTTCTGTTCCCTTCCAGTTTGCAATATCGTGTTCCGCCTCCTCATACAGAGGATAGTTGCCAACAATCAATCGCGAAGCTGTTGCACCTGCCCCGTACATAGAAGCAGCCTCTATCGCAGCTTCTATTAATCTTTTGTCACCCGCCAGTCCTAAATAGTTATTGGAAGCTAGATTCAATAGCCGTTTTCCATCTTTTATAATCCAGCAATCAGGACCGTTCTCTGTTACATGAAGCGTTCGTATTTGCTGACGCTCTTCCAAGAGTGCCAATTCGCTCTGCAGATGCTGATGCCAACTCATGCGAGCCACTCCTCCAGCTTAGAAACATTAATAGAATATTCAGCGGCTTCAAGTGCGTATTCTCTTGTAAATTCTTCACCGAGCCAAGGAATCATTCCTAAAACAGGTACACCGCTGAGCTGTTCAATCATATCCCGGTTTTCTTTCACCCTCTCCAGCGCTTCCTCCCGATATCCTGAAAGAATTACGCCGGCAACCTTCAATCCTCTTGCTTTTGCGCATTCGATTGTCAGCAAGGTGTGATTTACGGTACCAAGTGTCGGACGGGCAACAATAAGGAGAGGCATATTAAGGGCTTGCGCAAAGTCTGCTACTAGCGCATCCTCGGTATATGGAACAATAAAACCGCCTGCCCCTTCCACGATAATATACTCGAAATACTCTTGTATATTCTTACAGCTGTTCACGACATCTGCCAAAAATACTTGCTTTCCGGCACGCTTCATGGCCAAGCGAGGGGCGAGCGGCTCCTTGACAGAAAACGGGCAAATATGATCGGCATGTGTTTCTACTCCGGACAAATATTGTAAACGGGACGCATCACCGGCAGGGTCACAGGAAAGATGTCCGCTTTGGATCGGCTTGCACACGCCGACGTCATATCCTCTTTTGCGCAGGACACCTGCTAAAGCCCCTGCCACAACCGTTTTTCCCACCTCTGTATCTGTCGCCGTTACAAAAAGCCCCTTCATCCTTTTCCCTCCGTTATGTCCGCTATTGCATCATATAAAATGGCAAGCATTTCATTCAGTTCTTCTAAAGTGGACGCTAGCGGAGGCATGAACACGATGACATTGCCCAGAGGACGAAGAAGCATGCCTAGTTCGCGAGCACGGTGGCATGTCCGTACCCCCACGCGCTCCGTCCAAGAGTACGGTTCTTCTGTTTCTCTATCTTTCACGAGCTCAATGCCGACCATAAACCCTTTTTGCCTAATATCGCCTACATGTTTTAAATCATAGAAATCTTGCAATCTGTTTGCTATATACACCGACTTATCAGCAACCTCTTGTACAAGATTGCTTGTTTCAAACAGTTCCAGATTTGCAAGAGCAACCGCGCATCCAAGCGGGTTTCCCGTATAGCTATGGCCATGGAAAAATGTTTTCTGCTCCTCATAATTCCCTAAAAATGCATTATAAATTTCATCTGTCGCAACCGTTACGGCCACCGGCAAATATCCCCCGGTAAGCCCTTTTCCTGCTGTCAATAAATCCGGTGTTACGCCTTCATGCTCGCACGCAAACATCTTCCCCGTTCTTCCAAATCCGGTTGCTACTTCGTCAGCGATGAGCAGTACGTTGTATTGCGTGCAAAGTTCGCGCAATCCTTTTAAATACCCTTCAGGCATGACAATAATCCCGCTTGCCCCTTGTACAATCGGCTCTACAATAACAGCCGCAATTTCATGCGATTGTTCTCGTAATAGCTGCTCCATTTCTTCAAGATGCTTTTTAACAATCTCTTCTTGTTTGTACGGGGAACGATATGTATACGGATACGGAAGCTTCATAGAAGGAAATAAAAGCGCACGAAATGTTTCATGGTACAAATCAATGGCACCGACCGAAACAGCACCGATTGTATCCCCGTGGTATGCTTCCTTCATCGTAATAAATTTATATTTTTCCTTCTTTCCCTTATGCTGCCAATATTGAATTGCCATTTTAATAGCAATCTCTACCGCCGTTGCTCCTGAATCGGAATAAAATACTTTTTTGAGCCCTTTTGGCATGAGTCCAATCACTTTTTCAGCCAGCAGAATAGATGGTACATTCGCCATGCCAAGCAGTGTCGAGTGTGCAATTTTTTCTAATTGAGCCCGAATCGCATCGTCCAGCTCCTTCACTTGATGACCATGTACATTCAGCCAAATAGAGGAAACGCCATCCCAGTATGCATTCCCCTGCATATCATATAACTTTCTTCCTTCTCCGCGTTCAATAATGAGCGGGTCGTCTTCGAGATAATCTTTCATTTGTGTAAAAGGATGCCACACATATTCCTTATTTTTTTGAGACAATTCTTCATACGTATACGTAAGCGAAGAATGTGCGGAAGTTATTTTCATGCATTCCACCTCATTTGTTAACTTTTATATAATAAAGGTTAACATTAACAGAAGAATTGTGTCAACAACCTATAATTCTAATTTTTCAGAATAAAAGGCACAGTCTTCAAGACTGTGCCTTTTCCATTATTCCTTAGCTTTTATTTCTTTTTGAATTTGATCCAATGTTTTTCCTTAGGTTTTCAAAATAAACTCTTTAGAAATTCCATATATGTACAAGTACAACAAAAAGAACAGTAAACAATAGGCTCGGCAGCATATTTGCCACTCGAATCGTAATCACCTGCAAAATATTCAAGCCGATGGCTATAATTATAATACCGCCGACAGCTGTTATTTCCAGAATGATTTTATCCATCAGCACTTCGGGTACAAACGCTTGAATTTGTGTTGCAAACAAGGCGATGATTCCCTGATAAATCAAAACCGGTACGGCAGAAAACATAACGCCGATACCCAATGCCGATGTAAAAATGATTGCAGAAATTCCGTCAAGCAATGATTTAGTGAATAAAACAGTATGATCATGACTTTTCGTTTTTCTATCTCCTCTGCCTGATTATTATTTGTAGGTCGGGTATCGGACTCTCCTACAAACAAGGCAAAGAAAAGCTGGCTATGCCTTCATAGTCAGCTTTTCCTTCTTTCTTTTCTTGATTTTCTCTATGAAAAAGGAAAAGACGAAGAGAATATACGGATACACGAAAATGACATAAAAGGCGATTTTGTTGAAATATAAACCAGCCTGGTCGACTTGCATTCGGAATTTAAATAAGAGAGAGACGACGAAAAGCACACCGCACGTCACATATAACGCTTTTTTTTGCGTAATAGGAAAATGCTTTTTGACGCCTTTTGTGAGACTCCATAAGTAGAGAGCAATAACCGGCAAAATAATCACCAAAAATATACAAAGCACAATAACCTGATACTGCTCCAAAAAAGGATATTTCACAACTTTGTACATATGTAATGTCGGCCAAACAGATTTGATTATTTCCCGACCGCCAAAAAAACCGATTGCAAGAATCATGAGACAAATAAAAAAGATATTTGTAATAAAAACCCCGATTTGACCATACCGCTGTACTCTTTGTTTATCTTGAATGTATGGATAATAAAAATAAATCAATTCAAATCCTGCCAATGATAGAGCCATTTGATAAACAGCTTTTAATAATTGAATGGGCGACGTTTCAAACATAGGAAGAAAATTTCTTACGTTAAAATACGGCAGGATCTGATATAAAACAAAGAAAATTAGCAGTGAAATGAATACGCTGAAAAAGCATACTCCCATCACTACCCGAATGCCCCCTACAATTGCGTAAACGGCGAGAATAATTAAAATCATACTTACAAACCAATTCGGGATTTCAGGAAACATATAGGTACTTAAAATCTCAAAATAGGTGACCACGACCATCAACACTGCGTAAGAACAATAACCTATCCAGATAAAGTTTAATACGCTTCCAATCCACTTTCCAAATATAAGCCGATGAATATCATACAAATCTTTATCTTTATAACGCTGCAATGTTTTGATGATAATATACATCGTTATATGAGTATATAATCCCGCTAATATCACCGCAACGACCGAATCTTGTTTTGCATTCATATAAACGAAACGCTCGAATACCGCAAGACCAATGCCTGTTTGTGCGCCGATGACCGCAAAGATGACAAGATACGCTTCAAACATACTGCTCGCGGGAATTGTTTGTTCTTCCTTCATTACACGTCCCTCATTTAATCTGTCTTTACTTACCATTTTGTACATTTGAAGGAAGAACTATGTAAGAAAAAAGCAGTCTCTCCTTCAAGACTGCTTTTCTGCTGGATAGGCATATATCACATATCGATCTGGTGCAGAACCGACATATTGAAACGGATAACAGGTCGATAAATTCAGAACCTCGTTTGGTTTTGTAGAGCCAATAATGCTTGTATCGTCCGCTTTTACAATACGGGCATCATCCATTTTGTAACGAAATGTTCCATATGGAAGCTCGACTATAAATTCATCTCCTTTTTTCAGCTCCCCGAAGCGGCGGAATACAGTATCACGATGACCCGATAATAAAATTTGGTCTTGCTCTCCCGGAAATGCAGTGCTCGTATAATGTCCTACGCCTTTTTTCAAATCATCGGAATCTGTGCCTTCTACAATCGGCAGCTCTGCTTCGATTTTCGGAATGCGTAAAATCCCGATTGTCTCATTTTTGGCAGGATGAAATTCCTGCCTTGAGACTTGCGCTTCCTTTGCTTTTTGCAGTTTGTCTGTCGCCTGCTCCATAGACTGCACTTGCTGTTTCTTTGTGTCTATAAGCTGCCATACACTTATACTGATAAGTCCTATGCCAACAAGAAGCAAAAGCGTTGCAATCATCCTTCTCATATTTCCCTCCTAGGCTTTTGTGCTATCGTATCATAAAAAGATGCAGAGCTATAAACTCTACACCTTTTTCTTGTTACTCAGATTTGCGTCTTTTTAAGAACGCTGCTGCGTTTGCCATCGTTACTTTTGTAGATTTCTTCACAGTTAGCTCTCCCTTGCCAGTGGCATGTCACAAATCGCACTCTCCAAAAGCACAAGAATATCTTCTGTTTTTAATGACAGAAATCTTTGATAGTTTTTATTTATCTGACATCTATATATGAATGAATTATAACTTCGACATTTCCGTGTGCTATGTGCAAACAAAAGGGAGTATGGTATGCTTCTTCTCTCCGGTTTACCCTTGCATGAACCACTACAAAGGTTTGACCGCTTCTGCACGTCGCCAGATGATCTCTCCCCACTATAAACGGTTTTTTTATTCACTTGTATATATCTTATCGAATTTTGTCTATTTCGGTCAATTGGATTTTACGCATTTTTTCAAATTTTCTGCAAAGTAAAAGTTAAGGAAATGTTAATAGTCTGTGAAGCTATGACTCTTCTTTATTTCCATTGAATCTTTGAATGAATATGATACAATAAGCATTTATAATAAAAAGCTACAAAGAGAGGTAGTTTCATTGAAAAAAGCGCTGGGCTTCCTTATGCTTACATCCATTGTTTTATGTGCTCTCTTTTTCTACAAAAATAGTTCTCTTGTTTCTTTTTCGAGTAAAAAACAAGCGGCTGTTGCCTCACCTCTTTGGATCGAGACGCGAAAAAGCACGGAATTATATCACCTTGTTTTAGGAGATTCTGTCGCAAAAGGTTACGGCTCTTCACAAGGAGGCTATGCCGAGATGGCCTCAGCTGAATTGGAAAAACAAACAGGCAAGAAAGTGGTTGTAGATAATGCTGCAGTGAACGGATTGACAACGGATTACTTGCTGCGCATGCTGCAGACTGAAGATATACAAGCAAAGCTGAAAAAAGCAGATCTTATTACAATCAGCATCGGCGGCAATAACCTTCTTCGTTTAAATCCAAATGACGGCGTTTTAAAAAATCTACAAGCATTAGAACGAGAAAAAGACATATATAAGAAGGACTTGCAAGAAATTTTAAACCTCATTCGCAAGCAAAATCCATCGGCGCTTATCGTTCTGGCCGAATTATACAATCCATTGGAACTAGACGATTCCGTTTCCTCTTATGCCAATATGTTCTTAGAGGGCTGGAACAAGGCTGTCCGTTCTTCTGCGAAAACTCATGCACCAGCAGTTGTTTTGCCAATACAAAAACTCCTTCCGAGCAAGGAGACAGATTTGTTTTTTGATAAAATCCACCCGAACGATAAAGGTTACAAAATCATCGCTGATTCATTTGCACAGAAAGTATTATCCTATGAACAATAATCCCGCCTATGTTACAGGCGGGATTTTTTTGGGAAAGCTATTATGTAGTTACGTATAGAAAGGAATTTGTTATGGATTGGTTAAGACGAGTACTCATAAGCTTTGTCATTTTTGTGTCTTGTATAAGCTTATTTTGGATGGGCAGTCTTCATTCCAATGAGGCGCCGGCTCCCGCCAAAGCCGGAAAGCCGCCTACAAAACCGAAAGCTCCGCCCCAAATTGTTCTTGCAGCAGTTGGAGACGTTTTGCTTCATGAACGCGTATATAACGATGCACGTATTGATGTAGAGCGTTTTGACTTTCATCCTATGTTTTCTATTATCAAACCGTATATTGAAAAAGCCGACTTTTCATTTGTCAACCAAGAATCCATTATAGGGGGAACGACAATCGGACTATCTACATATCCATCCTTCAATAGTCCTGTAGAAATCGCAGATGCTATCAAGGATACAGGTTTTGACGTAGTAAATATGGCAAATAATCATGCTCTCGACCGCGGAGAACAGCCTTTACTAGCATCCGTTTCGTATTGGGACAAGCTCGGTTTAGTGCGGACTGGCGCTTATCATTCTGCAGAAGATCGCACTCGCATAAGAACCATTTCGAAAAACGGCATTACACTGTCCCTCTTGTCTTATACATACGGCACAAACGGCATTAGACTGCCCAAGCCATATTTGGTTAATATAATAAATAAAGAAGTCTTGAAAAAAGACGTTGCACAAGCAAAGCAACGATCCGATGCAGTTGTTGTAAATTTGCATTTCGGCAAGGAGTATGAAGTCATGCCGAACCCTGAACAAACTGAGCTTGCTCAATTTTTAAGCGATTTAGGCGTATCTGTCATTTTTGGCCACCATCCTCATGTACTGCAGCCGCCTGCATTTTTGACAGGAGCAAATGGAAATTCCACCTTTGTTTGTTATTCCTTAGGAAATTTTCTTGCCGGACAGCAAAATGAAGAAACGTGGTTTGGCGGGATTGCAAATATTACTGTAAGAAAAAATAATGATGGAACGATTGCGCTGATCCATCCTTCCTTTTTGCCAACCTTTACGTATTCAAAAAACAGCGAAAATTACATGATATTACCTTTGGACCAAGTGACGCAGCAGCAATATCCTAACGCGCAAAATCGATATGATTCTGTTGTGAAGCACATGAAAGCGTTTATTCCAAATCTGGATATTATGCAAGCGAAAAAAGATTGAGGTACTGTAACAAATATTGCAGTACCTCTTCTCTTTCTCGAAAAATGATTACATTTTTTTAACAAACCTCTGTCATATCTCATGACCAAATTTATTTTTGCTACAATGAATTAGAATGGGAGGCTTGATTATGAACCATCGTGAATGGGAACATATTGTAAATCATCTTCTTTCGTTAGTGCCTCTTTTTTATCGTAAATTCATGCTCCCCGGTGATGCTGTCATTCATAAGAATATACCGCAGTCACATACACAAATACTGCTTCTGCTTCATGATGCAGGAACTTTGACGGTATCGGAAATAGGAAGCCGATTAGCCATTTCACGCCCAAACATGACACCTCTTCTTAATAAACTCATTGAAGAAGATTTTATTAAACGGCATTACAGCAAGAAGGATCGGCGTGTCATCTTGATCTCTTTGACAGATGAAGGCGAAGTTTTTATTAAGCAGTATAAACAATTTATTTTAGATAAGTTGCGGGAAAACCTAGACGCCTTATCAGAAGAGGAATTGAAGCAGTTATCCAGTTCATTGGAAACGCTGCAAGCTATTGTTGCAAAAGTATATATGGCCTCAGTTTAGGATTCAAAATAATTGCCGTAATATACATTGGAATACGGCCAAGTCAGTAAGTACGGCTCTTCTGCCTGCACTTCTTGACGGGGAAGCGATAAATAATCAGCACGAACGAAATATGGTACCGGCATATAGTAAACTGGAGCGTAGAAACGCGGATAAAAATGGAACATATTGCATCTCTCCTTTTTTGCAAATTTGCTTTATCACGCATTAACGGGCAGTAAAAGCCTGATTGGTTCAACTAACCATCAGTGGGGGATGAAAGCTCCCCACTGATGGAAGTTTCACTTTATCATATGCAGCATTTGCAAAAGCGGATTCATTGATTTCAAGATCAGTGCGAATACAAAAAAAGCTGAACCTTCGAGGCGCTCGACACATCTCAAATTTTATAATTTCATTAAAAAAAGGAATCCTCTGCAGGATTCCTTTTTTACGTTCGCATAAGCGCTACTTTTGTATGTCTTTTCCTGCGCTCCAAGCGGCGGTGTCTCTCTCTTTCATATAAGTGATATATGATAAAATACGAAACAAAACCGAGGAATGCACCAAAGATAGTCATGCCGATTAACGTATATAAGCCATTATGCAGCAAATCCTTTAAAACTTCCATGAAGTTCCCAGAAAAAATTTCGAGAAAGGAATGCTCCTTAATAGGCGCTTCTTTAATTTTAAATGGATAAATGAGCTTACCGAGCGCATGTGCGAAGGGAAGCAATACAACTGGAAGAAACGTCAGTTTTCCAATTACATTTCCAATAATCGCGGCAGGAAGAGATCCGCCTGACAAACGAATGATCGGATAAAACAAAAAGTAAATAAGAGAAGCAGTAGAAAGGACAAGCATTTCAAGGGCAAAGCCGAGAGCAAATCCTAGGGCAACCTTTTTAGCGCCGCCAGGAGAACGAAACAGTCTATAAAAATTAAGCTTAAAAACGCGTTGGATACGCTGTAATACTCCATATTTTTTCTTTTGTTTCTTCACGTGTGCATCTCTCCCGCTATTATCCTTTACATGTGAAAAGGGTTTCTTCTTATATACTATTATAAAGGATAAAGCTTGGTTAGAGAATACACTATATTTATTTTTCTTCATAAAGAAGACATCCTTCTTTTGGAAAATTGTCTTTTATGGACGCAATAAGCTTGCCAATAACGCTTTTTGGACGTGCAGACGGTTTCCAGCTTGCTCGAATACGACAGAATGTTTTCCATCTATAATATCGGATGTCACTTCTTCTTCGCGGTGGGCAGGCAAACAATGAAGAAATTTATAATCCTGCTGCGCATATTGCACGAGCTTTTCATTTACTTGATAAGGCTGGAACTTTTGCAGTCTTTCTTTCGCTTCTTCTTCCTGTCCCATACTGGTCCAAACATCTGTATAGATAAAATCTGCATTTTGTACAGCTAATTGCGGATTTTCATACACTTCAATTACTGCACCCGTTTCTTTGGCAATTTCTTTAGCTGCTTCAATTATATATGCCTCCGGCTGATGTCCCGCCGGACATGCTGCAGTGATATGCATGCCGACTTTAGCGCCTCCGATTAATAAAGAATGACAAACATTGTTTCCATCGCCTACGTATGCAAGCTTAACTCCATGAAACGTACCTTTTTCTTCATACACCGTCATAAGATCAGCGAGCGCCTGGCAAGGGTGATGATCATCGGTCAATCCATTTATGACAGGGATAGAGGCATGCTTTGCAAGCTCTGCAACCTTCTCATGCTCAAACGTACGAATCATGATAGCATCTACATATTGTGAAAGCACTTTTGCTGTATCTTCAATCGTTTCGCCGCGCCCAATCTGTAATTCCTTTCCGCTCAAGAACATGCCGTGCCCGCCAAGCTGCAGCATGCCCGCCTCAAATGATACACGCGTACGCGTAGAATGCTTATCAAAAATCATCCCTAATATTTTTCCACCCAGCAGCGGCGGATTTTCCCCTTTTAGATGCTGCTTCTTTAAGGAAACCGCAAATTCGATAATAGATAAAACCTCTTGCGAGCTCAGCTCTTCTAATGACAAAATGTCCTTTGTGTGCACTTTAACAGCGGATTGTACATACTGCATGTGTTTCTCTCCTCTCTTATCACTTATCATAAAGAAATCAAGCTTTCTTTTTGCAATACATGTTTCAAAATCTCTGCGCCTTTTACCAGTTCCTCTTTTGTCACTGTAAGCGGAGGAAGAATCCTCAGTACGTTCGGTCCTGCATTCAATACGAGCAATCCTGACTTTTGCAGCTCCAATACAAATGGAGCAACATCACATTTACATACGATTCCGATCAACAGCCCTCTGCCGCGCACTTGCTGTACGATTGGCAAATCTCCCAGCTGTTGTTCTAATAATGCAAGAAAATACTCCCCTTTATCAGCTGTCTCATTTAAAAATTCTTCCTCAAACACAACTTGCAGCACTGCTTTAGCAGCTGCCATGGCAATCATGTTTCCGCCGAAGGTAGAGCCGTGAACACCCGCACTGAAAGCTGATGCGAGCTTTTCTTTACCAATCATTGCGCCGACTGGAATACCGTTTCCAAGCGCTTTTGCTATTGTGATAATATCAGGAGACACACCTGCATGCTGATAAGCAAACGCTTTTCCTGTCCGGCCTATACCCGTTTGCACCTCATCAACGATCATGAGCGCTCCGTATTGCTTACACAGTTTTTCGATTTCTTGTAAAAACTCTGTATCCGCCGGAAGTACTCCGCCTTCCCCTTGTACAGCCTCCACCATCACAGCCGCCGTTTCATCATCCATTGCTTCTTTTAATGCGTCTATATCATTAAAGGGCACATATACAAAGGTGGAAAGCAACGGACCGAACCCTGCATGGATTTTTTCTTGTCCGGTCGCGCTCATTGTCGCAAAGGTGCGCCCATGGAACGATTGACAAAACGTGATGATTTTCGTTTTCCCCGTGTATTTGCGCGCCAGCTTAATAGCCGCTTCGTTCGCTTCTGCACCGCTGTTACAGAAGAATGCGCATTGTCCGTCACTATTAGCGGTTAAAAGATGTGCAACGTCTTCCTGTAAACTATTTTGAAACAAATTGGATACGTGCCACACCTTTTGCAGCTGGTTGTTTACAGCCTTAGTTACCTCAGGATGACAATGTCCTAGATTGCAAACAGCAATGCCTGATACAAAATCTAAATATTCCTTTCCGTTCACATCTTTTACTATAGTTCCTTTTGCTTCTGTAATTTCGATATCCCAGCGTTTGTAAGTCGGAAATAATGCTGTCATTGTACACGCACTCCTTTCAATACCTTCGTTCCTACAATCGTTCCGTCCTTATTTATGAATCCATTTACCCCGTCAACAATGACCACTTCCTCCGTTTCCCCTTGCAAAGAGGCAAGCGCTGCCTTTACCTTTGGAATCATTCCTCCTGTGATCACACCGTCTGTAATCAGCTGAAGAAGCTGTTCTTCCTCCGCTTCGTGCAAAAGTTCTCCGTTATACAAAACGCCCGGCACATCCGTTACGAGCAAAAGATGTTTGGCCTGCAATGAGGATGCAACAGCAGCTGCTGCTGTATCTCCGTTAATGTTATAAAGCTGCCCTTCTCTATCCATACCAATTGGAGAAATGATAGGTACAAGCTGTTGGGATAAGAGGCTTTGCAGCAAAACAACATTTACGGCTTCGACATCCCCGACAAATCCAAGCTCCTGATCAAGCGGCTTTGCCTGCAGCAGCTTTCCGTCACAACCGGCAAGACCGATGGCAGAAATATTGTTCTTTTCGCATTGCGCCACTAGATTTTTATTGACTGTTCCGCACAGCTTCATTTGTACAACATCTAATATTTCTTTCGTTGTAATACGGAGTCCGTTTTTCTTTTGAACTGGAATATTAAGCTGTCCGAGCATCGCATCAATTTCCGGGCCACCGCCGTGAACGACAACCAGATCATACGTTTTTTGCAGCTCTCGTAAACTTGTAAAAAATGCATCTGTCAAACTCTCTAAAATGCTTCCGCCGCATTTAACAACAACAATGTCTCTCATGGCTTCCTCCTTATGTGCGATAGCTGGCATTGATTTTTACATAGTCGTAGCTTAAATCACAGCCCCACGCTGTACCGCTTGCTGTTCCGATGTTTAAATCCACATGAATTACGATAGAATCCTGCTGCAAGTATTGTTTTGCTTCTTCCTCTGAAAACTGCTGCGGTTCACTATTTTTCAATACACATATATTGCCTATTGAAATATCAATCTTTTCAGGATCAAGCACCGCCTCGCTGTGCCCAAGCGCCCCGATAATTCTGCCCCAGTTCGCATCCTCGCCGTATACGGCTGTTTTCACAAGAGCCGAGCCGACTATCTTTTTCGCGGCAATGCGGGCGTCCTTTACTGTTAGTGCCCCTGACACATTCACCTCTACAAGCTTCGTGGCCCCTTCCCCGTCCTTCGCAATTTTCTTTGAAAGATCTTCACACGTTTGCTTCAGCGCTTCGTAAAAATGTTCCCAATCTGGATGACCAGGATGAAGCGGTTCATTTCCTGCCAATCCGCTTGCCATCACGATGACCATATCGTTTGTTGATGTTTCGCCGTCTACTGTAATTTGATTAAACGTTTGATCCGTAATACTGCTTAAGGCGCTTTGGAGCACTTCACTCTCAATGTTCGCGTCTGTCGTTACAAAGGCCAGCATCGTTGCCATGTTCGGATGAATCATACCAGATCCTTTTGCCGCTCCGCCGATAGTCACGCATTGACCGTCTATCATTGTTTGATAGCAAGAACGCTTCGTAACCAAATCTGTCGTTAAAATTGCTTCGTAAAAATCGTTTGCTTCTTGTTCGTTTTTAACAGGAGAAAGCGTTACAATGCCGTTTCGAATTTTCTCCATCGGCAAAGCCTCTCCGATTACACCCGTTGAAGCAACTGCAACAAGGTGTGTTTCAATCTGAAGCTGCTCGGCTGTAAGAGCACGCATTTCATAAGCATCTTTTTCACCTTGTAAACCTGTGCATGCATTTGCATTTCCGCTGTTTACAACGATTGCCTGCAGCTTACCCTGTACAGCAATGCTTTCTTTCGTTACTTGAATAGGCGCTGCCTGAAATTGATTTTGTGTATAGACTGCTGCGCAGCTGGCCGGAACATCGCATACAATTGCTCCCAAGTCTTTTCGTATTTTCCGAATTCCTGCATTCACGCCCGTTGCTGCAAATCCTTTCGGTGTAACGATAGATCCATTTGCAACCTTTACATCGACTGATGTTTCAATCATAGTATTTCCTCCCCTTATGGATACATAGGCACAAGGTCGAGCCCTGTCTTCTCTTCTAATCCTAATAATAGATTTGCGTTTTGCACTGCCTGACCCGCAGCGCCTTTCATTAAGTTATCGATTACGGATACAACTGTAATCCGTCCTGTGCGTTCATCATAAGCAGTTCCGATATCACAATAGTTCGATCCGCATACTTCTTTTGGACTTGGATAGTTTCCTAGATTGCGAACTCTGACAAACGGAGCATGCGCATAGCTTTCTTTGTACAGCTGCTGAAGCATTTCTGAAGTAATGGCCTGTTTTGCCTGGGCATACATCGTAACCATAATGCCTCTCGTAATTGGGATAAGATGCGTACTGAACGTAATGGGTTTTGCATGTTCATTCCATTCCAGAAGCATTTGCTCAATTTCCGGGATATGCTGATGCTCATGCACTTTATAAATTTTCAAATTATCGTGCATCTCAGGAAAATGTGTCATATTCCCCGGGGACTTTCCTGCTCCTGATACACCTGATTTTGCATCAATAATAAGGGACGATTCTTCTACAAGCTTCTCTTTCATAAGAGGAGCTGCCGCAAGTAGAGCTGCAGTTGCATAGCAGCCCGGATTCGCAATAACTTTCGCTCCTTGGATTTCTTCTTTCTTCCACTCTGATAATCCGTACACTGCTTCTTGTAATTCTTCTGTTTGTGCAGCAGGACGCTTATACCAGCTTTCATATACATCTCTGTCTTTTATACGAAAATCCCCTGACAAATCTATGACTTTAATTCCTTGTTTTGTAAGTTTTGGGGTAAGATCTTTAGATACTCCGGGCGGTGTCGCCAAAAAAACGAGTTCGCTCTTCTTTCCAATGGCCGCTGTATCAATTTCTTCAAGGCTTTGATTCACAATCGTCTGCAAATGAGGATACTGATTGCTAATCGGCTCACCCGTTTGAGAAAAAGCATGCAGCGATGTAATTTCTAAATGAGGATGATGGGCAAGCAAACGAAGCAATTCCACGCCCCCATATCCCGTAGCGCCAATTATAGATGTTTTCATATTGTACCTCCGCTCAAACATTTAAATTCAAATTTAATTCTGATTATATTATCGTATATTTATTAAGTCAATTAAATATTTATAAATTATAAAACTTTTTCAAAAACATTAGGTAAACACGTTTTCTGTTTTTGTCCAGAGCGTAACAAACGTGGCAATTATACAATTTATTTTATACTGTATTCAAATCACAAATGAAAATGTTCTTTATGAATGTTATAAAATTCAGCCCTTTTCAATGAAGCAAACAAGCCTCCATCTTTTTCTATGCAAAAAAAAAGAAAACTAATGCAAATTAGCTTTCATAACAAAAAATGGTAGGTTACCCATATGAAGAATAATAGAACGGACATCATGATGAAGAAATACGAAGGCAGGAATACGATAAATATACAATAAATATACAAAAAGTATACAATAAAAATACAATAAGTATACAAATGCGAAAAATAGATGCAATAATTTGATATAAAGAAACTCGTTCTTCTATATAAACGCAACTATATACAACTGAATAAAAAAACCGTCTTTTTTAGTGGGGCGAGAGCATCCGGCGACGTGCGGAAGCGGTCAAACCCTTGTAGCGGTCCATGCCAAGGGTAAACCATAGATAGGAAGAAAGCGCCAATGCCTCTGTACCCAGCACATTGAAATATCGAAATCATAAATCATTCATATATAAAAAAATCGACATGAAAACTTTTCTTTTAGGTGGGAGAGAGCATCCGACTAAGCGTAGAAGCGGTCAAACCCTTTTCGTGGCCCATGCAGGGAGAGAGAGGAAGCGAGCGCAGTTTCCCTTTTGTTCTATGTGGCAAACGATAGATATGTCGGAATAACAAAGTGGACTTGTATAATAAGCGCTCCTTCGGTTTTTTCTTTAAATTTTTCCAGATGCCAAGTCCGAAAATAGAGCATCATCGTAATGGATTGAATTCCAATGCAGGCTAAGCTAAACTTATAATATTATTCGTCAAAATGCTTTCCAATTGCAGAAGAAAGCAGAATGACAAAAAACATTAAATCGTAAAAGAGCTCTAACCACGATAGTTTCTTTTCATTTCCTTCCATCGTTTTCCCCTGTTTATTTCTTATGATAAAGAAGTTTTTCGCTTTTAACTTTAAAGTTACTGTTTTTTAACGCTTTCTTTGAGAAGATGCAACCATGCCATGGAAAGGAGATGTAAGTAATATGGATGAGAAATTTCTCCGTAAACTCATTAGAAACTGCTTCTATCAATATCAGTATAGCAAAGACTCTATTCCGCTCTCAGAAAATGAGTATGCAGAACTCGCAGAAAAAGTTCGACAGGCACATCAAGATAACGAAGCGGACTTGCGAGACCTTGTAGAAGATGCGGTATACGAATATATAACAAAATGAACCTCCCGTTTGTTTGAACAGCATATCCAGCAAATACATGAGCTTTTGCAGAAAGACACCCGTCTACTGGGTGTCTTTCTGTTCAAGTGAATAAAGAAACACAGCGAGATACAATGCGGCTGCGTCTTCGAATTGACGCGGATCAAACCCTGTCAATTCCCGGATTTTATTTAATCGATATTGCACCGTGTTTTTGTGAATATGCAAACGTGCCGCAACTTCATTAATAGAATGATTACATTTGAATAAACAATCCAGCGTTTCTATTACTTGCTCCGGGTCTGGCAGCGTTTCGAGCTTTAAAATGCCCCTAATATAGTCCTGACGGCTAGCTATCGGCAAGTCATAAATGAGCCGCTCCAATCGTAAGTCCTGGTAAAACATGACGGGATAATTCGTTTGCTTTCCGGAAAAATAAACCGCCTTTTCTCCTTCCGTGTATGATTGTTTAACGCCTTCAATTCCTTCATAATATCCGCCGATTCCGCCAGCAATTCTGCAGCCAAGCTGCGTCTCAAGCCAGTGCTTCAGAGACATAACAGATACCGAAATATATTCTTTCGCCTGCTTTTCGTCCATATGGGCAGGCACAGTAAATAGAGTCACACATTTCGAATTGCTGACAGGAGCCGTCAAATCCAGCTCTGGATTTGGCAGCTGGTTTTTAATGTTACGGAGCATCTCATTTTTAAGCTTTTGTAAGGTTAGCTCTTCATTCTGTACACCTCTCCTTACACCTTCCCTAGAGTCATTCTTTCGCACCTCAAACACGCCGACAACGCGCGGCAATGTTACATCGATGCCAAGTAAGTACCCTCGAGACATGAAAGCATGCTCATCATTCTGCCGATGCAGCAGCCATTCTTGAATAAACGATTGTCTCGCTACATGCTCACGCTCCAGCTGCCTTTCCAAATGAAGCTCCTTTACGAGCATTTCCGCCATGCGTTTTACAAGTTCTCCAATTTTCCCCACTTCTTCTTCGGTTCCTGTAATGCCGATTACACCGACAACCTTGTTATTTAAAGAAATCGGATAGCTGATGCCTTCCTTTGTTCCCTTATATTGACTGGAACTGCGAGCGATTACCTTTTTTTTCGTGCGCAATACTTCCAGCGCTGCTTCATGCAAATCACCGATTCGGCTTTTATCTACGCTTGCTATAATGACTCCTTTATTATTTGTAAACAATAAATTATAATTTGCGATATCATACATATCCTCTACAATTTTTTGTGCATGATGAGAATTGAGAAGCATATTGTCTACCACCACTTTTGCTCTTTTATCTTGTTGGTTGAAACTTACCTAACATCGATCGAAAACGTCCCTAATGAAATTTCACTGTATCATTGTAACAAAGTCTCCTTTCCAAATGAAAGGAGACTTTGTTACTTCTTATTCAATGCTTTTCCTGCCGTTCCTTCAAACAATCGCGGCAAAAGCGTAAAAACGATAGGGCCGAGGCTCATCCAGCGCGGTAAATTAATTTCCCTCTTCTTCGTTCCAATTACCTTTATAATCTGAGCTGCCACATATTCCGGCTTTAGCATGTAGCGTTCTACACTTTTCACATACGTGCCCGATTCATCAGCAATATCAAAAAAGCTTGTTTGAATAGGTCCTGGATTTACTGCAGTCACATGCACATTTGTTCTTGCGAGCTCCATGCGCAGACTATTAGTAAATCCAAGCACTGCATGCTTTGTTGCAGCGTAAGCACTCGATTTAGGCGTTGCAATTTTCCCTGCCATCGATGCAATGTTAATGATATGACCGCTGTTTCTCTTTTTCATCTTTTGGAGCACCGCTTTCGTGCACGCTACTAACCCGAATACATTGACATTAAACATAGCCTTTACATCTTGCAAAGAAGCTTCCTCAAATGTTTTGAATATACCGAAGCCAGCGTTATTTATGAGAACATCTATCTCTCCGGCTTCCTCATAAATGCGGGAAAATACTTCTTCTATCATAGGCTCTTCACTTACATCAAGCACATAATAATAGCACGGAACAGCATAACGGGCTGTGATGTCATTCTTGAGCTGTTTTAGCTTCTCTTCACTTCGCGCCAGTAAAACCGGTGTCGCTCCGAGCTCTGCAGTCTGCATTGCAAGCTGTTCCCCGATACCGCTGGATGCACCTGTGATAGCAATAATTTTCCCTTGTAATTTCACTGTTGTCACCTACTTAGCATAATACGTCCACTGTGTGGAAGATGAATCAATTATTACTTGTTGATTATATTCCAAAAAGTCCAATTGTCCAACCGTTTCGGAAATTGTGAGAGCGAGCTGCTTATCATACAGGATCGGAAATAGTTTGACGCATACTTCATATGGGGTCATCGGCTTTTCTTTCAGCATTTCCAGCACAATCCCCGCTCTCTTTTCCTGCTTGCGAAGCCGTTCTCCTACAAGCTCTTTTACGTTCGTCACATCTTTTCCGTGGCCTGTCAAAATGCGTGAAATCGGCATTTGGGCAAGACGGCGCAACGATTCATTGTATTGTAAAAGCGGCCTCGCCCGCTCCTCTCCATAATAAGGAGGTTCTAGCAGCGGATTGGAAGAAATGCGATCTAACAAAATATCTCCGCCGATGAGCAAACCATCCCGTTCCCGATATAACGCAATATGAGTAGAAGCATGACCGGGGGTTTCAATAACTTGAAATTCCGGTAAAGCACGAATAAAATCTCCTTCACGCACCGCATGCGTTAAAGAACGGTTGCAAGAATAAATAAGCGTACGAGTCATAGAAGGCCCTTTTTTCAAAAACACTTCCGGTATTCCCAGCTGCGGTGCCAAGTTTTCATAGAAACGCTCATAGCGTTGGATAAAATCCGGACTTTTCGTAATCCAAGGCTCATTCCATGGGTGTCCTACAACTTCTACATCCTCATCAAAATCATCGAGCAGACCGCAATGATCTGCATGATGGTGCGTAATGATAACTGTATCAATGTCCGAAAGAGTATAACCAAGTTCTCTTAACTGATGATTAAGAGCTTTTCTCGTTTCTTCCGTCTTCGTTCCTGTATCAATTAATATAAGCTTTTCGCCTTTCACCAAGTACACGTTCACTGTTTCTGTTGCGAACGGAACCGGGAGCTCCATACGATATATGTTCTCCACTTCTAATCACCCCATTATTGTTTCACTCCGAAAAAATGAATCTATATTCAGTTTACACGTTCCAAAATCATTTGTCATTATTTTCAGATAAACAGAAGGGTTTCTTATCCAAAAGACGAATTAATATTCATAAAAATTCATATGAAAGAAAACAACTTTGCAGAGCGAAATATACTAGGGGGGTTATTATGAGCATTCATAAAATTGCATTCATGGGCGCAGGTTCCATCGCGGAAGCGGTCATCGCCGGACTCATTCAAACACGTTTTGTAAAAGGTTCGCAAATTACCGTAAGCAACCGCTCCAATCAAGAGCGGCTCATATATTTTAGAAACACGTACGGTGTTCATGGGACGCATGATAAAAAAGAGCTGCTGAAAGATGCAGACATTATTTTCTTTGCGATGAAGCCTAAGGATGCTGCAGAGGCCGTCTCTTCTGTAAAAGACTATGTGCAGGACCGCCAGTTGATCATCTCCTTAATGGCGGGCGTTTCCACTGCCTCAATTACAAATTTGCTAGAGAAAAACAACCCGATTATTCGCGCCATGCCCAATACGTCTGCGGCAATTTTAAAATCAGCGACAGCCATATCTCCTTCCGTTCATGCCACAGAGATGCATATAGCGATGGCGCGTGCATTATTTGAAAAAATCGGTGTAGTTTCTGTTGTAAATGAAGAACAAATGCATGCGGTCACAGCTCTTTCAGGAAGCGGGCCCGCTTATATTTACTATGTGGTAGAAGCGATGGAGAAAGCAGCCCGGGAAATCGGCCTGACAGAGGATATCTCCAAACCGCTCATTTTACAAACGATTATCGGTGCGGCCGAAATGCTGAAAACAACGCCTAAGCACCCATCTATTTTACGGAAAGAAATTACTTCACCAGGCGGGACGACACAAGCAGGGATTGAAGTATTAGAGAGCTGCGGCTTTCAAGCTGCTCTTATTCAGTGCATTACGCGCGCGACAACGCGATCTCATGAACTCGGAGAAACATTGGCAAATTTGTTGGAGAAGTAAGAAAAACTTAGCACAGGAGAATCCTTTAAGACGCCCTCGCCTGTGTCTTTTCACTAAGCAAGCAGGTTTGTTCTTTTGTGTGTCGTATACCGCGAACATCATCGGTTTCAAAAGAAGGAAAGTAATGGGAATCATTGCCGCGAAATTTTATAATTTCTTATGTGTAAGTGAACTACCACGAACCTAGAGGTATCGTGGCTTCTGAAAAGAAGCTACATAGTCTCTAGTTTCGTCCCTTCGGGGTAAGTTCACCAGACTCAGTTAGGAGAAGTCCCAGCTACGTTAATGAGGTCATGACACCTTCGGTTGACGCACCAGACCGTTGCTCTGTCGTCCATGTTTAAGTAGGGCTGAGGTAAGGCTCGGTGACATGGATGTAAAAAGCCTTTTTAACTTTGTCGAGGTATCGAAAAAAGTTGTTGATTCAACTTGGAAATGATGTGAAACAACTCATGCACGATATAGCCAATAGATACTATTTTAGAATAGTCGAAATAGAAGTAGATA
>NZ_AUMR01000012.1 GCF_000430785.1 Ectobacillus panaciterrae DSM 19096
CCTCTGGATCAAACCCGCAATGTTCAAATATTTCTCTCGCAGCCTTTCCTTTCTCTCTTTCAGAAATAAAAATACGCTTAAATTCATCTGTATAAGTGATTCCTTTTGTACCAACTGCTTTAACATATTTATTAGTTGATAACTGCTTGGTCTCTTTCTCTGTGAAAATCTTTTTACTCATTATTTTCCCGTCTCCATGTTATCTCTAGTTGTGTTTCTTAATTATACAAAAAAGTACCCTATTGGTAGACTTTTTTTGGTGTCTACTTAATAGGGTACATTGTAAAGCGCTTCTGGGCTTTTTCATGATGTACAGATAGTTCGCCCCCAACCACTTATTAAGGAAAAATACGCCAGCCGCATAAAGGTTGACAATGAGAACGGTCACCCACATGGAAGGAATGGTCGGCCGATATTTGCAGGCTACCACCATAAACAAACAGGCAATCACCACTCCTCCATGCGACACAAAAAACTCGATATATCGAAAATGCGGAAACGAAAACCGGCCAAGATCAGGTGTCACGATGGCTTGAATGGAACTGCCTAACCCAGCAAAATACATGAATTGAAAAAGTCTGAAGCTATTAGTCAGTAGCATCACAATGGCCAGAATGACAGCAAGATCACTAAGTTGCAGTGGCAAAGCCGTTTTAAGCGACCAAGCATTCTCATACACAAGCCATAGATGATAAAAAGCCTCAGAAGCTAATAAGAGGAATGCTAGAGAGAAACGAAAAAGCCGTTTTTTCCCCTGCTCCTGAATCTGCTTTCTAAAGACAAACAGAAAAACGCCGAGAACTAAAATGATTCCGATCGTCAATAGATGCTCCCCTGAAAAAAGGCGAAACGGATCTAATTTTGAATGAAATTGAAAAAATGTTTTCATCTTGATAACCCCATTACTTGAGTTGATTTTATGAGCGAATATTCCTAGTTTGGGGCAAATTCTGTCAGGTCTATACCGGTTTCTTTGTTAGGCAATATTTTTAACAAGTATGTTTTCAAGGTCAAATGGTTAAAGTAACAACAAAGTTCTATAATCAAGGAGGGTAATTGATGGAGAACACACATGATTTTGTGGAGAAATTGCACGAAAAACAGGAGAAAGACGAACAAAATAGAAAGCGGCAAGGTAAAGGGGATCCAGGCAAAAGGTTACCCAATAAGCGGCATTAACGACGAGCGTTAGTTGAAAGAAACCCTGTAAATTCATTAATTGCAAATTAAAAAAATAAAGCATCGGCGTGTTAAAGCCGATGCTCTTTTTATGTTTAAAAACTATGCTATTTAGATGCGTGTAACTTTTGTGAACTGATTTACACAATTTAAATAGGTTACACAAAACACCAGAGACCTTCCATGGTGTTGAAAGGTTCCTAGTGTTTTATAATCGAACAGAGCTTGATGAATCAACCTACTCCACTTTCTTCCACCGCGTGTCACCAACCAGTTAACATAATTAAATTATGAGAAACTTAATTAATGCAATCAGCTTGTCCTCGTTCTCTCAACAACTGCTTATTTCCCCTTCAGGACAGATTTTAAAGCTTTTTCAATTTCGGCATAGCCGGTGCACCGGCATATATTTGATTCCAGCCATTCTTTAATTGTTTTATCATCGGCATTGGGATGCTGCTCGATGAGCGAATGACAGTTCATGATAAAGCCAGGTGTACAATAACCGCATTGAAACGCGAAGTTTTCCACAAATGCACGTTGAATCGGGGAATCCTTCAGTCCTTCAATAGTTGTAACCCTTTTCCCAACCGCTTCAATAGCAAACATCAAACACGATTTCATCGGCCAACCATCAACATTCACCGTACATGCCCCGCAATCACCGTTTAAACAACCTGGTTTTGCACCAGTTAAACCCAGCTTATTCCTTAATGTGAACAAAAGAGTGTCTGCCGCCCTTACTGTAACAATTTGATTCTCATCATTGACGTTTAACACGATTGTTTGTGATTTCAAGTTTTCAGCTCCCCTTCATCATTCAACTTACTCATGCCTTATCCAATGACTCTAAAACATCCAACAATAAATTCCGCAGCACAAATAAGCGATAGTTTGCTGAACCCTCAACATCATCTAAAATCGGTCCTGGCAATGAAGCTAGTGCACGTTCAACTCTTTCGGCTTCCGGCATCCCTTTATTATTTAAAGCCGCTTCTACCAGCTGTGATCGAAAAGGAAAAGGACAGAGTCCGCTTAAGGCCACCCTTATCTCGTTATCGATTTTTAAGGCCGCTATCGTTATCAATGGATAGCCGGTATACCACTGCTGGCGTCTTTTGAAAGTATAGAACGGCGCATCAATAAA
Organism: Ectobacillus panaciterrae DSM 19096; assembly: GCF_000430785.1. Classification (GTDB taxonomy): domain Bacteria; phylum Bacillota; class Bacilli; order Bacillales; family Bacillaceae_G; genus Ectobacillus; species Ectobacillus panaciterrae. The sequence goes on from NZ_AUMR01000012.1 coordinate 2,327, forward strand.
CCGTTTTTCTGTTGCTATTTGTACAAGAAACTCACCCGGCGAAAGCTGCAGTTGTTTCCGGAATATCTCATTAATGGGAACCACTTTGACTCCTTCCGGCCCAACAGTGACTACTTGGCTGTCGGAGAGTAAAAAAGGTAAAATGGCTTCACGATAGAAAATTTGTGCACATATATTCCCGCCAAGCGTAATTTTTACTCGGGCGGTACGGTCAGCAATTTCACTTGCCGTTTTAGATAATAAGGGAAATAGATTTTCTTCACCAAGTTCAGTAAGAGTGACCGAGCTTCCTAAAACGAGGTGTTCTCCGCTAAATTGCATGACTTTGCTTTCAGCAATTTCTTTCAAATCAATGACTGCTTCTGTATAGACTAAATCAATTCTCCCAAGCGTAATTAATTCCGTTCCACCTGATATAAACATGGGATTATTGCCTTGCTGGCTTAAGTTCTGGTATAAATCAACAGCCTCCTTCAACGAAGCTGGTTTATAATAATCAAAATCAAACGGAAGCATTCTTTATTGCCTCCTTTGCTTTCCAAATCAATTCTGGAATTAAGGGCAGATTATGAAGTGAAACACCAGCGGCCACGGACAATGCATTCCCGAGGGCCCCGGGCATTCCCATTAACCCTAGTTCTCCTATGCCCCGGGCGCCATATGGTGCATCAAGCTGTGGGTTTTCAACAAAACCAACCAAGTAATTAGGATTTTCTCCATAGCGGAGCGGGCGGTACGTCCGAAGCTGCGGATTCAAAACCCTCCCAAGATTATCAAAATAAAATGTTTCTCTTCCAGCGAATGCCAACCCCATACTCATTGCACCCATAACCTGACCTAATGCCGCTTTTTCATTCATCACCCTGCCAGCATCCACCACCGTCGCAGCATTAACAAGTCGATAAGTATAATCTGTACGATCGAATTCTACCTCTACTCCATATGCCGCAACAGACCATTCCGGACCAGGCTTCCCAGCCCCAGTTTCAGGATCCAAATGCGTTAGATGACGTAATATATAATTTCCTCTGCCAATGATTTGGCCGCCAATAGCGTTACCATTTGGATAGTGATAACCGTAGCCAATATCTTTAAAATGGAGTCCTATGGATGGATCATCTTTTAAAAACACCCGACTATTCGCCACTACAAGATCTTCCTTGGGTGCTCTTAACACACATGAAGCCACTTCCTTTAATTGATTAATCACATCGTCTGCGGCATTTAAGGTAGCTCTGCCTGCCATAAATGTACCCCTGCTGGCAACGGTCTTCCAATGTTCTGGCGTTGTCTGGGTATCGACTTCCATTCGAACATGAATTTTATCGACATCCATTTTCAGTCTCTCAGCGAGAATTTGAGCAAGCACAGTCTTAGTTCCCGTTCCAATTTCGATAATGCCTGACATTAAATTAATACTTCCATCCCGATTAAATGTTAAAATAACGCCTGAGGGAGCATTGGCATCAATCGTTGACGTTTTCCAGCTGCAGCTTACGCCTTTTACTCTAACAAAACGTTCATCTATCTCTTTAATCGGCCCTTCGTCCCACTTGATTAACTCTCTTACTCTCTCAATACATGGCGGTAAGTCTCCTAAATTGCTTTTATTTAAGAGAACCCTTGTCGGTGTCGTATTTCCTGGCCTGATGGCATTTATATAACGAAGTTCAAGCGGATCCATCTGCAGTTTTTGTGACAGTAAGTCCATTGTTCTTTCAATCACAAAGGAAAGCTCGGCATGAGCAAATCCTCTATATGGGGATGCATACGAATGATTAGTATACATACAGTACGAATCACACCAGACATTCTCAACATTGTAGGGACCTGTGCAATCAACTGCCCCTGATCTCGTTACATCAATGGCTTTATCGGAATAGGCACCCCCATCCCACAAATAAAGGATTTCCATAGCTTTAATTTTCCCGTTACGGTCAGCCCCAATTTTAACTGTTGCATCCAAACCAATGTGACATGGGGATGTAATCATATCCTCTTCACGGGCATTAAAAACCTTTACGGGGCGGCCGCCAACAGCCTTCGATGCTAAGTAGGCAAGTACTTCTAGCTGAACGGGTGCCTTTCCACCGTAGGCTCCTCCAACAAGAGGCGTGTGAACAACAATTTTCCCTATATCCTCACCAAAATAATCAGCTATGAGGCTTTTGACCATAAAAGGAGCCTGAGACGAGGTCGTTATATTGATTGTTCCATCTGGTAAAATCTCGCAAATCGAACATCTTGTTTCCATTGCAGCATGGTCCGAAGGGGCAAAGGAATAACTTGCTTCTACCGTTACCTCACTATCAGCCCATCCTTTATCCATGTTGCCCTTGCGAATTTTAATATGAGTTGCAATGTTTGTTCCCGGAACCGGGTGTGAATCTTCCTCCTTTTTATATTCGCCTAACTGTTCATGGACGAGGGGAGCATTCTTTTGGAACGCCTGTGTGGGTGAATTTACTACTGGCAGTAATTCATAGTGGACCTTAACCCGGCTGGCTGCTTTCTTAGCCTGATCTGGAGTTTCGGCGACAACTAGTGCAACTGGTTCCCCGTGATAACGGACCTTATCAACAGCAATCGGCGGGCGGTCGCGAATCGCCTCACCTACGAGCGGAAAATGTTCTCCTGCGACAATCGCCTTAACTCCTGGTATTTTTAGCGCTTCTGTCGTGTCAATCGCAGTGATCCTAGCGTGCCCATATGGACTGATGACCATTTTACAAGAAAGCATCCCGACCGATTGGTAATCATCCGTGTATTTCGCTCGGCCTGTCACTTTATCCCATGCCTCTTTACGAATGACACTCTTCCCAATTACCTCCAATTTGTTCCCTCCTAACCCTCGTTATTCATGAAAGCTTTCGATTAATCACTCCTAAACCTATCCACATCATAAAAATGGAGTAATCCTCTCTTTCATCTATTCCCAGTGCATCAATATTTAAGAAGCCTGTATATATCCCATCTTCAAAAAAAAAGCATAGATGATCCTTCTCTTTTATAGGCAGATCCTATAACTCGAATGATGGTTGCTGCTACTTTTTTCCCCGGACGTTTAATGGTGTCAAGTATCCCGGAAAGGTCCTCTATTCCACTCCCCCATCTCTCAAACACCGTTTTAGTAAGAGCGCTATAACGCAAAGGTTTCTACACTATTTATATTAATGGGAAAACCATTCTTAGAATCTTTAATTTTTTTCATGGAAAATTCATATTCATTTAAAAAGAAAAAACGTCGATGAGACATATGTAAAAGTCAAAGGGAAATGGATCTACCTGTATCGTGCCGTGGATTCTGAAGGAAATACCATTGATTTTTATCTGAGCAAGGTAACAGCTTCTATAAAACAAGACAAAAAGGCTCCTCTTCTTCCTGAAGCCTTTTTGTTATGCTTAGTCTGGAAAGGTAGACTTTTTGAACAGACGAACTTCTGATAATCAGTATTATGTAACCTGCGTTTCTAGCGTAGGCCTTTTTTACATAAGAACCCTGTTAGTTATTGTTGTCCTGTTCTTAATTCTTGAATTAGTTTGAGTGTGTCATTGTACAAACTTAATTGATATCTATAGGGTTCTAATTCTGGCGGAATATTGACTTGTACAGAAATCGAAGATAGGTCCAGCAAGTCTAGGGTAAATCTGAAGATCTTAGGACTTTGATAGTTCTCTAGACTCTCGTTGAGTTGTTTTTCTATGTATCTCCCCAGCATTTGTAATTGAACAGTCCATTGTTGTTGATCAGCTGTTGGTATAAAATCTGTTTTGGACCAATCACTGAATGTATTTAGTATCCCGGAAATATAGGTATATCCTGTCTTTAGTTGCGAAAGGAATTGCTCGTTTTGTTTTAATATTTGCTTTTTATTCTTAACGAATGGATTTAATTTCAAACTTTTTTCTGCCATCTTAAAGTCTTTTTGTACCTGATGCAACTCTTGGAGTAGATTTGTTATATCCTTCCTTAAATGTTGTCCTTCAACAGAGTCACAGTTATTATTTATCCAATGAGCTGTCCTTTCAAACCACTGTACAAGATGGAATCCAAATTGACTTAACATCCGATGAGCCTCTTTCACATAATTGGGCGGAAAAATCATCATATGAATGATAACAGCGATAAGTGCTCCTATGATAGTATCTCTGATTCGGTCCAAGGGATAATAACTTGTTTTATGCATAAAGACAAAAACTAGTAAAATGGTCAAAGCTATTTGATGAATGATGGTTTTATGTACCCTTAGTATAATCGGGAGCAACATTCCTCCTAATAATAATAATCCTATCGTCCATCCGTTCACTTCTAAGTGGCTGACAATAAGGACGGTAAAAACGACGCCAAAAATGGTACCGATGATTCTATAAAAAGCGTACAGGGCAGAATGCTGAATAGTTTCTTGCATAGAAAGAATCACAGTCAATGGTGCCAAATAAGGGTGTTTGGATCCTAGCATTTTTGCCAACTCCCATGATACACCAGAAGCTAAAGCTATTTTTGTTATCAGCATTAATCCTTTTAGTAATCCTGTTTTTTGTTTACCCGTGTTTTTTTTCATAAAAGCTCCCTTGTTTAAAAGTGTCTCTGCATATCTATTTTTGATATGATCCATTTCTTGTATGTCCATACTTACTATGAGCTAGAGAGATCCAATTTATTACAAATGAAATTACCTAATCGATATGAAAAAATTGATATCCTATATTTCGAAATAATTCCATTTATTCAGAGCTGCCTGCGAAAAGGGAACCTTTTTTATATTTATAGTAAGTTAGGTAGAGATTGATTTTACAAAGGAATTCAAACAAGTCGGTCGATATTTTAGAAAGCAAGTATATCGATATGATAATTGCAATCATGCTTGCACCCTCTGATAGAAGGAACAGACAAAATAATGCCTGTTCCTTCATAATCTTGCGTTATTCACTTGTCTTAGAAGGGATCAGCACGGATCCCTCCATGAGTCTTCGAGCACTACGGCTCATGACCACTTTTTTAACGATCCATTCTGTTTCCTCTTGTGCGGCTTCAGCACCTACCGTTAAGGTACCGGAGGGGTGACCAAAACGAAGCGCAGACTTGGTGTCACTCAAAATCTTACTGACAATGGTTCCCGGTATCGCGGCAGCAGCGGCGATCGCTACAGCACCCGTACCGGTCATGGCGTGATGCAGTTTTCCCATGGAAAGAATGCGTGCTAAAACATCAATGTCCTCCGCTCGTACTTCTTTTCCGTCGGACGCCGTGTAGCTCGCTGGTTCCCCAAAAAATGCGATTTTCGGCGTGTGCTGACGCTTTGTCATGACATATTCGACGTTATCAGCTAGACCCATGGCCACAGCTCCATGAGCGCGAATCGCTTCAAAGCGGGCAAGAAGTTCCACATCACCGTTTATATCCCGCTGCAGCTCCGTTCCTGTTAATCCCAAGGATGATGCCGAAACAAAAATAGCAGGGTTTCCGGCATTTATTAAGGTGACCTCCACCTCTCCCACACCTGGTACGGGAAGTACATCTATAGGATTTCCTGTAGGAAACATGGCTCCTCCACCATCCCCATCGCCCGCACCTGGATCAAGGAATTCCAGCTTAATTTCCGCTGCAGGGAAAGTAACTCCGTCCAACTCGAAGTCACCCAGCTCTTGCACCTCTCCATCCTTCATCGGGACATGAGCGATGATCTTCTTGCCTATATTCGCTTGCCAGATATTCACGGGAGCTACTCCATCCCGCGGAGCGTCTACTAGGCCTCGAAGTATGGCAAATGGCCCTACAGCCGAGGTTAGATTCCCACAGTTCCCACTCCAGTCCACCAACGGTTGTCCGATGGCAATCTGTCCGAATAAATAATCTACATCACACCCCGGGCGATTACTTTTGCTGACAATGACTACCTTGCTCGTACTCGATGTGGCACCACCCATACCATCAATCTGCTGACCATACGGATCTGGACTGCCTATAACACGTAGTAATACTCTATCCCGCTCAGTTGGATCAGCCGGTAAATCGTCCGGTACGAAAAAGACCCCCTTGCTTGTTCCGCCTCGCATATATACTGCCGGGATTTTGATTTGTTTTCCCCATTTACTCATGACTCTGGTTACCTCCCATTTTCTTTAACCATGCATCTTCGCTTTACTCTTTTCCAGCTTATTTCGAAGCACCATCTGTAACACTCCACCGTGGCGATAGTAATCAATCTCCACTTCACTATCGAATCTCACCACCGCTTCAAACTCTTTTTTCGTTCCATCCTCATCCGTTGCCGTTACTTTAACAAGCTGCCGCGGCTTGATGTCTTCGGAAATGAGGATTTCATATTCTTCTTTACCGGATAATCCAAGCGTTTCGGCATTTTCTCCTTCTTTAAACTGAAGGGGAAGTACGCCCATTAGAGCGAGATTGCTGCGATGGATGCGTTCAAAGCTTTGCGTGAGGACGGCTTTTACTCCAAGCAGCTGAGTTGCTTTCGCTGCCCAGTCACGGGAGCTCCCCATACCATAGTCGACTCCGGCAATAATCAACAAACCTGTTTTGTCTTGTTGATACTTCATTGCTGCATCATAGATGGACATCACTTCACCAGTTGGGAAATAGGTAGTTACACCACCTTCAGTTCCTGGTGCTACCTGATTGCGGAGACGAATATTGGAGAAGCCTCCACGAATCATGACATGGTGATTGCCGCGTCTCGCTCCATAAGAACTTAAATCTTCGGTTTGAACCTCTTTATCCAGCAAGTATTTACCTGCCACACTCTTGGCCGGGATGGTACCGCCTGCAGGAGATATGTGGTCTGTTGTGATGGAATCTCCCAATTTGGCAAGCACACGAAGTCCTTGAAGCGGCTGAATGTCTCCGGCCTCGCTGGACATGTTCTCAAAGAACGGCGGATTCTGTAAATAAGTTGACTCCTCTTCCCACTCATAAAGTAAACCGGCACTTGTTTCCAATCGGTTCCAAGCTTCATTTCCTGTAAAGATCTTTCCGTTTTGGTATTGGTAAAGATCCGGTGTTACGTTCTCGGCAATAATTTTCTGAATTTCGGAATCTGCCGGCCATAAGTCTGTAAGGTAGACATCATTTCCGTCTGCATCTTTGCCAAGTGGTTCTTCTCGCAAATTAATATCCACGGTACCGGCAATCGCATAGGCCACAACAAGCGGTGGAGACGCCAGGAAGTTGGACTTGATGAGCGGATGGATCCGTCCTTCAAAATTTCGATTTCCGGATAAGACTCCAGAAACGATCAAATCATTTTCAACAATGGTCTTGGCGATCTCTTCAGGCAGTGGACCTGAGTTTCCGACACAAGTGGTGCATCCATAACCTACCAAGTAGAATCCTAGTTTTTCTAGGTATGGCAGTAAGTTCGCTTTTCTTAGGTAATCCGTCACGACCTTTGATCCTGGTGAGAGACTGGTTTTTACGTAAGGAGGAACGGTTAATCCCTTTTCCATCGCTTTTTTGGCAAGAAGACCGGCACCAATCATCACATTCGGGTTGGATGTATTGGTACAGCTCGTAATGGCCGCCAAAACGGTTGAACCGGTTTTTAACGTTGAGGTTTTACCGTTCTCATGCTGAACGCTAGCCTCTTTGTTGATTTCCCCCGCATCAAGACCATAACCATGATTCCCAAGCTCATGGGTGAGTGCCTTTTGGAATGTATCCTTCACCTTTGAAAGCGGAATTAAATCTTGAGGTCGCTTCGGCCCTGCCACACTCGTCTCGATGGTGGAAAGATCGATTTCCATGACTTCCGTAAAAATTGGTTCCGGAGATAGCGGATTAAAGAACAGGCCGTTTGCTTTACAGTAAGCCTCCACTAATTGGACCTGTTTTTCCGATCTTCCGGAAAGACGCAAGTAATTCAATGTCTCCTCATCAATCGGGAAAATCGTAATAGTGGCTCCATTTTCCGGAGACATATTCGAAACGGTCGCTCGGTCTGCAAGAGACAACGTCGAAACTCCTTCACCAAAAAACTCAACAAATTTGCCTACGACTTTCTTTTTGCGAAGCAAATGAGTGACATAGAGTGCTAAATCTGTTCCTGTTGTCCCTGCAGGCAGCTTTCCTTTTAGTCGGATCCCAATGACTTCGGGAGCGGGAAAGCAAGAGGGTTGACCAAGCATGCCGGCTTCTGCTTCAATTCCGCCCACTCCCCAACCTACCACACCAACCCCATTGATCATCGGAGTATGGGAATCTGTACCGAAGCAGGTGTCAGGAAAAGCTAAAACTTCGCCGGTTTCTTCTTCCACCCCATGTACAACGGAAGCAAGGTACTCTAGGTTGGCTTGATGAATGATCGCCGTGGAAGGAGGCACCGCCCGAAACTTATCAATTGAGTTGGTAGCCCATTTAAAGAATTTATAACGCTCTAAGTTTAATTCAAAACCACGATCGACATTGTACCTTAATGCATCAGGCGTCCCGAACTTATCTACCTGTTCGGCATGGTCAATGACCAAATCGACTGCAATTTCTGGATTAATCTGTTCCGGATCTCCGCCCATATTCGCTATGGCGGTTCTTAAGGAAGCCAAGTCAACGACAACAGGAACTCCGGTAAAATCCTGAAGGACAATACGAGCCGGTTTAAAAGGAACGTCTACATTTTCTTTCGCATCCTTTGTGCCCCATTTCGTCAAATTCTCAATGTGCTTCTGCTTGATCGCTTTTCCGTCATACTGACGCAATACAGCCTCCAATAAAATTTTAATAGAGTAAGGCAGTCTGGATACTTGACCTATTCTAGCTTCCTCCAAAGTTTGAAGTCGGTAATAATGAACTTGTTTTCCGTTAAGCACAAAAGATGAACGAGCGTTGAAGATATCTTTATGTGTTCCCATGGTCTTCCCCTCTCCTATCCTGTTGTATTGAACTTGAGGTTATTATAGGGTAGATCCAGACCTAAAAGAAAATATCAATTCCTTATGACTAGCGATACCTATTTGGAATATCTAAAAATAAAAAAAGAGCCAAACAAGACAGACTGCAATTGTCTCATTTGACTTCTTTACCCTTGCAAATCGATTTCTTTAACAAAATGAACAAACGCTTCGACGGTATTCATTTCCAGCGTTTCATTATAGTAATACATCCAGGTTTGTCTTATGATGCGGTTTCCCTCTTTATCTGTGATGTCTACTTTATTTACCTCTTCATCCTTAGCTACAATGAGTCTCGGTACGATGGCGTATCCTAACCCGTTGATAATCATTTCCCTGCACGTGTCGACTTTATCCACCTTTATTCCGATAAGGGGCGGCTCAGAATAGTTCTCCATCCACCAATTATCCAGCAGTGCTTTAAAGATGTGTTCCGTTTGATAGTCTATTCGCGGCAGCTTCGGAAGATTTACTAGATTAATCTCATCAACAGAGGCAATACAAAGAGGTTCTTCAAATAATAAATGACTTTGATCAGGCCAATTGTAGTCTCCGCGAACAAAACCCACATGAACATCCCGATTATACACGGCATTGTAAATGTCCCGTGACCATCCAGTGGTCACTTGAAACTCTACCATTGCATATTTCAATTTAAACTGTTTCAAGATGCCCGGAAGCTTATATTTGGAAAAGTAATTGGAGACGCCGATCCTTAAGGTTCCGGCCACTTGGCTATCCATGCTTTTTACTTTCTCCCTAATCCGGCGAAAATTAAAGAGAATATCCTCAGCCGACTTAGCCAAAAACTCACCTTGAGGGGTAAAATGAACTCCCCTTCTTCCCCTCTGCACAATGGTGACACCGAATTCCTTTTCGATTTGACGCAACCGTTTCGTAATGGAAGGTTGAGAAATGAATAATTCCTGAGCGGTTCTTGTTATGTTTTTATGCTTGTAAAGCACCTGCAATATGAGCCAATCTTGCTCATCCAATGTCTTGACCCCCCTCATCCAATCTATAAATAATATACTATAGCTAACCGAATCAGATATGCAAGTTGGTTATGCCTAACCATACAAAATTAGTATTTTATTTAATAATACTGCTATGATTAGATGTTAATAGGTAACTCATGCTAAGAACGGAGGAACGTAAATGAAGGATATTGTGAGCTTGTTTCAAGAAATTCCGACTCCCTGTATATCCGATGCTTTGCAAGGAATGAATAACCTGGATCCCAGCATTAAACCTTTAAAGGAACAATATAGAGTTGCGGGTAGGGCTTTTACAGTTAAAATGCCTGTCGGAGACAACCACGCGGTACTTCGAGCGATACAAGAAGCTAAACCGGATGATATTCTAATCATCGATGCTAAAGGAGATATGTACCATGCAGTGGCCGGCGACTTTGTCGTGGGCATTGCACAAACCTTGGGAATAAAAGGTATCATTGTTGACGGAGTCATCCGTGATATTCATGAGATAAGAGAGCTAAATTATCCGGTCTTTTGCAAAGGGATCACGGTCGCTGCAAGCGGCAAAGCCGGAGGAGGGGAAATTGGCGTCCCCATTTCTTGTGGAGGGGTTTCGATCCAACCCGGTGATATGATTGTCGGGGATGTCAATGGGGTTGTCGTTGTCCCTCGGGGCATGGAAACAACTATTCTCCATAAAGCTATGGAGAAGTTGAAAAAGGATCAAGAGCGAGCAGAGCTTGTTTCCAGGGATCAGGAAGCAGTAAGAAAGTATCTTGATTCTGTACTATCCAAGTAAGCTAAAAGATTTACCGAACCTAGGAGATAAAAGCTGATCTTCCTATGTGGAAATCAGCTTTTATATTTTGTCACCTATCAGTTCCCAGCCTATAATGAGGTTAGCCAATTCTTTTACTTAGACTTGAAAGAAGTATGATTTATTCAACTATCCTGCTCCTTTAGTTGAACAAGTAAATTAACGATATTCTTTAACGGAATTAAAAAACCTTAATGCTAATATGGCAGGTGGTAAAACCCTTCCCAAATAAGTAATGCTTTTAGGAAGCTCTTTGTTTTCGGGAAATAGGACAAATGGTAGAAACCGAGTGAGTCCAGCACCAAGGGCAACCGCCAAAACCATGATAAAGGTTTGTAAAGGTGTCAGGATCATAACTTTTTCCTCTATATACAAAAAGAGCCAAGTTTTAAATATGGCTCTTTTTATATTTGGGGCCTTGTCCCATCGACATCTATCTAACAGAACAGACTACTCCAAAAACGATAGAATATGCTTCTTTGTTACAAAATAACCTAAAATTTCGTTCTGGGGGTATTTCTAAATTTTAGCTTGATGGGCATGCGTCAGGACCCCTAGTATAACGAATAATCAATAGAATTATTTTGAGGAAGGATCGACTTTTCCTCGTATGAGTCCATCTTCAAAAGTTCCGACTATAAATACCCTGGGAATCAACTCAAATAATCGGGTTAAAAACTTTTCTTCCGAAAGTCTTGGGATTTCTGCGGGAATTTGATCTAAAGTACTGACAACATAGTGATTATCACCTTTTTTTAAAGCGACATACGGTTCTTCTTTTGTATATAAACACACAACTTCTCCTTTTTCAACCGCATCGAGAACTCGCAGAATCTTTTTATAATGAAGCTCAGCCACTTCTTTCATCGTTAACTTTTTGACAGTTCTATCACTCACGTTGAAAAAATCTAACATCATTTCTCTCCCCTCTCTGTCAGGCTGCTATATGTATAGTCTGTGTTCTTGACTTAACGTCTGTGTTTAAATTTTAACTGATGGAACAGCGGCGTACAACACGTATGCCATCATTGGATTATAGCGTATAAATGAATTGTTTTTTCATAACTACATCTCTCCCTTTAATTGGTTTATTTTATTTTCAGCTAAACGTTTACTACTTGAGTAGTATCCTAAATTCAACTCATGTCCTCTAAGTTCTTGCAAAAGTTCTACTGAAACCGCTAATTCAAGCCGTTCTTTGAGTTCATTGATGCGAACCAAAGTTTCGTGTATTCGTTCAGTGTATAGTGTAAGGTCATGTTCAGCTAACATTAGTTGTTCTTCTTTATTTAATTTAGATGCCATTAGTGTGCTCCTCCTAGTTTAAGTCGATTTCTGATTTCATTTGCCCATTGACTTATCTCGTTAACGGTAATTTGTATCTCATCTGCAACATACATCTTCCGCTTATTGACTCGGTGTGATTTAGGTGGCTGTGTAGGTATCTCAGGTTTCAGGAACAAATACTTGGTGTTAACACAGTACCATCCATCAATCAGTACCATGTGCTTATCGAATGTTTCAAAGTCCATCCATGAACCCCCATGTTTCCAACGGTGATTATCCATCTTGTACACCTTTGCATAGAATTCGTTTCCTACCATATAACCGTTTCTACGGACACCATTAGGTAGCTGTTGCTTTGTTGGTCGAAGAAAAGTTATTATTGAATATCTCCCTTCAGTTTGGATTTTATTTCAAGGATAGCTTTTTCATGTCCTGCGATAGCTTTAAAGATAGCTGTTTCTTCATCTGATAAAGTGTGTTTCCATGCTGTACCGTTTACGATGCTATTACTAACACCACGTTCCACTTCAAATATATCTGCAAGTTATACCTAATTGTACTTACCGTTCTAGTAATGTTTACGGATAAGAACAGCATTTCTGTCAGTCAGTTTACTGTTATGGCTATTTTCACCTTGTGTACCTTTATTAATCCGCTTAGTCATGTTGCATTCTCCTCTATTTTTGCGTCTCTTATAGTTGCCTAGCATTTGTATCTATCTGCACAAAAAAAGCAGCACCCTGCCAATAAAAAAGAGTAGTCTCATGAGACTACTCTTTCCTCGAAAGGTGATCTGCCGCTGATAAACTTAAAGAATCATTTAGTTTTGAATTCGTTTAATATGTATTGTTCGGCGCTTGTTACTTCCTTAGTAGCCATTGTTTCTACCTCTTATTCTTTTACAAGAAAACTTTCATTTGAAATTTTTTATATAAGTCTTCTCGTAATTTTTTATAGTATGTTTCACTCACAAGGTTTTTTGCTCCTCGCAGTATTTCTCTTGCATAATGTTCCGGCGGTGCCGTCTCGCGTTCTTTATGAACGACTACAAACGTTAAGACATCTTTTAGCGTATGACCATTTATTTGTACATCAACAAACGTAGGACGATAGGATTTGACTGACACCCCTTCGCGCTTAAAGAGGTAATCAAGCGCTTGTTGCGGAGTTTCGTAGATAACACCCTCAACCCATTCATTCGAGCATTCTACAATATCCGCTCGGCCACCATCCTGTGATTTTTTCGTATATTGAAGGACGTAGCTGTTAAGCACACCTGCTCCCTTCACGTCTTGAAAATAGTGCTCAACGCCATGTTTTTTGAAACGTTCATGATCCATACAGGAACCATAAGCAAAGTATAAAAATGAACTGGGTTTTTGTTGTAAAAATTTATATAATTTCCAATCACCATGTTCAATGGGCTTATGGAGCAGCTTTTTATCTTGAGATACATAGACATAAGAAGGAACTTCTCCTTTATCCGTATAGATGATTTTTGTAATTCTGGTATATAAGCTGTTTTCCTCTAAATCTGTGTATCCTTCTAGTACATCTAAACTCCGAAGCTGCTCATCATTAACGGCATACATTTCACCGTATGTTTTATCAGTTTGTGAGAGGGTCATAGCTGGATAACCGAAACCGGAATCAAATAGTTGCCCATAGGTCCACGCTTGTTGTGAGATACAAGTAGCGCCGTGTAATATGTGATGATACTTTTCATGTTTTCTTAACGTTCCATAAACAAATACATATTGCATTTTTTCCCCCTCTGATTTACGTTTAGCTGTCTCGGAGGTTATATATTGAGCATTTGCGAAATCTCGATCATTTCTATTATGAGCTGATCCTTCTGCATTCAGTTCTTCACCATAGATGGACACAGTCTGCCTGCTTGGTGCAAGTTTCACTCCGTTCCAATGAAGAACTGTGTCAACAAAACCAAATTTATCAGCATGAGATTGACCGATTATACTCTGACTTACATATAATTCATAGGTGCCATCCCTTTCAAAATCAATCGGATATAAACCGCTCAAATCAGCGACGTCTCCTTTTATAAGCCCCTTCAGCTTATGGTCTTTATCATATATTGTTGATAAATATTCCGATCCTTTATCCGCAATATCAAGTGTATACTTTTTATTTAACTGACTACTAATTACATCTAATTTGTAATCATCTTTAAATACAACATCGTACCTATAGTTCCTATTGAATAACTCAAAATCAAAAATTTGTTGAAAATCTCCATTCAAAAATGAATAGAGATAACCATATACACTCCCGCCGCTCCCTCCCGAATTGATAATGATTAAAATATCATTCACTTTATCTCCGGTAAAATCTCCCAAGAAGATCGTTGGATTAAATCCGGCAGCTTCTTTAAGTGGTATTCTTTTGTACTCCTTTGTTTTTCCATTCAGAACGACAAGTACAACCTTGTCCGCAAAGGAACTTGCTGTTCCGAAAGCTCTGTCTCCTACTAAAAAGACTTGATCGATAATTCCATCACCGTTTACATCTCCTTGTTGAAAATCTACTATATAACCACTAAAACCGTTATAATACATCATTTGTCTTACATAACCAGTCTGCAATGTCCCTTTAAATTCCAGCAACGCTTCCTTAGAGGGGTACGGATAAGGAAAGTACAATGCCTTATCAACAGATTGTAACGCTTTATCAGGCAGCCCTGCTTTAGACTGAGCATCTGCCAGATAGTACCAATAAGTAGATGAATCAGGGGTTTCTTGAATTAATGTCTCATAGTATGTAATCACTTTTTTAAAATAGTAGGGGTACACATCTTTTGCAGGAACGAGTTCGTTATGATTCCATCTATATACTTCAACTTTATGTGCTTTCGCTGTCTCATGTTTCCATAGGGCTATCTCGTATCTTCCGTCCCTCCCTTGTTCCCCTGGCATATCTTCCACTTCGATTTTGCTAAAGTTCATCTCCTTAGGCAGTAAATGTTGAAATCCATTGGGAATCCATTGCAAAAGATCTAACTCTGACCAAATTGTGGCAATCTGCCAACCGATAATCAAGTTATTTATTTTGTTGCTCGTAATAGGGGCTGCCATTATATCAGTAATGTTATATCCCTTCCCTTTCATATTGGCAATTTGATACCAAGTGTTATAATGCCTTTTTAAAACCATGACGTAATTTTTACCTTGATATCTATATACAACCGTTAATTCCTTATCCTTATCCCCATCTAGATCTGCCAATAGTACTGCAGGAGGTTTATTTGGTTTTGTCAGTTGCATAAGCTCTGCCCTAGGGGGGAAAAAACGCTTTATAACATTAAGAACATACACATCGTTCTGCCTCATAAAACCCCTCTTTCATGTGTCCTTTCAACACATTATATGTAGACATTTGTTGTGCACATTCCATACCAGAAAGTTTTCTTTATCAAACCCCATAACCACTTCATTTTTAACGGTTTGGACCGGAAAAGGGTTTGGCCGCTTCTATGCTCCGCCGGATGCTCCTTCCTCACTACAAAAAGACGGTTTTTTATTCAGTTGTATATAAGAAGAAAGGAAATTACTCTATTTACATTTTTGCACCAGAATCCTTTCCATTTCGGACAATTTCAATAATCATTTGATTATAAATGCGCATATTTTTCGCTTGTTAAATTATTTATTTCACTGTATTTTTAACTGAGATAGAATAAGTTTTTTTTATCAACAAAGATTGATAGATTTAAAAAATATTGCTCTAACAACAGAAACAATATTTAAACAAAGGGAGTTATGATCAATGAAGATATATATTATAAGAACTGTGAAGGTATTTGCATGGTTCTTCTTAGGGTCTATCATAATAGCTATTTCGATTCTGTTTGGCACCCAGTTTGGGCATAATTTACGCATAATTGCTGCAGAAAGCTTTCTTACTTCGCAGCACCCGCAATTTGCGAAGTTCGCCTTTTTATCTCAAACAGAGTTGACTAATTTAACGAATTCCGTTAAAAATCCGAAGTGGCAAAACAGTAAAATTACAAATAATATAAATTTCTCAAACAAAGAATTGGAAAAGAAAAAGTACGATCCCCTTATCATTACGATAGAAACGATCAACCAAAAGTATCAAGATCATTATTTTGAGGGGAAACTTATGACCGTAAGCAATCCTCTTAATGTAAAGCTCGTAACACAGCAAGGCACGCAAGGGAAAGATGTTGGCGAAAAAATTTATGTGATGGCCAAACGAAATCATGCCCTAGCTGCCGTTAATGCGAGCGGCTTTGCAGATGCAACGGGCCATGGCGGCGGTAAAATAGGCTTGGGCACTGTTATAGCAAATGGACATATTGTAAATACACCTGGAAACAGTAATACTCCAACCATTATCACCGGGTTAACAAAATACGGTCAAATGGTTACAGGAGATTATTCAGCAAACCAACTGCTGCACATGAACGTTATTTCCGCCGCAGGTTTCATGCCGCAACTTATTGTGAATGGAGAAAAGATGATCACACATGGAAACGGCGGCTGGGGATACGGACCTAGAACTATTATGGCGCAAAAGAAAGACGGGACTATTATGTTTTTGGTTGTCGACGGAAGACAACCTCACAGTATCGGTGCCTCATTAAAGGATTGTCAAGATCTTTTATATAAATACGGTGCTTACAATGCAATGGCTATGGACGGAGGTTCATCTGCTACGTTATTTGCATTAGGCAATGTATTGAATATTCCATCTACGTTATCGCATAATTCTCGTTACTTGCCGAACAGTTGGGTCGTTACCGCAAATCAGAATCAAAAAGTGGAAGTTACCGTAGATGGTCAGCCGGCAACGCAAGAAAAAATCACAGCAATTACCGGATTATCAACACTGGTTACTAAAAAGTGAAAAAATACTTTCCTGCAAGAGGCTTCTCATATCCACCGAGCCCAAATTTCGCTGTACCTCCAAACGAAATTTGGGCTTTCTTAGTAAATAAGAAGCTCATTTTATCGTTTTGGAGGTAATCTGTTTTCTTAGCTTGACAGACATGGGGGTTCCCCGCATACCCATCAAGTTAAAGACCTACAATACCCCAGAACGAAAAGATTAGAAACATGTGTAAAGAGAAATAGGCTCCTGTACAGGAGCCTATTTTTTATATAAAGGTTAATGAACCTTATACTGCTTTATCCTTTTCTGTGCGGTTCTATCTTTTAAAAGATCTCCCCTTTAAATATATAACAAACATTAATAACGAACATCCAATTAGAACTGTCAGCCCCATGAAAATATTGCGATACATGGCTTCAGGTAAGAGATTTTTCTGCAATGCAAGTAATAAGCCTGACAGGGTAACACCGAATGCACCACCAAAAAACTGAATTAACTGCGCCATCCCCATTCCTGTGCCGATCTTATCATCTGGTAAAAGTCTGGATGTTTCATTTGCGATACTTGATGTTAGCGAAGAAAACCCTGTACTCATAAACATATACGTAATTAAAATCGCATATGGCGAGACGTTTGAAAAGAATGAAAACGCTACTGTGGAAATTATGAGAAACAGATGCCCGAACAAAATTAATGGTATGTTTCCTACACGGTCAATTAAGCGGCCGATATACTGGGCAGCCACAGCTGATAGTATGGCTCCGGGGAAAATAATCATCCCGATCGCAGCCGGTGCTATTTGGAACACGGCTGAAAGAATAATAGGCATTAAAAAGAGTGTTGAAAAATGTATGATAAACGCAGAAAATCCTATAAACAATACTTTAAGATACTGTCCATTTTTTAAAAGGTCTGGCTG
Source organism: Ectobacillus panaciterrae DSM 19096 (assembly GCF_000430785.1). Lineage (GTDB taxonomy): Bacteria > Bacillota > Bacilli > Bacillales > Bacillaceae_G > Ectobacillus > Ectobacillus panaciterrae. Next base: position 20,103 of record NZ_AUMR01000012.1, read on the forward strand.
AATAAACGGAATTTCGACGCGGTGAATATGTCTCCATAAGATCGCAATTACCACAATACTTCCTAAAAGAATAGTGTATGAGAATGTCGATAAAAACAAAAGAAGTCCCGTTACGCTAGCTCCTGTTAGCACACCGCCTACAGTATCAAACTTGATTGCTTGCACGTCTTCTTTTGGAAGAAATTTGATGAATGCTGGTAATACAACAAATACCAAAGCAGTAACTGCAAACAAATAGTGCCATCCTAATGTCTGTATAATGGTCCCGCCGATCACTGGACCTAATCCGAATCCTAATGATGCTGCAGATGAAATAAGCGACATTGCTTTTCCCCGTCTTGATTCGGGAATATATTTGCCTGCCAAGACCATTGCAAGGCCTGGAACTGCACCAGCACCTGCTGCTTGCAGAAGTCTAGATGCTAATAATAGATCAAATTGCGTAGCAAACAGTCCGATAATTGAGGCAACGCCTAAAATGGTTATTCCGATTGTTAATAGTCTTCTGATTGGAATAAAGTCGGATAATCGACTGTATGTGAGTGTGGCAATAGCAAACACAATGGAGTAACCTGATACAATCCAAGAAGCTGTGGATGAAGATAATTGAAAATCATCTAATATACTTGGCAAAGCAACATTAAACATCGTGGTATTCATGACAACAAGCCACACGGTGACACTCCAAAGAAGTACAATTTTATTTTCTTGAAGCAGCCCGTTTTTTTTATCGGCTGTTACAGGTAAAGATAAACTGGTCATGTTATTCCTCCGTTTCTGTTTATTTTATAAAGTATGGCATAGCGGTTTCTTTAATCAAAAAATTTCAATCTATACAAATCGTTTATATATAAATGATTTATAATTTCGACATATGAACTGCTGCTATACAGAACCAAAGCCTGCACTCGCTTCCTCTCTCTCATCCTTATATGGAACAGGAAAAGGGTTTGACCGCTTCTATGCTCTGCCGGATGCTCTTTCCTCACTATAAAAGCTGGTTTTTTTATTCACTTATATATAGTTTAACCCTCATATTTTTCTAGAGACTTAGAAAATATACAGGAGTGCCTTGCTGTTCGTCAATAAATTAGTTCTAAATTGACTTTTTTATTCACTGCCGCACTCGACTAAGCTATATTCATGGAAAGAATCATTCAATAGGAGATGGAAAGTATTCTAAAAAATGGGCAATATAGAAGATGGATTCAGAGATAATGGTTATTACTTAATCAATTTAAGTACAATAAGAATTTATCGACACCAGATGATAAATCTATAGTAGCTCCTAATACCGATACGCTGTATTTTTCTGCTTGGTTGGATTTATCTAAAGAACCTGTTGTGCTGAATGTGCCGGATACGAACGATCGATACTATACTGTTCAGTTGTTAGATGCTTGGACGAATACATTTGCCAATATAGGCAGAAGGACCACTGGTACAAAGGCAGGGAAATTTGTAATAGTCGGTCCACATTGGCAAGGAACATTGCCTTCTGGAATTAAGAAGCTACAATCTCCCACTGATACAGTATGGGCGTTAGGACGTATCTTAGTTAAAGGAGAGAATGATTTGCCTGAGGCTCAGTCCTTGCAGGGAAAATTCACTTTGACAACTTTAAAAGGAAAAAGGGCAACAATTAAGCAGAAACGAAATCAATTGTTATCGACAACTACGGTAGAAGAATTAAGTATGATGGATTTTATAAACGAGCTGAATGAAGGGTTGAGACAAAATCCACCTTCAAAAAAAGAGCAAGCAATTCTTCAGCAATTTAAACCGATTGGTATTGATCCTTCCCTTGAAAATCCTTTAAAGGACATGAACCAAGAGACAATAAACGGACTCAATAAAGCAGCAAAAGATGCGATAAATATTATTCGTTTTAGCAATACACAGCTCAAGCCAGAAGGTAGCTGGCAGTATAACTATGATATTGGAACCTATGGCTTTGATTATTTACTACGAGCGGCTGTTGCCTATTCTGGCCTTGGGGCAAATATTATAGAAGAATCCATGTACGTAAGAACATTTGTCGATGAGAATGGAGACAAACTGAACGGAAAAAACAAATATGTAATTCACTTTGAAAAAGGAAAGTTACCAAATGTTGAAGCATTTTGGTCCTTGACTCTCTATAATTCAAGCTTCTTCCTAGTAAAAAATCCAATTAAACGCTATGCTGTTGGTGATCGTACAGAAGGGCTTCGATATAATGCGGATGGATCGCTTGATATTTATATCCAACATAGTCCTCCAGCGGGGAAGGAATTGAATTGGCTGCCAGCGCCCGAGGGTGATTTTAATCTCATCATGCGTTTGTATCAGCCGGGATTTGCCATTCTTAACGGAAGTTACAAACTACCTCCGGTGAAGAAAGTGAGTGGAGCATAAAAGGTTAGATCCATAAAAAATGCCGTTCTTTAAGAAAAAAACGGCATTTTTAGTTACTCTTAACATTTATCTAGGATAGGTACGGTCTGAAGTATTTTTAGATGAATGATTCATCATGAGGATGTGTTTCTAAAAAAGAATTCACCAATGCTTCCAGTTGTTCCGATTCGGGACTTTCACCTTCAAATGTAAATTCAATTTCTTGTATAAACTCACCATCTTTGTACACATGCAATCCTCCTCTTTGGAGTAAAACACTGTATTCCACTTTAAACCGATATCCGCCTTGCTCAATTGCTCCCATGTTCTATCCCTCCTCATACCGGCAGTAATATGTTTCATTGTTAAGTCTTCTCGCTTAGTATTTACATTGCAGGAATAACTATCCAAATACCGAGGAAGCCATCTCATTAAGCTTTTTCAATAAAATTTTCCAACCACTTGCTGAATTCCGCCAATCATAAGCTAAGGGATTATAGCTGAAGCCAATTGATGATTACTCTTATCTGCGCAGGCATCGGAAATCTGCTACATGGTTTCAATCTCTTTGGACATACTGTAGATGGCATCTTCTGTAATGATGTTAACATATGGACAAGGAGGAACTCATATGCCAAACCAAAATAAATTCACGAACTCCACAACTGCTCCGTTTGTGCAGGAGACAATGGAAGACATTTGGCGCACAACTTGCGGGACATGGCAAGACTGTAATGAAACCACTATTCAGTCTTTCTTGTCTCAGTGCCAACAGCATAACATTGACCCACAGTTCTGTATGAGCTGGGTTGAACAACATAGTGATAAGATTCCAAACTGGTCAGCTGTTTCTGATACAACTCGCGAATGGGTGAACCAACATACTTCTACCGGTTCTCCTATTTCTACACGAGACCCGCACATGCCTTAAATACAAAGGAGAGCCGCTTGGCTCTCCCGCATTTTTATTGCATTCTTAATGAGCAATTTCCACTCAACATTTCTGCATGCCTACTTCTCTGTTTATCAATATTTAAAGTATATTTAATTCAAAATAATATGTCTAGAACTACAGGACAATGATCGCTGCCCATTACATGTGAATGAATTTGGGCATCTTTTAATGAATTTTTTATTCTTTCAGATATAATAAAATAATCAATTCTCCATCCAATGTTTCTCTCTCTTACCTTATTCATATAGGACCACCAAGTATATGCATCTTCCCTATTTGGATATAAGTAGCGAAAGGCATCTATAAACCCGGATTCCAGTAGCTTCGTCATCTTTCCTCGTTCTTCTTCTGTAAAGCCGGAGTTTCCTTTATTGGATTTTGGATTTTTCAAATCGATTGCGTTATGAGCTACGTTTAAATCTCCGCATAAAATAACCGGTTTTATTGTATCTAAATCCCTAAGGTAGCTGCGAATTTTATCTTCCCAAGCGATTCTGAAGTCAAGCCTTGCCAAATCTCTTTGAGAATTGGGGGTGTATACATTCACCAAATAGAATTCTTCAAACTCTAAGGTAAGTATCCTTCCTTCCGGTTCTTGTTCTTCAATCCCTACACCATATGTAACGGATAACGGCTCCTTCTTTGTAAATACGGCCGTACCGGAATAACCTTTTTTAACTGCATAGTTCCAATATTGAAAGTAGTTTTCTAAGTCCAAATCGATTTGTCCTTCTTGTAATTTAGTTTCCTGAATACAGAATATATCTGCGTCCGCTTCTTTAAAGTATTCTAAAAATCCTTTGCGTACACATGCTCTAATACCATTAACATTCCAAGAAATCAGTTTCATAAAATTATAACTTTCTCCTCATTGGCTTATCTATATTTTTTCGATAAATAAAATTTTATCATGTATCGCCTTTAAGATATACAGTTATAATATTTGGGATTAATTGGCCCTTTCGCTTTCAACAGCTCTCCTCTATAATTGCCTGTTAGAGAAAGGAGGAGAGCAAATGGCTGATGTAAAACAATTTATCTTTTTCGATTTTGAAATGCTATGTTCAAATAGAGGAATGCCTTTTAGTGATATGGAAGGAATTCGCCTAGGTGCTGTGAAATATGATATTGAGACAGAGAGCATTGCGTATTTTGATCGTTATATTCGGCCTGCAAAACTGGAATCTTTAACTCGATTTTGTAAAGAATTAACGGGAATCCATGATTCTGACTTAGTTAATGCAAGTGATTTTAAAGCGGTGTTTGAAGATTTTTTAACCTGGATTGGCGGAGTTAAAAAATCTCGTTTTTTCTCTTGGTCCACCAGTGATTTATCTCGTTTGAAAATAGATGCAGAAAAATATGAAATACCTCTTGCTACGATTAAAAAAATTGAAAAACGTTATATAGACTTTCAAGCGATCTTTACAAAAAGGGTTTCAAGGAACAACCTTTCGGTGGAAAATGCATTACATGTATATGGGTTAAGTTTTATTGGAGAAAAGCACAATCCGATGTATGATGCATATAATACCCTTCGTATCTATTTAAGCTTTTTAAACGAGCGAGTAGAGTCTGATTTTATCATGTTAAAACAATTTATTTTTGAAGAAGTACCGCTTGAAATTGAACAAATAAATGTAAAGCTTAGCGAATATCTAAGACAAGATATGCAGTTATTTGCAGAACAATTGAATGAAATGTGTAAAATGAAAGACGCAGCAAAAATAATAAAAAGGACTCGGAGAATAGTTGAGAAATATGAAAATGTTCTAATCAACCGTTCGGGTTTATTTTCTCAAGAGAATATTTTTCATGTCGGTCTTTTAGTAAATTTTTATCATGATTTATTGTTGTCTTATGATGAACATTTCAAACACTCATCTAAAATCATAATTTTAGATGAAAGTATGGTACAATCTTTAAACCAGCTTTTTTTGAAGCGAGGATGAAGAACCATTCTCCTTCGTACATATTATAACTCCTAACCCCTCACTATCCTCTGGGCTATTTACACGCACAAATTCATAAAAAATGCATCAGGCTGATACCTGATACATTATGATTACGCAACCTTATGGAAGATGGAATTTATTATGCATCATTCTCCCCCATGTGTCACATTTTTCCCGTAGAATATTTCGTCCATCTCGGCTTTCAATTTCTTTGTGATTGAATCCCGTTCATCGCTATGCAACTTTTCTTTCGTATAACCGAACAGATAATTGTCTAAATCAAATTCCCTAAGCTTACATTTTGTATGGAATATATTTTCTTGATATACGTTAACATCGATCATGTCATATAAATTTTTAATGCCGCTTGGAATGTAATTTTGGATGGAGCTGATTTCATGGTCGATAAATAATTTGTGACCTGTGATATCTCTTGTAAAGCCGCGTACCCGATAATCGATAGTCATGATATCTGTATCAAATGAATGTATTAAATAATTCAATGCTTTAAGCGGCGAAATTTCCCCGCATGTGGATACATCTATGTCTGCTCGAAACGTACTGATTCCATCGTCGGGATGATATTCCGGATAAGTATGAACCGTTATGTGACTCTTATCCAGCTGTGCTACAACGGCTTGCGGAACGGGTCCGGGTGATTCCGATAATGATTCGATTGAGGCATCTCCGACCGGACCTTCCGACACTAAAATGGTTACACTTGCTCCTTGTGGCTCATAGTCTTGCTGCGCAATATTCAATATGTGCGCTCCGATAATCTCAGTTACAGTTGACAATATGTTTGTTAATCTTTCTGCATTATATTGTTCATCAATATACTCTATGTATGCCTCACGTTCTTCTTTCGTTTTTGTATAGCAAATGTCGTACATATTAAAACTTAAAGATTTGGTCAAATTGTTAAAACCATGTAGTTGAATTCCTTGTTTTGGTGTTAGGTGCATTATTTTATATCCTCCTTTTGTACAGAAGATTACTCCGACAGTTCTAATTTCTGCTTTAATAAAGGGCTTATATTCAGTCAATGTACTTAAAGGTAATATTTACTAAATTATTAAATGTAGTATATACTACCAACGAGTTGAAAGATAAGAAAAACGCCCAATTTCAACGGGCGTTCCTTTTCATACTACATATTTGTTAATCACAAAACCCCAAGCGCTCTTACAAAACTCTGACACGGTTTGATGTACACCAACACTACTCAGCCTAGTCAAAACAAACAATATGTTTTAATATTGTTTGCCAATATGAAGTATGTTATTCGGAATTGCACCCTTAAATCGAAACCTAAATGAAATTAATACCTGATGCATCATGCTTACTCAATATTTGTTATATAAACGTTGGGCTCTATCAGCACGTTCTAGCATTCCCGTAGTTTTTCGTACGATTTCACGCCCACCCTTTCTTACAAACCATAAGAGATAACAGACGCGTGCATATTCTTCTAGAGACCGTAACACCTTGTCATTTCCTTCTACAGTACGGGCTAATTCATAAGAATCCCTATCCAAATCCCAGTCATTCTGACTGCTTTTATATGTAAAGTTAACACATTTTTGTGCCAAGTTAGGCACTGTATATAAAGACACATAATCTAATGATAAAATAAGTTCGTTGACACTGCCATCCTGATATACTTCTCTGCTGACAAGCTTGTTAATCCGTGTCATGCCGTCCCTTGTTCGTTTATCCCTTATCATTTTAACTTGTGTAGATTCTTTGTCCATTCTATCTCCCCTTCCTATACCAAGTTGAAACCCATTATATTCTGTGCAAGAGGAATTTATGCTAACTTCAAACAAAATGGCCAAAAGATGAAGGCGGCTTTATGACTTCTTACTCGTTTATAGAGAAAAGTGGAATTGAATAAGGTTGCTCATAGTAGGAATAAATCATCTAATATTCCCTTCTTGTTTCAGATATACTTAATGAAGTGTTCAACTCTATAATGGCAGGATATAATTGAAATTTAGTGCCATAAACTTTGCTTTTCAAAGTGAGGTAGAAAATAAAATGCTGTATTTAGATAAAAAACATGATCCAAGAAAGAACGCAAAATTATTATCACAAATTACCGAAAGCAAACAAGATATTAAAAAAGCCATAAAGGAAACAGAGCGCCTTTTTCATCAGCACAGCATGAATGGACATATACTAGAACAAAACTATGCCCAGTCTTTTTCGGTACTTGCTTTTTTAAAAAAATTCGTGACAAGCCTGACTCATCTTACTTTTACTTCCTTAGGAAATGATAATATTGTAGCATCAGATACATTTGTTGATGAGAAGGGAAATGTTTATCCAAGATGGAAAGAACGATTGGATACAGAATACGCAAAGTTAATGAATGAAATTCATCTGGAAGTAAATGTTGCAGATTACGGTGCTGTAGGCGATGGTATTACTGACAACACTAAAGCTTTTAAAAAGGCGATTGGAAACGGTCGGGTAAAAGTTCATGTGCCAGAAGGAGTTTTTTTAACAAAGGGAATAAGGCTTCCATCATGGACGTGTTTAATCGGGAAAGGAAAAGGCGTGACAACGATAAAGCTTCACAACGACACGCCAAAAGGGACCAGGCTCGTTACAAACGCTAACCATCTTAGAGGAAATCGCAATATTCTTGTGCAAGGAATGAGTTTGGATTGGAATGTAGGCAGGCTCGCCAGCACAGATAAAACTAGTACCGGCGGCAATCATTCCAGCTGTTTGACATTTGCTAATGTTTCATTGGGTTGGGTTAAGGATGTCGAAGGGATTGATGCAGGGCTTCATTGCTTTGACGTTTCATCGACCTTCTATAATTATTCTGGAGATGGAACCCGTGCACGGGGCGGGAGCAAGTACGTGTGGCTGGATAACTTAAACGGTTATGGCTTTGGCGATGACGGGATTACAACTCACCATAGCGATTATATTTTAATTTCAAACTCCCATATGTGTGATCCGAGCGGCAGAGCGCATGACAACGGTGCTTCTAACTCCAACGGCATTGAAATTGACGATGGCTCCAGAAATGTCTGGCTTGTGAATAATTCTACTTCAAGATGCTTCGGGGGAGTGGAAATCAAAGCTCACCACAATTCTTCTGCGGCTTCTAACGTTCAAATCATTGGTCATATTTCGGTAAATGATAACCGTTCCTATAATTTCCGCCATATTGGCCATCACAAAAGTACTGACCCTGAATCTAAAACAGCCTACAATATCAAGGCCACGAATATTGCAGCGATAGCACCCATTTACACAGAACTATATACTGATTCTACTCCGCGCGGTATGGTGGTTTCTGCCTATAGAAATGTAGTCATTAACAATTTTACGTTGATTGGTGATCCTGATTACAACTATAAAGGGAATTCTGTAATTGCTATCCAATATCGCGCGAGAAACGTTGTACTGAATAATGTGGCGATAAGGAATTTTAAAAGCGCAGGCGTGGATATTAAGGTATTTGGCGGTGAACACCGTGCAGACCATATCCATATTTGCAACGTAATGATTCGTAATTCTGCCCCGCAAGCTATCGATATAGGGTCCGGCGTACAAAGCGTTAGAATTCATAAAGTAATTGCCTTAAGCCAAAACGGAAGATATGGATTTAAAGCTGCTAACTTCCCCACAAGTATTTCAGAATTTTATGCAAGGGGTTATAAAACCCCCTTTTCTATTGCAGGAAATGATTATGAAACAATATAAAAACACAGAAATTTATAAAAAATGCACCAGACTAATACCTGGTGCATGATGTTTATTCAATCTTATTCACTTGAAGTTCATTATCTACAACTGACACTTGAATCTTCTTCACTTCGCCGTTAAGAAGCAAGTCAGCTACTGTATCTTCCACTTTTTCTTGAATGACTCGGCGCAGCGGTCTTGCTCCGAAAGCAGGGTGATATCCGATTTCAGCGATTCTTTTCTTGGCAGCTTCGTCCATAGTCAGTTCGATGTCTTGCTCTTTTAGATTTTCTTGTAATTCCTTGGACAATAGCTCCACAATTTTCACTAAGTCTGCTTCTTTCAAATGATTAAACGAAATAATCGCATCGAATCGGTTTAAGAATTCCGGTTTGAAGTATGCCGTTAAGGAATCCATAATGTTGACTTGCTGCTTGTCTTCATTCGCGCTTCCGAAGCCGACTGTCGGAGCCTTCTTATCAGTTATTCCCGCATTGCTTGTCATAATAATAATTGTATCCTTAAAGCTTACAGTTCTTCCTTGACTGTCCGTTAAGCGTCCGTCCTCTAAAATTTGTAGGAAGATGTGCTGAACGTCCGGATGTGCTTTTTCAATTTCATCTAAAAGTACGATGCTGTAAGGTTTTCTTCTTACTTTTTCCGTCAGCTGTCCTGCTTCTTCGTGTCCTACATATCCAGGAGGAGAACCGATTAGTTTTGAAACAGTGTGCTTCTCCATGTATTCGCTCATATCTAAGCGAATCATTGCCTCTTTATCTCCGAACACTTCCTCGGCCAGCGTTTTTGCAAGCTCTGTTTTACCTACACCGGTCGGCCCTACAAACATGAAGGAGGCCGTCGGTCTTGTTTTTGATTTTAATCCTGCTCTTCCGCGTCTAACTGCTTTTGCAACTTTATCAACTGCTTCTTCTTGTCCAATTACTTTATCGGTTAGTCTTTGTTTTAAGTTTTGCAATTTTTGCTGTTCCTGCTGCTGCAGCTTTCTTACCGGAATTCCGGTTTTATCTTCTATAATTTTTTCAATATCTTCTACTTTTACTTCCGCTACTGTTCGTCCTTTCACAGCGCTTAGTTGTTCCATTATTCGTTTTTCTTCATCGCGCAATTGCGCCGCTTTTTCATAACGTTCTTCTTTTGTAGCGATATCCTTCTCGCTTCTAATCTGCTCTAATTCCACCTGCAGTTTTGCCGGTTCTTGACTGCTTTCTCTCAAGTTTACTTTTGAACCTGCTTCATCTAGCAAGTCTATTGCCTTATCCGGCAAGTAACGATCTTGAATATAGCGGTGTGAAAGCGTTACGCATGCTTGAATGGCTTCATCAGATATTTGTACTTCATGATAGTGTTCATATTTGTCCTTAAGGCCTTTTAATATCTCGATAGCCTCTTCAACAGAAGGCTCATTTACTATTACTGGCTGAAAGCGTCTTTCTAAAGCTGCATCTTTTTCGATAATGCGATATTCCTTTAATGTAGTCGCACCTATTACTTGCAGCTCCCCCCGTGCCAAAGCCGGTTTTAAAATGTTTCCGGCATCCATGGAGCCTTGTGCTGAACCTGCACCTACGATTGTATGAATTTCGTCAATAAATAAAATAATATTATTGTTCTGTTGCAGTTCTTCAATTAACATTTTCATACGCTCTTCAAATTGTCCGCGTACACCTGTATCAGATACTAACGATGCAACATCTAAAACATAAATTACTTTATTCAGTAATTTAGCCGGAACTTTTTCTTCTGCGATACGGAGTGCCAATCCTTCTGCAATCGCAGTTTTACCGACACCTGGTTCGCCGATAAGAACAGGATTATTTTTGTTTCTTCGATTAAGGATTTCGATCACTCGTTCTACTTCCTTATCTCTCCCAATTACAGGATCGATCAAGCCGTTTTTAGCAGCTTCGCTTAAATTTCGCGCCATTCCATCTAAAAAACGGCTTCCTTTCGCGTTTTGAGCATTTGCTGAAGCATGATTTGACCGGTTATGTTCTGATGCTGCATGCATATGGTTTCCAAACATATCAAACAGATGAGAAAAACCATCAAACGGAGAACGGTTCATTGCAAATTGCCTGCTCTTCTCCTTCTCATAACAAACGCGGCATAGATGTCTTTCGCTTTTTTGACCGTTTATATTTACATTCAATAAAATATTCGCTTGATTTTGACCACAATTTTGACATTTCATATACATTTCACTCCTTCACAACATTGTATCTATTTAAATAACTATTATAATCAAAAATTGACTTTGACTAACTTTGACCTTTTGGTGATTATTTTACTCCCTTTATAATCATTATCAAGCGGTAATTTTTGGGTGATAACAGTATTGCTCCCGTAATAAATAAAAACCAGTATGCTGCTGAACTAGCACAACATACCGGTTTTTAAATGCTCAATAATGATGATTTTTGAAAAAAAGGTGGTTCTTCATCTCTTTTTTACATGTTCTTTCTCGCAAAAATAAATGCAATGACAGTAAACTTTTTCAATCTAATATCTGTACAACACCTTGCCCACCGTCAACTATAACTCTGTCTCCTGTCTTAAGCCTTGTGGTGGCGTTACCGCATCCCACAATAGCAGGAATGCCAAGCTCTCTAGCTACGATGGCAGCATGAGATAGAGGCGCTCCTATGTCTGTTATGATAGCTGCAGCTTTAGGGAAAAGCGGTGTCCATCCAACATTGGTAGTAGATGCAACTAAAATTTCACCTGACAGAAGGGTATCTCCTTCTTCAGGACTTGTCAGAACACGTACACTTCCTTCTATTCGCCCTGCTGCTCCAGCAAAGCCTTTTAGTGTTTCAGAATCAGATGCTTTGATAGGCATATGAGTATCAAAATAGTCAACTCTTCGATCTGGGTCTTCTGCCCACTTGAAAGGGTCGAACCGTCCATTAATGATTGATGGAAGCGGGGGAAGAGCCTTGTATTTTTCGTAGTTTTCTCTTCTGACTTGTATATACGTAACTGCTACGTCATCTCCAGAAAGTAACTTCACAACTTCATTAACATATAAGAAAAATACGTCATCTTTTATTCCTGTAAGTTCACCTGTTCTAAGTATAAAAGCTCGAGCTACTCGATAAACTCTTACAAACTCTGAACGTGTTGTTTCTCTTAGAGCAGCATATTCGGATGCTTTTGCTAACTGTGTCTTAAGCCATTTTACCTTGTTGGGGAAACGCTCCTGAAATCTTGTAAATGCACCTTCGTATTGAGTATGTTGTTTATTTAAAAGAACTTCTGCATCAATGCCAGACTTCATATATTCCTCTATCTGACTTTCAAGCCAATGTATATCCTCTGCAGGGTGAGGAATTGATAATTCGAATTCGTGAGGTCCTCGATGACCTTGCTGCATTAAATATTCTTCACGACTCATTTTGCCCTTAATTACATTAGATATGCCAATGACAGGGCCGAGACTTGCAAGTCCAGCATTACCTCTGAGGTTGGATAATAGTAGATTCGCATCCTCTTTTCCTACAAGCTTTGTTAGCTTAGTAGTCAATTTAGAAGAAGTCCTACCAGACTTACGTCCACCGGCAAGTAAAGTAAACCAAGCTTTACAAATATATGGGTAGAGTTCCTCTTTCCATAATACTAATAGTTCTTGCTTTGTCCGTGCATATCTAATTTTCTCTGTCGTTTGAACGCACCAAGTTGGTGTGTCCTCAAGATACTCTCGTATATTTTTCATCGCTTTATTTAATTTTAAAAGATATGGTTTTAGTTTTACTGCCATTTCCTTTAGTAATCCAAGTCTTGAAAATGGATACAAAGGTACATTGATTCCTTCAGGTATTTCCCCTAATGCGTCACTAATCAATTTTGCCATCTTCCCACCCTTTGGATTCATTCCAAATACTGTGTATAAAGATAATGCATGACTAATATTTGTGTAGGCTCTTCCGCATATATTGCCAGACCACATATAATACCCAGGGACTACATTTGACTCTTCATCAAGCGCTCTTAGTAAAGACCATGTAAGCGGCGTCATAACATCAGGAATTGCCTCTCCTATATTCGTATTGGTCCATAGAAAATCTCCAAGTAACGTATCATTCCATTCATAGGTTTCAAGATTACCCGAATTTAACGTTGTAATAGGTCTTGCTTGAAGGATATATAGTTTTCCTTTTGATACAGCCCATTCCATATCTTGAGGACAATTCAATTCTTTCTCAAGCCTAGCAGCAAGTTTATAGAGTGTTGATGCATATTTTTGAAACTCATCTGGACCAGCATATTTCCCTTTTAGTCTCATAATGGTAAAAGAGTGTGCATTTGCCTCCCCGGATACAAGCTGCTCTCCCAATCCATAGACATAATTACCTGTCATATTTAGGCGGCTGCCTGTAATCGGATCAGCAGTAAACAATACTCCTGAAATTTCAGATTGTACCATTAATTGAACGACTATTGCAATTTGGTGAGAATGATCAATTCCTTGCACTGTACTATATACTTTTACTCTTTCAGACTGTGTTGATTGATAAACCTTATAGATAGCATTCAAAACCTCTTCGTCCGTTTTTACATTTAGAACCGTTTCAAACTCTCCTGCAAAAGATGCCTGGCCTGAATCTTCACTTAATGCAGATGATCGTACGGCAAATAATGCAGATTCATTATTTTTTCGAATGGCATTCAAATAATCGTATATCTTATTCAAAGATATATCACTTAATTTAGCTTCTTGAAAAGCTGAGGGCAACACTATAAAACCTTCTGGCACAGGATATCCTTCTTGAAACATTTTGGAAAGCATGCCACCTTTTCCACCTGCGTATGGCTGAAGATCAGGAGTTAATTCTTTAAAATTTTTTACCGTGTTATCCACATAAAACAACTCCTTTTCATAATCTCCGCATTCACTTTTCACAGCCTCATGAACATTCCTTATATAGACATTTTCTTAATAGCTCTAAATAATAATCCATTTCTGCTACCATATCTTCTAAATGAAGTTCACTCAGAGAAACGTGCCTTGCTTTTTCCTGTTCCTGTTTACTGAAACCTTCTAGCGTCCAAACAACCATATTAATCGCTCTTTTGTGATCAATATCCTCTCTAAATTTAGAAACATCGATATCTTCAAGTACTTTTTCATAACTGATTGCAATTTTCTCTTTATTTCGATGCTCTAACTCACGCTTCACATCCTCTGATTCTTCAAAATATGCAACCTTAATGAAATCAAACATGTCAGGGTATTTCTTAACTAATTCCACTTTAAGCAATACAAGCTGCCGGAATCTTGCTAGAAGATCTGTTTCATTTAAGTCAATTTCCCCAAAAAACTCATCCATAAGAATCTCTAACGAATAGTCATACAAAAATAAAAACAAATCCTTCTTATTATTAAAATAGTGAAACAGCGACCCTTTTGAAATATTTGCATCTTTCACAATTTTATCTGTAGATGCATTTTTAAAACCCTTTTGTGTGAATTCTTTTATCGCTGCATTTAAAATACGATCTTGCTTTTCACGTTTTAAACTTAAGAATTTTGAAAACATAATGTTTGCCACCTTGCTTAATAAATAATTGTAAAAAGGACCACACGAGTCAATGATAATATATTCTTTTTTGACTGGTGTGGTCAATGATAATGTATCATTTTTGACTAACATGGTCAATTATCTAAATTTGTTTTGAGTATATATTACCTAAATTTTAGCATTTGGATAATTTTGTTATTGTATCTGCGTGGGTTATAGGAATATGGAAACCATTGAAGACGCAAAAATCCCCTTTAAAAAAGAGTGGTGTTTATTCTGTTACACAGTTTAATTCCCCAATTAACTTAGTTGCATATAAGATGGGATCTTAACCAATTAGGTTTATACGTACCGTTCGTAAAAGTACACGTTAATAGACACGTCGAAGTGTACTGTTTTTTAGTATATAAAAGTGTACTTTTTTAGACGCATAAAGGGAGAGGTATTTCAGGTTGGCTACGTATTCACAATGAGGGCAAACAGAAGGCGGAGATGTTATCTCCACCTGAATTTGAAAGTCATATTCATTCTCCAACATGCCGATAATCTTAAAGCGTGAGAGATTTAAGATGTCCATAGGCTGTCTTTTGTTCATTAATTTTTTTCTTCGATTGCCGATTGTTTTCAGAAAATAAAGTATAAGATCGTAAAAATGAACCTCCCCCACTTACTCGCTTCCGCTCCTGGAAGTGGGAGTTTCTTAGCACCAACAAAGATAAGGTCCCATGAGAAGCGGATTTGCCATCTCCTCTCTGCACCTATGCAGGGGCTCCTTCCTTTGTCTGACTAAGCAACTTCTGCACATGCAGAAGGGTGGGAACACACCGTCTACTACTTTTTGCTTACGCAATCCGTAGATACTTTCTTTTTGTTTCTTCCGGAATATGACACATCTTTCCGTACAGTTCTTTTGCCAAAATGTTGCGGGCACCATGAATGTCCCGGTGTTCTTCGTAGCCGCACGCACAAACATAGTTGCGTGTCCGCACTTTCTTTCTTCTTTGGCAACATGGACATGTTTGAGAAGTGTATGCTTCGTCTACGAGAAACAAGAGAATGCCTTTTGCGTGCAGTTTATACTCTAAATACGCGCGGAGTGTGCCAAATGACCAATTTGACAGCTTTTGGTTGACGTGTTTCGTCCGTTTTTTCTGTTTCCTTCGCTGTACGCCTTCTGGATTGCCGACGAAAACTTGCTTCACTTCGTTTTCCAGGCACCAATCGACGAAGTTCTTCGTGGTCTTGTGGAGGGCATCCTGCAATTGCTTGGATGACTTGGACAGGATGAACTGCTTGGCGCGATTGTATTTCTTCCATTGCCGGGAATACTTGTTGCATTTACTCATGAGACGTTGAAGTTCCCCCAGCTTTTTATTGCGCAGCTGATGGATCGAGCGAATTTTTCTGCCGGTGACAATGAGTGCTTCACCGGTTTCACAAAACGCAGCAATCGAGTGGATTTCTCCCATGTCTACACCTGCAGAATGCGTGTATGTGTGCCTCATGGGAATCTCTCCATCTTCATAAGAGATGGCTAAATAGAGTCCATTGTCCCATGCGAGTTCAATTTCTTTCAGCTTTCCTTCGGGTAAGGTCGCAGGATTTACAGATACGACAATGGGCTGTTCTCGTTTTCCGTTATGGATGCCCATCGACAAATGAATGGTGCCATTCTCTTTAACAGAAAAGCCGTCTTTCTTCCATTTCGTATTGTAGTGTTTCTTTTGTTTATAGGGATATTTGGCGGTTTTGATTCCTTTTAGGAGGGCAGCTCTTGTGGCATCTCTGGCGAACAAGTACTTTTCAAATACAGCTTGTATGCTTTGAGAATGTAAGTGGTAGCTTCCTTTCGTCAGTACTTGCAGGGCAGACTTGTTGATCCATTTTCCATTATGTTGCAGATGATATGCCTTTGCGTGACGCAAACAATCATTCCATACTTTGGCGGACTCGCGATTGCAGTCAAACAATCGCTGCAGGTTTGTCTTTGAGGTTTGGAAATAGACTCGTTTCGCTCGAATCATAGATTCACCCCCTATCTATTCCTCATTGTACCACAAAAAACATACGTTCTATTCATTTACAAAATTTTTACATGTCAGACAATAGAGATGGAACGTGCCTATCTCTTGCCCGAAGGCGATTCATCCCCCACTTACCGTTACACACCATTCACACGCTTGAAGTGGGGGTATTCTCGCCCAATTTATGATAAATTTGAGCATTCTGTGACAAAGGAAAAAATATTATTAACTATTAGAAGTAGATGTTAATTAACTCACTGTTTTATGGAAACCCTATCGCTACAATGAGAAGGTGTTAAGAACCTTCTAAATAATAATGAAATGGGGTTTTTTCTTGAACTTTCCACAATTGAAAATAGGTCACATGGTGCCAAAGGTTCCAATCATGCAAGGTGGTATGGGTGTGGGAATTTCTTTAAGTAGACTAGCATCTGCTGTTGCGAACGCTGGGGGAATTGGAATCATATCAGGAACGGGGATTACCGTCGATGAAATGAGATCACATATAAGGAAGGCGAAGGATTGTATAAAGGATTCCGGCTATATTGGGGTAAACGTTCTTTTCGCCATGAATGACTTTGCTGAAAAAATGAAAGCAGCCATTGAAGAAAAGATTGATTTCATCATATCAGGTGCTGGAATTTCAAGAGATATGTATGCTTGGGGCAAAGAATCCGGCATACCTGTCATCTCGATTGTATCTTCAGCGAAGCTTGCTAAGCTGTCAGAACGTCTAGGTGCTTCTGCTGTTGTTGTAGAAGGCTATGAAGCCGGAGGGCACCTTGGTACCGAAAGACCTTTGTTCGATATATTACCAGAAGTGGTTTCTGCGGTTAAGATTCCAGTTATTGCTGCTGGAGGAATTATGACCGGAGAAGATCTCGGGCGCGCCTTAAGTATGGGGGCTTCTGGAGTACAGATGGGAACGAGGTTCGTTGCTAGTGAAGAGTGCGATGCTCCGTTATCATTTAAAGAAAAATATGTACACGCGCGGCAGGAAGATACTATTTTGGTAAAAACAACCGTTGGTCTCCAGGGTCGTGTGATTAAGAATCATTTCACTGAACTTATTTCTGATGATAAAAAGGTGAACATTAAGAAGTGCATTAATTGCCTGAAAAATTGTTCTTATCGTTTTTGTACGCTAGATTCTTTGATTACATCTATGAATGGAGATTGCGAGAATGGCCTTGTTTTTGCCGGTGCAAGAGTGCATGAAATCGAAGAAATCCTGCCAGTTAAAACAATCATCAACAACATTATGAGAGAATATGAAGCTTGTATATGATTTTATAAAAATAAATAACATTTGATAGAAATCTAGGGGTGCCCTTTTGAGGCTGAGAGGAGCAATCCAACCCTTTGAACCTGATTTGATTAGTACCAACGTAGGGAAGATTAAACACGCTTGTGCAGCTTACCTATTTTTTGGGGTAAGCTTTATATTTCAAGGAGGATAGAAAAATGAACTATTACAAAAAATATTATGAGAAAAAGAACTTATCTTTTGAGGACTATTTTTCATCACTAACTCATGAAGATGTAAAGCACGTAATAAATAAAACAACGTTAAACGAGTTGGATTTTTTAACTTTATTATCGCCTGCAGCAGAGCCTTTTTTAGAAGATATGGGGCAAAAGGCTCAACAAGTAACTATTCAACATTTTGGGAAAGTAATGCAGTTGTTTGCACCTCTCTATATCTCCGATCACTGCGTCAATCAGTGCCTGTATTGCAGTTACAGCATAAACAATGATTTTCCTCGAAAAAAACTTACCTTGTCAGAAATTGAAGCAGAGGCCAAGGTAATAGCTGAAACAGGAATTGAACACTTGCTTATTTTAACTGGGGAATCACGGTTACATGCCTCTATTGATTATCTTAAAGAAAGTATCACGATTTTAAAGAAATATTTTTCCTCCCTTTCAATTGAGTTACACCCTCTGAAAACAGAAGAATATCGGGAATTGATTCAATGTGGCATAACCGGACTCACTGTTTATCAGGAAGTATACAACGAAGACATATATAAGCAAATTCATGTGAAAGGTCCAAAACGAAACTACTCATATCGATTGGATACGCCGGAACGGGGTTGCAAAGCAGGAATAAGCAAGGTTAATATCGGGGCACTCCTGGGAATGGATGACTGGCGGAAAGAAGTGTTCTTTACCGGTATTCATGCTGCTTACTTGAAACATAAGTATGCAGAAACGGAAATCGGGATTGGATTTCCAAGAATGCGCCCTCATTTGGGAGATTTTCAGCCAAAAACAAATGTTACAGATAAAAATTTACTTCAAGCCATGATAGCAATGCGTTTATTTTTGCCAGAATCAGATATTATCCTTTCAACAAGAGAGCAGCCAGAACTTCGTGACCACCTTATTAGTATGGGCGTTACTAAAATGTCTGCAGCTTCCTCAACTGCTGTCGGTGGTTATGTAAACAAAGAGACCAGCCACAGTCAGTTTGAAATTTCCGATGAACGAAGTGTTGACAAAATAAAAGATATGTTGCACATTAACGACTATCAAACCCGATGAAGATAATTAAGACTTTTTTCTTACTAGCCAGTTATTGTACAGTTCGTTTTGATACGCTAAGCTATTCATGAGACAAGGGAGCTCCTTTCAAGGATGGTTGGTCGCACTTCTATTCTAGTGAAGAAACGCTTCCTTGTCTCTTTTCCTATGGATTTGTCAGTTTTCACAAGTGCTTTTACTCAAGTACAATTATAAAATAAAAAAGAAAACCCGTACAATTGAATTTTGTACAGGTCTAACTTGCTTTCTCGTCTTCTTTTTTATCTTCCTTCTTAATTTTCTGGGTTAATTCAATGAGTGCTTTTGCAGCTTTCTCTGCATTAAACGTGCCAATTTCTTCGTAGTTAAAATCCATGGTGCGCTCACCTCGACGATATAGTATGCGAGATGTTTTGTCTGTGTACCTTACCCTACTCTTATATCGCTGAAATTTGAAGTGTAAGGCAGAAACTCCATATAATATAGAAAAAAGTCGACCTGACTGATCTCTTTTAGGTTAATTAAGTCCTATTTAATTCGGTAAAGGAAATTATTCAAATGAATTTCACCTGAATATACCCACAACCTATTCACAAGTAAAGCAAAAATAAAAAAACAGCGAAATTATTCGCTTCCTTTGATGAATTGCTCAAGTTCTTTTGTCTTTTGACCATCTAATTGATTAGAAATATAGATAAGACTGTTTTGAACTGCCATTGATTCTAAATGTAATAGTCTTTGCCCAGATGCAATTTAGGTCATTCTAGAGCTTCTGAAGATTACTCTAGAACAATATTGCTTAAGATACTTTTTATAGCCATTCAATCTTTATTGTAGCTGCTTTTCTTTCTCTTGTGGTGTCATGATTTGCTTCTGTATTTGAAGAGAACCATATCTTCTTAATAAACGTCTTGAGAAAAGTGTTACAAGGCTCAGACTCAAGTTCATCTAGCTTATCTAATGTTCTAATAGTGTCTTCTAGTCGTTGTTGCTCTTCATCTGTATTAGATAAATTTTCTAATTGAATGTCAATGAGCTCTATTTGTTGTTGAACTTGCCTGATTTGTTCTTCATTCTCATCCCGCATTTCGTAAAAATCGTTTTTTGTTATCTCTCCGTCCATTCGCATCTCTTTCAAATTTCGTTGCCGTTTATTGAGTTTTTCTAATTGCTTATTCAATGATTCTCGTTGAATCGCTAACTTCTTCTCTACATCGGTTGTATCAAGAGATTTCAACTTTTTTAGTGCTTGTTCAAAATCCGTCTTTCTTTCTTTAACCTTCTGTAATACAAACTTCTCTATTGAAAGGTACTTGTGGCCTCTGTCTTGACATACGTTATTATCAATTTTGTAACTGCACGATTTTATGAACTCAACACCGTTTCCATCACATTGCAAATATCTCTTTCTTCCGCAGCAGTTACAGTAAATTAGATTTTGAAGTCTTCTCGTAGCTTTCAACTTGTGAAAGAACTTGTCTTGACTATTCTCTTCTAACATCTTTTGAACCTCTAAAAATGTTTGTTTGCTTACAATACCAGAGTGAGCATTCTCAACGAACACTTCATCAACCACTCTGCCATTAACTCGTCTGCACGCTTGAATGACTCCGTAATAAACTGGATTCTTTCTAATTTGACTAATGTGGGAGCTAGTCAGTACTTTACCTTGTCTGCTTCTCCATCCGAGCATATCTAACTGCTTCGCGATTTCATTCGCACTAACTCGCTCTAATGTCTTTTGAAAGATGTGACGAATTATTTTAGCTTCATCTTCAACTATTTCTAATCGTTTATCTTCGTTCTTCTTGTATCCTAGAGGAATACGATTCGACATCGTCCATTTGCCTTGTTCTGCTGCTGCTAATCTCCCTCTTCCTAAACGTTTACGAATTTGTTTGTATTCGAAGTTTGCCATCATCGCTTGAAATGAGAAAAGCATTTCATTGCTTTCCTGAGACAAATCTATTGCACCTTGAGGAGTCAAAATTTTGATGTCGTGGAGAATCAACATCTTCTTAATTTCTTCAGCATGAGCATTATCACGAGAAATTCTATCGATGTCCATTACAAGAAGGGCGTCATAATCATCTAGTCTACTTAGCAACAAATTCAACTGAGGTCTTTCAGTATTAACCCCACTTGAAATTTCTTGGTAAATGTCATAGGTTAGTTTTTGTTGTTTTGAAAGCTTGATTAGAGCATTTCGGTGATTAGTCAGAATTTCATCTATATCTAAATGTTCCTCGTTTCTTGATAAGCGTAAATAAATCGCGGCTAATCCCATTCGCTTCACCTCTTAATATATGCATTTGGAATGACGCCATATTTTTCATCTAATAAAAATAGAAAATTAATATTTGTAATCTTGCCGACTGTGCCATACAACGTAATCACGACTATATCGCCAATATTGTATTTAGGTTGTTTTTTTCTAGTCAAACTATTCCTCCCCTTTACGAGTCGTGATCCAATGGTATTCTGACGATATCAGTATATGCGGGCTGAAGGAAAACGCTTATTATAGATGTGCATTATACAAAAAGAATTTTGCCTACAAGAAAAGCGTTTTTTTGCAAATGCATTGGCGGAGGTTCTTGGAGGGTAGCACCTAGCCGGTGGAGCTGGACATAAAAAAGCACACCCTAGTATGTGGTGTGCTTACGCTTCCTGTACATATTTTTCCCATGCCTGATCAAAAATGGTCATGCTTTCTAGCAAACCGCTCAGTTCTAAATAAGAGCTGATTTCATCGTATTCAGCGGATTGCTTCGGAAAGCTGTGATCATCATACATTTTTATGGCCAGCACCGTTAAATCGTCTTTTTGGTAGCTGTCGCGGTATTTCATCATATAATGATAGAATGACTTGTTCATAGAGTG
Organism: Ectobacillus panaciterrae DSM 19096; assembly: GCF_000430785.1. Classification (GTDB taxonomy): domain Bacteria; phylum Bacillota; class Bacilli; order Bacillales; family Bacillaceae_G; genus Ectobacillus; species Ectobacillus panaciterrae. Next base: position 42,070 of record NZ_AUMR01000012.1, read on the forward strand.
CCCCCCTGTTTTTTGCTTCATTATACACAGAGATATTGAAAAAAACCAGCCGATTGGCTGGTTCATGTTGAGAAATCAAAATAGTTTCGTTTCAGAAGACGCGGGCGTTTCATTAAATCCTCAAATGAAAGAATCTTTGGCAGCTGCTTCGTGTCAATTAAGAAAAGCTGATCCTCAATTTGCTTTACAGTATCTTCCGTTTGATATGTCATTCCGCACGCAGAGCAGCATACACACGGCGTTTCCTCAATTTGTACTGTTTTCGTACCGTCTGGAAGCTCCCAATATACAGTATTTACACTTTCCTTTGCTGTCGTATTTTCGCACCAGCTGCACTTCATGATGTCGCTTCTCCCTCTGACGTTTTCATTTTTGTGATTTGCGCCTGAAACTTCTTCTCTTTTAACTCGTCGCGCTTATCCCGCTTGTTTTTTAAGGAGCTATGTGTCGGGTCTGTTTCATATGTTTTGCGGCGGTCCATACGCTGCAGTCCTTCCGGTACGAGATTAAATTTGCTGTCGTTCATAAGAGCTGCTATGCCGATATTTGAACGCTTTTCATCTGCATCTGGATATACTTCTTTAAAATAGCCGTCTGCACGTCCCGGCACATAATTTTCCGGCTCCGGATACGTAGTAATAACGCCTTCAAAGTTGCGGAGTACAACTTTGTCAGGGCTTTGGGATATTAAATAATTAGGCTGAAGCGCAATTTTCCCTCCACCACCCGGTGCATCAACAACAAAGGTAGGTACTGCATAACCGGATGTATGCCCTCGCAGCCCTTCCATAATTTCCAGCCCTTTCGATACAGGCGCACGGAAATGGCTGATTCCTTCTGACAAATCGCATTGATAAATATAATACGGGCGTACGCGAATTTTTACTAAATCATACATTAATTTTTTCATGATTGCTACACTGTCATTAATTCCCGCTAATATAACAGCCTGATTTCCGACAGGCACGCCCGAATTCACGAGCATTTCGCAAGCGTGCTTCGCTTCCTCGGTAATTTCGATGGAAGTATTAAAGTGTGTGTTCAGCCAAACCGGATGATATTTTTTCAAGATATCGCAAAGATTTTCTGTAATACGCTGCGGAAATACGACCGGGGCCCTTGTGCCGATGCGAATGATTTCAACATGAGGAATCGCTCGTAAGTTTTTCAAGATATATTCTAAAATATTATCATTAATTAATAAACCGTCTCCCCCAGAAATAAGAACGTCCCGTACTTGCGGCGTTTGTGCGATATACTGAATCGCGGCATCCAACTGCTTCTTCGGCACGCCCATTCCAATTTGTCCGCTGAATCGGCGGCGCGTACAATACCGGCAATACATAGAGCATTGGTTTGTAACTAAAAACAGCACCCGGTCCGGATAGCGGTGCGTTAATCCCGGCACCGGAGAATCCTCATCCTCGTGAAGCGGATCTTCCAAATCATATTTCGTTTTATAGAGCTCTTTCGAAATCGGAACAGACTGCATGCGTACCGGACAGCGCGGATCATCCGGATTCATGAGAGAAGCATAGTACGGAGTAATATTAAGAGGAATTGTTTTTGTGGAAATGCGCACTCCTTCTTCTTCGTCCGCTGTTAAATTGATGACCTTTTTCAAATCATCCAATGTTTTAATTGTGTTGGTAAGCTGCCAAATCCAATCGTTCCATTGCTCTTCTGTAACATCCTTCCACAGTTCAATTTCGCTCCAATGGCGCTTTGGTTTATATAAGTTGTACAGCATAAGAGTTTCCCCCTTTAATTCTTTACTTTTTATAAAAGCAAAAACTGTGCCGACGCTTTTGTACCGTCTGCCTTCGTTTTCTATACATTTCCATATTATTTTTATATGTAACAACGATATTCTTGGTGAAAACACACAAACAGCTGCCGAGTACCTGGCAGCTGTTCCACATTTTTTAAGTTTATATTGCATTTGACGGAGCATTTAAAAGCTTGCAGGCTATAAAATACTTCAGTTTCCTTTGCCGGTACTGTCAGCAAGCATCCCCTGCCGAAAATCTGGCAGCATAACCGCGGCTTATCGTGATCTTTACTCGGTTATTTCTATCTTCTGTCAAGTATGTAATAAAGCTTTGGCATTGTTCCTATATACGTATTCCTTCGTTGATAAAAGTCGCATTCATTCCATACACAAACAATCGTACAAGAATAAAAGACCGACCGGCTGCGCAGCTCGCTCCAGCAGCTTTTTCATAAAAACATGCCTGCGAGATTCCGGCAGCGCGGCACAATCTGTTATTTTCTTACACATAAAAAAAATTCACTGTGCATACGGCAAGGTGTTCACCTTTCCTTTTAATGACAAGCTTTGTAAAAGCAGCGAAACGCTCAGTTTTCTCCACAGCAAGACTAGGTTGGTCGATTCGGATCATTCATGAAAGTAATCAAGAACTCACTCAATAGTGCAGCGCTCCTTGCTTTCTAAAAAACTAACTATATACAAATGAATAAAAAAACCTGTTATAGCGGGGAGAGATCATCCGGCGACGTGCAGAAGCGGTCAAACCTTTGTAGTGGTTCATGCAAGGGGAAACCAGGAAGAAGAAGCATATCATGCTCCCTTTTCGTTGCACATAGCACAAAATGTTGAATTTATCATTCACTCATATATATGCTAATATTTCATCCATCACTCACTTCACACCAGTCGAGAAGCGTACAAGCAAAAATTTCGGCAGCAGCTATCATTTTATCGATTTCAATATACTCGTTCGGATAATGAGCCGCCTTTGTTTCGCCGGGGCCAAAAACAAGAGTGGGGATATTTGCAATTTGCGTAAATAATCCTCCGTCCGTTCCCCACGGCGAAGCTTCCGCAACTGGTTCTGTCTGCTGCACCAGCCTAAAATTCTCCCGCACCGTTTCTATAAGCGGGTGCTGCTCTTCAAGCGTTCCCGGCACCCAACGTGCGCCAAACCACTCCAATACGACTGGGTGTCGGTGAAACCAAGCATCGCTATGACCCAGCTCATCCAGCCATGCTGCAAACTCCTGCTTCGCTTCCTCTATCGTTTCATTTGGCATTACACCGTATCTTCCTTCTAACATGATGCAATCCGGGACAGACGACGGCCAATTCCCGCCTTCAATTTTGCCGATGTTAATCGGAACAGGGATTGGCACAGATTCATATAAGGGATCATCTATACGCTCATTGCGCTTTATTTCCAGTTTTTGCAGATGCTCCAGCACTGCTATGCTTTTTTCAATTGCGCTGATTCCTTCATAGCGTGTTCCGCCGTGCGCCGCTTTCCCGTGCACCTTGAGCCGAAACCATATGGATCCTTGCTGTTTTTGGAAAAACCTCATATTTGTCGGCTCCGGTATTAACGCACCGTCTGCTTGATAACCACGCAAAATCGCTGCCAGCGTTCCGGCACCTCCGCTCTCTTCCTCAATAACACTTTGAAAATATATATTCCCTTTCAGCTTTATATCACACGCGATAATAGCCTCCATCGCCATAATAAGCGCTACATTACCGCCCTTCATATCAGCAGCTCCGCGGCCGTACAGCCTGTTTCCAACCACTTCGCCTCCGTACGGATCGTATTCCCACTGCTTCATCTCGCCTTCAGGAACGACGTCAATATGACCGTTTAAAATAAGCGATTTACCGCCCCCTGTACCCTTTAAAGTTGCCACTACATTTGGACTATCATTAAAATGCTTGCGCGGCGAAACAAAGTATGGGTGCTTTTTCATTTCCGAATATGGCGGCTCCCATATATCAAGAGACAGACCGAGTTCTCTCATTTTCTCGATAATAATAGCTTGCGCTTTGCTTTCTTCACCTGATACGCTTCTCTCTTGTACAAGCCGCTTGAGAAGCCGTACTCCTTTTGTTTGATGCGCTTGAATATATTCACGTACTTGGTTTTTCTTTTGATTCAACCGCTTCACCCGCCTCTTATCATATTCCCTGCAGAAATTGCACCGTTTCAAGAAAATATTTATTTAGTCACAGCAGCTGATTAAGCGGTGATAAACGCCGCCCCTTCACATTCCCTTTCAGACCGATCAAACCTTTTCCGTTTCAAATACATTCACGTTTCGTATGAAATTATCAAATAAGGCTGTCCAACCAGAGGCTTAATGAAATTATCGCGCATCATGCACTTTTCCCCTCCCCGTACCCGTCTTTACATCATATGACGAAGTACGCGGTTTCTTTCATAAAAAATGACCGTCTCTTTTATAAGACAGTCATTTTTTTCAGTTCTTATTTTTTGTTAGAAAGCAGTTTATTCTAAGCGATTACAACTTCCTCTTCCGTAATAGGCACGCCATTCATTTTATCTATAACTTCTATTTTTCGGTTATGTAAGCCTTATATCATAAGAAAGAACCGATTAACGCAATGTTAATCGGTTTAGGGATGATTGACGCTCTTTCAGAGATGCCATTAGCAAATACAAGTTGCTCCGATGATGATCAAAAGAATGAACAATACAACAATCAAAGCAAATCCGAAACCAAATCCACCACAGCCATAACCATATCCGTAACCCCACATAGTTTTTCACTCCTTACATCAATTGAAATGGTTTACACTCACAAAATATGTCGGACAAGTCGGGAAGTGTATGTGTGTTTGCCTATAAATAAAAAAAATCTCTGCAAAATGCAGAGATTTTATGTTATCCTTCTTGATTCATTTGTAAAGCAAGCGTCTTTTTTTGTTTTCGCCGTTCTAAATAAAGCGTTTGAAACGCCATGAAAGTGTTTCCGACTACCCAATACAATCCGATGGCAGAAACCAAGTGAAAGGACATAAAGAAAATCATGACGGGCATAACGTACAGCATCATTTTCATTTGCTGATTCAGCATCGCATTATCTGATTGCTTCGCGCGGCTGTTCATCACCCAATATTGGAGGAATGTAGCGACAGCCGCAAGAACCGGCAATATGTGAAGCGAGTCGGTTTGTCCTAGACTGAACCATAAAAATGTATGGGCCGCAATCTCTTTTGTCCGAACAATAGCATTATATAGTGCCATTAATATAAACATTTGGATAACAGCGGGCAAACATCCCATCGCCGGATTTATGCCGTGTTTTTGATAAAGCTTCATCGTTTCTTGATTCAGCAACTGCTGTGTCTTCGGATCTTTCGCATTATATTGCTCTCTCAGTTTTTTCATTTCAGGCTGGAGCTGCTGCATTCTCCACTGATTATCATTTAAAGAAATGACGAGCGGTGAAAGCGCCAGTCGAATCAGCAGCGTAATAGCAATGATGCCGATGCCGTAATTATCGTTAAAAAGATGTGAAATATGGGTAATCACGAATGAAATGGGATATACCAAATAATGATCCCAAATCCCTGTATTATGCGATGTAATAGGTGTCTTTGTACTGCACCCAGATAAAAACAATACAAATGTCAAAGGCAAAAGCCCTAAAATTCTTTTCAACGTGTTTCCTCCTTGTTACTTTTATTTATGAAAGTAACAAGGATACTCCATCTTCATCGTCGTCAGGAGCGGTTTTGTGACGGACAGACATAGAAATTTGTTTGCGGGCATCCAAAATCCAATCGCTGCTGTTCTTTCTGCTTTGTTCCCTAGCTGAAGATGAGAGCTGCATGGTTATATGCGAATCATACACCTTCGGAAGCTCGGAGCAAAGACGCCAGGACCATTTCCCTGCCAAGAAAGCAGTGCTTAAAATCGCAAGGGTAAAGACGGTTTCCCAATTGTCTATCAGCAGTCCCTCAAGCATCTCCAATCTCCTTCGCCTCCTTCCCTATTTATCGCTTTCTATTGTGCGCGAATGATCGCCAAATGTCAATTCTCTTTTACAGGGATGGGGATATGATGAAAGCTCGTAACATCAAATAAACCAAGATCTGTAATTTTCAATCGAGGAATTACAGGTAAAGATAGAAATGATAGCGTTAAAAATGCATTAAAATGCTTCGGAGCACCAATTTTCAACAAGCTGTCATTCACTTCTTTAATTTGCGTATATACCGTTTTCCAATCCGATTCGGACATGAGCCCGGCGATAGAAAGCGGCAGCTTGGCCAGTACTTTTCCATTCTCCACTACAGCAAGCCCTCCTTGCATTTCTTGGAGCGATTTCACTGCCGCTATTATATCCTGATCGTTTGTTCCTGCGGCAATAATATTATGAGAATCGTGTGCAACTGTTGTGGCAATGGCACCGGTTTGAAGTCCTAATCCTTTAATAATTCCGAGCCCGACATTTCCGGTAGCTTTGTGTCTTTCTATTACCGCCGCTTTCAGTACATCCTGCTTTGGATTTGATACGAAATAACCGTTTTGAACCGGTACGCGTTCAATTAAATGTTCTGTTATTAAGTTATTTGGTATAATGCCGATTACATTTGCCTTTGCAGCATTATCCATATGAATTTGCAGCTGCTCATCACATATACTTACTATATCCACTGTTTCCGTGAGGCCTCGTAGAGACTGCTCTTGTGCTTTATGGCCCGTATAACTGCCGTTTTCAGCTACTAAAACGCCTTTTTTATACACTTGTGCAATCGAGAACTCATGCAAATCATCTAACAGCAGCAAATCTGCATCAAATCCCGGTGCCACAGCGCCTTTTGTATGCAAGCCGTAGCACTGCGCTGCATGAAGAGTCGCCATAGAAATGGCAGTTATAGGCGACAAGCCGTATTGAATAGCTTCCCGCACATTGTAATCAATGCTGCCCTCTTCCACTAAATCATCTAAATGCTTATCATCTGTACAGAATAAACAGCGATGTGCATTTTGTTCCGTTACAGCCTCTAAAAGCGTTCTTAAATTTTTAGCTACAGACCCTTCTCGAAGCATTACGTACATGCCGAGACGCAAACGATCCAATACTTCTTCTTTCGTCACACATTCATGATCAGTCAAAATACCGGCAGCCCGATACACATTTATATCAGCTTCTCTCAGCCCGGCTGCATGTCCATCAATTTGCCGGCTCAACAAAAGCTTATTCATCATTTCATCATCTGCTCTTAACACAGCCGGAAAATCCATGACTTCCGCTAATCCTAACACTCTATTATGGGAAAGAAATGCCTGTAAATCCTCCGCATGCAGCACTGCCCCGGCGTTTTCAAACGCTGTTGCCGGCACACAAGAAGGCAGCATAACAAATATATCAAGAGGGACATTCTCCGACGCATCCAGCATATATTGAATGCCTTTTGCTCCGGCTACATTGGCAATTTCATGGGGATCTGTAATGACAGTTGTGACGCCATGAGGGAGTACAACCTGTGAAAATTGGTGAGGTGTTACCATAGAAGATTCAATATGAACATGAGCATCAATCAGCCCGGGGCATACATATCGGCCGGCCGCATCAATTTCTTGCTTTCCTTCGTACGAACCGATTCCAACAATGACACCATCCGTAATGGCGATATCTCCAGCCGTCAATTCCTTCGTAAACACATTCACAATTACAGCATTGCGAATGACTACATCTGCTCGTTCACTTTTATTCGCGGTTACAATTCGTGTTTTCAATTGCTGCTTGTTCATCAAAATGTCACGCTCCTTTTTTGAATATACGAGAATAAACAGACGGCGTGTGCACATCTTGATTTATCCTCGCAGCCAAGCTATTTCCGGTAGCTTGGCTGAGACTCGTGGACCACCCACTATTATATGAAAATTGTTACACATTATGATTTTAAGTATTTTAGCTTAAGAGTACCAGAATGGCAAGATGCTTTTCTCAAAAAAACATGTCATATACATTCTCCCAAGATGCATATAGTGTACGGATGAATAAAGGGGGTGGATAAGTTGTTCCAGACCGAAGCTGATCAATATGCCTTTGAAGCAGCCATGTATGAACAACTGGCTTGTTATTATAAATACAGCAATCCACAAAAATACATGGAGTATTACTTGAAGCATTATGAGGCAGTACAAAAGCTGATAAAAGCGTATCATGCAAATCGCATAGCACATCCGCAGGGACAAGCGCAGCCGGCAAAAGTCCGTGTTCTGCACGCTTCGCCAAATGCTCCTGCATTTGATATGTATGTAAACGGACAGCGTGTGCTGCAAAACCTGACCTATAAGCAATCCAGTAATTACTTATCCCTGCCGCAGGGTCAATATCGCATTGATATTTACACAGCCGGCACGCAAGCGTCCCCTATCCTGTCCGCTATCGTACCGGTTATGAATAATACGGCTTATATGGTTGCTGCAACCGGAGACGCAAGCAAGCTTCAGCTCCTTTCGTTTGTAGACAGCACATATTTACCATACGGCGAAGCAAAGATTCGCTTTGCGCACCTTTCTCCGGATGCCCCGGCTGTAGATGTCACAATGAAGGATGGAGAAGTGCTGTTCCCGAATGTTTCCTTTAAACAAATTACAGAGTATTTGCAAGTGAGTCCAGGCACAGCAGATCTCGAAGTGCGCACAGCAGGAACGAAAAATGCTGTCTTGTCTCTTCCTAATACAAAAATTCAGCCAAATAAAGTGTATACTATATACGCAGTCGGCTATGCAAATAAAGAACCGAAACTTGAGGCTCTCTTTCTCACAAACTAAAAGTCTACAATGAACATTGTAGACTTTTTGTATGTATAATGGCTATTGTAAAGTTGTCTCTTTTGTTTTCTTTTGGAAGGTCATACAAAACCTTGTCCAATCTGGTGTAGATTCACAAGAAATGCGCCCATCATGCTTTTCTACAATTTGTTTGCACACAAACAGTCCGATTCCTGTACCGAGCTTTTTCGTTGTTACGAACGGCTCAAAAATTGTCTCAATTTTATCAGCAGGAATCATCGGTCCGTTATTTTTAATAATAATGTGAATTGTACTTTCATCTTCAAACGTATCAATCACGATTTTACGATTTTTAGGATTCGCTTCCAGCGCATCTATGGAGTTCATTAAAATATTTAATATCACTTGCCGTACTTCGCTGCGATACCCATATAAACCGATAGGATAAAACATGTTTTTCTCAATGGACACATTTGTGTTCACCAAGCTCGGATATAGGAAATGGGTGATATCATGAAATAAATCGTTCAGAGAAAAAAACTCTTTTTCATTCCACATTTCTTTTCGAGATACAAGCAAAAATTGAGAAATACGGAAGTTTAATTGATCTAATTCATGCGAAATAATATCCAAATACGGCAGATGCGTATTTTCCGCTTTTAATAATTTTACAAAGCCCATGATGGATGTAAGAGGATTTCGAAATTCATGAACGAAACTGGCTGACATTTGTCCTAAAATGGTCAGTCTTTCTTTATGTGTTTCATCAATAAACTGCTGCTTTTCTTCTAAGCTTTTCGTGATTATTTCGGAATACTTAAGCACGGTAAAATAAATCAGCTGATCAAAGCAGCTATGAATTTTTGTGATAAGCGGTTTGAGTTCGCGAGCCTTTACATCAAGTTCGCACATAGCCTCAAACAATTCATTTCTCCCAACATTTACATTGTGTACAAATTCTCCAATATTCACATCCGCTTGCGCTCGTTCGGTGGCAATCTTAGCACATAATGGTTGTATGTCTTCTAATCGTTTTTCTCCTATAATCAGAGAAATAATTGAAAACAGAAGATTTTCTCCGTTCATTATAATCTCTTCTCGAAACGGATCTCCTTGGGAAACAATAATTTTTTGCTTCCATGTCTCTACAAATTCTTGGCTGTTTTTTTTTAAGTAGGCGCAAAATTTTTGTTCGATCTCGCTAATAATCAGAAAAACCCCCCGTCCCCTCCATGACACAAGCAAAAGCAGCATCTTTATATTATATTTTGAATATTAACACAAAAGTACCGATTCGTTAAGGATTTTGTCAAATTCCGCGTGCAGCTTGCAGAGTAAAATAACAAACCTTTTACAAACACCATGCATATCATATAATGGGCAAAGCGCCGGCACCCTTGATATCGCTTCGTTATCTCGGATTTCTATACATCTTATCGGTCTCGTTCTCGCTCAACAGCTATAGGTCGACCAGACCTTTATGTGCCGGATGCTATTTTTGAGAAGGAAATGAAATCATTTTAATATGGTAAATGAAATTAATAATTTATAAAATAAAAATCCGGAATCCGGGTCTTTATTTTTTCATGCAAACCAGTTTCAGCTCTGTCATTTCTTCTATGGCATATTTGATTCCTTCGCGCCCTGCTCCGCTTTGCTTCACCCCTCCATACGGCATGTGATCCACTCGGAATGTCGGTACATCATTAATCATCACCCCTCCTGCCTCGAGCTCATCAATGGCTTGCATAGCCTTGCTTAGTTGATTTGTAAAAACCCCTGCCTGCAAACCGTATTGCGATTGATTCACCCGTTTGATGACTTCATGAAAAGATGCAAAAGAATTTACAGTTACAACAGGACCAAACACTTCTTTACACTGAACCGACACATCATCAGGTACATTTGCCAATATTGTTGGTTCGTACGTACGTTCATCCTTTTGCTTTCCTCCAATGATCACAGCGGCGCCGGCTTTCACTGCCTCTTGCACCCATTCATGCACACGCGATACATCTCCTTTGGAGATTAGGGCCGTTACGTCTGTTGTTTCATGTAACGGATCGCCTACAATTAGATTTCGCGTTGCGGCGGCAAACAGCTTCACAAATACATGAAATAAACTTTCGTGCACAAAAATGCGCTGGACGGAGATGCATACCTGACCGTTATATACAAATGCCCCCCACTTTATCCGCTCAACCAACTCTTTTGTAAGCATCACTTCTTCATCAATAATAACGGCTGAATTCGAACCAAGCTCAAGTGTTACTCGCTTCAAACCAGCCTTGCTTTTCATTGCAATTCCGACTTCAGGGCTTCCTGTAAATGTAATTGCTGCAATACGTTCGTCTTTAACAAGTGTTTCTCCAATAACAGATCCTTTGCCGGTCACAATATTAAAAGCGCCTTTTGGCAAGCCCGCCTCCTCTAACAATCCAGCAAGAACATATGAGGATAGCGGTGTTTGACTCGCCGGCTTCAAAACAATTGTATTTCCGGAAGCAATTGCAGGCCCCACTTTATGGGCGACTAAATTCATAGGAAAATTAAACGGCGTAATAGCACCGATGACCCCAATCGGCTTTCGAATCGTATAGGCGACTCTCCCATCCGCATCTGGCGCGGCATCAATTGGAATTGTTTCTCCTCCGATTCGTTTTGCTTCTTCTGCAGCAAACTTATAAGTTTGAATCGTACGTTCTACCTCGACGCGAGCTGTCTTAATGGGCTTCGCCGCTTCCTTTGCGATGAGCTGCGCCAGCTCTTCTTTTTTCTCTTGAAGCTTTGCAACAAGGTTTTCTAAAATGGAAGCACGCTCGTACGCTGAGAGCGAAGCCATCCGTTTTGCTGCTGCTCTTGCAGCTTCTATAGCCTCATGAACGTTCTCCTCAGAGGCTAGTGCAATATCTGCAAGCTTTTCTCCAGAATACGGAGCATACAGCGGTATGTATTCTTTCGTATCTATCCATTGATTGTTTACATATAATTGCTGTTTCATCGATCCCTCTCCCTATAAAAAGCCATCGCTCATGCAGCACGATGGCACTTTCTATACGATATGCCGGCTAACACATACCTAACACTACAAAAACCCGACTCATGAGATTCATTACGAACTGACCTGCTCGGTGAGTGTTGCAATATGCGGGGAAAGATGAGCTGTTTGCTGCTTAATTACCTCTACGTGTTTAATATAATGACCGTCCAGTTCTAAAATACGGAATTTGTAGTTTTCAATTTGAATGCTATCGCCTTGCTGAATTTCAAAGTGCTCGGTTAAAATCCAGCCGCTGATCGTATCTACATCACTGTCATCTATGGCAAGCCCGAACAAATGATTGACCTCGCTGACAAGCACCTTTCCTTCAAGAATTGTTTTCGTTTCGCTTATGTGCTGAATCTCAGGCTGCTCATCCGTATCGAACTCATCTTGAATCTCGCCTACGATTTCCTCTAAAATATCTTCAACTGTCACTAAGCCCGATGTTCCGCCATACTCATCTACAAGAATGGCCATGTGCGTCCTATCGCGCTGCATTTTTAAAAACAAGTCGTGTATGGGAATTGATTCAATCACTTGAATAATGGGACGGGCATAATGCTCAACCGTACACACCTGTACTTTAGGTTCCTGTGCAAAATCCGTAAAAACATCTTTAAAGTTAACCATGCCGACAATGTGATCTTTATCCTTATCAATAACCGGATAACGGGTATATTTTTCATTAGACATCATTTGCATCACTTGCGCTAACGATTCTCCTTTTTCAATCGTTACCATTTCCGTACGAGGGACCATAATTTCCTTTGCAATGCGGTCATCAAATTCAAAAATTTTGTTCACATATTTATATTCCGACTGATTTATTTCCCCGTTTCTATAGCTCTCTGAAACAAGCATCCGGAGCTCCTCTTCAGAGTGCGCTGCTTCATGCTCTTTAGTCAATTGCAGTCCGAACAAACCGACAATAAGACGCGCTGAGCCATTGAGCAGCCAAATAAACGGATAAGCGAGATGATAAAAAAATATAAGGGGCTTCGCTATTGCTAAGTTGATTCCCTCAGCCTTTTGGATGGCGAATGTTTTTGGTGCTAATTCTCCGATTACAACATGTAAGAAGGTGATGAGTGTAAACGATAAAAATACCGACAAAAGCGTTGAAAACGAGGGAGGCACTTCCAATCGAATAAATACAGGATAAAGCATGCGCTTAATGGCGGGCTCCCCGAGCCACCCAAGCCCAAGCGCAGTTACAGTAATTCCAAGCTGACAGGCCGATAAATATCCATCCAAATTCGAAATTACTGTTTTTACAGCAATGGCACGTTTACTTCCTTCTGCAATTAAATAGTCGACGCGAGAGCTTCTTATTTTCAAAATCGCAAACTCCGCAGCGACAAAAAACGCAGTCAAGGCAATTAAAAGCGTAACCATACTCAAGTTAAATATGTCCAAATATGTCCCTTGCCTACTACCGCAAGCAAGGAGCCACCTCCTACCGGTTTTATTCCTATCTTATGAATAAAAATAAGCCTTTCATTCTAACAATCTCGCTTTTTTTCTACACTGCGTATCACCTTATACCGTTATTCAAACTATGTTGTACTTAACTATATATAAGTGAATTATAATTTCGACATTTCCATGTGCTATGTGCAACCAAAAGAAAATATTGTATGCTTCTTCTCTCTGGTTTACCCTTGCATGAACCGCTACAAAGGTTTGACCGCTTCTGCACGTCGCCGGATGATCTCTCCCCACTATAAAAAGACGGTTTTTTTATTCACTTGTATATAGATTATGTATCTACATGATAACGAAACTCATATCTTCCGTCAAACGCGATAAACGAGGAAATTCAACCAAAAAACCTCTCATTTTCAGTCATTTATGCAAGAATTTTATACAAAGCTCAGTTGTTTTCAGGTATTTTCACTTTCTTTGCCGATTTCCCACTTCTTTTGTCACGCGTGCAGGGAATTTATTACGGAAAGAGAAAACGTACAACATGAGAATTGAGGAGGGATTAGTATGGAATATAAAACTCCGATGGTTGCTAAAAAGTTAGGTGTCAGTCCAAAGGTTGTGATGCGCATCGTTCAACAATTGCAATTGGATCTGCAAAAAAATAAGTTTGGTCATTATATATTCAGCGAAGACGACCTGCAGCAAATTCTAGAGTACCATCAAACTCCCGAGAATACTCCCGTGGCTGAATTTCCCGCTGATTTCTCGCACGAAGAATTCGCTTCTTTGAAGCAGGAAATACAAGCTTTATCTAATCGTATGACTCGCAATGAAGGTAAATTGGACGCTAAAGCTGACGATGTGGTAAACTATCAGCTGCTGCAGCATCGAAGTGAAATTGAAGAGCTGCAGAAAACCATCAAGCTGCTAAAAGGAAGAATAGAGCAATTGGAAGTCCGAAAGCCGTATATAGCTCCTGTACGAGAAAACACGGCTGAAAAGCCTAAGCGGCGCAAAATGAGTTTAAGCATTTTTGGTTTTTAGTCCTCAAGGTGTAAAGAAGCGATGTGTTCAAACGCATCGGCTCTTTACACCTTTTTACGTTCATCCGTATAATTTTCCATATTTTATTTATACTAATTTTCAGCATGCAATGTGTATATTTCCTGCATTTTTTAAAAAACGGGCTGATTGCCAAGCTCATTATTTCAAACATACATACAAGGAGGTTTGTTTATGAAGAACAAGCGAGTTATGCTGCTCTCTATGCTGCTCCCTTCTGTATTATCCATCTCCATGTTAAGCGGCTGCGCCGGAAACAAAGGAGAAAATAAACAGAATACCGCGTCATCCAAAAAGAAAGAACAAGTACTGAATTTAATTGAAACAGACGAAATTCCTACAATGGACACAACGAAAGCAACAGATGCTATAGCATTTCGTATCATGGTCAACACAATGGAAGGGTTATATCGGCTCGATAAAAGCAACAAGCCTATTCCAGGCATTGCTGAGTCTTATACAGCAAGCGCTGACAAGAAGACTTACACCTTCAAGCTTCGTGATGCAAACTGGTCAAACGGGGATCCAGTAACTGCTAAGGACTTTGTATATGCATGGCGCCGTTTAGTAGATCCAAAAGTGGGCGCAGAGTACGCCTATATTATGTATTACGTGAAAAATGCACAGAAAATCAACGAAGGAAAAGCTGCTTTAGATTCCCTTGGCGTAAAAGCTTCGGGCGACAAAACATTGGTCGTGGAGCTGGAGTCCCCACTTCCGGAATCCACGTTAATCGCATTAACAACATTTCCTTCTTACTTCCCTTTGAATGAAAAATTCGTAAATGCACAAGCTGGCAAATTCGGGTTGGAGGCTGCCAATACGTTATCCAACGGTCCATTCACGTTAAGCGATTGGAAGCATAATGCGAGTTTTCAATTCGCAAAAAATGATACATATTGGGATGCCAAGACCGTGAAGCTGAAGAAAATCAATTTTAACATTGTAAAAGACGTATCTACTGCAGTGAACTTATACGAGGGCGGACAGATAGATCAAGTCTCTTTGTCTTCTGAGTTTGTAGATAAATATAAGAGCAGTTCAAATTTCAAAACAGAGCCGGAAGCAACCATCTTCTACTTACGAATGAACCTTAACAATCCGATTCTCAAAAATATAAATGCACGAAAAGCAATCGACTTGGCTATTGACAAAAAATCTTTAACAAGCGTCATTTTAAACAATGGATCTAAGCCGGCATATTTCTTTGTTCCAAAAGATTTCGTTAAAAGTCCTGACGGAAAAGACTTCCGTGCCCTTAATGGCGATTTTAATAAAACAGACACAAAAGCTGCCAAAGATCTTTGGACAAAAGCAAAACAAGAGCTGGGTCAACAGCAAGTCACATTAGAGCTGTTGAATTATGACACAGAAACAGCAAAAAAAACCGGCGAATATCTCAAAGAACAAATGGAGAAAAATCTAGAAGGGCTTACAGTCAATATTAAACAGCAGCCGTTCAAACAAAAGCTTGAGCTCGTCAGAAAAAAAGAATTTGAATTGTCATTGGACGGCTGGGGAGCAGATTATTTAGATGCGGTTTCCTATCTCGATATATTTGTATCCAATAGCCCGAATAACAGCTCTTCCTATTCTAATCCTGAGTATGATAAATTAATCAGCGCCGTTAAATCCTCTTTAGCAACCGACGAAAAAGCGCGCTTTGATGCACTATTAAAAGCAGAAAAGCTATTATTTAAGGATGCTGCAATCAGTCCTCTTTATCAGCGCGGCCGCGCCATCATTACAAAGCCTTACGTTAAAGATGTATATTACCACCAAATTGGCGGCGATTATTCATATAAATGGGCTTATATAGATTAATGTTCTACAGCTTGCTGATTGGCAAGCTGTTGTTTTTTTATTATGGTATGTGAAATTATAAGCTGTTTCCTTTCCTAACTCACTCATTTTCGAATATAACCCATGTATTATTTCCGCAGAAAAAGAATACGTGCCTTGATTCCTAACTATCTTTTTATTAAAATAACGTATCAGTTAAATTTGTTTATAAAATAAGCACCAGCATTCGTTGCAACTGACAGCCATTTTATCGATCAATATGACGTATCAATACTGTAAAAGGCTCGCCGTTTTGGCGAGCCTTTTTAATTAACAATGTAGGAATAGTAGACCAAAAGAAATCAGAAGGTAATCCAATCAGGTCGAGTTTTCAAGATAGCATAGCCGCCATATCTTCTGCTGCTGTTGTAATTAACTTTAGGCCAAATTGCTCCTGCAGTGCTTGCAGTATACCTGGTGAGATAAATTCCGGCGCCTTTGGTCCGATTCGAATATCTTGAATGCCAAGGCTGAACAAACCTAACAAAATGGCTACTGCTTTTTGTTCAAACCACGAAAGAACAATACTAACAGGCAATTCATTCACTTCACAGTTAAAGGCTTGTGCCAAGGCGGCCGCGATTTTAACAGTAGAAATAGAATTGTTGCATTGTCCTAAATCTAAATATCGCGGAATATTTGTCCCCGGCACTACTCCATAATCTACATCATTAAAACGAAATTTGCCGCATGAAGTTGTTAAAATAACCGTTTCCGGCGGCAAAGAAGTGGCTAGTTCTCGATAATATTCTCCGCCTTTACCAGGGGCATCGCATCCGGCAATTACGAAGAACCGTTTAATTTTGCCATCTTGCACAGCTTTAACGATTTCTGGAGCAATAGACAGCACTGTCTCATGGTGGAAACCAGTTATTAAATGCTCATCAGACTCTATATAAGCCTCTGGAAGCTCCAGCGCCTTATCGATTAAAAGAGTAAAATCGTCATTTTCAATTTTGCGAACACCTTCCAAGCCTGCCACCTCGTATGAAAAGAAGCGATCTGCGTACGTACCTTTAATAGGCATCACACAATTTGTTGTCGCCAAAATGGCTCCAGGGAATTTTTCAAACAAACGGCGTTGATCGTACCATGCTTTTCCTATATTTCCTTTTAAATGCGCATACTTTTTCAATGATGGATAGCCGTGCGCTGGAAGCATTTCGGAATGTGTATAAATGTTAATTCCTTTTCCTTCCGTTTGTTTTAACAGTTCTTCTAAGGCATATAAATTATGACCAGTTACAACGATGGCTTTTCCTTCTACTCTATTTTGGCTGACTTGTATCGGCTCTGGAATGCCAAAATGCTCCGTATGAGCACGATCTAGCATTTCCATTACGCGAATGGCCGATTGTCCAACCTTCATAGCCATACTCAAATGCTCTTGTTCATTAAAATTTGAATTCGTAAGAGTCATATATAACGCTTCATGCGTCGTTGCATCCACAAATGAATCCGTATAGCCTAACTGCGCTGCATGCGTACGATATGCTGCAATTCCCTTTAATCCGAACACAAGTATATCTTGCAAGCTTGCGATTATTTCATTCTTTCCGCATACACCCATTACTTTACATCCGCCAGTCGGCGTTTGTTCACACTGATGACAAAACATGATTTCCGTCCCCTTTCTCCATAAACATCACATCTATAGCATAAGAAAAACAAGGAGAGCATGTTGTGACGGGAATCACTTTCATTCAGTCGATTGTGTGACAATTTTTCATAGTGTGCTATGAAAAGCCTTAAGTTAACATAATATTTTTATGGTTTTGCTGTAACAGCTTTTGTGCATATGCATTTCCTTTTAATACATCCCGAAACTCTTTTACGGAGTATACGTGCTTCATTGCTGCAAATGCCTCTATTCGCACCGGCACTCCTGTAACTTTTTCACTGAGTAAAAACTCGTCGTCAATAGGTTCTGCCCGAAATCCTAAAAAACGCAAATACAAGTACATCCTTTTTGTGAGAACGGCAATGTACCAATCCGCTTTTGTCTCAAGCGCATGAATAAATAAAATGGCTGTAAGGTGTTTAAAATGACCGCGTCCTCTAAACTGGCTGTCAATGGACAGCTTTCCTATTTCGTATACCTTCTTGCTGCCCAGCTCCTGCACAACCGGGTGCTTGGAGAATGGATAAAAAAATTCAGAGTTTGATTCATCAGGCTCTTTATACCTGGCACACTCTACCGTACCAATAAACTTTTCTCCTTCGCCAATTAACAAAAAACGTTCAGGACTCAAATTTCTCTCTACAAATGTTAAACTTCTTTCTTCGCAAAAGTCTCCCCACAATTGCTCAAACATAAAATGTTCTTCCTTCGTTTGAACTCTTTGAAACATAATTGCCCCGCCTCTCTAGCAGCCTATTCTATAGCAAACAAATACGATACGTTTTGATAGTGCTTTTGTATATATGGTACATAAAGAATGAATAAAAATACAATAAAAATTTCTACCCTTTTATATTTCCACAAAAAGGAAATTATTCCTTTTGTTTTTACATTTCTTATTCTATCTTTAACAATCTCTTTATTATATATTCATAATACAGTACATGAAATTTAATGCATATAGATAGAGCTGAGATACTCTCTGCCCTATCTCAATCCAAGCCATTCCTCAAATAATCGAATAAATTCTCGTTTTCCCATTAATTGCTCGGCCCCTTGCTTTGTTGTGTAAGGATAAAACTGCAGAAATATGCCGCATCCCGATTCAATTTTCTTAGCATGCACCTGACTTCCTGGATATACGCACACCACTTCGTGTATCGCTCTTCTATGGAATTGTCTTTTTCCATCCTTTTCTGTGACATATTTAATAGACCAATATTTATACATCTGTTCCGTTGCCTTTGTATTGCCGATAGGCTGAAAAATATTGTACATTGGACTGTATTTCACTTCTACAATAATTGAAGATTGATAGACCCATTCTTCGTTAATCTGCTGGAAATAGTCGATGCGAATGTCCGGTTTTTTCGTATCTTCACCGTTATAAAAATTGCTTCCCTTACTAAGCGCAATCAGCGGATGCGTTTCAATCAACTCATTGAAAACAACTTGAAGGCGCATGTTCTCTTTCTCTAATGTAACAGCGGTACCGTCTTGTAATCCGTCCAAATAAAAAAAAGATTGAATTTGTGTTTTTACAGGTATCGGAGGAACAAAATCAATCTCTTGCAAAATAGACAAAATAGCAAAAAATATATAATACTCATAGATTAAAAAAGTGGGCTTATAAACGAAAAGAAACAGCGGCTCGTTTGCTTGCATATCCGTTTTTTGATGCAGCGTTTCCATAAATCGGATAAAATTACGATACATCGGCTTTAAGGAAGACGGGACATAGGAAATCTCAGATGGAATGCTGCTCCAAAAAGGAGAATGAAGAAGCGTAGCTACATATACGGTTAACTCGCTAATAATCCCATACAGCACTTTATATTCCTGCATTTTGACCGATACCTTTCTCATATCGGTATCTTTTAAAAGCTGGATATTCCTATATTTTTGTTTATCTCTTTCTGTAACAGACCCATTTCTTTCAATCGTCTGCAAAATTGTTTGAACGGCTTGCTTTTCTTTTTTTCCATTTCCCTCTAAGTGCTGTAGTTTATTCATATTTTCATATAAAAAAAGCTGCAGTTTTTCAACAGTCTGCAAAAATTCTATCGTCTTCCTCTTCACAAATTGATGGGCAGGACTCCTTCTTGATTCTAATACGCGACGGTTCCACTGCTTCTCTATTCCTTTCGCCTGCAAAAGGTCATTTTTGCGTATTGTCCCCTTTGTTGGTTTGCGAAACGATCTCTCCTTTCGTTCCACAACTTCGTACTGTACATCGTCTTCAATCCATGTATACAATTGCTTTATATGTGAAATATTTTGAGACAGCCAGCGAATGGTTTTCATGTGAGAGTGATCTTCTAAATCTGAAAACAAAGAGAATGTTTTTTTATAATGTCCTCTATCCATAATTAAACTGCCCAGCACAGCGCGAACTGTATTTTGAATCAGAACAAGCTGGTCATCATAAAAGTTTTTCGGTGTAATGCGAAACGCACCGTAATACAGTTCCCCTTCCACCTGTACCTCAAAATGATACATACCGCACCGCCACGGGTATACATAATCTGTTTTTCCATGCTCATACAATAAAACGAGCGGTTGTTTTGCATGAAGCTTATATTTCCACTCCGATTCTTGCTTTTTTCCTTCGTATACTTTGTTCCAAACGAAAGTAACATATATGCCCGCTTCACCCAGAAACTGCAAACGAAGCGGCTTCAATTCTTGTACTTCATAAACACATTCAGGAAGGAAGTGCGGTGATTCACATAATCGAGACAAAGGCACTGCATCTCCCTTTTCCCCATTGCCTACTACAAGCTGCAGCAAAAATGGCAGCTTTTTTCCTTCGTCAATGATTTGCGTATACTCCTCATTATTTCGCATATCCGTACAGCTCCAGCTCTCTCGCTTTTTGCTGCAAATATTCTATGCTGTGCACAAAATCCGAAACTTCCTTAGCAAACGGAGATTGAAAAATGTGAAGAAGAGATTTTCCTTTTCGATTATCTTCAGAAAGAAATACACTGACTGCTGAATCCATTCCACGTATCTTTGTTAAAATTCTCTGTTTAATTTGTAAATCTATCGCTTCTTCTCTCGGGATAAAGGGAACATTGCTTTCATCTTTCGGCATATTATCCAAATACGCAGCAATCGCAGACGCGACACGAAAAGAAACGCCTTTCGATGCATCGTGTGCTTGCAGCGTTTCGTGCAATGCATCCAGTAATTCCAACTCCTCTTCTGTAAATACAGAAAGCGCTTGATGATGCTGTGTCCATTTTCCCCGAAATTCTGTTGCTGTTATAGATAAACTGCCTTTTTGCTTGCTGCCGCGAGCGTGGAGCGCTTCTCGAAACGGAAGCTTTTTCAGCGACACAACATTTACCCGGTCAAGAAGGCGGTCTGATAGTTCCTTTGTTGTTTCATCGAAATTCACTGTTCCGACAAATATAATGTTATCTCCGATTTGCACCTGAGGGGGAACTGCTCTTTCTTTGTCATCAGGCGCATACAGAGAAAGAATGCGCTTTGATGTTTCCAGCTCCAAAAGAGATAAAAACGAAGTAAACCAATGCTCAATATGAGAAATATTCATTTCATCAAATACAATCATGTACAGCTGCTCCGGATGAGCTGCTGCATCCAGCATCGTACGAACAACACCTGTGTCGCTCTCCATATAAGTACCGTTCGGGTGAAGATAGCCTAATATATCCTGCGCATCTTGAAAAGCAGGAGAACAAGATACCCATAGCAGTTCTTTCCCATGTCTCAATCCAAGTGCTGCTCCATAGGCTTGCACAAGCTGCGATTTTCCAATACCTGGTATCCCCCCTACAATCGTAACAGGGTTTGTCTTTACGCACACATGAAAATTATAAATATCCGACTCTTCAAAAAACAGATCGTTTTCATAAGCATGATGCTTTACAGCCTGCAAAAACAACCGTTCTTTTTCCTCCGTTGCATTTGCTCTTATTTTTTCCTGTACAATAACAGATGACAACTTTTTTCCGTTCTCTTCAATTTGTTTCAAAAGTGAATCGTACGTATCTTGAGAAACAAAATACAGTTGGTCGTCCATATTCACTTCAATCCAAGATTTCAATTGGTCAGCTTCAATAAATCTCACCTGCTGCTTTTGTTCCACATACATCGCAGGGCTGAAGGTTGATTTTAAAGCTAATTTTCCATATAAGCGCCCTTCGCAAATAAGCAGTTCCGGCATATCAAAATCGTTCGGATATTTCATAAGCAAAAAGGATACATAGCCTTTTTCAAGCTTTCGTTCGAACACATCTCTCGTTTGTCCCTTCTGCAGCTGCGGCACCGGTATAATTCGATATTCTCCTTTATTTGTTCGTTTTTCGGTTCGGATAATCTCTGCAGATAAAGATTTATTCCCATACTTCAGCCGAAATACGAGCAGAAACTGTTCCATCTCATGTTCTGGTACAGACGAAAAAACTCGCTGATTGTGCTTATTTGCGTACAGCCCTGAGAAAATCGGTTTTAGAGTCCCGACGGCTTCTTGAATCGTTTTTGGAACAGGCGATAAACACTGTATAAAAAAATGCGTGTCGCTCTCTTTTGGAATATATGTGCCGAGAAATACCATACGCTGCAATCTTTTAATTACATTTGGATGAAGAGCCTGCTGGAGTCTCACGCTTTTTTGCCCCCTTTTGCAATGCTTTTATCATTGTATGTTGTAAAGAATTAATATAGAAATAAAAAACCTCAGCCGATACGGCCGAGGTTATGCAAGATGCTTTTTCGTTTGTTTTTCTTGTTCCACTGCGTTGCGTGCAATTCGCATTTTTGTAATCGTATACCGCAGTGTGTCATGTGCATTTTTGTCTTCTTCAAGCTGAATTTCCGCCAATGCAGCTACTGTATTAGCTAAGTTCTCCACTGAGTCTCTCAAATGTGAGCCGCGGTTAAAAAAGGATTCCTGAAGCAATGTCTCCATAATTTCTCGGGCTAAATCCCGAATGCGTCGCAATTGCTCTTTCTCTTCCATCTTCCACCACTCCCTAGTGTGTATTACGGAAAGTATGAATACTTGTATATACATATTCGATAAAAGAAAGAGCAATTCCTTGCAGCAGCTCATTTATATTTCAATTTTTCCGTGAAACAGCATACAAATGGAGATAACTGTACAAAGCAAGATTCCAATTATAATTTTGTTTTTGTAAATTTACAAAGCTCTATTGATCCATCACCCATGTTTTTATAATGGCAAAATATTCTCTTGCATATGACTTTGCTTTCGCTTTCCATGGCGTCGGCGCAGCCAGTCCCTCTGTTTCCAAACCGAGACGCTTCGCAATAAATTTGGCACGATAGATGTGGAAGTCATTTGAGATAAGCACCGCTTTTGATATATGAAATTTCTCCATGGAGTATTGAATATTTTCATATGTGCTTGTGGATTGATCTTCTACGAAAATTCGTTCTTCTTTAATTCCTTTTTCGAGTAAATATTGTTTCATCGCCGTTGCTTCTTTAATAACCTCATTCGCACCTTTTCCGCCAGATACGATAACCTTCGTTTCGGGATTTTCTCTTAAATATTCAATTCCTTTATCCATCCTTGCTTTGAGAGTCAGCGACAACCGATCCTCGTACACTCTTGCGCCAAGGATAAGCACATACTCCGCATTTCTCTGCGGCTTTTCCTGCGCTGCTGCAATCATAAGATATGAAGCTGCTGCAACATATATAATTATGATTCCGATAAAACCGATGATTGCTGTTTTCATCCTTTTTCTCCTTCCCTAAATTTACCCCTTCATCATGGAAATGATGTTTGAAAAAGCCCCCATTATAAAAGGCGGAATGTTAATCCGCCCTTGTCTCGCTTTTTATGAATTTATAAGCACGCACATACATTTGCAGTTCCTTCAGCAAATCCTGAATGAGCGGTTTTGCGTCTTCAATCAGCTCGCCATTTTGAAAATAAATGCCATCGAGCACAAGCTGTTTCGGAATGGCATTGGCATAGACGCCTCTGGCGACAATCCGCATACTATTTAAAGCGTTAATGCCACCTTTGCCTCCACCGGCTACTGCAAGCAACGCTACAGGCTTATGCGTAAATTCACGGCTTCCTAAAAAATCGAGAGCGTTTTTCAAAGCGCCACTCATCGCATTGTGATATTCAGGCGTACACAGAACAATTCCGTCTGCTTTTGCAATCATGCTGCGCAGCTTTTTCACCGCAGCCAATTCGCTTTGTGACTCTTCGCCATTATATAAGGGTAATGCCTCTGTGCTCAAATCGTATAACTCTGCATCATACACATCTGCAATATACTGCGCTGCAATACGCGTTCTTCCATGTTTTCTAGGTGTTCCGTTTATTACCGCGAGTTTCATACTTATCCTCTCCTTATGCCGCGAACCGTTCCCGGTAAAATTTTCATATTTTTCATTCAATTATAACATTGTAAACACCGAAAAATATATCGAATTGCTTCAGTTATAGAACTTTCTGCGTATGAAAAAAACTGACACGCCGACATGTCAGTTTTATACTTCGTCATGGATGGGAAACGGCGGTACAAATGAATCGAAGCTGCGTATCGTCATGATTTTCTCTATCGTACGTCTGCATTTAGGCAAGAGCGAAAATGATTGAGCGCCCAGTGGTGTCCCGGTTCATTGAACGAAGCTGTCATATTCGCATAGACGACGATTTTAAACCCTTTATTATAAGCATCTACAGCTGTATGAAGCACACAAATGTCCGTGCACACTCCTACAAGATGAACCTCTTCAATCCCGCGCTCGCGCAGCTTCATCTCCAAATCCGTTCCGGCAAATGCACTGTAGCGCGTTTTATCCATATAATATACATTTTGTTTTTCCTTATTTGCTTCATACATATTTTGAAGTTTGCCATACAACTCTCTGCCCTTTGTACCTGCAATATTATGAGGAGGATACAGAGCTGTCTCGGGATGGTTCATATCTCCTTCTTCATGCTTATCGATTGCAAACACTATATAATCCCCATTTTGGATAAACTGTTCTGTCATGTCCGCAAGTTTATTTTCAATCTCTTGTGCAGGGGCCCCGCATGTTAAAGCGCCATCCTCTGCTACAAAATCATATGTATAATCAATGTGAATTAAAGCTTTTTTCATATCCATCACTCCTTTATTTTCTGTTTCATGAGAAACAAGAGAAAACGACTTCTTTCGGTTTTCGTCTCATTCCCCTCTTCCTTATTCGACAATTCATATAATAACCCTTCTCTCCCTGTGTAAAAAGGAATTCACAGTAATGAAATCTATGAAAACGTTTCTTCACGCACAAAGAGACCATACGCGAAGCATTGGTCTCTTATTTCTTTACTATTTACTGTTTTGCTTATATTTTATATAAGCTCGGTCGTAGTATACCCATTGGCTCGTACCTAAATCGAACCAACCGTCTTTATAAGCATAAGCAAGGTATGACTCAGGACTGTTTAACTTGCGAATGACTGCAGCGCTCGTGGATGGACCTGTGCGAAGATTGATGTTATTTCCAAGAATATCAACTACACCGATTGGACTGCCATCCGGATTTCCATATTTAAGGTATTCGATATAAGAAGGATCGCAGTACACCCATTGGCCCGCACCAAGATCCAACCAGCCGTTATTTTCTGCGTACACAAGATACGACTCAGGACTGTTTAACTTGCGAATGACAGTCGAGCTTGTAGATGGGCCTGTCCGCAAATTGATATTCGTTCCAAGTATATTTGCTATGCCGATGGGGCCCGCAGGCTGTGGAGTTGGATTTGGCTGTTTGTTCAATCCCATCGCTTCTGCCACTCCGCGCGCATATGCTTGACTCATATCTTCGATAAACTGCGGATTCTGCAATAGATTTGCATCACTGCTATCAATAAAAGCTGTCTCACAAAGGATTGCATCCATTGCTGTTTCGCGCAGCACGGCGTAATCCGCTTTCTTTCTGCCGCGGTCGGGCAAGCTGTATTTTGGCAAAACAGAAACAACAGCATTGTGAACGGTTTGCTGTTTACCCGCAGCAAAGCTGCTGTCTGACAGACCAGAATATATATAATCTTCATAGCCTGTTCCGCCGCCCGCATTGATGTGAATAGAGATAAAGTAATCTGCCCCGAAGCTGTTGGCGATGCTTGTACGCTCGGACAACGATATATATACATCTGTTTCTCGCGTCATTTTCACATCTACTTCATAATTCGCACTTATAATGTCTCGAACACGCTTCGCAATTTGCAGAGTCAAATTTTTCTCCTGTAAGCCATTCCCAACAGCACCGGTATCTGTACCGCCGTGACCAGGGTCAATGACTAGCTTCATAGAAAATGCCTCTTCCTTTCTTTTACGTCTATTTATATTGATAGATTGATTGAATATAAAAATATATTCTCTCAATCTATCATACGCAAATGATAGACATAAAGTGCCGTGACATAAGCTCGTTTTCCCGTACATTTATATAAATAGAAAATCCATCACTTTTTGAACGTGATGGATTATTCCCGCTTCAGCCAATTGATGATTAAAATGTATGATTGATAGTGCATTTGTCTAATTAACGCAAGAAAAAGGAGTATGACCGCCCCAGCTCCGCTATATAACAATCCAAACTTGAAAAGCGCCGTAAAAGCAGGCGGAAACAAAGTGTATTGACGAATAATACATAATGTAAGGAACATAATGAAAAACAACGGCAGATGCTGCATTTCATACGGTGCACCTTTTTTGCAAAGAAATTTTGCCAGCCATATGTGTATCCCTTCGGCTAAAATCAAGCAAAGAATCGCACAAATCACGCCCATTGCAACGGTCATTCTCTCCCTTCCTTCTTCTTAAGACTTTAAGAGCAATTCATAAAAGAAAACGTCCTGCCACTCTCCAAACTTAAAGCCGACTTCACGGAACGTCCCTGCATGGGAAAAGCCGAAGCTTTCATGAAGCTTGACGCTCACATCATTTCCTCCTGTAATACCCGCTATGATAACGTGATGCCCGGCTTCCTTGCCTAATTCCAATATGCGCTTGATCAGTTCGCGGGCAATTCCTTTTCCCCGTGCTTTTTTGTGTACATACACAGATATTTCTACAGTTTGTTTATAAGCCTCCTTTTCCCGAAACGGGGATAAGGAACAATAGCCTGCTACTTTCTCGTCCAATTCAGCAACAATCAATGGGTATATATCATTATATTTATGAAACCATTGCAATCTGTCTTCCAATGTTTTTTCTTCTAAGTCAAAGGTGGCTGTTGTATGCAAAACAGCATCGTTATATATGTCTAAAATTTGCGGCACGTCTTCTAGTACGGCTTTTCGAATCATCATGACAGTTCCTCCGTAAGCGTCTTTTCATAGCAATCTACCATTATTCCTTTTGTGGATTCCTTTTTGACAAAAAAGGAAAACCCAAGGTTCTCCCAAAAAGCTTTTGCCTTTTGATTCTGTTCAATGACTGTAAGACGCAGCTTTGTCGTTCCTTGCTCCTTTAATGCTTGCTCCAGCGTAAAATAAGCATTCGTTCCATAACCGTAGCCGCGATAGTCTCCATGAATCATCAGCAGTCCAAGCCACGGACAGCCGTCTCTTTCATTGTGCTTCATATACTCTGCAAGACCTACATATGTATCATCTGCTTTTAGAAAATACGTATGACGATTGGAATCACCGTGAAAAAACTCTTCTCGGAGCTCCTCATCCGTTCTCGCTGCACTGCCGTTTTCAAGTATATTATACTCTGGATTTGAATTCACGATTTCACGTATGATATAAAGCTGCTCCTCTGTAACCGGTTCTAACGTAAGCATATGGCCTCCACTTTCTTTTTCTTACCATGTTAATATAAATGTATAAAGCGAGACAAGTATTTATGAGCTTTATAATGAAATTAACGCTTCTCTTTGTGCCTTCGTTGTTCATAATAAGCTCCGTGAAAAAACAGAAAAAGCCCCTTCTTGAGAAGGGGCTTTTACATTATACGTTCATATAGGCATGCTTTGTCGCTTCATGAAACGCTCTCGTATCATATTTATGCTCCATATAAATTTGGTGCCATACCATAAATGATAGAACCGTCCAAATTTTACGGCTGTAATCGCCTTTTCCGGCACAATGTGCTTCGAGCAAGTTCAAAACGTATTGTTTATCAATCAAATAATCAGTCTGGCTTTCCTTAATGATTGTTACGGCCCAGTCGTACATTTCATTCTTTAGCCAGTGACGGATCGGTACAGGGAAGCCAAGTTTTTTGCGGTCCAGCACGTGATCTGGCACAATACCTTTTACCGCTTCGCGTAAAATGGCTTTTGTTGTGCCATTTGCGATTTTCAAGTCAGTCGGAAGCTTGGATGCAACATCGAACACTTCTTTATCTAAGAATGGAACGCGCAGCTCCAAGGAATGCGCCATTGTCATTTTGTCCGCTTTCACAAGGATATCACCGCGCAGCCACGTAAACATATCAATGTACTGCATCTTGCTCACATCATCATAAGAACGGATTTCATTGTACAACGGCTTCGTAATATCCATGTAGTTTACATCATTGCTGTAGTGCTCCATAAGCGCCGCTTTTTCATCTTCTCTGAAGATTTTCGCGTTTCCGTAATAACGCTCTTCGATCGGCGTACAGCCGCGCTCAAGGAAGCTCTTCCCTTTGAAGCCTTCCTGCAATGCGCCGCTCAGCGCTTTCAGAACGCGTTTGCCTGGTGACGGAATGTATTGGAACATCTTCAAAGAATTTGGCTCACGATAAATATTATAGCCGCCGAACAGCTCATCTGATCCTTCACCGGACAGCACAACTGTTACGTGCTTGCGCGCTTCCTTTGCTACGAAGTATAAAGGAACAGCGGCAGGATCTGCCAATGGATCGTCCATATGCCACATAATTTTCGGGAATTCATTCATGAACTCTTCCGGTGTTACGAGCACGCTGTAGTTCTTGACATCGAGCTTGTCTGCCGTTTCTTTCGCTACATCTACCTCACTGAAGCCTTCACGCTCAAAGCCGACGGAGAACGTAAGTAAATTCGGATTAAACTCTTTTGCAATAGATACAACGATAGAAGAGTCGATACCGCCGGATAAGAAGGATCCGACCGGAACGTCGCTTCGCATATGCACTTTTACAGAATCGTATAATACGTCGCGAATCTTTTGAATATGTTCCTCTTTTGTCGCGTTAGAAGCCTTGAAATACGGCTTCCAATAACGATGGAAGGAAATCGCTTTGCCCGGTTCCTTTACGAAGTAGTGACCCGGTTCAACTTTGTTAATGTCCGCAGTCAATGACGCAGGCTCCGGTGCGTATTGATAAGTAAAATAGTGTTGTAAAGACGCAGGGTTTACGCCTTTATCTTCCAATGCATGCAGGATGCTTTTCTTTTCAGATGCAAAATAAATCGCATCTTCTTCCTGCGCAACGAATAACGGCTTAATACCGAAATGATCGCGTGCGCCGAATAAACGTTTTTCTTCACGATCCCAGATCATGAATGCAAACATACCGCGCAAGTAGTCCACGCACTTTTCTTTCATGTGTGCATACAAAGCGACAATTACTTCTGTATCTGATTGTGTCGCAAATGTTGCGCCTTTTTCCAACAGCATTTCACGAAGCTCTACATAGTTATAAATTTCACCATTAAAAATAATCACATATCGTTCGTTTTCATATGTCAACGGCTGATGTCCCGCTTCTATGTCAATAATGCTCAAGCGGCGGAAGCCAAATTGTACATGTTCATCGCGGAAATATCCTTCATCATCCGGTCCGCGGTGGAAAATAATTGAATTCATCGCTTCAAACTGCCCGATATCTTCAGTTGAAAGTTCTCTAGGCTTCTCGTATAAGCAACCTACAAAGCCACACATAACTTTACCCTTCTTTCCTTATGAAATCCTTATTCATACTACTATATTGACCTTATTTATACTAGCACAAGAACGGCGAACGCGCGAGAAAAAGTAGGAAAAAATGAAATTTCTTTCAAAATTGTTCTCACGTTTAGGCATTTTTATCATATGATATCGCAGATTCAAATGAGGGAGGTATCATGATGGACGAAGAAAACCAAAAACATCCGTCTCGTTCACAAATCAAAAGCTACTTAAAACAAATTGACGACTTTTTTGAGCAAACGCCGCTGCGCAATTTTATGGCAGAAATGAATCATTTTTTCCAAAAGGGGAATCGTCTTTTAACATTTCCTGTTGATTTGTATGAAGCCGGCAACGACCTTGTTGTAAAGGCAGAACTTCCAGGTGTCAATAAAAATCAAATTCAAATTGAAATTCAGGGAGAATATCTGCAAATTTCGGTACAGGACGATATTTTAGAAGAAGAGCAAAGTAAAGCGGATAATTACTATCGGCGCGAACGCTCCATTTCAGAAGCGATGCGGGTCATTAAACTTCCTTACGCTATTAATAAAAAATCTGCGAAAGCTTCTTATAAAAACGGCGTATTGGAAATTCGTGCTCCAAAAATTGCAGTAAAAAGCGATATATTGACAATTGAATAAAACAGACAGCACCTAGCCAGTGGAGCTGAACATATCTTCAGAGTTTCTTACAATATAAGAAATAGAGATGCGGCGTTTCGCCGCATCTCTATTTTGTTAACCGTTCAATATCACGAATTATATCTTCATACGGAGTATTGCTGACTCCGCTGTATTTTTTTACCACTTTTCCGTCTTTGTCAACAAGGAAAAATGATGTTCCATGCACCACTTGGTTAGACGTGTCCGGTTTATCAACAAATGTGCGGAAGTTTTTCTTTGCAAAACGTTCAATTTCCTCCTGGGAATATCCAGTTAAGAAATTCCAATTTTTCCGATCGGCTGAAAATTTATCGGCAAACATTTGCAATGCTTGAGGATTATCCACTTGCGGATCTACGCTGAATGATACAAAATGGACGTCCAAATTTTTTTCTTTTGCCATCTTTTGAAGACGGGCTAAATTTGCTGTCATAGGGGGACATACGGTTGTACAGCTTGTAAAAATAAAATCTGCAACCCAGACTTTTCCCTTAAGCTCTTTTGATCCGTACGGCTTTCCATCTTGGTTTGTATATTGAAAATCTTCCGTATCCCAGTTTAGAGGATTGCGGACCTTAGACCCCGCATCGCATCCTGCTGCCAGGACAAGAAGCACGGCGAAGAGTATCGCTAGACTTCGATTACGTTTCATGCTAGAACTCCTTTTCTGCAAAATTGCACTACTATTGTACCAAAACTGCTTATGAAACAAAAACATTTATCTCTCTTGACACAAATTCGTTAATTTTTCAACAGCTTCGTTCCCATCAAACGTACTATACCAACGATGGTCATCTTCATCCAATATGCGATAATGTTGACTGATTATATTTTGCTGGAGACGAAATCCCCCCATCCTCTCTACTTCTTTCCACCATACTTTTCCTCCAAGCGTTCGTTCCTTTCGATATTCTACATGGTCACGGGCAATTGTTGTAACAGTCTCAAGCGCATCGCCCCCAAAAGAAGAACGTAAAATCTCGCTTTCGCGAAATAAGGCGCATACAGCAACGACGATTGTCCAAGAAGGCTGCACTCGCTCCTTTTCAATTTGTACAAGCGTTTTTTTAGAAATGCCGAGAATCTCCGACATCTTTTCTTGCGTATAGCCGCTTTCAATCCGAACCAATTTCATTTTTTTTGCCAGAAAAGCAGTTGCTTCTTCTTTCTTCATATGTAGCACCTCAAATTTTATGTAAAAATTACCTTGTTGTAATTTTACACTTTTTTAATACTTAGTCAATTCATTTTACTTCTTCCGAGCCCGTTCTTTGTATACAATTGAAATTAGGAAATAACTTATATGAGAGGTGATATGGGCAGTGGTAAAACAATTTGAAAATATGGATCAAGTGAAAACAAAAAAATCCATGAGGGAATATATGCGCTGGAGAAAAGAGAGCAATAAAAAAAAGAAAGATTTCACTTTCCTTGTAGAGCAATCACCTCTCAAACAAATTGAATTTTTACGAGAAAACAAGGCAAAAACAACTGTAACATGGATCGGTCATGCGACCTTTCTTATTCAAACAAACGGACTTAACATATTGACGGATCCGGTGTGGTCACAAAATTTAAAAATCGTCCCGAGACTGACACAGCCTGGTCTTCAATTAGCTGAATTGCCTTCTATTGATGTCGTCCTTATTTCTCACGGACACTATGATCATTTGGATTTTGCGACGCTGCGCAAACTCAATTCAAATATATTATATCTTGTTCCAAGCGGAATGAAACAACTGTTCAAACGCAAAGGCTTTCCGCGGGTAGAGGAGTTTAATTGGTGGGAAGAGACGGCAGTAGACGAAGTGTCCTTTCACTTTGTCCCTGCCCAGCATTGGACGCGCCGCACGTTATTTGACATGAACCGTTCCCATTGGGGCGGCTGGGTAATTGAAAATAAAAAGCTGAAGGAAGCGGTGTATTTTTGTGGAGACAGCGGCTATTTCCGGGGATTTAACGATATCAAAGAACGCTTTTCCATTGATATTGCCCTTATGCCGATTGGCGCATACGAACCGGAATGGTTTATGAAAGAAGTTCATATGACACCGGAAGAAGCTGTGCAAGCGTACTTGGATCTTCAGGCTGTACATTTCATACCGATGCATTACGGTTCGTTTGCATTGGCTGATGAAACGCCAAAAGAAGCGTTGGAGCGCCTGCAGGACAATTGGAATTTACGTATGCTGCCGCGGGAGCATCTGCACATTTTATTTCTTGGTCAAACCTTTGCACTAGAGACAGCACAAAAAGCTGTTATAAAAAAAGAAGCGGAAAACGCATTATAGATGTATAACATATAAGCCCTCCTGAACATTCTATATAGAAAAGACATTCAGGAGGGTTTATATGTTTCATAATTTACCGCCTTACATCCAAAAGCGATTTTATATGAGTGCCGCAGCTTTGACCTCCCTTGCCGTTTCCTACTTTTTTATTAATTAAGTACACCTGAGCGTGCAATTTTCGTTTTCACATGAATTCGAAACTTTGCTTTCGGATACAGATTTTGATACCATGCCTTTTCCGTTAACGTTAAATGCCGGATGGTTGTGTCATAAACGACGCCGAATCCCATAGGATCCACTTTATACTTTTGCATTTTCTTGATCTCTTTGGCTAATTCCTTTTCCATCTTAGCGCTAATTGCCTTCTCAAATGCTTCATACACGCCGGGCTTTTCCAAACTGATGGGCTGGCTGAGTGCAGCAATATTGGCTGTTACATGAACATCCACATCGAATACAGGATCCTTCTGCTTTACCAATTTGACTTTCCGCTTAGCCTTTATTTGCTGAAGGTTCACAAATAAAGGCCCAGGATCCGCTTTTTCTGTGTAAAACTTTTTCATTGCGCTATTGGGAATTTCAATATCTGTTTGTCCCGATCCTTTATAACCGTCGCGTATAGCTTTGACATAAAAGGTTTCTGCGGCATTGATATCAGTAATGTACTTTCCTCTAAACATCAAAGCTGCTCCATCAATCAAAACGAAGTCCCGCCGTTTTTCCAGAAACGGTAAAACCGGGTCTTTCCCCACTTGAAGATAATCCCGTAAAAATTCTTGCACTGTACAAGATATCATACTTTCTCCATCGATGTTTTGCCGTATCATCTTATACAAGTACGTTCCCATGTTTTTCGAGTGCTCTTCGGCTTTTGTCTGAAAGAGAATGTCCTTCGCTGTTGTTTCGCTAATCGCTAAGTACATGTTCGTTTGTGTCGCCGCATCGCGCTTTAAGGTTTGAACCTGGCGGATAATTCCTTCTTCTTTTGCATACGATTTTCCATATACAGCCACACGCAGCTGCCCGGTAACCAATTTGTCGCTCGTTTCAAGGTTCATAAATTTAAAAAGACCTTGGCTTGTATTCGCTGTGCTCTCCAATTGCGCTGCTACATCCTCAGGCTTGGAACCGAAATGGTGCATTACAAGAGTCCCCTTGATGTTATCCCCCTCTCCTTTATCCACTCCGATAGCCGTAGCCAATCCTAAGGTTTCAAGCGGACGTTTTTTAATGACACACCCAGCGGAAAGAAATACAACAAGACATATGGATACGATAAAAGAAATACGTTTTCTCATTGTTTTTGCCTCTTCTTTCGAATAGTTTGAATAAGCCAAGAAAGAGCAAATAATACGATCGGATAAATGAAAGAAGCATATAAGGATACAACGCTAAATAAATCTGTATATTTCGAAATTTGACTGTAAGTTTTAAACAGCAGTGAAATAGCAAGAATGCATCCGCAAAGAACATAAAGCGCAATCGTTTGTTTCACAGATGTGACCTTCTTAACTCCTTTCGACACGACCCAAAGCAAAACGCTTATATTGGGCAATAAAATTAAAAGCATTAAAGAAATGGTGATCATTTCGAATTGCTCCAAAAACGGAAAACTTACCGCTTTATATAGATTCAAAGTTGGCCATATTGTTTTGAGGAGTCCTGTGCCTGAATAAAAGCCGACAGTTAAAAAAGTCGTATATAAATAAAGCACATTCGTAAGAAAAATTGACCATTGCGAATAACGATGAACTGTCTTTTTTTCACTCGCATAAGGGTATAGAAAATACAACAATTCAAAACCAGTCAATGAAAATGACATGTGGTAAGTGCCCATGGCAAGTTGTTTTGGGCTCGCTTCCAAAATCGGTAAAAAATGTTGCGGCTCAAAATATGTAAGTGTTTGTGCAAGCACGAGGAACACCCACTCTGTTAAAAGAAAGCTCATTAAGCAAACCCCTAAAACAATCCGAATACCGCCGCGTACCGCATAAATAACAAGTATCAACAGCATAACCGCAATGAGCCAAATGGGGTAATCCGGCATTAAATACTCGCTGGCAAAAGCGTAATAATTGATAATATACGTAATCGTGTAGCTAAATAAACATCCCATATACAATATGTTTAAGCCATTGCCTATCCACTTTCCAAACAGATGAACGTGAATATCAAACAAATCCATATTGTCGAAACGCTTTAATGTTTGAACGATAATTAGAATTAAAAGATGGGCGATTCCGCCTGCCAAAATAACGGCTATCCAGGAATCCTGTTTTGCATGTTTAAAAACAAAACGCGCAAAGCCTGTAATTCCTACCCCTATTTGCAGCGTATGTATAACGACAAGCAATAGGGCACTCGGAAACATGAGATGCTTTGGAATAGTCTTTTCCATAAAAACTCCCTACTCATCAATATCTTTTTTCTTTGGCTTCTTTGGTACTTTCTTTTTTATTTCATCCTGCGGTTCATTGTATCCTGATCGGCTTGTATTGTAACGCTGAGGAATCCGAATGATACTTTGTCCGAAATCCTTAAAATGCCATGGATAAATAGGAGCTAAATATGGACGATTTAAACTTGTGGTCTTTAGTAAATGAATGACAACAAAGGAGAGACCAAATATTAAACCGATTCCTCCCGCAATTCCCGAAACAATAATAATCGGGAATCGAATTACCCGAATGACTGTACCCATTACATAGTTAGGAGCCGTAAAGGAAGCAAGTGCACTGAGTGCAACTACAATGATTAAGATGTTGCTCGTAAAGCCCGCCTGTACAGCTGCTTGCCCGATTACGATACCGCCTACAATACCAATCGTTTGCCCGATTTTTGTCGGCAATCGCGCTCCCGCTTCCCTTAAAAGCTCAATTAAACCTTCCAACAACAAGGCTTCCATGACGGGTGGAAACGGTACGTTAGAACGTGACTGTCCAATAGAGACTAGTAAAGCAGATGGGATAATTTCATAATGATATGTTAAAGTAGCCACATAAAATGGCGTGAATGTAACCGAAATGAACATAGCAATGAAACGGAGCAATCGCAAAAATGTACTGACATTCCAGCTGAAATACAAATCTTCCGTCGATTCAAAGAAACTAAAAAATGTAACCGGTCCAATGAGAGCCAGCGGACTTCCGCTCATGAGTACTGCTACCTTACCGCTCATAACAGAATAGGATACACGCTGCGGCAGCTCTGTCATAAACAGCTGAGGAAACAAAGAAAACTCATTTTCCTCAATCATATGAGCCAATACCGAACTGTCAATTATATCATCCATATCGAGTTCAGAGATTCGCTCACGGAAAGCTTGCACATTCTCTTCGTCCGCAATTCCTTTCATATAGACAATTCGGACTTCCTTCGGAGCCCGTCTTCCAACCGTCATCGATTCCATAATCAAATCTTCATTTTTTATAATCTGACGAAGAACCTGTGCATTCGTTTCAATAGATTCTGTAAACTCCTGCTTCGGTCCAAGCACAGTCGCTTCATTCAAGGATTGAAACACACTTCTATATTGAGGCTGCGATATGTTAAACAATACCCCGTCATCTTGACCATTAATATGAATGAATACCCATCCGTCCAAGAGATTCATACAAATGTCATTTATATCGTTGCTGACTTGAATCCGGTTGATTGGGACAGCTTGTTTCAACATATTATTTGTCAACATCTCATCCGGCAGTTTCAGAAGTTTCTCTATCACGTCTTCATTCAGCGCCTGCTCATTTACAGCTCCCTTTATGAAAAAGAGCGTGATATCCTGTTGGTTTTTGAAGATTGTTCTTGTCTGCAAATCTGGATTTTCATTCATCGCCTCTTGTATTTGCTGACGAAGCTCGAAGTTTGCGGCGCTTGCCGCGATATGCTGCTGAGCCTTCTCTTTTTCTTCGCCCTTGCTTTGCTCATCTGTCTGTTTCTGACTTTGCGGATCGTTCTGTTTGCTTTCTTTTTTGCTCGGTTTTTGATTTTTTTGGCCGCTTTTTTTCTGTTCTTGATACACTTCTTCCCGCTTCTCGGACTTCGCCAACTCAGTTACATTTTGGCCATGCTGTGTGTCCTTTTCTTTTTTACGCTTTTTTCGAAAAAACATAATCCCATTCCTCATTTTGTTTTTTCTTATATTTCCCACACACTGCAGATTTAACCATTTTCTGACATGAAAAAAGAGAGGTTTCCCTCTCTTACTCAGCAAAGTACGTAAAGCCTATAGCTCCGACTCCTGTATGCGTACTGATAACTGGTGTTGTATAAAAAATTTGCGTATCTTTAAATCCGCTGACTTTCTCGATAGCTTCTTTTAAGCTTTCGGCCAGAGGAAGTGCTTTTATGTGCGGAATGCTTACTGCTTTTATTGTTTTGTCTGCTGTATCCTGCTCGAAGATCTTAGCTAAGGTTTTCACTACTTGTCCGTGACTGCGCACTTTTGTAACCGGGGTATATACGCCATCTGCAAGGTTGGCAATTGGTTTAATATTAAGCAAGGAACCTATCAGCGCTTTACCGCGTCCAATGCGTCCGCCTTTCACAAGATTTTCAAGCGTATCTACTACAACGTAAAGGTAGGAGTTCTTCCGTACTTCTTCGACACGTGCCAGGATTTCCTCCATAGTTCGGCCCTCACTTACCATCTTAGCAGCTTCAATGACCTGATACGCCATAGCATGGCTTATAAACATGGAATCTACCACCGTTACCTTTGTTTCTGTCATAGTAGCGGCACTTCTCGCTGTGCTGGCCGTACCGCTCATACCGCCCGTCATATGAATGGCAAGAACTTCGCTTCCATCTTCTCCCAAGCGGTCATACAGCTCTACAAATGCTCCGACTGCCGGTTGAGATGTTTTCGGAAGTTCTTTCGCTTTTTGCATTTTCTCAATAAATTCAACTGGTGTAATATCAACGCGATCCAAATACGTTTCATCATCAATCGTAATGGACAACGGAATCATATGAATATCATATTGTTGTAACATTTCTTGAGATAAATCTACCGTAGAATCTGTCACAATCTTAATTTTTGTCATGATTTTTCGTCCCTTTCCAATACACTCTCCTTGTTATTATACAAGTATTTACAGCGCTTTCAACTGTCACTTCTTATTTTCGACAAACCACTACTTCTCCGCGCGAAAAAGGGCAGAATGAAGATTCTGCCCTTTTTCACTATGCGTTTTTCTCAAGAGAGTTGATTTCATACACATTCGAGTAATCGGGCCATCTCATGGAATTGCGCAAATACTCCCGAAACGAGTACGAAAATCTCGGATTATTTTGCTTTTGAATTTTGGAGACAAACAAATGAAGGCGCGACTGAATTTGAAATGTTAAAGGATGCTGTGATTCTAATACGGGAATTTCTACAATCTTAATGCACTTTCCAGAATGGTGAGTGAAATAGAAACTTTTCATAATCACGATATCAATCCTCTTTTTTGTGGAGTTAAGTTTAGTATAAATAGAAAAGCTTGAAAAGTTTGTCTAAATTTCGGAGAATCATCAAATTTTTCTATTTTTCTTATTGTATGCGCTTTCTACTATAGTATAACAAAGAAAGAAAAAAGTGCCTACTCCGATGAGGCACTTTCTGCTAAATCTTCCGCTTCTCGTTTCATTTTTCGTTTATATACAATTTTAGAAAGAGAGATACTCAGCTCGTAAATAAATAAAAGCGGAATCGCAACGGAAAAATCAGAAATAAAATCAGGCGGTGTAATACATACAGCTATTACAATTAAAATAAAATACGCATACCGTCTTATTTTTTGCAGAGCAACAGGATTTAAAATACCGATACTCGTCAAAAACATAGCTACCACCGGCAGTTCAAATAATACGGCAAACGGAACGGTCATATTCATCACAAATTCAAAATACTTCTCTGTTGTAAACATCGTCTGAAACATTTCGTCCCCAAGACTTACTAAGAATTTGAATACAAACGGTAAAA
Source organism: Ectobacillus panaciterrae DSM 19096 (assembly GCF_000430785.1). Taxonomy (GTDB): domain Bacteria; phylum Bacillota; class Bacilli; order Bacillales; family Bacillaceae_G; genus Ectobacillus; species Ectobacillus panaciterrae. The sequence goes on from NZ_AUMR01000012.1 coordinate 80,402, forward strand.
TAACAAAATAACCGAAACAAAGACCTCCGATAAATAACAAAAATAATGCCGGTATATATAATAGCGTCATCTTTTGCTCATGAGGCATGAGCGCAGGTCTGACAAAAAGCCAGATTTGAATTGCGGCGATGGGAATCGTGCAAACAATAGAAAATACCCCTGCAATTACAAAATAAATCCATAAAATATCGCTCGGTCCTAAAACCGTTAATTTCACTTCTAAATCCTTTACAAGGACGCCGTAAATATCCTTTGTATAAATAAATCCAACTGCAAGAAAACCGAGAAACGCCAGCATTGTAATAATTAAACGTTTACGGAGCTCGCTTAAATGCTCAACTACACTCATCTCTTGATCCATTATGTCACCACATTCCCGCTTGCTGTTCTGAAAAAAAAGATGCAAGAGAATTGCTCCGCTTACATCCTTTTAGACGCTTATTTTTTTTCTTTTGTTTCCAATACATCATCGCTTAAATCTTTTGTTGATTTTTTAAATTCTTTTAGCGTTTCTCCAAAAGCTTTTCCAATTTCCGGAAGCTTCTTCGGGCCGAATACGATTAATGCGATAAGTAAAATTAAAATCAAGCCTGGAAACCCAATGTTCGGCATACTGCATCCTCCTTAAATAGGTGTTAAGCCTGTATGGACAAAACCCCTTCCTTACTCTTTCATTTTGGCAAAAAAGTAAGCAATCGTCAACGCATTGCAGCACTTTGACACAAAAATTTGAAATTTATTTCTTTTATAATTGTATCATTTTCGAATTCATCTGAGCTATGATGTTTTTCTGCATATTATTTTACGTGCTGCTGGCAGCATAAAAAGACCGCCTCTTGTAGAGGCGGCCTTTTTATGTCAACTTAGACGCAATAACATTCTTGGTATGCTCAGCTAAGTCTTTCAAATCCAGATTCTTATACTGCTCTTCATAAATCGGCTTTGATACCGTTAGCGTAACATGTGCCGGCTTCACTTTATTGCCGTTTGCTTCTAAAATATTGTACGTTCCATCTACCGTTACAGGCAAAATCGGTACGCCTGACTTCATAGCTAAATGAAAGCTGCCTGTTTTGAACTCCCCCATCTCTTTTCCTTTACTGCGTGTTCCTTCAGGGAAAATAACGAGAGAATGTCCATCCTTGAGCAGCTGAATACCCTCTCTAATCGCTTGCAGCGATTGACGGCGGTCGCTCCGGTCCATGAATACGCAGTTCATCAATTCCATCCATGGCGCCACAATCGGAATCTTTTTGATTTCGGCTTTCGAAATGAAGCCGATCGGTTTGTTCAGATATCCCATGAGTACAGGAATATCAAAGTTGCTTTGGTGATTGCACACAACAAGTACAGCCCGATCTTGCGGCATATGTTCAAGCCCCTTCACTTCTACAGTCGAACCTGATATACCGACCATTCGTTTTCCGAAAAAGTCCGGTGTTTTATGTACTAAGCGATCTTTTTCCTCCGGCGGCAAGGTTGGCGGCAGCTTCTTCATTCTGAAAAGCCTCGGTGTGATCCTCAGTAAAAGAAAAAGAAGATAAATTGCAGTAAAAATAGTCCGAATCATACAAGACCCCCATCTAAAATACATTCGCTTTTCATTATACAAGACATAGATGAGAAAAAGAAGAAAAAACAAAAGTGCCTCCTCAGGCACTTTTGTTTTTTCTTCTATATAGTCGCTTTGACAAACAGCAGCTGTGCCATCATCTAGCCCCCCGAAGGTTCACGAAGTCGATGGTCAATATCTTTTGTACTTAGAAGCGCTTTGCTGCTTCACGTGCTGCTTCGATTGCTGTTTCTTTAATTTCCGCTGCTTTATCAGAAAACGCTGCCATTCCTTCAACAGGAAGATACGCTACATCTGTTACACCCCAAAATGCAAGAACCGCTTGCAAGTGGTTACGGCCAAAGTCCATTGCAGCTGCAGGACCGTCGGAGTAAATACCGCCAGTTGCTTGAATATGAATTGCTTTTTTGCCTTCCAACAAGCCAACAGGACCGTTTTCTGTATACTTAAACGTTTTGCCGGCCATAGACAAGTTATCAATGTAAGCTTTCACAACTGGAGGATAGCTGAAGTTCCACATTGGCGTTGCGAAAACGTAACGATCCGCATGGATGAATTGCTCTAGGTTCGCATTCATAGCAGCTACTTTTGCTTGTTGGCTTGCGCTTAATTCTTCAAAAGCAACGCCGCCGGCAAGCTTGCCCCATGCTTCCATTACTTCCCCGTCAATCATTGGAACGCTTGTTTCAAATAAGTCAACCGTTACAACTTCATCAGCTGGATTTGCTTCTTTGTAAGATGCAATAAACGCCTCTGCAACAGCTTTACTGAATGATACCTCGGATGTGTTTGGATTTGCTGTGATAAGTAATACTTGTTTCATTTCGTTCCTCTCCTTTATATCTCGCATTAACAAGTCTTTAATCCAAGATTATTTTTAAAAAAATGATTAACTTACATTACGTAAGTAAGTATATAAAAATACATTTAAAGTGTCAACAGAAAACTATGCATTTTATTTTGATTTTTTTAGTTACATTTTTGTTACATCTACCTTTACGGTTCAGAATTTTTCGACATTTTATGTCTTTCTTCAACTTTTAAATATTTTGTTATATTACACACATATTTCTTTACTAACAAACACGTAACAGTTCTGTGACTTTGCTTGCTCGACTATGTTACAACGCATATCCTTAATATAACATTAACATCGAACCCGTAAATACTGATAAAAGGTGATGCTATTGCGTATTGTAAAGCGGTTTATGTCGATTCAAATGATTCCGCCGTTGCTTGTTGCAGCGGGGTTCGGAGGAACGACGGTAAGCGTTCATAGTCAATATCAGGAAGCAAAACAGCAACACCACGAAGTGCAGAAAGAAATGCAGATGAAAAACGAAGGACTCCAAAAGAAAGTGCAAGAATTGGAGCAAAAAACGGAACAGATGCAAACTTCGATGCAGCAAAAAGATGTGGAACTGCAACAAAAAGATGCAGAACTCCAACAAACAAAACAGCAACTGCAAGATACGGAGCATAGAATGGCGGAATCCGGCGTGGATCTTCCGTCTCGGAGCAATGAAGCAGCTGCAGGACGCACCGTATATGTAAAAGCGACCGCCTATTCTGCGGACCCTGCTGAAAATGGGGGAACATATAACGGAGAAGTCCTAACAAAAACCGGGTTTAGTTTAACAGATAACCCGAATGCTAAAGTGATTGCCGTTGACCCTAATGTCATTCCGATTGGAAGTACAGTATGGGTAGAGGGATACGGCTATGCAAAAGCACTGGATACGGGCAGTGCTATTCAAGGAAATCGCATTGATGTTTTTATAAATGATAAGGAAAAAATGCATGATTGGGGCGTGCGTAATATACAAGTCCGTATTTTAACGGAAGGTCAGTAATGCCCCGCACTTCAAGGCAAATTGCTTCTTTATATATAGGAAAAACCCTGCTTTTTGCAGGGTTTTTTATTTATTTTCGCATCGTATTTTCAAAGACGTGCTTCACTTTATTCACTACATAACTGCTTCCGCCTCGCGTCTTCACGTCCTCTATCATCACAGCGACTATCATGTTTGGATTGACGGCATCATAGGCAACGAACCAACCGTTTTCTTGTCCTTCCTCTCCTTTTTCCCTCTTCAATTCGGCCGTTCCAGTTTTCCCCGCTAAAGAAGCTCCCTCTATTTTCGCTCCTCTGCCGGTCCCTTCCGCATCGTTCACGACCTTCACAAGTGCTGCATTCAGCATCTTTGCATTCTCAGCGGATATAACGTTTTCTTTCCATGCTTTACCCGTGTTTTCTCCTTCTTTCAAAGACGGTACAGGAATCGTACCGCCTGTTACAAAAGGCGCATACGACAGCGCCAGATGAAGGGATGTCATCACAACCTCGCCCTGCCCATATGCCGTATCTGCAAGCTGGATATCATTTTTGATTCCTTTCGCTGCAATCGTCGATTCTTGAAATGGATATTTGAGCGGGAGCTTTTCTGCAAAACCGAATTTCTTTGCCTCTTCTGCAAATTTTTCTTTGCCGATTTTCAGCCCTTCTTGAGCAAAGTAAACATTGTCAGAGTAAACCATTGCCTTCTCCAAATTGATTGGACTTGCGTCTTTAACGCGTGTTACATAATAATTTCCCCAAGAAGAGTCCTTCGCCCACTGCAATCCGGGGATTTGCTTTTCTTCTTGCGGATTCAAGGTTTTTGTATTTAAGCCTATAGCTGCTGTAATCGGTTTGAATACAGACCCGGGCGCATAAGCCTGTGTAAAGCGGTTTAACAGCGGTTTCTTCTGATCAGCGTTCAAAGCTTCCCATTGAGAGGATTTCATTCCTCTTACAAAAGTGTTCGGATCAAAAGAAGGGCTGCTTACAAGCGCCAATACATTTCCTGTTTTCGGATCGACTGCTCCGGCAGTGCCTGCATCGCTCTTCATTTCGTTATACAGTTCTTTTTGCAGGTTTGTATTGATTGTAACTGTAAGGGTCTCTCCGTCTTTTGCAGGCTTTTCCGCCAGCTGCCCCTTCTCTTTCTTATTGGCATCTATTATGTAAATACGGCCGCCGTTCTCGCCCCGCAATTCATTTTCGTATACTTGTTCAAGCCCCCTCTTTCCGATCGTATCCCCAGCTTTATACCCTTTTAAGGTTTTCAATTCCTCCGCAGTAATTTCTCCAACGTAACCCGTTAAGTGACCGGCAGCCTCTTTCAGAGGGTATGTACGCATAGGCTTATTTACTATTTTGACGCCCGGCAAGCTCGTATAGTCGTTATGATTTGCTTCATCAGGAAGAATTGCCAATGGCACGAACAAATTTGATTGTACCCATTTCTCCTTCAGCTTCTTATCAATCTCTTCTGTTGTTATGCCAAGCATCTTTGCTAATGACTCTTTTGTTGTCTGTGCGGTCTCTCCCAGCTTTTCAGGAACAATCCCGACTTGATAGGCTGTTCCGTTTATCGCAAGCCCGTTTCCTTTTTGGTCGAGAATCTCACCTCGCTTTGCCGGATACGGCTTTATTCTGACTTCATCGCCTTTTTGCATAGACGGAAAAAGAAGCGACGGGTTCCAGACGATTTTCCACTCTTCCTTCTCACCCTTCTTTTCTTTTACGAGTGCAGCATGGTGATCAAATGAAATAGTGCCTGCAACAGTGTTTATTTTTGCTTTATAATGCAAGTCCGTCTTTTCTTTATCTTGTTGCTTCTTCTCCTTTGTTTCGGCAAGTTCAGCTGTCACTTGGCTCACTTCAATGCTGCTATAAATATTCTCATAACGTTTTACAAAGTCTTCTTTAGAGACTTCTTTCTTCGAATCGCTTGAAAGCTGTTCGTACATCTTGCTGAATTCTTGCTTGTTCCAGGCCTGGATGTACGCCTTCATCGTTTCCTCCGGCTGCGGCTCTTTATTGCATGCTGCCAAAGAAGCGAAACAGCATAACAGCAGGATTCCCCAAATCTTTTTCATCTCTATCCCCCCTATATCTATCCATTTCCATTATAATACAAATTTGCAATGAACAACGAAAAAAGAACCGGTTTTTACCAGTTCTTTTGTTTCTTTTCATATACCGTGAAATAATACTCATACGGATTTTTTTCATCCTGCACGCCCTGCTCGCGTGAAACTTCTTGCCACTCGGCCTCAGAAATTTCCGGAAACCATGTATCCCCTGTAAACAATTCCTCAATATACGTAATATAGAGACGTTCCGCCGCAGGCAATGCTTCTTGAAACAGTTCTGCACCGCCGATTACGAATACTTCCTCCGCAGTCGAAGCAAATCGCTCCAATAGCTCGCTTATAGAGTGAACAACCGTGCACCCCTCTGCCTGGTATTCTTTATTGCGTGTAACAATAATGTTTTCTCTTCCAGGCAGCGGCTTTCCGATGGATTCAAACGTCTTTCGTCCCATGATAATGGGATGCCCCATTGTCGTTTTCTTAAAATAAGCCAAGTCCGCCGGCAAGCGCCACGGCAAATCGTTATGGCTGCCAATCAAGCGATTTTGATCCATTGCTACAATCAGTGAAATCATACAAAATCCTCCCATACGAATGTATAAACTGTCTATCATTTTAGCATACTTTTCCATGCTTGCGGAATGGAACTTGCCATTTTAGACTGTATAATGCACCTGTACAAATTCGTTCATCCTCTTTGTTTCTTTTAAATGCAGCTTCATTTTTGGATTGTCGTTCTTAAATAAAGGAATGCCCTTTTCTAAAATAACAGGGATGTACGTAAGGATAAATTCGTCCACTGCCCCAGCCTTCATGAAAGCGTCCAATATGCCGGCTCCGCCTACGAGCCAAATATTCTGCCCCTTCCCCTGTTTCAGCCTGCAGACAAAATTGTTTACATCTTCATTCACAAACTCCGCATGTTCATCTTTTCCCATTTGCGTACCGGAAAAAACATAGCACTTCTTTTCGGCGTACGGAAAAGGTACATCAAAACCGAGGATTTGATTGTAGGTCGCTTTGCCCATCACGACTGTGTCAATTGTTTCAAAAAAGCTTTTGTATCCGTTGTCGCCCTCGCCGCCTGCCTCCTCTAGCCAATCGACACCCCCGTTTTCGTCCGCGATGTACCCATCCAAGCTTACTGCGATATACAAAATAACCTTTCTATCCTTATTCATGTTTCGTTTCCCCCTTGTTCCTCTTCTTTTTTCCCCACGTCATAATCCTACTATATAATTACGAAAAAAATTGTCATGTTCATTGTCCAAATCAAAAAGGCTCCTTGGTATTATCATATACATGAATGTGAACAGAAAATTCACGGCATAGCTGCTGGCAAATGCATTCGGGGTTTTGATTAGAACATGATAAAAAGACACTCTCCTATACAGGGAGTGTCTTGCTGCAGATTATACCGCAACCGGGGCCTTGATAGCCGGATGCGGATCATATTCGATCAATTCGATATCTTCTACTTCAACATCAAAAACCGACGCAATGCTTTGGTTGATTTTTAATGCAGGAAACGGCTTTGGTTCGCGAGCCAGCTGCATTTGCACTTGCTCGATGTGATTTGTGTAGATATGCGCATCTCCTAATGTATGAACGAAGTCGCCAACCTCTAATCCGCACTCATGCGCAATTAAGTGAGTGAGGAGCGCATAGCTTGCAATATTAAAAGGAATGCCTAGGAAAATGTCACCGCTGCGCTGATACAGCTGACAGGACAGCTTTCCGTCCGCCACATAAAACTGAAACATAGTATGACAAGGCGGCAGCGCCATAGACGGCACATCCTCGGGCGACCACGCCGAAACGATGAGACGTCTGGAATCCGGATTCATTTTAATCGTTTCAATGACATCTTTTAGCTGATCAATTGTTTCTCCCGTTGAGGTTTTCCATGCTCTCCACTGCTTGCCGTATATATTTCCAAGGTCGCCGTATGTGCGCGCAAATTCATCATCCTCAAGAATTTGCTTTTTAAACAGCTCCATTTGCTCTTCATACTGTTTGTTAAATGCTTCATCCTCTTGTGAACGAAGACCAAAATCCGCCATATCCGGACCTTTGTATGCCTCGCTCTCTACCCATTTTTTAAAAGCCCACTCGTTCCATATATTATTGTTATGCTGCAATAAGTAGCGGATGTTCGTGTCGCCTTTCATAAACCAAAGCAGTTCGCTCACAATGAGACGAAAAGGAATTCGCTTCGTTGTCAAAAGAGGGAATCCTTCTTTTAAATTGAAACGCATTTGGTACCCGAACGCAGAAAACGTGCCCGTTCCGGTCCGGTCTTCTTTTTTCGTCCCATTCTCCAAGACATGGCGGCACATGTTCAGATATTCGTATTCAGCATGCTTCATATTATCCCTCTTTCCTTTCTCATTCAAAACCTGATACGGCCTATCTAAAAAAGTGAATGCCTTCTGCCTGTATCTTTCTATATACATTCACCACTATGACAATTGTGCCCTGCATATGAGTTGAGGTCAAGAGTTGATTTTTTTAAGAAAAACGGAGCCGGCTCGTTCAGGCGCAGAATCTAAGGTTCTCCGTCCTAAAAAGCGCTTTTTGCTTTTTTGTAGCGGAGGTTCTTAGGTGACCCGGCGGAGTTAGCCATTTCCCCAATTTGTAAACTCTTATAATGTAGCAAAAAAAAGATGCAGGAGCTTTCTCCTACATCTCTTTTCGGATCATATCTGCAATTTCTAGCAGCTCTTTCCTGCTGATTTTCACTTTGTCGAACGGTGTTTTATGGCCATTATACTGTACAATTTCCACATTGTCTTCTACGATATCGGCTTTTGTATGCTTGTTCACTTGAAACATGACAAAACCTCCTTGTATTTCTAGGTTGCCCAAAGTTTTCATTCCATACAAAAGGGACAAGCAATTTGATGCTTGTCCCTTTCTTTTATGAGAGCCATTGCGGCGGTTGATTTTTGCCCCAATAGATTTTTCCAAGCTCATGATGGGCAAAGAAGCCGTCATCGCTGCTGTGGTAATGAAAATCGAAATAATATCCTTCTTTTGGCGGATGATCGCGTCTTACGTGGAAACGAAGCAAATCTTTTCCTGTACGCGTATCGTATACATGAAAGATTTTTTCATTTTCTCCGCCCTTTGGACGCTGAGAGAACGCTAAATGCGATAACGAATCAGAAGGCTGCTGCTCTGTAAAAGCTGTTAACGTTTCCTCCATACGCGGCAAAATGTCAGCTTCGAATTGTTGTTCAATGGCCGGCCCGATTTTAGAGCCGAATTTCATCATGGACTGCTTCTCCGCTTCTTCCCTTGCATATGTAATGAAGGCAACGGACGTCAATTGACTATCTTCTAATGAGAGCTCTTGCGTTTCCTCCTGAGCACGAGAGGCTTGCTCCATATTTTGCTTCGTAGACCTGTCCGCTTTCGCATTATCTAATAATACAGCGGGCGGCGTAACCAATCCAAAAGTAAGGACAGTAATGAGCGTGACAAGTGTTTTCTTCATCCAATTTGGCATGCGTTCTCCCCCCTTTCTCTCTCTCGGTACATGCAAACGCAAGCATTTTTTATATTTTTCATTATACAAAACTTATTTTCCTAATTATATTACAATTTCATGAACTTAGCGTACAAGTTTTACAAGGGACATGTATATTTTTACTAGAAATGTCATAAAATTTTAACAATTGGATATCCTGCTTACAAAGGAGTAGATAAAATGAGCTTGAATATGGTGTATTTCCTCATTAGCCTTGGAACGCTTGTCTTCTTCATATATCAAAACATTACAGACTAAAAGGAAAGGGATTTGCATCTCTTCCTTTTTTTATGGTATGAACACATATCGAATGACTACTCCGGCTGCGAGACATCCCGCTGCAATTCCTGCCCATATATGAAAGATCCCTAAAGCGATGATGCCATAGAACAGCAATGCAGGCAAAAAAATGCTAATTCTCGGTTCAACCATTAAAAGCAATTCTCCGTTTGGACAATAAAGGCGCAGAAGCAGCTTATCTGTAAAGAGCTTCCACTGTTCTCCCGACTGCTTAAAGATTGCAAACAAGACGAAAACAATAACAATCATACAAAGCCACCACGGAGCCATATAGAAAGCGGCAGAACTATACCCTGTAACAAGAAAATAAAACTGTCTATTTGTATCTGTCCGAAAATACTGCTTTAGAAATAACTCGGCAATGCGCAACGTTTTTTTGTCCGTTTTCCACAGCCTCTTTGACCGCGGGAATATCCAAGGCTTCTTGGATTGGACAGGCTTTTGTACATGACCGGCTCCAATCAATACTGTTGAAGTCCATCGCAATGCCTCCCTCCTCTCCTGTTCCGCTTCTTGCAGGAAAAATCGCTGATAATGCAGTTTATGGCGAATGCATACTTGGAGAAAAAAACCGAGCAAAGGACCATAGAGAAAAATCACATAAGCAAATTGAGTCAGCAAAAACACGCCGGTACTAAAAACAAGCACCATAATTCCCCAACTTGTCAGATGAAGCAGCTTTTGCTCCCATTTTTTCTGAATTCGTACTGCCCAATATCGGTTGAGAAACATTTGAATATAACTCATGAAGATATGAAACAGCAGCAATATCAAAACCTGAAAAATATTCAAATTGTATCCTTTTACGAAAATAGGCAAGGTATATGCAAAAATAATCACATGTAACAAACACACTTTACAAAATGTATACCACATGCCACGCACGATAATAGAGCGTAGAAAGTGCGGATGTTGTATTAAAAACAAGCTGTCTCCCGGCTCCAAAAAAGAACGGACGCTCCCAAAAGATGTAAGAACAAATAAAAGTGTGCAGGCGATTGGCAACGGTATGTAGGTAACCCAATCCGGCGGTGTATGCCATAAAGAAGATTGATACATGCCGGCAAAAACAAGAGCAGGAATCACAAAATATAAAGCAATCGTCCAATCTACAATGGAGCGAATGGTATTCCATTTTTGGGTCCATTCATGAAGCAGCCGTTTATAAAAGATTTGTTTATTCATACTGTTCCTGCCTTACAATGACATCAAAGCAGTCCATCAGCGTTGCATTAGGCATACCTGCTAATTGCTGAATGTTCGCTAAGCTTCCGTTCGCAAGCAATTCCCCGCTTGAAACAAGCAAAAACCGCTCACATATTCTTTCAGCCGTATCCAATACGTGTGTACATAGCAATACACCCACTCCGCGTTTTCTTTCTTTTTGCAGCAGCGTCAAAAAATCTCGAATTGCTGTCGGATCTAATCCAAGAAACGGCTCGTCTACAATATAAAAATCCGGTTTAGCCAAAAATGCAAGCATAAGCATAACCTTCTGCTTCATTCCCTTTGAAAATTGTCCTATGTAGCTGTGCTTGCTTTCCTCCATCCGAAAGATACGCAGCAATTCCTCAGCATCCTCTTCCCACCCTGTGTCCAGCATTTTCGCAGCAGCAAGCAGTTCCATATGCTCCCATAATGTTAAATAGTCATAGTAGACAGGCTGCTCCGGTACGTATGCGTACCCGCCGCCATTAATAGAAACTGTTCCGTCCATATGAGGCAATAACCCGAGAATCGCTTTTATAATCGTGCTCTTCCCGGCTCCATTTGCGCCGATTAAGGCAACAAGTTCTCCGCTTACTACGGAAAATATAATGTTATGAATAATCGGCTCCCCTTCTGCGTAACCCGCAGAGCGAATATGTACTTGAAGCAAATTCATCCCCCTATCTATTTTTGGATTAAATTCCCATATAATATTATTATAGCATTTCGTTAAATCAGGGAAAGAAAATCTTTTTCTGCCATATTAAAATTCTATCTATTAAGTTAAATGAGTTTCATATAAAATGATAAGGAAATGACTTTAATGGAGGAACATATATGAATTTTGTGCATAAGCGGGAGCGGACATATTTCATGCTGCTTATTTTTATCAGCATCCCGACCTATTTACTTCTTTTCTTAAGCGGTATAGGGATCTTATTATTGCTTATTTTCGCTCTTATTCCTATGCTTCTTTCTTTATTGCACATAGGCTATGTCCGAAGCAATGGAGTAAAGATAACCCCCCGGCAATTTCCGCATATACATGAAGCAGCTGAAAAAATCAGACAGGATATGGGTCTGACATCTATACCCGATATGTATATCATGCAATCCGGCGGACTTTTGAATGCATTTGCGACTCGATTTTTTGGGAAAAACATGGTTGTTTTATACTCAGAAATCGTAGAAGCTACTATGATAAACGGCGAAGAAAAGCTGCATTTTATCATTGCCCATGAAATGGCGCATATCAAGCGTAATCATATTATTAAAAACTTGCTTATATTGCCCGGAAATTGGATTCCGTTTCTCAGCGAAGCATATTCGCGGGCATGTGAGTATACATGTGACCGCATGGCTTCATTTTGCATTCAAAATGCAGAAGCTTCCAAACAAGCTTTAACGATTTTGGCTGTCGGTAAAGAGCTGTATGAGCAAGTCGATATAAAAGAGTATCAAATTGAAAGCAGCAAGGAAACAAATCCGGTTGTCTGGTTAAGCGAAAAGTTAAGCACGCATCCAAGCTTGCCAAAGCGCATTCATAAAATTACTGTTTTCAGCGGGCAGGAAACGCCTGTCTCTTTTAAAACATCGCGCCAAACGAGGTGGATGCTTGCTGGTATTGCTGCGGCCTCTCTTTTATTTATCGGAACCGGGGCTGCTCTGCTGTATCAGCTGCCGAAAACTGCTGTATACAGTGATTTTATGCTTGGCGCATCGAATACTACGCCATTAATGCTTGCCGCGTCGGAAAACGATACGGCAAAAGCAAAAGAATTGCTAGATGAAGACGCTGACGTGAATGTAAAAGATTCAGACGGCTGGACAGCGCTTCACTATGCGCTCATCCCTGCTGAAGAAGAACCATTTTCACAGGACATGCCGGCGAATCAAGAAATCAATAAAACGATGGTAGAGCTCCTTCTTAAAGCGAATGCGAATGCGAATGCTTCTTCAAAGGGCGGGGATATACCGCTTCATTACATTGTTGAAAGCGGAGATAAGCAGCTTATTAAAACTGCGCTCAAGCACGGCGGCAGCTTAGCTGTTACAGACACTTACGGAGAAACGCCGTTATTTGTCGCAGTATATACGAACCAGCCTGAAATTGTGCGTCTGCTGCTTGATGAAGGCGCAGATCCAAAGGTAAAAAATACAGGCGATATGACGGTACTGGATATCGCTAAGGACGAAGGCTTTGCAGAGATTGTCTCCATTCTGGAAAACAAGCAAAAAATTGTAGATTAGTCATAAGAAAAGGATAGGCAATCCCTATCCTTTTTATAATATGAGCAAACTTTTAGAATTTTCGGAGCATGTCTAGCTCCACCGGCTAGGTGCAGAACCAGAGAACCTCTGCTTCTGCACCTCGAAGGCTCCGCTTTTCTTACTTTACAAACTTTGTCGTCACATAGCGGAACAGTACCGACTTTCCTGTACCTCCGAGAACACCGACTGCTTTTCGACCTGCACCCGTGCTGTACAGAAATTTCCGCAGAAATCCCGGACCCATTAAACAAAAAATCATGAATCCGAACCCGATTACGAAATCCTTTAAATCGACGGCGTCTCCTATGCTGTTAAAAGCGAGCCATAGAATCATAATCTGCAAACTTTGCGTGAAAATCGTCGCAATCGTTTCGCGCCACCACACACTCCATATATTCATGTCCTCATTCACGATAGACCAAGCTGCAAGAGGACTCATAACAAATATGATCAAGAGCTCTACCGTCCGGATAATATATTGAATGGCCAGAAGAAGAAAGATAATGGCCATAGCCAAACCGGCCAGCAGCACAGCTGTTGCAGCTGTTCCCGGAACTCCGACGAATTTAGAAAAAGTTTCGACTTTAATGCCCTTATCTAAAAAAATTTGGACGATTGCGTTATTTAAAGGAATGAGAATTTCCTTTAAAAGGAACGGTGCCAAAACGGCAAGAATTCCCCCCACAAAGGTGCGAACAATAACTTCTTGCACACCCCTTTGGCTGTATCCGCCTATCTTCTCTACAATCAGTTTAAACATATTGAAGGTAAAGAAAACCCCTCCAATGGTTACAGAAATCATAAAAATGATATTATAAGCTTCTGATACGTATGCATATTTTGATAAATCAGTTGGCATAAACAAGTATATTTTCAGCCAGCTGAACGCTGCATTGGCAATATCATTCATGAGATTATGGAGAAGCTCGTTTAAATATTCGATCGGACTCTTGAACATATAGCTCCTCCTTATTTTGCGGCAGGCACATCCGTCAATAGAGCTGCAGAATCGATTCGCCATGTATCTTGTTTTTGCAGTGCAAGCTGAATATAGTGTGTGCTCGTTATCGAGTTTCCTTTAATCGTAACTGTGCGGTTAACAGCAGCTATTACCGTTGCGGTCCTTTCGTTTGTTTCTCCCTCAAAAATGGATATACTATGAACCTTTATATCTGTTTTTGTAGTGCCCTTGTTTTCTCCAAGCGGAATGATTTCTGCTTCTCCCCGTTCTGTGACATATGCACGCAATGCTGTATGGTCAGCTCCGCTGTACAGAGCTTTGCAAAAGGATTGAATGGTTTGATTCATACTCTTATCAGCCAAGACAGTCTTCGTATCGAAATGCGCCGCCCCCTTTAACGAGCGCAATTCTTCTTGCAAGTGCTTTCTATCTTCTAAGCTATTTAAATAAAAATAAAGCCCCCATACCGTAATAACAAGAAAGAGTAGACTCGCCGCCAGCATCCATTTCATTGTCTTCATCAACTTCCTCCTGCCGGTATACGTCCGTATCCGTAAATTTTTTCCCGCCATACGGGCTTGTTAAGATCGCTGTATCCGACTCCGTCGCTGTTGCTGTTGTACATCATCCCGTTTCCGACATAAAGACCTACATGACTGATAAAAGCGTGATTGCTCGTTCCGGTGAAAAATATTAAATCTCCCGGCCGCAGCTCCTTCTCGGTTATTCGCGTCGTATATCGATACTGCTCCTCTGCAGTTCTGGGCAAATGAACACCAGCTGCGGCAAAGGCCCATTTCATAAGACCGCTGCAATCAAAGCTTGTACTCGGCGTCTCTCCTCCCCAGCTGTATGGCCACTTCTCGTATTTCAATGCTTCTCCCATAACCTGCTGAAACAAAGAATCTCCGCTTAATGATCCTTGCATTCGGTCTAAATACCGCATCACTTTTGCCGAGTATGTATAGTCCCCGTAGCAATAGGGGCTGCGCCAGCCGCAGCTTGCCGATTTTGTATGCGCAATTGAAAATTGCTTATTCAGCTCTTCTGTGCCGACACCGCCGTGCTCCTTTATATAGTAAAGCCAGCCCGGTCCGTAGTTATAGCTTTGTATAATAGTAGAAAGATCTGTAATCCCGAGCTTCTCAGCTGTTTGCAGCATATTTTTCCAGTGCTTGACCCCCTGCTGAATACTTGCTGCCGGATCAGTGATAGAGCCTGGAGGAAGACCAGCTGATTCGCTGCTCTGCATCACATCCGCTGCTGTTCCCCCGCTTTCTTGCATGATGATGGATAACAAAACCGGAATATATTTTTCATCCAGCCCTGCTTTTTTTGCAGCATCTCGTACAATCGGCTCCCACTGCCGTACTTCCGGTGTCACTACGTGAACATCTCTTGATTGACTCGGCAATCCGCCAAAAAATACGATGAATAGAAGCAGACACAGCAGCAAACAAGCTGTAAGTACTTCTTTCCAATACTTGATCCCTAAAATAGCCGCTTTTGCATACATGCTATCCTTCGCCCCCGAACCGTTCCGCATATTGCCTCGGGTCAATCAGCTGCAATTCTTCCGGTGTTGCATCTACTCGCATATACACCCGGTTATGTCCGGCAACATATATGCCCTCTCCTTGCTTGCGCCGTCCGATGATCACTTCTTCCTCCTCTGAAAGCCGAAGCACATCATATTCCTTTAGATCACGAATATCATTATCCTGCAAGCCTAAGAGAAGCATGCTGATGCTATTATTCAATATCGCTTTGCCTACATTGTGCCCGCCCTCTGCCGTACCGAGAAAATCAATAGGCTGCTGCGAAGCAACAATGGCTTCCCCTGCATACTTTCGGATACGTTTATATACATCTAGAAGAAACAACGCGCTCTTTGCGTTACGCATAAGAAGATGCGCTTCATCTACATATAGCTTTTTAGGCGTAATGGTATCGCGTGTAATTTCTTCCCATAAAAATGACAGAATATTAAACATAACAACAGGCTGACTGTCTCCGTCCTGCTGCAAATCTCTTATATCAAAGCAAATGATGTTGTTATGCAGATTCACATTTGTAGTTCCATTAAAGAGTTTTGCATTCGTCCCCTCTGTATACATCCGCAAAATTTCCCGAAAATCCCGCAAGCTTTCATACCCTTTTTCTCCGATATGACGATATAAGTCATCTAGCGTCGGAAATGCTTCCGCCTTTCGGTTAGCAAATACAGTATCCTCCGTAATGCCCGACTGTCTATATACAGCGAATAGTGCCCGCTCCAATAGAGCGCTTTCCAATACAGACATATTCGGATAAATGAGCTTAAAAAAGATTTTTAGCCGCTGCATCTTTAAAAACAAAACGCTGCCGCGAATATCATCGTCCGTTGTATCATGCAAAATGTGAAACGGATTAATTACATGCTCAGTATTGTTGCTGATTCGGATTACCTGACCGCCGATTTGCGAAACAACACGGGCAAACTCACGTTCAGGATCTATCAGAAAGAAACGAGTATCTTCGCTTTCGAGCACCCATTGCCGTAGCAAATGCTTCTGCATAAAAAAGCTTTTCCCCATGCCGGTCGTCCCAAGAATAAGCATATTGCGCGACGGAAATACCTTCTTATTATTCATATCAACAAGGACCACATTGTCTGTGTGGAGATTTTGCCCCATAATAATCCCGCTTTGCATAAACAGCTCGCTTTCATCAAACGGCAGCATGGAAGATGCGGCAGAAGTATGCATATTTTGATGCGTATAATGAGGAAGCGCAATCTCGCAAATCGGCAGTACGCTTCGAAAGGCTTCGAGCATATTGTCTCTTGCAGGAACAATTGAAAGCCCTGTTTGCCATATGATGCTTTGCAAGCGATCTGTTAAACGATCTAGTTCTTCTAAACTGGATGCTTGCAAATGGATATACGTATGAACGAGAAAAATAGTTTTATGATTATGACCGAGAAGCACATCCAGCATATGCTCGGCACTTTTTTGCTTTCGCTCCGTTTCCTTGCGGCGCACCGGCGAAAGCGATTGATTCATCCGAGCTTCATATTCTTCAATAGATTGGTTAAGATGACGAATCATCTTATCGCTTGCTACAGGGACGAGATGGGTGCTTATATTTATATTTCCGGAAAAACGATACAGCTTTGTAAGCCAGTTCCCCCTTACGCTGTTTGGATAATCGACGACCAAAAGTGTTCGCGCATAATTTCTGCCGAATAAAAGGCAGTCTCTCATTTCTTCAGCACATCCAGGCGCAATTCTATTCTTAAGAGACGCACACGTGCCTACATACATTTCCAGCTCAGATTGTCTCTTGCTAGTTTTGGAGAATATCACGTGCTCTCCCTCCTATTGTGTAGGGGTAAATAAATATATCTTGAATAGGACAATGCTGCGATCCTTCATAATCAAACAGGGTGTGAAGATATCTCGCAATATCTAAATCACTTGCTTCCTGCACGGTTAATCCCATTTCCTCCAGCCCGCTTTTCACTTGTTTTTTCTTTTGATCGAGCAGGACCATGCTCTCTTCATATGCTTGTTTTGTCGTGCCTGTAATAAGTTCGCCTATCATCAAATAGCGCTGCCGCTGAATCATTGTTGTACTCGTCTCCATCCCTTTGGCATATGCTATATATCCTTTTAGCAATTCCTGCTTTACAGAAGAAGAATCATCTCTTTTTGTTTCTAAACTCTTTACATAACTCCCAAGGTCTACTGGCTGAGACATAATCGCTGTTTGAATAGGAAAAGATAAGCTTCTTAAAAACAATTCGTACTTTTCCATCGTTTCGTTTAACTCACGATGGCTCATTAAGTCGAGATTGAAGGAGGACACACGAAGAAGCTGCACAAGGCGAAAGTCCTGCGTGACAATGACTCCCCCGTCAAGCGCCCTCACCGGTATCAAATTTTGGATGGATTGCTCCTGCTGCTGTTTTTTCTCTGCTTTCTTCTTCCAATAGTTCCTCATGAATATCCTCCTTCCGGTAGTAATATACTCTCTGTCTCGCATGGAATCGAACGAGTTCACGGGCATGCTGCCAAAACGGAATGTTTTCCCGCACTGGTCTCACATAGACAAGAACAGCCGAAACCATCAAAGTAATCGTAATGACAGGAATCTTTATGTACATAGAAATCGGCATAAGGAGCACCGGAATATCGAGAAGAAGTGACGGTAAAAAACAGACTAAATCCCTCAGTGTAACATTTTGCATAATTTCAAAATTTCCATTCACATTTCCGGGAATTGTATATTCCTGCTTTTCCTCCATGTGCTCACCCCAGCAGTCCAAGGAACCATTTCATAATAGCGCCTGCGCTCATAACAATTGCTACAATAATGAATGTATCCTTCATATTCTTCTTGTACTCGCCTTTCTTTCCTGCAGAGCTCGTAAGGTTATACATAACGCCCATCGCCATAATAGCCGCTGTCCCGATAGACGGCGACACAACCATAAAGAAGTTGATGAGACCATTCGCGACATTTTTTACAATCGTAGTCGGGTCATCACTTGCCGCTAAAACGATATGCGGCGCCATTCCTGCACAAAATACCAATATCGAGACATACAATCGTTTCCAGCATTTCATATACTCAGCTCTCCTTTCGGGGTTTCTTTTTGGGTATTTTTATCGAGATACTCCTCTAACGCCTCTATTACGACGTTATAAATAAAACGATCATTCATACTGCAATAGACATCAAGCCGCTTCTTCAGCTCAATCGGAATTTCCGCATTTAACTTTTTTGTTTCCTCCTGGCTCACGTGCCCTCCCCCTTCTTTGAAGAAATCTTCTTTTCTTCATTAATGTATATCCCCCTAAGTCCATAAAGACAACACCTCTAGCACAGATTTCGTTCTTCAAATGATGACATAACTTCTAAAAGATATGAAAAATGGAACAAAAAAATCACATCGGACAAACTCCGATGTGATCTTCCATGTAAAAAGATGCTGTATTTACAAATCCCTGCAAAGCGCCGCCAATACGTTGATTTGTATCGCTTTAGCAGCATGCCGCAAGACTGATCCCCACAGCAATCAATACAAGACTTGCGCCATGTTTAAGATTACATAACGGTGTCTAACCTTAATCACAGTAGAATATAAAAGCATCCAATATGCATGAAACCTTAATTTACAAACAAAATAAAAATCATTACAACTTTTGCTTGCATTTTGTCCGTTGATTAAATAGAATATTCTGTAAATACTTATAAGAACGAAATCGTTGAACAGGAAGAGTAAACCAACCGCCGTTCCACAGAGAGCAATCGGCAGCTGAAAAGATTGCGCTGCGGCCTGGTTGAATGACACCTGCGAGTGCTGCTTTGAACAAAAAGTAGAAGCAGCCGGTCTTCGCCGTTACAGAAGCTGAGTGGTCATAATGACAATTTGGGTGGCACCGCGGTTTTCCCGTCCCTTTTTTAGGGGACGGGTATTTTTATGTTCAGGTAAAATATTTGAAGTTTAAGAAGCACGAGCGAGCCGGTTCCGCTTTTCTATTAAAGGAGGTGAGCGCTGTGGACGATGGCGACGATGATAACAAAAACACATTCAACTATTTAGGAGGAATCAGATATGAATCAGAAGCGAGCGCTCATCGAAGAGTGCAAGAGTAAAGAAAATAAAGTTGTCACATTAAAAGGCTGGGTGAAGCGGATTCGTCATTTGGGAAGTGTGAGCTTTCTTTTATTGAGGGACCGCACAGGTGTTATACAATGTGTGTTGGAAAATGAATGGGCAGGATTCAAAGCGGAGACGGAAAGCGTTGTACAAATTACAGGGAAAATTGTTGCAACATCTAAAACGGAAACAGGCGTGGAAATGATAGCAGAGCATATCCAAATCCTAAACTCTGCGGCTCCATTGCCATTTGAAATGAATAAAAAGACTTTGTCGGCCGGTTTGGAGCACATCTTGAATCACCGCGTATTGTCTCTAAGGCATGAACGCGCAAACGCTGTTTTTAAAATCAAATCTGCATTTGCAGAGGCCTTCAGCAATTACCTTTCCGGACAAGGATTCACGAGAATCTTTACACCGAAAATCGTTTCACAAGGTGCGGAAGGCGGTGCAAACGTATTTTGGTTCAATTACTTTGGACAGAAAGCATACTTGGCGCAGTCTCCCCAGTTTTATAAGCAAATGATGGTAGCTGCCGGCTTTGAAAGAGTGTTTGAAGTTGCAGCAGTGTACCGGGCGGAAGAGCATAACTCATCCCGCCACTTGAACGAATACATTTCGCTGGATGCTGAAATAGGGTTTATTGAAAATTTTCATGAGCTAATGGAGATGGAAACGAATCTTCTGCAACATATGTTTCAAACCGTTTCACTTCATTTTCATGAAGAGTTGAAGTTATTCAACGCAGAAGTACCGGGAATTAAAGAAATTCCAAAGCTGACGCTGCAAGAAGCGCAAGAAATTTTGCAACGCACGTACAAAAAAGTCTCTCCCTCCGGAGACTTAGACACTGAAGGCGAAAAGCTGATTGGCAAATATATTAAAGAATCCTTCGGCAGCGACTTTGTCTTCATCACGCATTATCCAAAAGAAACGCGGCCGATGTACACGATGCCTAGCTCTCATAATCCTGCGCTGACAGAATCGTTCGACCTGCTATATAAAGGACTTGAAATCACATCGGGCGGCCAGCGTATCCATGAATACGAACAGCTTCTTGCATCGTTCAAAAGCAAAGGATTAGACCCAGAAAACTTTAAATCGTATTTGCACTCCTTTCAATACGGCTTTCCTCCGCATGGGGGTTTTGCAATCGGCTTGGAGCGACTCGTATTCAAATTTTTAAACTTAATGAATGTTCGCGAAGCAAGCGCGTTTCCAAGAGACTGCGGGCGTATTACACCGTAAGCGCATCAGAAAATAATAAGGAGCGGAAAATCCGCTCCTTATTATTTCCTTTATTTATAGCCCGCCTATATATGAGTGAATGATAATTTCGACATGTCCATGTGCTATGTGCAACCAAAAGGGAGTATTGTATGCTTCTTCTCTCTGATTTCCCCTTGCATGAACCACTACAAAGGTTTGACCGCTTCTGCACGTCGCCGGATGATCCCTCCCCACTATAAAAAGTCGGTTTTTTTATTCACTTGTATATATACGGATGTTTATTCTACGAAACTTAATGTCTAGACGTATAGTCTCATTTGTGATAGGTTCATTTTGTAAGTATTGTAAAAATATAGATTAAATAAAGGGAGATGAGAATATGAAACGTATTGCTTATGACATGACCACTTCAATTGTAACACTGTCATTCTTTGCGCCGATGGATCGGACTGCGCATTCCGAATCTGCGGATAACAGCACACCGCTTCAACAACCAACTGTTACTCAATCGCCCTCTAATCTGCAAGTAGATACAAATCTCTTCAACAACGGTTCTAGTGCCTTCCAAGCCTATGAACATCAAGGTACACTTTACATCACGAACAATGGCGTGGCGAGCAGTGAAATCTACATAAATGGGAAAATCATACCCGCTCACCAAATCTTCCACAGCAAAAACGGCAAAACGATGAAGCTCGATATAGGAAGATATACAGGAAACGGCACGAATACAATCCAATTCAAAAATATACAGCCGGAAGGAGCCTCCCTGCACGTGTCTATTCCATATCCCACTCTAATAAAAACTCCTAAAGAAGCAATTCATTCTTCCAAGATATTTCAAAGGGTAGATGAATTGATCGATCAAGAAGTAACGAACGGGTTCCCCGGCGCGGCGCTCATCGTTGTCAAGGATGGGAAAATCGTCAAAAACACCGCGTACGGCTTCGCAAAGAAATATGATGCTCACACTCTTTTACAGCATCCGCAAAAAATGAAAGAAGACACAATGTTCGACATCGCCTCCAATTCCAAAATGTACGCCGTCAATTATGCCCTGCAAAAGCTCGTGAGCGAAGGAAAAATAAACATCAATGCCCGCGTGCAAGACTACATTCCTGAATTCAAAGACGAGCCAACCGACCTTGTCAAAGGAAAGGATAAGCTGTGCCTCATTGATATTTTGCATCATTGCGCAGGATTCTTGGCTGATCCGCAATATCACAATCCAAAGGTATCAAAAGATTTATACTCCCAAGAACGCGACAAAACATTGCAGATGATGCTGAAAACGCCGCTTCAATATGAACACGGCACAAAGAACATATATAGCGACGTCGATTATATGCTCCTCGGGTATATCATAGAAAAAGTGACGGGGCAGCGGCTGGATGATTATGTGGAGAACACGATTTATAAACCTTTAGGGCTTACGCATACGCTGTTCAATCCGCTTCAAAAAGGATTTCAGCCGAACGATTTTGCTGCGACAGAATTGGCGGGCAACACGCGCGATGGCGTCATCAGCTTCCCGAATATACGCACGTATACGCTGCAGGGAGAAGTGCATGATGAAAAAGCATTCTACTCCATGAGCGGCGTTTCCGGCCATGCTGGGCTATTCTCCAGCACTGGTGATTTGGCAGTTTTGCTTCAAGTCATGTTAAATGGCGGCGGATACGGTAACGTAAAGCTGTTCGACCGCTCTGTCATCGATACGTTCGTTCAGTCGTCCTCCCTTAACCCGACATACGGACTCGGCTGGAGGAAAAACGCCGACAGCAGCATGAAGTGGATGTTCGGCCCGTATGCCAGCAGGAGCACGGTCGGACATACAGGCTGGACAGGTACGCTGACGGTAATTGACCCTGACAATAACTTGGGTATCGTATTATTGACGAACAAAAAGCACTCTCCATTGATCGACCCGAAGATAGACGCAAACAAGTTTGCGGGGGACGTCTTCCAGACCGGAAAATACGGGGCCGTGGTGACTCGCGTATACGAGGCGTTGGGCATCGCTCAAAAACAGTAAAGGAAAACGGGCAGCTGCGGCTGTCCGTTTTGTAATTGAACCTGCAAACTTTCTTTACATATGTGATATTGGTAAACTTAGGATACTACTGATCCCTAAGAGGTGACCGCAATGAAAAAAGCATTTTTGATAGGCACTGTCTTAATCGGCTTCGTATCAGGCTGTACCGAAACATCATCCGAGTCCCAGCCAGCAGTCCCGACCGCGAAACAAAGTGCCCAAAGTTTGAAAATAGAAGAAAAAATGATGGATATCGACGGGCAAACGATTTACTTCAAGAAAATCGGCAGCGACAAACCGCCTTTGTTGATGTTGCACGGCTACGGCGGTTCATCTGACGGCTTCCAAAAGATTTACCCTGCTCTCTCAGAACGATTCACCATCATTTCCGTCGATATATTAGGGTTTGGCAGATCGTCAAAGCCTGTGGATTTTCACTACTCCTTCCCGACCCAAGCTAATTTGTACTATAAGCTTATGACGAAAATGGGGTATACGAAATTCGCTGTTTTAGGCCATTCCATGGGCGGCGAAATCGGGATGAATGTAAGCTATCTCTACCCTGATGCCGTCACTCATCTCATTTTGACAGACGCGCCGGGCGCAGAATCCTTGACGGAAGGAAAACCAAGCAAGAAACCGAATCTCGACACATCATTAAAGAATGTATCGGACGCAAAAGATTACAACACTGCCGAAATTAAAAACGACCGTAAAGATAAGCTCCACTATGTTCAATTAAATATGCAAAGACCGAGACGCCTGCAAATCGCTGCGAAGGAATTAAAGCTGCCAATTCTCATCGTTTGGGGACGGAAGGACAGCAGCGTGCCTTGGCAAGACGGAGAAAAATATGATCGCCTTTTGCCGAACAGCGAGCTGCGGATTATTGAAGAAGGCTATCACGCTCCTTTCAGGCAGCAGCCGAAAGAGTTCATGAAATACATAAATGAATTTTTCGACAAGTACAACTGAAGCGTAAGAAGCTGTATGAAAGACGCAGCTTCTTACGCTTTGCTATTTCTCTGTTTCACCGATAGGCTTCGGAAACACCAGCGTGAAAACCGTCCCTTTTCCTTCTTCGCTTTCCACATGAATATAACCGTGATGCCCTTCCGCAAGTGTATTGCTAAACCTTAACACCAATAAAGACAATTGAAAGTTTTTTCATTGATTTTCCCTCTGTCAGTAATGCTCGTTGTTTTGACACGTTCATCTTATAATGCCGGGCGTATTTGTATAAGTTGTTTTGATGACAGTCTTATTAACAGTGTAAAAGATAACATGTTACCGTTGAGCAAACGATTTCCGTTACGCCCGTTACTGCGGAGTCAAGAAACTCACCATTTAAGCAAAACTTGATAATATCGCTTTAATGCGATTGTCAACTACTTCATAATAAATTTCTAATCCTTTTCGAGTGCCTGAAATGATTTTAGCAGTTTTTAGTTTGGATAAATGCTGACTAATTGTACTTTGAGGCAGCTTCAATTCTCCATACATTGTTGTTACATTAGTAGGGCCTTTTGTAAGCATTATTTCTACTAAGCTTAAGCGGACAGGATGTGCCAATACCTTTAATACTTCAGCGATATCTGTATACTTTTCTATTTTTTCTACCATATTTCTTTTCTCCTCTTTATATAAATATTATAAATATCACAATATAATATTCGAAGGAATATACGATTTTATGTCCGTCGTTTTTAAAAAAATTTAAACACCGCAAAAAAAAGATTCCCGATTTGGGAATCTTTTTTTTGTTTTAAAAATATATGATCTTTCTACCCTGCCGGTGTAAGCTTAATCGAAACCTTTTTGTTTCCTACCTTCACTTCTTCCGCTTCAAAAACTTGGTCGCTGATCAGCAGTTCTTTCATCAATAAGCTTTCCTGCAGCAAACCTTTATATTGCTCCACCGCACGCTTCATTTCCTCATCGGCATGCATAGCTATGTCGACGCGCATATTCACTGGCAAGTTCAATTTTTTGCGATACTCCTGAACGGCGCGGATAAACTCACGCGCCACCCCTTCTTGCACAAGTTCCTCCGATAACGTGACATCCATCATGACAGTATACTGCCCGTTGGACGCTGCTGCAAATCCTTCTTTCGGCACTTTTTCTACAAGAACATCCTCCATAGCGACGGTTACCGTTTCTCCCGGCGATACCTGTATTTCTTGTTTACCGCTCTCTATAAAACGCTGAGCGTCCGACTCTGATGCTTGCTCCAGCCATTTGTTGATGAGATTCGTTTGCTTCCCGAATTTCGGCCCCGCCTTTTTGAAATCAAGCTTCAGTTTATACGAAACGTATTCTCTTTCCTCTTGCTTCACATCGAACGCTTTTACATTCAGTTCATCCATGACGATATCTTTATAGGAGCTCCAGTCCATCTGTTCCCCTTTGCTTAAAAGCGTAAGGCTTGCCAGCGGCTGTTTCACTTTTAATGAGGTCGAATTTCGGATGCTTCGGCCGAGCTCCACAACTTGCAGAACCGCTTCCATTTCTTCTTGCAACTGTACTTGAATCAAGGATTCATCATATTCCGGATAGTCTGTGAGGTGTACGCTGTCACCTTCCAGATTGCTGTAAATATCCTCGGCGACGAACGGCGTAAACGGTGCCACCAATCGACTGATCGTGACCAGCACCTCATGCAGCGTTTCGTATGCAGCCGCCTTTTCGGGATTCATTCCGCTCGACCAAAAGCGATCGCGGGAGCGACGCACATACCAGTTGCTTACCTCTTCAACTAGTGCAGCGATGAAGCGGGCAGCATTGGTAAATTGATAGTCCTCCAGGTTTTCTCGTACGTGTTTTACTGTGCTGTGCAAACGGGATAAGATCCATTCGTCCAATTTATTTTTCTTTGCTTCATATTGATTCTTTGGATTGTATCCATCCAAATTTGCGTACAGTACGTAGAAGCTGTGTACATTCACCAGCGTATCCACGAGTTTGGATTTCGCTTCCTGCACAACCCGTTCCGAAAACCGTTTTGGATTCCACGGCGCGCTGTCTGCCAAAAGCGCCCATCGCAATGCGTCGGCTCCAAACTTTTGTACCAAGTCTGCAGGATCGAGAGCATTCCCCTTACTTTTAGACATCTTTTGACCGTTTTCATCCAGGATATGCCCAAGGGACAACACGCGTTTGTACGGCGCTTTTCCCGTAAACAATGTGGATACCGCAAGC
Source organism: Ectobacillus panaciterrae DSM 19096 (assembly GCF_000430785.1). Lineage (GTDB taxonomy): Bacteria > Bacillota > Bacilli > Bacillales > Bacillaceae_G > Ectobacillus > Ectobacillus panaciterrae. The sequence continues at coordinate 106,282 of NZ_AUMR01000012.1, forward strand.
AGGCTGTAGAACCAGCCTCGCGTTTGATCGATGCCCTCTGCAATCACATCAGCAGGGAATTGCTGCTTGAACAGTTCTTGATTTCGGAATGGAAAGTGATATTGTGCGAACGGCATCGAGCCGCTGTCAAACCAAACATCAATGACTTCCGGCGTACGTGCCATGGTACTGCCGCACTCGGAACAACAAAGCTTTACATCATCGACATATGGCTTATGCAACTCAATATCCTCCGGCACAGGATGTGCAGCAAGACTTCTCAATTCCTCTATGCTTTTCGGCGCCTGCTGATGTTTGCACTCCTCACATTGCCACACATTCAAAGGCGTTCCCCAATACCGCTTCCGGCTGATATTCCAATCTACGATTTGTTCCAGGAAGTTGCCGAACCGTCCGTGCTTGATGTGGTCCGGATACCATCTAACTTCTTCGTTGTTTCGCAGCAGTTGCTCCTTCAAGGAAGTCATTCGGATGAACCAGCTCTCGTTTGCGTAATACAGCAGAGGTGAATCACAACGCCAGCAATGAGGATAGCTGTGTTCATATTTTTCTTTATGGTATAACAGTCCTTTTTGAGCAAGATACCGCACAACATCCACATCGCAATCCTTCACGAACCGTCCTTCAAATAGAGGAACCTGGGATGTGTATCTCCCTTTCTCATCGACTACGTTTACAAAAGATAGACCGTTTTCTCGTACAACTTTGTAGTCATCTTCTCCGTAAGCGGGAGCGATGTGAACAATTCCCGTACCGCTTTGATCTGTAACATACTCCGCTGTTACCACTTCATGCCCTTTTTGTACTTCGACAAACTCAAACGGCGGCATATAAGAAAGTCCTGTCAATTCCGCCCCTTTGTGCATAGATAATACTTCGTATCCCTGCAGTACCTTCTCCGCAAGGGATTCTGCAACTATATAGATATCCTCTCCCTGTTTCGCCCGCACATAGTCCATGTCCGGGTGAACCGCTAACGCCACGTTTGCCGGAAGTGTCCAAGGTGTTGTCGTCCAACCGAGAAAATATTCGTTTTCCTTGTCTTTCCGTTTGAATTTAACTGTAGCCGTCAAATCCTTTACCGTCTTATATCCTTGCGCCACCTCATGCGAGCTCAATGACGTTTGGCAACTCGGGCAATATGGAGAAACTCTATGCCCTTTGTACAACAATCCTTCTTCATGAATCGTGCCGAGAATGTTCCATACACTCTCGATATACGAGTTATCCAACGTGATATACGGGGCTTCCATATCCACCCAGTAGCCGATTTGCTCCGTAAATTCACGCCATTGCTTCTCATACGTAAAGACGCTTTCCTTACATTTCTCGATGAAGGCTTCCACGCCGTATCGTTCAATTTCATGCTTTCCAGAGATGCCTAGCTGCTTTTCCACTCCCAATTCCACCGGAAGCCCATGTGTATCCCAGCCGGCCTTTCGCAGCACTCGATATCCCGTCATCGTTTTATATCGTGCAACAACATCCTTAATCGTTCTGCCCAGCGCATGCCCGACATGCGGCAATCCGTTCGCGGTTGGCGGCCCTTCGTAGAATACGAAAGTCGGATTGCCTTCTCGATTCCCAATAGATTTGTGGAATGTTTGCTGTTTTTCCCATTGCTTGCGAACACGCTGCTCTCTTTGTACAGCGGATTCTTTTACATTTACTTCTTTCACGTGATACCACTCCTTTTTATTGAGCTAAAAGCACACAAAAACCCGCCCCTGCAGAAGGGACGGGTTCAACCGCGGTACCACCCTAATTCTATTGACTAGTTTCTGTTCATCAATAGCACTCAGCCACGTACTGACATACGCGTTCCTTTTAACGGTAGACGCCCGTTCAAGCTTACTGTATTTTCGGCTTGACTTCTCGGAGAGGATATTCGGTCATGAACTGAACACCGGCTTGCAGCGAAATACCGGCTCTCTGTGGAACAGCTTCATCACGTACTTGTTCTCGTCAACGAATTTGTGTGCTTTTATTGCTTGCTATTATATGATGGAAATTATATCCTTGTCAATTTATTCTTAAAATATTTCATACTCTTTGTATATTCCAGCCATCCGACTGAGGTTTCTGCCCGCTCTACATTCTTAGAGACAGCGCTCCCCCCTTATTCCTAACAAAAAAGCAGTCTCTAAAAATGACTCTGCTCTAAAAATATGTTGGTTTACTGCCTTTATTTTTGAAGTTCAGACAAAAGCTCGAGAACACGCTCTTTTTTGAACACAAACTTAAAGGATTGACTATCTTTGAGGATTAGTTGAATCGCCCCGTTTAGCGGACCGCTGACTTCTTTGCACTCTTGAATGTCCGCTCGGCGAATACCAATCGCAAGTTGTATGTCCGAATTTAAATGCTGCTTATACACAAGAACTCTTTGATTCGTTACCGCCAAAACCATGGACATGTTATCTTTTGTAAGCCAAGAAATTTCAGGAAAAAGCTTCATTACCCAATTGGCAGGGGCTGTCCTCCCTCCCGCAATTGTAATAATTTCCTCATCACTTTCTAAATCTTGCATCACTCGCTCTTGATATTGAGTTGTAACGCTCATCATGTCTCTCCTCTCCAAATCAAATAGCCCCCCATTTCGTCACCATTAACGAACAGGTTGTGCCAACTCCAATGAAAATCCGACAAAAATAGGAATTGTTATATATTTTATACATCAAATAATATCATAAATTGAACCAAATACGGAAAATTATACTCAATCCTTTGCGACCTCTCTTCTGTATTCATACATAACCTCTTTTTTTCTAAAATAAGGATATCTTAATATTATGGATGAACAAGGAGAAAACCTGCAATATCTGCTTATTTAGTAGTTGCATTACATTGTTCAAAAAAAAAATCTCCTCCTAAAGACAATCACAAAATCTTTTTTAATATCCAAAATAGTTTCAATATTTTTGATACGCTATTAAGCGAAGACCATTTGTACCCAATAGTATAATAGAAATAACGTTACGATTGTTGTTGGTGGTATTACAATCAACGATACGCTCAAATAATCTTTCCATTTTACTTTAACCTTATTTTTTCTGAGGATATGCATCCAGATTAGGGAGGCAAGTGTCCCGATAGGCAAGAGTAAGGATCCCATGTCACTACCGATGATATTCGCGAGATAAATAGTTTTCAACGTGATTGGATCCAGTCCCATTTCTGTTAAAGTAATGGTTCCAACCATCAAAGCTGGATGGTTGTTGAATAGATTGGATAGAATGGAAACCAATCCCCCCATCACAAAGCTTGCATAAAATAATCCTTGATTTACAATCGGTTCACATAAATTTACCAGCATTGCTGTTAGTCCTGCATTATGGAGACCGTAAATAATCACGTACATAGAAAAGGCAAAAATCAGAATGTGCCAAGGTGTCTTCTTCAATATATCAACAGGATTTGTGCGTAAGTGGTACCATCTCCACGCAAGCAAAACGAGTGACCCGACTACCGCAACAAACTCAATTGGAATCGAGAGAAAAGATGCAACAAAGAGTAGACAGCGCATGATAAAAACAAACAGCAATACCTTTAACATAAACTTTGTACGTTGACGTTTGGTTTCAACCGGAATATGTCCTTTTAGCGGATGAAAATTTTTCACGAAAAACATTGCTTCTACATCATAGGATGAATTTGGTAACTTTTTTGGCAGTTTCTTTTTTACCACTACGTACATCAGCCATGACATAAACAACAACCCTAACGTTGCCGGTACAAACATCATCGCCGTGTGCATATAAAGTGTCATGTGAACAATATTTAATGCGATTAAATTGACAATATTGCTTACACCAATTGGAGCGCTGGAAGCTGTTGCAATAAGAGCCCCGCTTAAGAGATAGGGGATTTGTTGGTGTGGTTTTAACTGAAGATTTTTGAGGAGTAGAATTAAAATGGGGGTAGTGATTAGGATACTGCCATCGTTATTAAATAAAAGTGTCATCAAAAAACATAACAACTGAATGTACCAGTATAGACGGTGACCTGAACCTTTAGCTAAATTTGCAAGCCGTGCAGCTGCCCAGTGAAAGAAACCGAAGCTTTCTAGTATAACAGCCATGACAATCGTTGCGATAATAGTTATTGAGGCGCCGCCGATTTTACTGATAATGTCTAGAATATTAGCGCGGGATACAACGCCTGTTAATAAAATAATTCCCGCGCCAATTGCTGCTGGCCACGCTTCATTGATGCCCTTCGGTCTCCAAAATATCACTGCTGTTGTCATAAGAAACACCAAAACTGAAATTGTGATGTGAATATTCATTGGCCTATTTATTGCTCCTTCCTGCTTTTCAAGAACCTTAAGTAATTAGATATCTAATTCTATTTATATGCAACTCTATCAAGAAAGAAATAGACTTTAGACCTAATAGGCTCAATATGTATGTTTGTCCCTTATACTTTATTTCCGGATGAAATGGGTATTTGCCAGTTATATTTAAACCATGAATAAAAATGGAGGTCCTACCGCTGTAGGACCTCTTTATACATTAAGGTAAATGGGCAGACTTGATATGAGAAAGCTTTAAATACACTGTTTCGCCACTTGCAATTGCGAGTTCAATTATAGTATTACTAACTTTCTTTACTCATCCTATCTTCGTTGGGTCCTCTCCCATATCAAAAACCACAAGTTCCCCTTCCCACTTCTTTAATTGTTCTTCAAATGAACGAAGTAATGTTTACGCTTTAGAAAGAAAATTGAGAAAAGAAAAAGCTAGATATTAGACTAGTTATTTCAATATGTACGTTTGCCCCTTATACTTTATTTTTGGATAAAATGGGTATTTGCCGGTTATATAACCATGAATAAAAATGGGAAACTTGTCCAATCTCTTTCTATCTATTTACATAATATGTTTTATAACAATAATAGAGGAGAAATAAATACTATGAATTTATTAAAAAAGTTTTTTATTATCGGGATTGGATCTAATCTAGTTGTGGTGCTTGCTATGTTGCTCCTTCCTGCTTTTCTTATTACAGATCATGTTGAAGTTTTTGAAAAATTGACATCCTACATTTCAAAAGAATAATTTTATTTATACACTCTTATAAGAAATGAACAAAAACCTTGTCAGAAAATCTGACAAGAAAACCTTCAAACCATGAAAATGTATTTATAATGATAACAAAGATCTCGTCATCTTGGTCCCCCAATACATTGACGACGTTTGCCGTCCAGCTGTTGCAGCCGGGCGGTCTTTTTTGTTGATAGTCATACGAGATAATGAAATAGTCTTCATTTCATATTTCTCCCGCATATACATAACAAAAAATCCCTTTTTATGGTAAATTAAAAGAAAGGGATTTTTTGTGAGAGGGAGGATTGTTTATAGCTTTTGTACTGCTTTTAGATGTTCTTGTAAAGATGGAGCGGATTTCAAGAGAATACAGCTAGCTGAAGATTTATTTTCAAATTACATACACAGTCAAAAATTGAACAACAACTCGTTCATCATCAAGGAATATATTCTTACAGTTGAGACACTAAATGCTTGGAGGTATTGCCATGAACGAATAGATTTTAAGTATAACAACTTTCAATACATTACGTTACATGCACCAGAAGGGGGAAACTATATATAGTGGGGCGAGATCATCCGGCGACGTGCAGAAGCGCTCAAACCCTTGTAGTGGTTCATGCAAAGGTAAACCAGAGAGAAGAAGCACGCAATACGCCCTTTTGGTTGCACATAGCACATGGAAATGTCGAATTTATTATTCACTCATATACGGAAGAAGCGTTTGTGATTTCCATTAGATGCATTAAGAGCGGTTTTCAGCTTCTTTTTCTACAAACGCAGCGTTTCCAATAGTTTCCACATGAACCTTTTCTTTTTTCAAGATTTCTTCAACATGCGCACTCTCTTGAAATTGCCGTTTATAGATTGTAACATCTTCTAAAGCGGTCGGATGCTTAACGATTTCAATATGTTCTTCGCTGACAGGAATTCGGATTATCTCCGTATGTCCTTTCATTTTATCCGGATTTTCTGCATCGAAAACCTTCCTCTCAATCACAAGCTCCTCACGATTCACAGGCACGACGATAATTTTTTCTTCCGTGACAACCTCTTTACGCACGATCACATCCCCTGTTTGTACCCGTGTCTTGAAAATATCCAACTGTTCTTCACAAAGCTTCAGCTTTACATCATGCCCCGCATCCATCCCTTTTACAGTTTGAGCCTTTTCTTGATCAAGCTCCAATTCCTTTGTCATACCCCATCCTCCATCATCGCCTTCATATACGCCGCAGATTTTCCAACCCGAGATATGTAACCAAAAATGCCGGCTTCAAGCACTTTTGAAAAAACACCTCACAAATCGTAGGCATAATTTGTGAGGTGTTTTCTCCATTTAATACGCGCCCTAGTGACGGGGATCATCCTCGTCAGCAACTACATGAGGGTCGCCAGTTGTATCTACACGAGCTTCTTCTCTTTTTAGGGTCTCTTCTATGTGTCGCGTTTCTTCTACTTCACGTTTATAAGCGGAAACTTCCCCTGTTATCACAGTATGTTTCCCAACTTCAACTCGCTCCTCGCTGACAGGAATATGAATGGTTTCTTCAGCACTGATAGGGGAATCACTCACTTCATGGTCGATTGCTCTTCTCTCAATAACAACTTCCTCATGGGTAACAGGAACGTCAACGATCTTCCGTTCTTCTACAATCTCCTTGCTTAGGGTTACCTCTCCTGTTTCTACCCGATTTTTCGAGATATCCAGTTCCTCTTGGTGAAGACGCAGTTTTCCATCGTCAACAGTTTCAGCCCTCTCACGTCTTTCTTCTTTCTCATCGTCAAAGAATCCGAAAAATTCGCTCATAGTTACCTCCATTAATCATGTAATTTGATGCCCATGACTATATTGCTCTTTCGGACTGTATGTTATTCCGCCTATAATCTGGAAAGTTGACTTGTTTTAAGAACAAGACAGCATCTCATCGATTTAGCTTTGTTGATACATATCGCATACATAGCGGTCTTCATTACTCAAAAGAAAAGACGCCTCCTTACATCCGACGTTCTAAATTTGCCTCTCAAACAAAGCATTCCGATTGTTATATTTCGTAACCTTCCGAAGGACAAATACATTTCCTGCAAGCAGAACAACACCAATGAAAAACAGCAAAAGAGGACTGATCAATAACAAGCCCGTTGCTTGTGCCACAACAAGTGCAACAATTGGCAAAATCACCGTACTGCCGAGCTGCTGCGCCGCTTGAAAGCTTCGTACGCGAGCTGAAATGAGTACGTTAATTAAAATGGTGAATAGCGCCACAAGCGGCGACAACCAAAAAACAAGAAGAAGCCAGTTCGCATTCGGAAAAATAATCTTATCAAACATTCCTGCTGTAGCGATGTTCACAACAATGCCAAACAGTATAAAACTTACAATAGATATAGTAATAGCAGGAAGAAAGGCAGACAACACTTTTCCGACAAACAGCTCTTTTACCGTAATTGGTGCAAATAGAAGACTTTCGAGTGTTCTTCTTTCTTTTTCTCCAACGAAGCTGTTCGCTGCAACCATCATGGAATTTAAACACGGAATGATTAAAAACATAGACCCTAACATATAGTTCACCATAACGTATATAATTTGATGATTAATGCTCGGCAGGCTCTCCAGCTTTGTTTTCGTTTCCCCCTGCGGCAGCGCTTTTAGAATTGTTGCCACAAATTTAGCTGTGTCATTCGAATCAATAGGAGCCCACTTGGCAGTTAAGATGAGTATGAGCGGGAGAATTACACATAAAATAAGGGGAAGAAGTACCATGCCAAGCCAAATTTGGCTGTTTGTTGTAATAGCTTTCATATCTTTGTACGCAATCGTCCAAATGATCGATTTATTCATAGCTATTCCCCCTAATCGCAAAGTACAGGGATTCTAAATCGCGGTTCTCGATTTCCACATGATGCACCCAAGTTTCTTGAGACAACGCTTGAATGAGATTTGTAATGGCATTCTTGTGAGGGAGACGAAAGCGCACTCTTCTTTCATCTATTCTTTCAAATGGATATCCGGCATATTGCGTCCCTTGGACCGATAGCCCCGTTTCCACCTTTAATACAACATTCCGAATATAACGCTCTTCTAATTCTTCTTTCGTTCCTCTTTCTAGTATTCTTCCTTTTTCTAAAAATAAATATGTATCACATACCGTCTCCATCTGATGCAAAATATGCGAGCAGAGTAAAACAGTAGTTCCTTCTTGTTCACTTAATTTTTTAATATATCTCATGACAAGATGAATTCCTTCCGGGTCAAGTCCATTCGTCGGCTCATCAAGAAACAGAAGCGAGGGACGATGAAGCAAAGCCTTAATCATTCCCAAGCGGCGCTTCATACCAGTACTGTATGTCCCGACTTTCTTGTGCTGGTGCATATCTAATTGAAATTCCTCTAACAGCTGCTGAATCCGTTTTACCTCATAGGATCGGTACAGCTTGGCGAAGAATAGCAAATTTTCTAAACCGCTCAGCTCATAATATAAACCTGCTCCTTCTGTCAAAATACCGCTCATGCGCCGAATATCATGCCCGTTCTCTACAGGATTCCATTCTCCAATACGCATTTCTCCGCCATCAGGGTCGATTACACCGTTTAACAGACGAATAATGGTCGTTTTCCCGGAGCCATTAGGACCGAGGAGTCCAACTGTTTCTCCTTGTTGTACATGAAAGCTGACGTTCTCAAGCACAAGCTGCTTTTCAAAGCTTTTCCTAAGCTCGCTCACTTCAATAAACATACCCTTTCACCTTCTTCATGTTTTATATCATACATTTAGACGATTATCTAAATTTATCAATCACATTATACAGGATATTTTATCTATTCTGAATCATTTCTTTACCAATGACTCGTTCAAGCCCTAACTTCTTCATGCTGTCTACAACATTCTGCATAGCTGTAGACAAGAAGTGCGGGTTGCCAATTACTTTTGAGAACGGATTATCTGATTTACGGACTTGGTTTAACGCAATAATAACAGCCCCTGTGCCTTTCATCGCTCTCACACGTCTTCTTTTTTTCTCTGGTGTTCCTTCAAAAATCGTTACTTTGTCTGAGTTGACCTCAGATAACTTGCTTTTATCTCGAACCAAGACATGAACCTCGTAACCCCGCTCAAATGCTTATTTCAGCGCAAGACCACCCGTTCGGTCTGTTGCACCTAGCAATAGTATTTTCATTTTATCCCCTCCATTATATTCGTATTGCTCTATGCTCGCATCACGAATCGCTTGATCCATGAAGCCAGCCGATTAAGCTTCTCTTGATCTCGGGACACAAACGCCACTTGAAATTCTTCTTTTCCAAATCACTTTGCAATGGAGTATCCAAATCCTGGGCCAGCTCCAATAATTGCAATGGTTTTCATCCAATCCTCGCCCCATTGTTTATCTATCTAACAAGCATTGCAAAAACAAGAAAAATTTTTAAACATTTATCGATAAACCACAAAATTCAGATCAAGTTATTTACGGAACAAGATTTTATCTAGTTGATCAGAATAGAAATGTTGTAAAAAGTCACTCAGGTCTCCAAAACACGCCTTACGAAGAGATAATCGGAGATATAAAAAGGATTCAATAAAAATACTTTAGTAATTACCGACAATCTGGAATATATAAACTAAAAAGAGGCGGACTCAAAATTGAGTCAACCTCTTAAGACGATTACTCGCCTGTTTCAGCAAACTTCTGGATACGCGCTTCGATTTCATCGCGAACACGTTGGAATTCGCTCCATTCCTTGCCTGCCGGATCGTCAAAGCCCCAGTGAACACGTTTTACATGATGAGGGGTTACAGGACAATGATCTGCTGCATGACCGCATAATGTAACTACTAAATCAGCGTTATTAAGAATTTTAGGGTCAATCACATCAGAAGTTTGATTCGAAATATCGATTCCCGCTTCTTTCATTGCCTTTACAGCATTTGGATTTAATCCATGAGCTTCAAGTCCTGCACTGCGTACTTCCCACTCATCTCCAAGATGCTTTTTCGCCCACCCTTCTGCCATTTGGCTACGGCAAGAATTTCCTGTGCATAAGAAGTAAATTGTTTTTTTGTTTTTCATTTTTCATATCTCCTTTAGTACGTGATCTAGTAGCTTGTTACTTACTCATGCATAAACTTATAAACGAAAGTCGCTGCAATCGCACCTAGTATGGTAGCAACGATATAAATCCAAAGATGTTCGAGGTGACCTGACACGATTGCCGGTCCAATGGAACGTGCGGGATTCATGGATGCACCGCTTATCGGTCCACCAAACATGGCTTCCAGCCCGACCGTGGCTCCAATCGCAAGTCCGGCGAATGATTTGACCGCTTTTCCATGAACAGCCGATCCTAAAATGATCATCATCAGAAAAAAAGTAAGAATAAATTCCAAACCAAACGATTGCCTCTCTGTTCCTCTCGGTAACGTTGCGCCTAGCTTGGCGACATTTCCAAACAACAAAAGCGTCGTCATACTTGCCAGTATCGCACCTAATAGTTGAACAACCACATACGCTATCGCATCCCGCTTGTTCATATCTCCATATAGGAAAAATCCAATCGTGACAGCTGGATTAAAATGCGCACCTGAGATATGTCCAAATGTATAAATGAGTGCAGTTACGACAAGTCCAAAGGTTAACGCAATTCCCATATGCGTCAAGCTCTGTGTGATTTGATCAATCACAACAGCTCCAGGTCCAGCAAAAACTAAAAAGTACGTTCCCAAAAATTCTGCAGTTAGTTTTTTCTTCATGCATGAACTCCCCCGTATTCCCACTAACAATTAATTACAACATGTGTTTGAAGCGCAATTCAGAATGACCTGGATCTTGTCATTTTGATCTGGTACATGTTCTAAAATATCTTCAATTAGTGCATATAAATCACTTTGTAAGTTAAGGGAATAATAAATCCACTGCCCTCTTCGCTCTTCCCTCACAAGTCCCGCATCCTTTAATTTACGCAAATGCTGACTCACGGAAGGCTGACTCATATCAAACACTTCCAAAAACTCGCACACACAACATTCTCGATGCTTTAAAATCCCCACCATCGTCAAACGCGTTTTGTCACCTAACAGTTTCAACGCTTGAGACACTCGCTCTACATCCATCATGTTTTTTTCCACCCCAACACCTCTAAGTCATTACGATATAGTTATTTGCTTATATATTAGGCAAAAATAAAAGGCGGTATGCACCTTTTTACTCACTCCCGTAAGTTCTTGCGCTTTTCGCCATATGTAGAGCAGCGTTTCGTTACCATCTCCGTTCCTTCTTTGCCTTTCATAAACATAAGTATATAACCAGATGCTTATATAAGTAAGAGCAAACGCTTCGACTTTACATAACTTTTACATTAGAATATCCCCTGCTTTTCCTGCAGCAGGACCACACAGGGCAATCTCTATATAGAAACTTCTCGGCAACCCTTTTTTTTATTTCTGTTGGATTTTATACGTGATTTTAAAATTTGTAATTCTTTCATCGCTTCTGCCCATCGCAACCATGCATCTTGTTTGATATGAGTCACTTCAGGATACTTACGTTTTGTAATTTTTCAATGATGTCAATACATATAGTTTTTGATTAATTCGAATTGTATTGGGGGATACTTTTACGTGAGGTGATAGAATGGAACTAAATCGCGTAAAAGAAATCCTTTCCTCTCCTGAAGAAATTTCCGTACACTATCATGGTGTTCCTATTTGGATTGACAGCGTTGATGAAACTTCAAGTATGGCAACAATCTGTGCTAGAGGAACTCATGATGAAAAACGACTTGTTTCCATCGATGCGTTGAAAGAAAAATAAAAAAGCGCGGGAATTGATGCGCGCTTTTTTTGTTTATTGCCCTTTTAAACCAATCGATGTTCTATTTATGATTAACTTGTAAACATATCTATTTTTTATCTACATAGAATTTTTATCATTTAGAAAATTATGCTATGGAATTAAAATGATTATTAATGTGTTTTTTAAATGATTTTAGCTAAAGCATCTTCATCGTTTGACAAAATCCTAATCTGCCATTATTATCACTATCAATTCGAACTTATTTATAGGAGAGATAAAGATGAAAATTTATGTTGATGCAGATGCTTGTCCGGTAAAAGATATTATTATCTCTGAAGGTACGAATGCTGAAATTCCTGTTATCCTTGTTACTAGCTTTTCTCATTTTTCTAATGCGGAACAACCATCAGGAGTGGAAACCATTTATGTTGATTCTGGAGCAGATGCTGCGGATTATCGGATTATGAAGTTAGCAGAAAAAGGAGATATAATCGTTACGCAAGATTATGGTCTTGCTTCGCTAGGTTTAGCAAAAGGGTGTACGGTTCTTCACCATAATGGGTATAGCTATACAAATGAAAACATTGACCAATTATTACAAACACGTTATTTGAGTGCAATGGCTCGAAAAAGCGGAAAGCGTACAAAGGGGCCAAAACCATTTACATCAGAAGATAGGGAGAAATTTAGGGGGCTTTTTAAAAGAGCGATTTCACGTTAAAAAAGAAC
>NZ_AUMR01000013.1 GCF_000430785.1 Ectobacillus panaciterrae DSM 19096
AGAGAAGTACCCAAGTGGCTCAAGGGGCTCCCCTGCTAAGGGAGTAGATCGCTAACGCGGTGCGAGGGTTCGAATCCCTTCTTCTCTGCCACGGCCCGTTGGTCAAGCGGTTAAGACACCGCCCTTTCACGGCGGTAACACGGGTTCGAATCCCGTACGGGTCATTTCAAAAGCCAGCGATTCAATCGCTGGCTTTTTTATCATTTCAGCCCAGAAGACCTCTTCTTCAACTGCGTGAAGGACAGAGACGGGTCATCTATTGAAGATACTTCGGATTGGCGGTATAGCGTACTGCTCCTGTTGAACGGAGGAGGTTCTGGACTCTCTTGTCAGAGTTCAATTGTAAGAAAATCCTTATAGATTTTATAAGAAATTATATATGAGTGAATGATAAATTCGACATGTCCATGTGCTATGTGCAACCAAAAGGGAGTATGGTATGCTTCTTCTCTCTGGTTTACCCTTGTATGAACCACTACAAAGGTTTGACCGCTTCTGCACGTCGCCGGACGATCTCTCCCCACTATCAAAAGATGTTTTTTTTATTCACTTGTATATAGTTCTGTTAGCAGCGTAATAACAATTGTAATGAATTACATGTTTTTTTCTTCTTATATGTGTGAAAAAGTTCACATATCAATCACAATTTGTGACATTTTTCACATGTATGTTGTGCTACAATACAAGTATCAAGAGGTTGACAAACATTCTAAATTAAGAAAAAGAGAAATCATGCTTATGTAAACCATGACAACAAAGGAGAGCGAATCGACATGAAACAAAACATCAATCGTGTTGTTTTAGTAGGTACTGGAGCTGTCGGCTGCAGCTACGCTTATGCGATGATTAACCAAGGAGTAGCAGAAGAGCTTGTCTTGGTAGACGTAAATGAAGCAAAAGCAGAAGGAGAAGCAATGGACTTAAAACACGGTATCCCATTCGCGCCATCTCCAACAAAAATTTGGAGCGGAAGCTATGCCGACTGTAAAGATGCAGATCTTGTTGTTATTACTGCCGGTCTTCCGCAAAAACCAGGTGAAACTCGTCTTGACTTAGTAGAGAAAAATACAAAAATCTTTAAAGAAATTGTACGCGGCATTATGGATAACGGGTTTGACGGTATTTTCTTAATTGCTACAAATCCTGTTGATATTCTGACTTATGTAACTTGGAAAGAATCTGGCTTACCGAAGGAGCGTGTCATCGGTTCTGGCACTACTTTAGATACTGCACGTTTCCGTTATATGTTAAGCGACTACTTCGATGTAGATGCGCGAAATGTTCATGCTTACATTATCGGGGAACATGGCGATACAGAGCTTCCAGTTTGGAGCCATGTTTCTGTAGGTGTTCAAAAGCTGGAAAAATTCTTAAAAGATGAAGAACTCTATAAACAAGAAGAATTAGATGAAATCTTTACGAATGTACGCGATGCGGCATATCACATTATTAATCGAAAAGGTGCGACTTATTACGGAATTGGCATGTCTCTCGTACGTGTGACAAAGGCAATTTTAAATAATGAAAACTGTATTTTGACAGTGTCTGCGCATTTAGACGGTCAATACGGTCATAAAGATGTATACATTGGTGTTCCGGCTGTTATTAACCGCAATGGGGTTCGCGAAGTGATGGAACTTGAATTGCGTGATGATGAGCAGCAAAAATTTGAGCGCTCTGTAAAAGTATTAAAAGAAACAATGGCACCCGTTCTGTAAGCATTCAGAGCAACAGCTTCCTGCGGATTTTCCTATTATCCGCAGGGAGTTTTTTATTTGGTATTTTCTTGCATTTACAAAATATTTTCTTTTTTCTTACATATCCTTTACATTGTTATCTTAATATGAATGTAGCTTCTCTTTTGTATGAAAAATGCATCCTAAAATTTTAATAGGTTACATAATTTTTCTTATTTTTCGAAAAATTATAACGCTATTCTAAAATAAAGCGCTTACATTTAAACGTTCGTCAAAATTCGATATTTTACGTCGAAAACTCTGGATTCAATACATATTTCTCTATAAAAACCGTATGCTTTTTGTTTTTTTAAAAGGATTTTTAAGTTTTTTGTAGAATAATGATAAAGTGTTTTAAACCATGTGTATTTGCGAGGTGAAAGCTGTGATTGTAACTCATCCTACAGAGTATGAACTGCATCTGTTTCATGAGGGAAGTTTGTATGAAAGCTATAAAACATTAGGTGCTCACGTTACAGAAGAGAACGGCATACAGGGGACGCGGTTTACTGTTTGGGCTCCTCATGCTGCAAGAGTCAGCATAGTGGGGGATTTTAATAATTGGAGCGGTCATGAGCATGTAATGAAGAAGCTCAATGATGAGGGAATTTGGTCTGTATTTATTCCGCAAATAGGAGAACAGGAACTGTATAAGTACGAAATTGAGACTTCATATGGAAAAACGCTTTTAAAAGCCGATCCGTATGCATTTTATTCCGAACTGCGGCCTAATACAGCTTCTGTGGTTTACGATATAGGAAACTATAAATGGAATGATCAGAAGTGGTTGCGGAGTAAAAAGCGCAAGCCCATTTATGAAGAGCCTTTGGCAGTATACGAGCTTCATTTCGGTTCATGGAAAAAGAAAGAGGATGATTCGTTTTATACATACCGTGAGATGGCTGATGAGCTTATTCCTTACGTATTAGAGCATCATTTTACACATATTGAAATTATGCCGCTTGTTGAGCATCCGTATGACCGTTCTTGGGGCTATCAAGGGACAGGCTATTATTCTCCAACGAGCCGATACGGCAATCCGGAAGATTTAATGTACTTTATTGATCAATGCCATCAGCAGGGTCTTGGTGTCCTTTTGGACTGGGTGCCGGGACATTATTGTAAGGATGCGCACGGGCTATATATGTTTGATGGAGAGCCTGTATATGAATATATGAATGAACATGTACGGGAGAATTCTGTGTGGGGAACAGCCAACTTCGATTTAGGCAAGCCGGAAGTACAGAGCTTTCTTATTTCTAACGCTTTATTTTGGATGAAATACTATCATATAGATGGCTTTCGGGTTGATGCTGTCGCGAACATGCTCTATTGGAATACAGGCGGACAGCTTAGCAGGAACGACTATGCTGTCGCTTTTCTGCAAAAGCTCAATGAAGCCGTCTTTGAAGCGGATCCGCACATACTCATGATTGCTGAGGACTCAACAGATTGGCCTCTTGTTACAGCTCCTGTCTATGAAGGAGGCCTTGGTTTTAATTATAAATGGAATATGGGATGGATGAATGACATCTTGAAATATATGGAATGTGCGCCTGAATACCGCAAACACATTCACGATAAAGTTACATTTTCACTTTTATATGCTTATTCGGAAAATTTTATTCTTCCTTTGTCGCACGATGAAGTGGTACACGGCAAGAAATCTCTTTTAAACAAAATGCCGGGAGATTATTGGAGAAAGTTTGCACAGCTACGCTTATTATATGGCTATTTAATGGCACATCCCGGTAAAAAGCTGTTATTTATGGGTGGGGAATTTGGACAATTCGATGAATGGAAAGATTTAGAATATTTAGATTGGGATCTGCAAGACTTTGAGATGCACTGCCTTATGCAAGAGTATTTTAAAGAACTGATGGGGATTTATAAACGCTCTAAACCATTCTGGGAACTGGACCATACACAAGAAGGCTTTCAATGGATCGATGCGGATAACCGGGAGCAAAGCATCTTCACGTTTATCCGAAAAGGTAAAAAAGATGACGACTTACTCGTTGTTGTGTGCAATTTTACAGAGCATGTGTATCACAACTATAAAGTCGGGGTGCCTGCTTATTCGAATTACAATGAAATTCTGAACAGCGACGGGACGCAATACGGCGGCTCCGGGCAAATCAATAAGAAAAAGTTGAAAGCGGTTTTACAGCCTTACCATAATCAAGCAGCATATGTTGAAATGACAATACCGCCTTTTGGCGTTTCCATCTTACGGCCAGTGAAAACAAGGAAGGGGAATAAGAGCGATGGCAAAGAAAAAGAAGTGCGTAGCAATGTTATTGGCAGGGGGAAAAGGTAGCCGTTTAAGCGCCCTTACGCAAAATTTGGCAAAGCCGGCAGTGTCATTTGGAGGCAAATATCGCATTATTGATTTTACGTTAAGCAATTGCACAAACTCTGGTATCGAAACAGTAGGTGTGTTAACGCAGTATCAGCCGCTTTTTCTTCATTCATATATCGGCATTGGCAGCGCGTGGGATCTGGACAGAAGCAATGGAGGCGTAACCGTGCTTCCTCCGTACGCAGAAGCATCAGGCGTAAAATGGTATAAAGGAACAGCCAGCGCCATTTATCAAAACCTGAACTACTTAAAGCAATATGACCCGGAATATGTTTTGATTTTGTCCGGGGATCACATTTATAAGATGAACTATGCTAAAATGCTGGACTATCATATTGAAAAAGATGCAGATGTTTCTATTTCTGTTATTGAGGTTCCGTGGGAAGAGGCAAGCCGTTTTGGAATTATGAATACGAATGAAGAGATGGAAGTAACAGAGTTTGAAGAAAAACCGCAGTTTCCGCGAAGCAATTTAGCTTCTATGGGAATCTATATTTTTAAATGGTCCATATTAAAAGAATTCTTGGAAATGGATGCTCGCAATCCTGAATCCAGCAATGATTTTGGAAAAGATGTAATCCCTCTCTTGCTTGAAGAAAATAAAAAGCTTGTTGCATATCCATTTAAGGGGTATTGGAAAGATGTGGGTACAGTTAAGAGCTTGTGGGAAGCGAACATGGACTTATTGAACGAAGACTCAACTCTTAATTTATATGAACGTGACTGGCGCATTTGTTCTGTTAACCCGAATCATCCGCCGCAGTATATCGCACCTGCGGCAAATGTAGAAGAGTCGTTATTGAATGAAGGCTGCGTTGTAGAAGGAGATGTGAAGCATTCTGTCTTATTCCAGGGTGTTTCCGTCGGAGAGGGCAGCTGTATTACAGATTCTGTTATTATGCCGGGCGCCCGTATCGGGAAGAATGTAACGATTGAGCGTGCAATTGTTGCACCAGGTATGGTAATTGAAGATCATACTGTAATTCGTCCATTAAAAAATATAGAAGATGTTATTTTAGTTGCAGAGGAAAATTAAACACGCAAAGGAGACTGAGTGAGATGAATGAATCGATGTTAGGGATTATTAATGCAACAAGTGAGTTTGCTTCTTTAAAAGAATTAACACGGCATCGCTCTTTAGCGGCTCTTCCGTTTGGCGGCCGATACCGCTTGATCGATTTTATGCTGTCTAACATGGTGAATTCCGATATTCACAGTGTTGCCATCTTCACTGGTCATGAAAATCGTTCTCTTATGGATCATCTCGGATCTGGAAAGCAATGGGACTTAGATCGCAAGAGAGACGGATTGTTTGTGTTTACGCCAAATTCTCAATGTGAAAACGAAGATTTCGGTTCTTTCCGCCACTTTTCCAAAAATATTGACTATTTTTTAAGAAGCAAGCAAGAGTATGTGGTCATTACAATGTCTCATATTGTAGCTGCTATTAACTTTAAACAGATTTTAATGCGTCATATTGAAATGGAAGCGGACATTACAGAGGTTCGCCATGAGGGGCGTTCACTGCAAACGTATATTTTAAAAAAGGACTTATTAATGTCATTATTCAAGCAATACAAAGATGAAGGAGATTACAGCATTATTGACGTGGTTAAGGAAAAACGTCATTCTTTGCATATCCACCCTTATGAGTATACTGGATATGTGGCTATAATTAATTCTACAGAGAGTTATTACAAGAACAGCCTTGATATTTTAAAACCAGAGGTATGGAAACAGTTATTTCTATTAAGTGAACCCATTTATACAAAGATAAAAGATGAGCCGCCAACACGTTATGCCAAAGGTGCAAGGGTCAGCAATTCCATGGTGGCGAACGGCAGCATCATTGAAGGGGAAGTAGACAACAGCATCGTCTTCCGTGCTGTAAAAATTGGAAAAGGTTCTGTTATTCGAAACAGCATCATTATGCAGAAAACGCAAGTTGGCGAAAATTGTATCCTGGATGGCGTGATTTTGGATAAAGATGTTAAGATTGAAGATGGAACAGTGCTGACAGGATCGGTACAAGAAATGCCTCGTGTCGTAGAAAAAGGTACAGTGCAAGGAGCGTTGATGAATTCGTGAACATTTTATTTGCAGTATCCGAGTGCGTCCCATTCATTAAGTCCGGGGGACTTGCAGACGTAGCGGGCGCACTCCCAAAAGAATTGAAAAAGCTCGGACTGGATGTAAGAGTTGTGCTGCCAAACTACAGTTTAATTCCCGAACGCTTCCGGCAAAACAGCGAGCTGAAAAAAGTGATTCGCGTGCAGCTTGGATGGCGAAATCAATATTGCGGCATCTTAGAAACTGAGCATGAAGGAATCACATATTACTTGCTTGATAATGAGTACTATTTTAAGAGAGATTCGCTCTACGGTCATTATGATGACGGCGAAAGATTTTCATTTTTTTCTAAAGCTGTGCTAGAGTGCATTCCGCATCTGGATTTCGTTCCAGATGTTCTCCACTGCCATGATTGGCATACAGCGATGGTCAATTTTTTGCTGAAAGAGCAATACCAAGAGAATCCGATGTACGAGCATATAAAAACAGCTTTTACCATTCATAATCTTCAGTTTCAGGGCGTTTATCCACACGTGGTGATGCATGATTTGCTCGGTCTTGGAGATGAGTATTTTACAAGCGAGCAATTAGAATTCTACGGAAATATCAATTTCATGAAGGGCGGCATCATTGCTTCTGATGTGATTACGGCAGTGAGTCCGACGTATAAAGAGGAGATTCAATATCCATTCTTTGGAGAGCATCTCGATGGATTGCTTCGTTACCATCAGCATAAGCTTGTAGGTATTGTTAACGGCATTGATGATACTTTCTATAATCCGAACACGGATCCAGATATCGCGGTTCAATACGATGCAGTCTCTTTGCCTCTCAAACAAAAAAATAAATATGAATTGCAGCGATATTTTGGTCTTCCAGAAAAAGCAGATGTACCAGTCATTGCGATGGTGACTCGATTAACGAAGCAAAAGGGCATCGATTTAGTCCGTCACGTTTTCCATGAAATTATGCAGGAAGATGTACAGTTCATCGTGATTGGCTCCGGCGACAAGGAATACGAAGATTTCTTCCATCATATGGCCTATGAATATCCAGATAAGGTAAAGGTGTACATAGGATTTAACGAAACGTTGGCCCATCATGTTTATGCGGGGGCAGATCTTTTTCTTATGCCTTCCTTATTTGAGCCGTGCGGGCTTGGACAGCTTATCGCTTTACGATACGGCGTGCTGCCGATTGTACGGGAAACAGGCGGCTTAAATGATACGGTACAATCATACAATGAAGTGACAGGAGCAGGGAATGGCTTCAGCTTTGCAAACTTTAATGCGAATGATATGCTGCACACCATTCGCCGTGCTATTTCCTATTATTATCAGAAGGACATTTGGGATGCGTTAGTGAAAAAAGCGATGAGTCAAGATTATAGCTGGAGGCAGTCTGCAGTGAAATATAAAGAGCTGTATGAGGAGCTGACCGGTGTCATGAAGGAGTGAGGAGCATGTTTTCAAATAAAGAAAGCTTTAAATCTGCTTTCTTAGAAAAGTTGGAAACAATGTACGGAAAGAGCTTCAAAGACTCCGCTTTGCGGGATCAATATAACACACTTGGCCATATGGTGCGTGAATATATCAGCTCCCGCTGGATTGCGACAAACGAGAAAAACCGTACTGAAAACAATAAGCAAATGTATTATCTGTCCATTGAATTTTTGCTTGGCCGTCTTCTCGGCAGCAATTTGCTGAATTTAGGTATCCTGGATGTATGCAGAGAGGGATTAGATGAGCTTGGAATCAATTTGGATGAGCTTGAAGAAAATGAAGCGGATGCAGGTCTCGGGAACGGCGGACTGGGCCGTTTGGCTGCATGCTTTTTGGATTCATTAGCTTCTCTTGATTTGCCTGGACATGGCTGCGGCATCCGCTATAAGCATGGCTTGTTTGATCAAAAAATTGTGGACGGCTATCAAGTCGAACTACCTGAACAATGGCTGCGCCACGGCAACGTGTGGGAGCTGCGCCGGCATGATCAAGCAGTGGAAGTCGGCTTCTGGGGGCAAATCGAAGCATCTACAGCAAACGGAAGATTGGAGTTCCGTCATACAAAAGCAGAGACCATTATGGCTGTTCCTTATGACATACCTGTTGTCGGATATGAAACGAACACAGTGAATACACTTCGTCTTTGGAATGCAGAGCCGGTGCCGTTTCCTCCCAATAACAAAAATGTACTCGTCTATAAAAGAGAAACAGAAGCTGTATCTGAGTTTCTTTACCCGGATGATACGCATGATGAGGGGAAAATTTTACGCCTGAAGCAGCAATATTTCTTGGTATCTGCCAGCTTGCAAAACATCATCCGGCTGCATAGAGAACGTAATGGAAGTTTGCGGAATTTGCACGAAAAAGTTGCCATTCATATCAATGATACACATCCGGTTCTTGCAATTCCGGAACTCATGCGCATTTTGCTTGATGAAGAAAAAATGGACTGGGACGAGGCATGGAATATTACAGTTCATACAATTTCCTACACGAATCATACGACGCTGTCGGAAGCTTTGGAAAAATGGCCGACTCATATTTTTCAGCCGCTCTTGCCGCGCATTTTTATGATTGTCGAAGAGATTAATGAACGATTTTGCCGGGAATTATGGAACAAGTATACATATGACTGGAAACGTATTGAAGATATGGCTATTATCGCGCATGGTCTTGTGAAAATGGCGCACCTTGCGATTGTCGGCAGTCACAGCGTCAATGGTGTGGCGCACATTCATACGGAAATTTTAAAGCAACGGGAAATGCATCTGTTTCATGAATTTTATCCGGAAAAGTTCAACAATAAAACAAATGGTATTACACATAGAAGATGGCTGTTAAAGGCAAATCCGCAGCTGTCGAAACTTTTATGCGAGACAATCGGTACGGAGTGGATTGAGAATCCGGCAAAGCTGCAGGCTTTGTCTCATTACAAACAGGATGCTGCGTTTCAAGAGAAATTTTATGAGGTAAAACAGTTCCGAAAAGAATTGCTTGCTAAGCGCATAGAAGAACAAACTGGTATAAGGATAGATACCCATTCCTTGTTTGATGTCCAAGTGAAGCGTCTGCACGCTTATAAACGCCAGCTCTTAAACGTTCTTCATATTATGTACTTGTACAATCGTTTAAAGGAAGATTCCAGTTTTACCATTCAGCCGCGCACCTTTATTTTTGGAGCGAAAGCATCGCCAGGCTATTATTATGCAAAGAAAATCATCAAACTAATCAATGAATTGGCAGAGAAAGTGAATCATGATCCGCAAACAAATGCTTTCTTAAAAGTGATTTTCCTTGAAAATTATCGTGTTTCGTTAGCGGAAGAGATTTTTCCTGCAGCTGACGTTAGCGAACAAATTTCAACGGCCAGCAAGGAAGCTTCAGGTACGGGGAATATGAAGTTCATGATGAACGGAGCGCTTACGGTAGGAACACTGGACGGGGCCAATGTGGAAATTCGTGAAGAGGTGGGAGCAGAAAACATCTTCATTTTTGGTCTTACTGCTGAAGAAGTATCGAATTATTACCAAAACGGCGGATATCGGTCTGCAGACTACTATCATCACGATTGGCGCATTAAGAAGGCCGTAGATCAATTGGTAAACGGATTCTTTCCGGATGCAGGAGATGAATTTGAAGCTATTTATGACTCGCTTCTTATTCAAAACGATGAGTACTTTGTATTGCGGGATTTTGCACCTTACATCGACGTACAGGAAAAAATCGGAAGAGCTTATCAGAATCGTAATTATTGGCTGGACATGAGTATTTCCAATGTAGCACAATCAGGTTTTTTTACAAGCGATCGTACGATTTCTCAGTATGCAAAGGGGATTTGGAACATCAACCCAGTTCAAGTAGTTAGATAAAAAACAGGCGCCCTATGGTGCCTGTTTTTTCATAAGATAAGAAAATATAAAATCGAGGGAATGGCTCTAGCCATCTAAGAACTTCCGCCACCAAAAAGCACTTTTTTAGGGCAGAGAAGCTTAGGTTCTGCACCTGAACGAGCCGGTTCCGCTTTTCTTGGTGTCCAGCTCCACCGGCTAGGCGCTGCCACCAGAGAACCTCCACCGCATAAAGGCAAAAAGCGCCTTTAAGGGTGGAGAACCTCTGGTTCTGCGCCTGAACGAGCCGGTTCCGCTTTTCTTATGTCCATGCTGCAACTGCTGCTGTGTAGGTGGTTATATTGTGGTTCTTTACGATTGAACCGAGATTAGAAGTGAAGGTGAAGCTGTTTTTGACGTGGAAGTATTCCCACTCCTGCTGGGAGACTTTTTTAATTTTCACTTTGCGCGGAGGGAGCAGCGGAACTACGTCAAATAAGTTCACGAAGCGAAAGCTATTGGCGACTTGTAAATTATAGTAGTTCCGAAATGCGATGTCGCCTACTTTAGGGGCGCCAAACGTGTACAGCATATAGTCGGCAAATGATGTGTTTACTCGGGCATCAAGTATGTGGAGTACGGCAAGGGCGCCGCCGAGACTATGGCCAGTCGCAAGCAGCATTTTGTCAGAGGAGAGCTTGGTGAGTGTATTCATAATCGTATCTCTGCACGTCTCGTAAATGGACAAGAAGCCATGGTGTACATTTCCGCTGTTCGCTGTGTAGGGATACACCCGCTGGTTGACAAGAGAATCGGCAACCCAATCCGTATCGGACTGTGTGCCGCGGAATGCAACGATAACAACATCCTCCGATTCTAAAATGAATCCAAACCATTCTGGTTTTCCAAGTGATTTTGCTTGAAATCCCTGGACATATCGAAAGCCTTCAGGGACGGTAAATACGCCATTTTGATTAGCTTGTTCATAAGTCAACTCGCAACAGGCAGCTGACAAAACACCGAGCTCTTTGTTGACGGCTGTTGCTGAAAACAAGACAGGCCCCTCCCTAGTATAGTTTCATCTTAACTCCCGGATTAATAAGAGGAGTTTGAATACTATTCAATATATGAGAGGAGTGTTTGACCTGTTCCCAATAAGAAAAACGAGCACGGAAACGCCCGTGCTCAGTCCCTTTTTAGATGAGCATAGTGCCCATGCTGCGTGTAGTAATGGGCAACCCCTTTTATATATGAGTGAATGATAATTTCGACATGGCCATGTGCTTTTTCAAAAAAGAACAGCTCGAGGCTGTTCTTTTGGATTGGGTGAAATCCGCTGGAAAAGCGACCAGCGGATGTTCGTTGAACCTTATTCTATTCCATCAAATAGGCGGCCGATTCCGCCTAGTACACTGCCTTCTTCTGATTTTACTCCGGCAGCGCCGGCGATGCGCTGTGCCAATCGGCTCAATGTTAAGGATTGAATCCATACTGTACCCGGTCCTTCGAGTGTAGCGAAGAACAAGCCTTCGCCGCCAAAAAGAGCTGTTTTTACATTTCCTACAAATTGAATATCGTAGTTTACATCCTTTGTCATGGCTACAAGACAGCCTGTATCAATGCGCAGCTTTTCTCCTGGCTGAAGGTCTCGTTTACAAATTGTTCCTCCGGCGTGCATGAAGGCAAAGCCGTCACCTTCAAGCTTCTGCATGATAAAGCCTTCGCCGCCAAAGAACCCGGATCCCAGTTTCTTTGTAAATTCGATGCCTACCGATACGCCTTTTGCAGCACAAAGGAATGCATCCTTTTGACAAATGATCTTTTCGCCATATTGTCGTAAATCAACAGGAATGATTTTTCCGGGATAAGAAGCAGCAAAGGATACGCGGCGTTTTGTGTGACTTGTATTTGTAAATACAGTCATAAATAGGCTTTCGCCAGTTGCCATGCGTTTTCCGGCTCCGAGAAGCTTTCCGAATAAACCTTTTTGTCCGGAGCCGTCACCGAAAATAGTTTCCATTGTGATGCCATCCTCCATCATCATCAAGGCTCCTGCCTCTGCCATTACGCTTTCCTGCGGGTCTAGTTCGATTTCTACAAACTGCATATCATCGCCGTGCAATTGATAATCGATTTCGTGAGCGTTCATATTTTTCACCTCATTTAAAAAATTTACAGCCAAAATGGTATGTATAAATTTATTGTACTGAAAATAGAAAAGATAAGAAATAACCATTTTTTAAATTTTTCGAATACAATAGTTTTAGTTTGACGACCCAATCTTTTTCATGCTAAACTTAAGTAACTAATGAACTGCATAGAGTGGCACGGAAATAAGGCAGGTCTCTCATGTTGCACACATGCTCGTTTAGAACCACCCCTTTATCTTCCTCCTTCATATGTAGAGTAATTAGTTTCACTTTTTTTCCATTATTAGGAGGTAAGACAATGCAAGTTGGTAAAGTAAAATGGTTTAACAGCGAAAAAGGCTACGGATTTATTCAAGCAGAAGACGGAAACGATGTATTCGTACATTTCTCCGCAATTCAAGGCGACGGCTTCAAAACTTTAGAAGAAGGTCAAGAAGTTTCTTTCGAAATCGTTGAAGGCAACCGCGGACCTCAAGCTGCTAACGTAACTAAAAAGTAAGCAGATATCGAGCATTCCACCCGAGTGGAATGCTCTTTTTAGTTATAAATTCAGTTCATAAATCGTCCACGACAAATATGTCGCAATGGGTGTCCAACGTACGGCACAAGCAGGACTGCCGACATTACGGTTGATTTTTTCATCATGGTCCCATTATTATCTAGGTCTCATCTATATACATATGACAGCTTGTATAATATGGATTGTATATATAAGTCCACTTTGTTATTCCGACATATCTATCGTTTGCCACGTAGAACAAAAAGGAAACTGCGCTCGCTCCCTTTCTCTCTCCCTGCATGGGCCACGAAAAGGGTTTGACCGCTTCTATGCTTAGTCGGATGCTCTCTCCCCTCTAAAAGAAAAGTTTTTATGTCGATTTTTTTAGTTGTATTTATATAAAAAAAGCATCCCTGGTTTTGAGGAATGCTTTTCTTTAGATTAAGAGAGCATAAAATTTCTTGATGTCTATATACAAGTGAAAAAACATCTTTTTATAGTGGGGAGAGATCGTCCGGCGACGTGCAGAAGCGCTTAAACCTTTGTAGTGGTTCATGCAAGGGTAAACCAGAGAGAAGAAGCATACCATACTCCCTTTTCGTTGCACATAGCACATGAACATGTCGAATTTATCATTCACTCATATATAGCTCCACCGGCTAGGCGCTGCCACCAGAGAACCTCCACCGCATAAAGGCAAAAAGCGCCTTTAAGGGTGGAGAACCTCTGGTTCTGCGCCTGAACGAGCCGGTTCCGCTTTTCTTATGGACGAGGGTTATATTCATCCGGGTTCAGTTCGCCTTGAAAGGTGAGGGTTTCATAATAATCCAGCATGTCTTCGTATTCCTCATGTGCTTGCGTTGCATATACCTGCGGATTCTTTCCATACATGTCAGTGCCGATAAAGTTCTCAAATTCCTCGACATAACCGCGCGGTTCGTCGCCCTCATCATACATATGATTAAATTCTTTCGCATCGCGGCGCTCCAAATCAGATGGTGTCAGAGATGAGCCGTACCATGCTGCATCTTGCCAGGCATCTTCGGCATCGTATCCGACAGCGCTGTCCATATCATATTTGCCAAATGGCGGATCCAACAGCTCTTCCTCAATCGGACGTGCTCCCATTATAAGTTTGTTATGAGTATACTCGATACATGTTGTAGCAGTGGGTATGGCTTCTAAACGTTCTAGCGGAATCTCTTCTCCGGACACTTCGCAAATGCCGTATTGTCCGCTTTCTATACGTTCCAAGGCATGATTTACATCATCCAGCTGCTTATGCCAAAATTCCATAAGCCCCAAATCTTTTTCTCGTTCATATTGCTCTGTTCCCATATCTCCAGGGTGGTTATCATATAGGGAAAGCTCGCCTACGGAGTCACTCTCCGAAGCACGCTCATATTCCTCACGGTTTTGAATGGTTTGTTCCAGTTCTTTCTTTTGCTGTAACAAGATTGATTTAAACTGCTCTGATTGCTGCGGTGTAAGCATTGCATCCACCTCCCATTTCCAAGTTATCTCTAGTAGTATGAGCAACTTGTCCAAAAATATAAGATGGGTGCAAATAGAAAAAACGCGGTAAAAACCGCGTCTTAGAAGAAATAATCCAGCAATAATCCAATTGCGAATAAAAAACCAAAAATGGTATTTGTTTTGGCGGTGGCGACCATTGCCGGCATCATTTCTATCGGTGCAGATTTACCAATAAACCCTTTTACTGCCGCAATAGGCTTTGGTACGCTTAAAAAGACAATGAACAGCCAAAAAGATGCAATGCCTGTAAGTGCAAGAGCCACTGTCCAGCCGTAGGCAACAATAAACATAGCTGCCAGCAGGCGAATCGCATTATTGCGTCCAACGAGAATAGCCAGCGTTTTCCGTCCATTTTCTTTATCGCCATCCAAATCGCGTATGTTATTGGAAAGCAAAATAGCGCCAATTAGGATAGCTGCCGGAATGGATATGAAGATAATCTCAGGTAGCACAGATCCCGTTTGAATAAAGAAAGAAATTGCAATGATTACATATCCCATGAAAAAGCCGGCTGTCAGTTCGCCAAACGGCGTATACGCGATCGGGACAGGACCTCCTGTATAAAGATAACCCGCCGTCATGCTGATGAGTCCGACAAGCGCGATCCACCAGCTCGAATGCATACAGATATACACACCAAGTAGCATGGAAACAGCAAAGAAACTGTACCCTAAATAAAGCACTGTCTTTGGCGAAACACCTTCGCGTACAATGGTGCCGCCGATTCCCACTGATCCTTCGTGGTCCAAACCGCGTTTGTAATCAAAGTATTCGTTAAACATGTTCGTTGCTGCTTGTATGAGAATACAAGCGAGAAGCATCATAAAGAAAAGAGGAAGATCTATCTTTTGAGCACCCTCTACTTGCAGTGCATAAGCTGTTCCAATAAATACCGGAACGAAAGCCGCTGTCAGCGTATGGGGACGAAGCAAATTCCACCAAATCCGCCATTTCGGCTGTTTTGCCTTAAGTTCTGCAAAAGAGGAGTTCGTTTCTATTTTCATATGCATTTGAATCCTCCTGTTCACATAAAGTACACACTTAAGTGTAGGAAAAGCAGTATATAGTGTCAATGCTTATTTTTTAGGAATCCAATACATTTTTCACATAACTGCTAAAGATTGACACACCTTTCATTTGAGGTGTATCTTAAAATCAAGAGTAATTTTGACTATTTTCGCCTAAGTAAGGGGGAGATACGGGTGATTCGAACAAAGCAACAAGGATTGCATCAATCGCTCCTCACTGCTGTAGAAGCTAATACGGAAACAATTGTAAGTGCTGTAAAGAAAGTGGAGTGGATGGATCCACTGCTTTTTTATGCAGCCGGAAAGCAGCTGGGCTGCACGGAGCGATTCTATTGGTCAGACACATCACAGCGTGTAATCTTGGCAGGAGTCGGATCTGCTTTTACTATAGCAAATTCTTCGCAAAAGCGCTTTCAAGACGCTCGCGCTGTTTGGAATAAGCTTTTACGACATATGATTGTTCATCGTCCTGATTATGAATTTGGAACAGGACCGCTTCTGTTCGGAGGATTTGCCTTCGATCCGTTAAAGCAGAGAACGGAGCTTTGGAACACCTTTTCAGATACAGTTTTATGGCTGCCGTCTTTTATGCTGACATTAAAAGATGGAGAGGCTTGGCTTACCGTAAATCAATTGGTGGCAAAAGATGATGACGCGGAAGCTTTGCATGAAAAACTTTTGGAAACAGAACAATTGCTGATGCAGTACAGTAAACGCCCGCTTGCTGAGCAAGCTGTTTCCTTCTTAAGACAACATGAGATTGAACCGGAAGAATGGATGAAGTCCATTAAAAGCGTACAGGAAGAAATGGAGCAGGGCAAGGTGCAAAAGGTTGTGCTGGCTCGGGAAATGCAGCTTACTGCTGATGCAGAAGTGGATTCGGCATCTGTGCTGCAGGCACTGCGCATCGGACAGCCGGACTGCTATATTTTTTCCATCGATTATAAAGGATTATGCTTCTTAGGCGCCACACCGGAACGCCTCATTCAAAAAGAAAACAATGTATTTACATCTATGTGCCTGGCGGGCTCTATCGGACGCGGCAAAACGCCGGAGGAAGATAAGAAAAACGGGGAAGAGCTGCTTTATGATGAGAAAAATCTTGCAGAGCATGGATATGTAGTCAACATGATTCGGGGAGTTATGGATGAGCTATGCGAGGAAGTCAGTATCCCGTATAAGCCGGGGCTGATGAAAACGAAGCATTTACTTCATCTTCATACACCGGTAAAGGGAAAAGGCACATGCGATTTGTTAAAGATGGTAGAAGAGCTTCATCCAACGCCGGCGCTCGGCGGCACACCGCGCGATGAAGCGCTGCAGCTGATTCGAGACCATGAGCTGCTCGACCGGGGATTTTATGGTGCGCCGATCGGATGGATTGACTATGAAGGAAATGGAGAATTTGCAGTCGGTCTCCGTTCCGGACTGCTAAAAGGAACGAATGTATCCTTATTTGCCGGCTGCGGCATCGTAGAGGATTCCAAGCCAGAGTCCGAGTATGAAGAAACGAAGATGAAGTTCAAACCTATGCTCACTGCATTAGGAGGGAATACAACATGAGTTATACAGAAGCGTTATCTTATTATTTAGGGGCGTTTGTCGATGAGCTTGTACGTTTGAACGTGCAAGACGTCGTCATCAGCCCCGGCTCCCGCTCAACGCCGCTTGCTTTGTTAATGGCTGAGCATAGGGATGTTCAAACATATTTACATGTAGATGAGCGTTCAGCTGCTTTCTTTGCGCTTGGCATTGCAAAAGCAAAGAAGCGTCCTGTTGCTCTTCTTTGCACGTCTGGAACCGCTGCAGCGAACTATTTTCCGGCGGTGAGTGAAGCATTTCATTCCCGTATCCCGCTCCTTATTTTGACTGCTGACCGTCCGCATGAGCTGCGCGATGTCGGAGCCCCGCAAGCCATGAATCAGTTGCAGCTATTCGGTTCTTTTGCAAAGCAATTCATCGAAATGGCGCTGCCCGAAGCTTCTGAAGGGATGTATCGGTATGTAAGGACTACAGCAGCCCGCGCTGTTTCCGTAGCGTCAGAGACACCGAGAGGGCCTGTGCATATGAATTTTCCGCTTCGAGAGCCGCTAGTACCTGATTTTTCTCTTGAAGGTTTATGGGAAAAGGGCCGTTTGAACCGGACAGAGCAGTATACTGCAGTTCAAAGCGGAACTCGTCAAGCGGCACCTTCGTATATGCAGCAGCTTCGAGAACGTCTTTCTTCTATGGAAAAAGGGCTTATCGTTGTTGGAGATCAGACCGATGAAGCATTGGCTGAGGCTGTTATAGAGCTTGCAGAAGCACTGCAATATCCAGTACTCGCTGACCCGCTTTCCAAGCTGCGAAGCGGAAAGCATGACAAAATGTACGTTGCAGATTGTTACGACACGTTTTTGCGAAGTGACGTGATCCGGGATGGGTGGAAGCCTGAGGTGCTTATTCGTTTTGGCGCAATGCCGGTTTCCAAAGCGCTTACGCAATATATGCAAAAGCAAACAGACGCGCTGCATATTGTTGTGGATGAAGCTGGAGGATGGCGCGATCCGGCTTTAATCTCTTCAGAAATGGTATATGCCGACGAAGTGCAGTTTTGCAAAACGCTCGCAAGTTCTGTACAAAAGGAGCAGACGTCTTGGCTTCGTTCATGGCTTGAGATCAATCAATTTACGAAAACGCAGCTTCATCATATCCAGTCGTATGATGAAATATTTGAAGGCAAAGTGATAACAGAAATTGTGGAGCTGCTGCCGGACAATGCCGCACTATTTGTAAGTAACAGTATGCCGATTCGGGATACAGACACGTTCTTTTTTAATAATGATAAAGACGTTCAAGTGCTGGCAAATCGCGGAGTAAACGGAATTGATGGTATCATCTCCACCGCGCTGGGGGTAAGCGTAGCACAAGCGCCTCTTGTGCTGGTGACGGGGGATTTAGCGTTTTATCATGATTTGAACGGGCTGCTTGCTGCTAAGCTGCACAAGCTGCATGCGACTATTATTATTATCAACAATGACGGCGGCGGTATCTTCTCCTTCCTTCCTCAATACGGGGAGAAGAAGCATTTTGAAATGATGTTCGGAACGCCGCTCGGCTTGGATTATGAGCATGCTGTGAAAATGTATGAAGGCTCATTCAGCCGTCCGGAGTCTTGGGAGGATTTTCGTCGCCACGTTACTGCAGGTATGGAGACGGACGGTTTGCATGTGGTCGAAATACGGACAGACCGAGAATCTAACCTTCAAATGCATCGTTCTCTTTGGGCCTCTATTTCAGAAGCCATTACGAACAAGGTGAGGGAAGATGAAGATTGATTTGAACGGTGTTTTATATGAATACGAAGCAGCAGGAGAAGGAGAGCCGCTTCTTTTGCTGCACGGATTTACCGGAAGCATGGATACATGGCGGCCGTTTCTTGCATCATGGAGCCGCGAATATCAAGTGATCATGGTTGATTTACTCGGTCACGGCAAAACGGAGAGCCCTGCGAGTACAAAGCGTTTCCGTATTGAACAAGCAGCTTGTGATCTTGTTTCTTTGCTGGAACGGCTTGAAATTGAAAAAGTTCATGTACTTGGATACTCTATGGGAGGGAGGCTTGCGCTCTCATTCGCTTGCTTATATCCAGAACGAGTCAATTCCTTGCTTTTGGAAAATTGTACAGCAGGGCTTGTTTCAGAAGAAGAACGCGCCGCCCGAGTGCAGCAAGACCAAGCGCTCGCTTCCTTTATAGAACAAAAAGGCATTCCTGCTTTTATTGAGAAGTGGGAAAACATTTCGTTGTTTGCCTCGCAAAAGCAGCTGCCTGACGAGACACAAGAAGCAACGCGCAAGCAGCGGCTGCAAAATAGTCCTGTCGGTTTGGCAAACAGCTTGCGAGGAATGGGAACAGGTAGGCAGCCATCATGGTGGAACGAGCTGCATGAGCTTACCATGCCAGTGCTTCTTATAAGCGGAGAATACGATGAAAAGTTTTTTCGAATCCTATCTCGTATGAAGGAACTGATTCCGCGTGCGGATCTTGTACAAATTTCTGGTGCCGGGCATGCAATTCATGTGGAACAACCGGAAAAGTTTGATACAATAGTAAGGGGATTTTTGCAAAACCTAATATATATGGAATGAAGGAGGTACTATGATGACAAGAGAATGGATGCAAGAAGGCAAGTATGAAGATATCATTTACTCTACATACAACGGCATCGCGAAAATTTCTATTAACCGTCCAGAAGTGCATAACGCATTTCGTCCGAAAACAGTTATGGAATTAATCGACGCATTCGCACGTGCCCGTGATGACAAAAATGTGGGCGTTATCATTTTAACAGGTGAAGGCGGACGAGCATTCTGCTCCGGCGGCGATCAAAAGGTACGCGGTCATGGCGGATATGTAGGAGAAGACGAAGTGCCTCGCTTGAATGTATTGGATTTACAGCGCTTAATCCGCGTCATTCCGAAGCCGGTTATCGCAGCAGTTGCCGGATATGCAATCGGCGGCGGTCACGTTCTTCACATCGTATGTGATTTGACAATCGCAGCGGAAAACGCAGTATTCGGACAAACTGGACCAAAAGTGGGAAGCTTCGATGGCGGATATGGCGCAGGTTATTTAGCGCGTATTATCGGCCATAAGAAGGCTCGCGAAATTTGGTACTTATGCCGTCAATACGGTGCACAAGAAGCGCTTGATATGGGCTTAGTCAATAAAGTTGTTCCTCTTGAGCAGCTAGAAGACGAAACAGTGCAATGGGCAGAAGAAATTCTTGAGAAAAGCCCGATGGCACTCCGCTTCTTAAAAGCAGCGTTCAACGCCGATACAGACGGTCTTGCAGGTATTCAGCAATTGGCTGGAGATGCGACGTTATTATACTATACAACAGACGAAGCGAAAGAAGGACGCGATGCATTTAAAGAAAAACGCACGCCG
Organism: Ectobacillus panaciterrae DSM 19096; assembly: GCF_000430785.1. Taxonomy (GTDB): domain Bacteria; phylum Bacillota; class Bacilli; order Bacillales; family Bacillaceae_G; genus Ectobacillus; species Ectobacillus panaciterrae. Next base: position 20,141 of record NZ_AUMR01000013.1, read on the forward strand.
GACTTCGGTCAATTCCCTCGTTTCCCGTGATTGCTTCGGGAGAGCCGGCACTCAGATGAGTGCCGGCTTTTTGAATTGTACGGCAAAGATTTCGTACCGAACGATCCTGATATTTATTGCAGTTCTGCTACCAGCAAGTATAAATAAGCAGACCTGATACAGATGCGTTGGGTCTTGTTTAACATTGGTATATAATAACTGTAGAAAAGTTTGAGAGAAAGCGGGAGATACAATGAATACGATGCCAAACTGGCTGAAGCAGCGTGCTTTTTTAACGCCGGAACGCGCGGCGCTGGAAACGGAAACGGTTCAGCTTACTTTTCGGGAATTGGACGAGCATGCGATGGCTGTAAGCGAGCGTTTGACACAAGCCGGGGTGAAAATGGGAGATCACGTTGCAGTGTTGATGCGCAATAGTATAGAGATGGTATACATCATTCACGCGTTATCTTATATTGGTGCGACCGCTGTATTATTAAATGTCCGTCTGTCACGAGAGGAACTTCTTTGGCAGATGGAGAACGCAGAGGCAGCTTTGCTGCTGGCGGAAGAGGATTTTCGCACGATGCTTGGAGAGGCAGCAATTCCCGCATATACAATGGATGAGCTGAAGAAACTGCCCCAAAAACCGTATGCCGTACAGGAAGAATTCAATTTGGACGATATCATGACCATTATTTATACATCCGGTACGACAGGAAAGCCTAAAGGCGTTATGCTAACATACGGCAACCATTGGTGGAGCGCAGTCGGTTCGGCATTGAACCTAGGGCTGCAAGAAAAGGATTGCTGGCTTGCCTGCCTTCCGTTTTTTCATGTCGGCGGCTTATCCATTTTAATGAAAAGTGCGATATATGGGATGCGTGTGTTGCTTCAGGAAAAAGTCAACCCGAGTCAATTGAATGATGCGATTGAGCATAAAGGTGTGACGATGGTGTCCGTCGTAACGAAGGTGCTGACAGATATGGTCAGGGAGCTCGGAGACAAAACATATCCAAAGACGCTTCGCTGTATACTTCTTGGCGGCGGACCGGCACCGAGACCACTGCTGGAAGCATGTGTACAAAAAGGCATACCTGTCTATCAAACGTACGGCATGACGGAAACCGCGTCGCAGATTTGTACGTTGGCACAAGACTATATGCTGGAGAAGGTCGGCTCGGCCGGAAAGCCTCTTTATCCATGCCAGCTGAAGATCGAAGCAAATGGTCAAACGATGAGGGAGAATCAGGCCGGAGAAATTGTAGTGAAAGGTCCAAACGTAACGAGCGGCTATTTCAAGCGGGAGGATGCAACAAGGGAAAGCATGCAAGACGGCTGGCTGCATACGGGAGATATCGGGTATTTAGATGAAGAGGGATTTTTATATGTTCTCGACCGCCGCAGCGACCTTATTATTTCAGGCGGAGAGAATATTTATCCTGCACAAATTGAAGAAGTGCTTCTGGCGCATCCATCCGTTTTAGAAGCTGGCGTAGTCGGAGAAGAGAATGAAGAATGGGGACAGGTGCCGGTTGCTTTTGTGAAAATAGAAAAAAAAGCGGCGGAAGAAGAGCTATTGGCATTTTGCGGCGAGCATCTGGCCCGATATAAAGTACCGAGACGTATCATATTTGTTGACGCCTTGCCTCGAAACGCATCCAATAAATTGCTGCGCAGAGAGTTAAAAGAGAAGCTGTGATGAGGATTCAAAAAGCAGTTCTGCATCGAACAAGCATGAAGCTTGTGTCTCCGTTCGCGACAAGTTACGGTGCTTACCATGATCGTGAAAGCATTATCGTAGAGCTTTATGATGAAGACGGACGTACGGGATGGGGGGAGGTTGTTGCCTTCTCGCAGCCTTGGTATACGGAAGAAACTGTCCAAACTGCATGGCATATGCTTATGGATTTTTTAGTACCAGCAGTGTTGGCGAGCGAAATTTCTCACCCGAATGAAGTGCCGAAGCTGTTCGCCGGCATAAAACGCAATAATATGGCGAAAGCAGGACTTGAGGGAGCTGTCTGGGATTTATATGCGCAGCGTACGGAACAATCGCTGGCGCGGGCTCTTGGAGGGCGTATAAACGAAATTGAAGTGGGCGTAGTAATCGGGCTGGATACTTTGCCGAATATGCTTCAAAAGATGGAACAGTATGCGGCAGACGGTTATAAACGCTTTAAAGTGAAAATTAAGCCTGAAAATGATTATGAACTCTTGTCGGGAATACGAAAAGTCTTTCCTGACATTCCGCTTATGGCGGACGCGAACTCAGCTTACACATTAGACGACATAGAGAAACTGAAGCGGCTTGATGAATGCAATCTGATGATGATTGAACAGCCCCTTGCGGACAACGATTTCATGGATCACGCAGTGCTTCAGAAAGAGCTTCATACGCCGGTTTGTCTGGATGAAAGCATTCACTCGCTTGAAGATGCGAGAGTGGCGATTCAACTTGGGAGCTGCCGTATTGTGAATATTAAAGCAGGGCGTGTCGGCGGATTGACAGAAGCGATTCGCATTCATGATTACTGTCAGGCACATCATGTACCTGTTTGGTGCGGCGGCATGATTGAGACAGGCATATCAAGAGGACAGAACGTAGCGCTCGCTTCGCTGCCGAACTTTACGATACCTGGCGATATTTCCGCGTCGTCTCGTCATTGGGAGCGTGATCTCATTACACCTGAAGTAACGCTTCAGAACGGAAAGGTGAAGGTTCAAAACGGAATTGGACTCGGATATAAGGTTGATAGAAGCTATTTGAAGCGAATTACGTTACAAACAAGCATTCTTACATAGAAAAGCGCATGACACTTTCGTCATGCGCTTTTCTATGTAAGAATTTCTTTTAAAAAAGAGAACAGCCATTGAAAGAGTTTTCGTTTAATGGGTTTTTGTATCAGTCCACAGCTCAAGCAGCTCCTGCTCCCGTTCAGGCGGCAGTCCAGCTTTTCGTTTGTTGTCTTGGCGTCCCTGCTCCCATTCCCAAATATCATAAATTGTTTCTTCTAATGGACGGAAGGACAATCCTTGTTGGACAGCTTTGTTGATACTGATATCAGAAGCGCCTTTCCATGGCTCCATTTCGCCGGGAAGTGCCGTATTTTCAGGAAGCCACAGCGGCATTTGCACCCATGGCACAACATCATTTTCTAACAAAAATTCCTCTTGCACCCATACAAATTCAGCATCGCTTTCTGTCACCTGTTTGCATGTCTCCAACAGCTGATTCATGGTGAGACTATAGTTCGGACCCGTTACGTTATAAGTGCCTGTTGTTCGCTCTTTGGCCATTTCAAGGATCCAGGTGGCCATATCCCTTACATCAATGAGTTGAACGCGTTTGTCTGGATTTCCAGGACACAGGATGCGTCCGCCCATAGCCACACGTTTTACCCAGTACGGAAGCCGGTCTGTATAGTCAAACGATCCTACAATTTGACCTGCCCGTACATTCAGCACCTTGCCGGGCATTTGTTGCTGAGCTTCCTGTTCGCACAGCGCCTTTAACGGACCGTAATACTCATAAACGGGTCCTGCCGTATCCTTTGTAACCTCGTCTGCCTCCTCGGCAGACATTGTTTGAACCGGATAGCTTTCCGTAATGCCGAGCGGAATCCAATCTTTGTACACAGAGATGCTCGAGATATATGTATAATGGTTGATGTTGTCTCCTAATACCTTAGCGGCCTTGGAGACAGTACGAGGAACAAAACCGCACGTATCAATGACCGCATCCCATTTCCGTCCTTTCAGCGCCTTTAGCGTACCATCCCGGTCCCCAAGTAATATCTCCACATTCCGAAATACTTCATTGTTATTTCCGCGATTGAATAAGGTAACCGCATATCCTCTTCTTAACGCTTCCTGTGCGATATGCCTTCCTAAAAAGCGGGTGCCGCCTAAAATAAGGATTTTCATTATATCCCTCCTTTTTCAAGTATATGAATCAATATACTTGAAAAATCTGTAATTTCCTGCATGTATATGAAAAAGAGAACACTGCGATAGCGTTCTCTTTCATGAAGCACTATTGTCTGAATAATTATGTGAATTAAAAATGAATGAGGCGTTTTTCTTGACTTTGATTTTCAATGGAGGGAACATTATAACAAAGAAGGAGGGTTATTATGAAATTATTGGAAGAAATTTTAACCTATAATAAAAGCTTTGTAGAAAATAAAGAATATGAATCCTTTAAAACAAATAAATATCCGGATAAGCGGCTTGTTATCATTTCCTGCATGGATACACGTCTTGTGGAACTTTTGCCAAAAGCGATGAACATGCGTAACGGAGACGTAAAAATTGTGAAGGTGGCAGGCGCTGTTGTTGCGCATCCGTTCGGCAGTATTATGCGGAGCGTGCTTGTAGCGGTATATGAGCTTGGCGCGGATGAGGTATGCGTAATTGGACATTATGATTGCGGCATGGCTAGTCTGCAAGCGAAAAACACAATCGAAAAAATGAAAGAACGCGGCATCTCAGAAGACAAATTAGCTACTCTTCATTATTCGGGGATAAATTTAGAGAAATTTCTTCATGGATTTTCCTGTGTAGAAGACAGCGTAAAGCATAGTGTAGAAATCATTCGCCATCATCCTCTTATGCCGGGTGATGTGCCGGTGCACGGACTTGTCATTGACCCGAAAACGGGCCGCTTGGATACCATTGCAGACGGATATCAAAACTAAACAGGATTGTCTTTTTTTTCAGGAACAGGATCAAAGCCTCCCGGATGAAAGGGATGACATTTCAAAATGCGTTTCATTGTCATCCATCCGCCTTTTAGAGTGCCATGAACGCGAATCGCTTCCATGCCGTAATGAGAGCATGTCGGGTAAAACCGGCATGACGGCGGCTTCAGCGGTGACAGAAATTTTTGGTAAAATCGAATCAAAGTCATAAAAATCCGCTTCATAAACAGACTCCTTCCTTACATATGTATAAAGTATCATAGCATAATTTGGCTGTGAAAATCACGTTGCATAAATCTTTACTATTAGAGGTATTCAGTATATCATATTAAATATATCGGAATTCCCGTTTTCACTAAAAGGGGTAGAGGGAGAGATGAATATGCCATCAGTAGAAAGCTTTGAATTAGATCATAATATTGTAAAAGCACCGTATGTAAGACATTGCGGCGTTCATAAAGTAGGAAGCGACGGCGTTGTAAATAAATTCGACATTCGTTTTTGCCAGCCGAATAAACAGGCAATGAAGCCGGATGTGATTCATACGCTTGAGCACTTACTAGCTTTTAACCTAAGAAAGTATGTGGTAAAGCATAGCCACTTTGATATTATTGATATTTCTCCGATGGGATGCCAAACAGGCTTTTATCTTGTAGTCAGCGGTACGCCGACAGTTCGTGAGATTATCGATCTTCTAGAAGATACAATACGCGACGCTGCACAAGTAACAGAAGTGCCGGCTGCCAATGAAACGCAGTGCGGACAGGCGAAGCTGCATGACCTTGACGGCGCTAAGCGTATGATGAATTACTGGTTATCCCAAGATAAAGATGAACTGGAAAAGGTATTCGGTTAATCTTCATCTGAAATTTTCTTATTTTCCTGCATATAAGGGCTATCTTCGGCACGATCTACAGAGTGCTTGTAAGAATAGCCCTTATTTATTGTCAAAACAGAAAGCAATAAAATAACAGTAACAACAATGACAGAGATGATTAATACAGTGAACATGTTTATACCCCCTTTGTTTTATATAAATGCAACTAAAAAATTAACATAAAAACTTTTCTTTTAGCGGGGAGAGAGCATCCGACTAAGCATAGAAGCGGTCAAACCCTTTTCGTGGTCCAAGCAGGGGTAAATCATAGAGAGGGAGCGAGCGCAGTTTCCCTTTTGTTCTACGTGGCCAACGATAGATCTGTCGGAATAACAAAGTGGACTTATATAATAGTACCACGGCAGAAGCGCCCTGCATATTTCTAACGGGTATGCACACAATGAAGATAAGGTACGAATCAGCAAGGGGGCTTATGATGGAAAAGAAAACGTATTATATTTCAGTTGCAGAAGGCGGTATTTCGCAGGTGAAAACAGCGAATACATATAGCTTTGCCATTCAAGCGAACGATGATGAAATTGTACAGCTGCGTGAAATTTTTGATGCAGCATATGTAGAAGACGTCCGTACGTTTTGGCGGGCGCATATTCCGTTTTTGGAATACCATCATGATCATTCGAATGACAAATATGATGAACGATTGCAGCGGGCCTATAAAATGATTTATGACCTTGGCGACAATAAAACGAAAGAATTAATTGCGCAGATGGGGATTATTGATGGACTGTAATATTAGGCAGGTTCTCTAGAATATGCTACAATTTGGGGTAAGAATCGGTTTCAAAGTAGGGGAGCAGGTGCATGTACACATTTACGGATTATTATCAAAATACGGTGCAGTTATCATTTGATGATCATCCATTTTCTCGCACACCAAAGCACGTTTGGGTGATTTGCCGCTATCATAATGAATGGCTGCTGACGCATCACCTTCGCCGCGGACTTGAGTTTCCAGGCGGTAAAGTAGAAGAAGGGGAGACATCGGAAGAAGCTGCGGTTCGCGAGGTTCGGGAAGAAACAGGCGGAGTTGTCTCTTATCTAAAATATATAGGGCAGTACAAGGTGTCAGGAAAGGATAAAATCATCATTAAAAACATTTACTTCGCTGAAATTAGTGATGTGTTAGAGCATACGCACTATAATGAAACGAAGGGACATGTACTGCTGCAGGAAATTCCAAAGAGTATAAAGGTAGACCGGCGTTTCAGCTTTATTATGCGCGATGATGTATTAGTGCATAGTCTGAAGCAGGTGCAAAAGAGCCTGCAGGAAATGAAATAAGAAAAAGACCAAGCCCAGAAGGTTTGGTCTTTTTCTTACTTTGCTTTCCGGGTAATTAGTTTTTCAAACCATTCTACAAGCACATACATAACTGTTGCGAACATACAGGTGAGCAGTACGCTCATTAATACGAGTGTAAAATTGAATACTTGAAAGCCGTAGCTTATTAGGTATCCGAGGCCCTGCTTGGATACGAGCAGCTCTCCGAAAATGACTCCTACCCATGATAATCCAACGTTAACCTTCAGTGTGGATACAATGGTTGGAAAAGAAGCGGGGAGTATTACCTGCTGATAGCTCTGCCATTTGCTGGCGCCAAACGTTTGCATGACCTTTATATAATTAGGATCTACCTCAAGAAATGCTGTGTAAATCACGAGAATGGTAATAATGACTGAAATAATAACGCCCATAGCTATAGATGAGGATATGTTTGGACCGAAAACGACAATGATGATAGGACCAAGCGCTACTTTTGGCATGGCATTTAACACAACTAAGTAGGGGTCTAATACGCGCGCTAAAAATGGAGTCCACCAAAGCAGGGTAGCAATTAATGTACCAAGAATCGTGCCGAGCAAAAATCCTGAAAATGTTTCCAACAGCGTGACCCATAAATGAGGAAGCAAGGAGCCGTCTTGCAGCTTGCTCCACAGCAGCTTTAAAATGCTGGACGGAGAACTGAACAGGAGCGGATCAATCCATGCGGCACGGCTGGCAATCTCCCAAAGAATAAAGAAAGCCAGAAGCAAGAACACTTGTAAAAGCGTGATAGCGCGCTTTTTCTTTTTCTCCTTTTTTACATAAGCACGATGAAGAAGCGACAGATTAAGATTTTTGTACTTCAAGACTCTCCAGCTCCTTCCAAATCAACTGAAACAGCTTTGTAAAAGCAGGATGCTGGCGAGCCTGAATTGGAGACATATTGCGAATTTCTTCAGGAACGGCAATCACTTTAGCGATATGCCCTGGTTTTGCACGAAGAAGAAATATACGGTCGCTCATGGCAATGGCTTCTTCAATATCATGTGTCACAAGAATAGAAGTTTTATGAAATTCTTTAAGGAGTGAGCAGACGAGTTCTTCTAATTTGATTTTTGTTTGGTAATCAAGAGCGGAGAATGGCTCATCCAGAAGCAGAATTTTCGGATTGGTAGCCAGCGTTCGAACAAGAGCGGCACGTTGACGCATTCCGCCTGAGAGCTGACGCGGGTAGAGTTGAACCGAGTCAGCCAATCCGACCTGTTCCAGCAATTTGAGCGCATACTGGCGAGTCTCGCGGCTGTAAGTGCCGGTAATACGCAAACCGGTTACGATATTTTCTTCAATTGTTTTCCAAGGAAACAAATAATCCTGCTGCAGCATATATCCGATTGCTGAGCTTGGCTCCGTGACAGCTTCTCCTTCAATTTCAACGCGCCCTTCTAAAGGCTGCAAAAGACCTGCAATTATAGAAAGCAGAGTCGTTTTTCCGCAGCCGCTTGGCCCTAGGAACGAGATAAACTCTCCTTCTTGCATTTCCAACTCAATATTGGCTAATGTGAGGCTGGCTTCTTTCTCAGTGAAAAAGCAGTGGTATACATTTTGGATTGTTAAGAAGCTCATGGGGGCCTCTACTGTTTAATAGCCTTTTCCGCAATGGAAGTATTCACTAAAGTGTCATGCTCTACTTCTTTTGGAAGTTCGCCAGCTTCCTTCATAATCTTTTGCAGGTTGTTCCATTCCTCTTCATCCAAAATCGGGTTTGTTGCATAGGAATTTTGGTTCTTGTAACGTTCAATGACCTTAATCATAATATCCTTTGGCGTATCTTTAAAAAATGGTTCTACGACCTTTGCGATCTCTTCTGGGCTATGTGTATCAACCCATTGCTGCGCTTTATACAAGGCTTTCGTAAACTTCTCTGCAACAGCTGCGTTCTTTTTCAAATAACTTTCCTTTGCCATAAAGGATGTGTAAGGAATCTTTCCAGACTCTGCTCCGAAAGAAGCAACGATATATCCTTTTCCTTCTTTTTCAAAAATGCTGGCCGTCGGTTCAAACAACTGGACATAATCTCCTGTACCGGAAGCAAAAGCATTTGCGATATTTGCAAACTCGATGCTTTGAATGAGATTCAAGTCTTTTTGCGGATTAATGCCGTGCTTCTTCAACACAAACTCGCCTGCCATTTGCGGCATGCCGCCTTTTCGCTGACCAAGAAACGTTGTGCCCTTCAAATCACTCCAATTAAAGGACTCCAGCTTTTTGCGTGATACAAGAAACGTTCCGTCTGTTTGCGTAAGCTGTGCAAAGTTAATGACAGGATCCTTTGCTCCTTGACTGTAGACATAAATTGTAGTTTCAGAACCAACAAGCGCAATATCGATTCCGTTTGATAAAAGAGCCGTCATCGTTTTGTCTCCGCCAGCAGTTGTTTGAAGATCGAGCTCTAATCCCTCTTCTTTAAAATATCCTTTGCCAATCGCTACATACAATGGTGCGTAAAAGAGAGAATGCGTTACTTCTCCAACGCGAACTTTTTGCAGCGCTTCTTTCTTATTACAAGCTGCGAACGTAAAAAAGCTCAACATGAAAACTGTAAATAAAATAAGCAGCTTTCTCAAGGATGCCCACCTCCTAAAAGTGAATCTGTTTTACTGTATGTATGCGAAAGCCCATGTGTGAATGCCTATAAGAAAAAAATGGGCTTTTTCATTACATGCTACTATTTTGTCGAAATATGTCGAGATGTTCCTCTTTCTGTATATAACCACATATACAAAAAACATGGTAATATATTTATAAGATATTTCGTTAAATTTTTAAATATTATAAAAATTATCGAAAGGCAAACCTGTTGAAAAGCAGGGACGCAAAGTCACGGGTCTAAGGTAGAAATACTACGATGGCTGGGCTGCTACTTACGGAGGTAGCTAAAGTTTATGGATCAAGCACAAGCAGTTGCGGTAAAAACAAACGAAGCCTATCTTGACAAGGAGTGGCTGCAATTAGTAACAGAGGCAATGGATATGGGAATATCACGTGAAGAAATCTGCGAGTTTCTTAAGAGTGCTTTTAAAGAAAGATGAAGACGTACATAAAATTGAATAGCGCATACACTAGGAGCAGTCATGTGAACTGCTCTTTTTAAATACAGAACGAAATAAGAGGATATCATCAGGTGTGATGATATCCTCTTTATAACGGTAATGAACATTTGCATTCCGGAGATGAACGAGCCGGTTCTGCTTTTCTTTTGTTATGTTATGCTAAAGGTCCGCCTAGTTTTACTGTTTCTTCGGAGACGTTTGTGAATTTTTTGAAGTTTTCTTTGAACTTGCCAGCAAGCTCCAATGCTTTTGCTTTGTAAGCTTCTTTGTCAGCCCAAGTTTTTTCAGGCGTTAATACTTCATCAGGAACGCCTGGAACGTGAAGCGGAATTTCAAGACCGAAGATATCGTCTTTCATTGTTTCAGCGTTGTTTAATTCGCCGTTAAGAGCTGCTTGCACCATTGCGCGAGTATAAGCAAGATTCATGCGTTTTCCTACGCCGTATTCGCCGCCCGTCCAGCCTGTATTCACTAGGAATACTTGTGCATTGTGCTTGTCGATTTTTTCACCGAGCATTTCCGCGTAACGAGATGCATCAAGCGGCAAGAACGGAGAACCGAAGCATGTGGAGAACGTAGCTTGCGGAGATGTTACGCCGCGCTCTGTTCCAGCCAGCTTGCTTGTGTAGCCGCTTAAGAAATGATACATAGCTTGTTCCTTGGATAGCTTGCTGATTGGAGGCAAGACGCCGAACGCATCAGCCGTCAAGAATACAATTGTGTTTGGATGTCCCGCTACGCTCGGTAGAACGATATTGTCGATTGCGTTAATCGGATACGCCGCACGCGTATTTTCAGTCAGAGATACATCGTTGTAATCTGCGATTCTAGTATTCTCATCAATTACAACGTTTTCCAGAACGGAGCCGAATGTAATCGCATCAAAGATTTGCGGTTCTTTTTCGCGGGAAAGGTTGACGCATTTCGCGTAGCAGCCGCCTTCAATGTTGAATACGCCGTTATCAGACCAGCCGTGCTCATCATCGCCGATCAGCTTGCGGTTCGGATCTGCAGACAAAGTCGTTTTTCCTGTTCCGGATAAGCCGAAGAACAGTGCTACATCACCCTCTTCTCCTACATTTGCAGAGCAGTGCATAGATAGGATGTCTTGCTCAGGAAGCAAGTAGTTCATAATAGAGAAGATAGATTTCTTCATTTCACCCGCGTACTCTGTTCCGCCGATTAAAACGATGCGCTTTTCAAAAGAAACGATGATAAACGTTTCAGAGTTCGTGCCGTCAAGAATCGGATCTGCTTTAAATGTCGGAGCAGATACAATGGTAAATTGCGCGTCATGCTTTGCTAAGTCGTCTTGTGTCGGACGAATAAACAATTGGTGTGCAAATAAATTGTGCCAAGCGTATTCGTTTACAACTTGAATAGGAAGACGGTAGCTGTGATCAGCGCCAGCAAAGCCTTTAAATACGAAAATTTCTTCTTTTTCTTTTAAGTATTCTAATACTTTCGTGTATAATTTATCAAAGTGCTCTTCAGAAATGGGTTGGTTTACAGCGCCCCAATCAATCTTGTTAGCAGTAGATGCTTCTTTTACAGTAAATTTATCTTTAGGAGAACGTCCTGTGTATTTGCCTGTTGCAACAGAAACAGCGCCGGTTGAAGTTAATTGTCCTTCTTCTCTCACTAATACTTTTTCTACCAATTGCGGAACGCTTAATTGAACCTGTGCATTGCTTCCGTTCAATAATTCATGTAATTCAATTTGGACATTCACAGTACTCATATACATACCATCCTTTGTTTATTTTATGAATATTCCTCGCATTACTTATAAAAAGTATAACATATTTACATAAATAATGTATACTATTTCTTGAAATTTGTTTGTGTTCTTGTAATGTATCAACATAATTATTTGAATCAACACAAACAAGAAAAATTATTGGTACAACCTACAAATATAGATTGACAAAATTGAGTTATTTCTATACTATATCATTTGGACGGATACTCTCTTATCCTGAGCTGGCGGAGGGACAGGCCCTATGAAGCCCAGCAACCTCACCGAAGGGTGAAAAGGTGCTGAACCTGTTGCAAGGCGCTCGAGCCTTGAACGATAAGAGTGAAAGGCAAACATGAGCAAATTCAACCTTTCCTCAAAGGGGAAGGTTTTTTATTTTGAGATATTGGGAATTTTAAAAATGTCAGATGACATCCAGAGAGATGAGTTCCGTACATATAATGAAAAGGGAGGTTTACCAATGACAAATAAGCGTCGTCTATTCACATCTGAGTCCGTAACTGAAGGACATCCTGATAAAATTTGTGACCAAATTTCTGACTCCATCTTAGATGCGATTTTAGAAAATGATCCTAATGCACGCGTAGCTTGTGAAACAACAGTAACAACTGGGTTAGTATTGGTAGCTGGAGAAATTACAACTTCTACGTATGTAGATATCCCAAAAATCGTTCGTGAAACAGTTCGCGAAATCGGTTATACTCGTGCAAAGTACGGCTTTGATGCGGAAACTAGTGCGGTATTGACTTCTATCGATGAGCAGTCTGCAGACATCGCAATGGGTGTTGACAAAGCGTTAGAAGCACGCGAAGGTTCTATGACAAATGAAGAAATTGAAGCAATTGGTGCGGGAGACCAAGGCTTAATGTTTGGTTACGCATGTAACGAAACAGAGGAGCTTATGCCTCTTCCAATCTCTCTTGCGCATAAACTGTCCCGCCGTTTAGCAGAAGTTCGCAAGGATGAAACATTAGCGTACTTGCGCCCAGACGGCAAAACGCAAGTAACGGTAGAGTATGATGAGAACAATAAGCCAGTGCGCATGGATACAATTGTTATCTCTACACAGCATGCTCCGGAAGTAACTCATGAACAAATCGAGCGTGATTTAAAAGAACACGTTATTAAACCAATCGTTCCAGCTGCATTAATTGATGACAACACAAAATACTTCATCAACCCGACAGGCCGTTTCGTAATCGGCGGACCTCAAGGCGATGTTGGTTTAACTGGACGCAAAATCATCGTTGATACGTACGGCGGATATGCTCGTCACGGCGGCGGTGCATTCTCCGGTAAAGATCCTACAAAAGTAGACCGCTCTGCAGCATATGCAGCTCGTTACGTTGCGAAAAACATCGTAGCAGCAGGCCTTGCTGATAAAGCAGAAGTACAGCTTGCATACGCAATCGGTGTAGCGCGGCCAGTATCTATCTCTGTTGATACATTCGGAACAGGCAAAGTGTCTGAAGAAGTATTAGTAGAGCTAGTACGCAACAACTTCGACCTTCGTCCGGCAGGCATCATCAAAATGCTTGATCTTCGCCGTCCGATTTACAAGCAAACAGCTGCTTACGGTCACTTCGGCCGCAACGAGCTTGATCTTACTTGGGAACGTACGGACAAAGCTGCAACTTTAAAAGAGCAAGCTGGTCTATAAGATAATAGAGGAAAGCCCTACGCGAAAGCGCAGGGCTTTTTTTGGCAAGAAATTATAAAATTCCGCGGCAATGCTTCTAATATGCAGGGTCGGACTCCAAGTTGTAATTTGTCGATAGAAGACGTTTTATAAGAACCTTTGACTGTTTAAGAAATTGGTGCAGGAAACAGCAGGATGCCGGACTAATATTAAATAAAGAGAAAAAACAAGTTTTGGGAGCGCAGCATCGACAGCAAGACAAGCACCTAGTTCAAAAATCGAACAGAAAGGTAGGAGTTGTACAGTGAATCGAGATATAACTTTACAGCAAATTGCTCAAGATATTCCTGCAGGCATTATTTATGCTACTGATAAAGAGCTGGAGGATTTGCAAAAAATCCTGCAAGAAGCCCTCAAGTTGCGGGAAGGACATAAAAATTTGCAGAAGCTTATTCAAAGCTTCACTGGAAAAGGAATGGCTGGATGAAATGTTTCTTCTATAAGCGTCTGCAGGCTGCTGATAAGATCAGCAGCTTTTTTATTGGAAAGAAGGTGTAAGCTTTGAGGAGAGATGTGTCCAGCTCCATCGGCTAAGCGCAGAGACCAAGGTTCTCTGCGCTTAGTCGGTTCTGCGTTTCTTCTGGAATTTTTTGAGAAAAACAGTTGCAATAATGACACATCTGTCATTATAATAAAAATGACAGATGTGTCATTTATTTTAAAAAAAGGAGGAAATGAAGGTGTCTCCTAAAATTTCCGATGAAGAAAAGCAGCAGCGCCGTCAGCAAATCATTCAAGCAGCGATGGAGGTATTTAAGAAAAAGGGATATGAGCCTGCTACTATGAGAGACATTGTAGAGGAAACCGGTATGAGCCGGGGATGGGTGTACTTATACTTTTCGAGCAAGGAAGAAATTTTCCGTGCAATGGTGGATGCGTTAGATGAACAAAATGATCAGCATGTGCAGCGTTTATTAGAGGAAACAGGTTCTGTATGGGAAGCATTGAATGTGATTCTTACTATACAGGAGCAAGAATTGGAAGGGAATATGGACCCAATGGTACCTGTTCTGTATGAGTATTTTGTGGGTGGATGGAGAGAAGAAACGCGCAGGGCATATTTAATGGAGCGTTACGAAAAACAAAGTAAAAGAATACATTCTTTCTTTCAAGAAGGGATTAAACGAGGAGAATTTCAGCCGGAGCTGGATATCGATTTAATCGCTAAATTTATTTTCGGTTACATGGAAGGTTTGCTTGTTCATGCGCAAGTGTTAGGTGGTAAAAACCTACGTGTAAAAGAACAGATGAATTTTCTTCGCCGCAATTTATACGATCTTTTGCACGTTCAACCCAAATAAAAAGGGGCGTCTTTATGAAAATCTTTAAAAATCAATTGTTTGCAAGATTGTTTTTTGCATCCTGTGCTTCACAGCTTGGCACAACAATTGGAAACATGGCATTTGCGTTTTACTTGCTGGATCGCTTCAGCAAGCAGCCGTACTTAGCGACGCTGGCAGAGCTTATGTATGCTTTACCGACATTGTTCGTATTTTTTGTGGTAGGAGTTGCGGCGGATCGGATGGACCGGAAAAAGATTGCAGAAAACTCTGATTGGATTCGCGCCGGCTTGACGGTGTTATTGCTTGCGGCGGTTTGGTTTCAATCCTTATTCTTTATCTTTCTCATTTTGTTTGTAAGAAGTGCAGTGGCGAAGTTTTTTGCACCTGCTGAGATGAGCTTGCTGCAGGGGATTTTGGATAAGGAGGAATATATGCAAGCTTCCGGGCTTAATCAAGCTGTTATGGGAATGTTCATGCTGTTTGGCATGGGACTTGGCGCATTGTCCTATCGTTATCTCGGTATGGAAGGAGCCATTGTTATTGATGGAGTAAGCTTCATTATCTCAGCAATTCTGATTCGCAGCTGCGCCATTCCAATGGAAGTGCGCCTGCCTAACGGCAAAACTCGTGTAAAAGACCTTGATTTGCGCAATGTGTTATCCGATTTCCGAAAAGGCATTGTATATGTCCTGAACTTTAAACTTCTTCTCGCTATTATCTTCGGCTTCTTCGTATTCGGTCTCGTTAACGGTGGATTTGCAGTTCTTCCGATTTTTACCATGAAATATAAATTGGCACCTGACAGCTATGAATTATATACCTCACTATTTTCTATTCTTCTTGGAATCGGCTTTATTACTGGAAGTGCAATCAGCAATAAACTCATTCAAAAGCTGCAGCCATACCGTGTTATCATCTTTGGTATTTTCTTAATGGGTGCTGGTACGGCTGTCCTAGGCTTTATTGCAAACATATGGCTTTATCTTGCCTTCGTATTAATAGTAGGAATTATCATCGCACCAGTAAACGTTGCGTTAAGCGGATGGATGAATGAACTTGTGGATCCGAAATTTATGGGCCGTGTTACGGCCTGGATTGATCCGTTTATGATGTTTGCGCATTCTTTGGCATTGGGTATTATCGCAGCGGTTTTCCCGAACTGGATCAGTGTAGATACCTTATATTACGCAATAGGAATTTCAATGGTTGGTATTTCCTTCTATTACTTAGCGGTGCTTCCTCGAATGGTACGTGCGGAGCAGCGTGCGAGCTTGCAAAATGAAATGCCGGTTTAAATAAAGAAGCACAAGCATAATTTGCTTGTGCTTCTTTTTATTTCAGGAATTAACTGTCAATGCCGTCACGGAAATATTTCACCCAGTGCTTATCTCCAAGATGTTCATGATCCTGAGCGGTTTGTTCAAGCACCTCGAGCAACAGGCGTTTTGCATCTCGAATATGGGCTTCAAATTCTTTCTCTTGCGCTCCGTCAATTTTACTTCCATGCAAAGCAAGTAGGGCCGTTTCTTTTTTATGAAGATCTAGCTTTACATCAAGAGCATAAAAAACATGCTCTACATACTTCACGATATCTTGATGTGAACTTCCTAAACGTTCCTTGAAAAGCTGCAGCTTCTCATTCATCGATACGCTCATTGGTTTCCCCCGCTTTTTAAAAGATGCAATACGATCATGAGTATAGCATGATGATATTATAAAAGAGGATTTTTTTGGATGGAACAGATGATAAAATATATGCTTTATTGATGATAAAATGTAATATTGTTTTATCCTTTTTACGACGTGAAGGTTTTCATGTGAAGAGACATTAACTTTTCGCCGCAGTTCAGGAAATACATGGTAAGATGATACTATATATGAGTGAATGATAATTTCGGCATTTCCATGTACGATGTGCAAAGAAAAGGGAGTACGGTATGCTTCTTCTCTCTGGTTTCCCCTTGCATGAACCACGACAAAGGTTTGACCGCTTCTGCACGTCTTTTAATCTCTCACCACTATCAACGGTTTTTTTATTAACTTGTATATAGCTTTTCTTTATGTATATAAGGAAGAATACTGTAAGCAAAACTGACTAAAGCAGGTGTTTTGTGAAAATTTCATTTCGTCAGATTTTTTATCATATATTCGTGTCTTTATTGTCTTTGCTCGCGTCCTTCATCATTATGGATTACTACGTTGATGATATCATAAGCCGTATGATTCCCTATGCTTCTGTGGCGGTGTTTTTACTCATTCGCTTTATCGGTGCGTCCGTGTTTTATTTTTTGTATGTTTGCATCGTGTCGTTAATGAAGCATAAGCGTATTCGCTTCTTTAAGCCTATCATGCTTTATTTCAGTCTCTTATATTTGGTTCTTTTGGGGGCCATGCTGTTTGCAAGAGAACCAGAGGCCGGAAATGTAAAGGATAATTATGTCCCGTTTCATACGATTATGCTGTATTTGAACAATAATGTGGCCCCTTTATATATTATTACGAATCTATTGGGAAATATCGTTTTGTTTATTCCGGTCGGCGCTTTTCTTTGTTACATACTGCGCAACAAGTATGTTGCCGCAATTTTTGCGATCCTTTGTATCAGCGGCATAGAAATTGCTCAGCAGCATAATACAATCGGCAGCTTTGACGTTGATGATATTTTACTTAACTTTTTAGGAGCATGCATAGGCATAATATGCTGTTCCGCTATATTAAAAAGAAAAGCAAAGGCGTGATGCCTTTGCTTTTTAAAAACGCTTCTCTGCCTCCAGCAGAGGCGCATCGCCATAAATTGCCTGTTCTCCATCCGAGGTGTGCAGAGTATAGCTCCTTACGGTAAACGTTTCTCCTTCTGCGCTTAGCTCATATTCTAATAAGATGCCGCTTTCAATTTTTCCTCATACAAAAACGGCTCTATTCATTCAGGTTTGTCACAATATAAGCAGGCGTTTCATCTTTCAAATAGCTCAGCAAGCAGAAGTAAAAAACGGTGAAAGGGAAAAAATAAGACACATATCCATAACGATGTGTGCCTCGACCCTATAGTTTAGGAGGGTAGCAGTATTACTATAAATAATTAATTCTAGTTTATTACTGATACAGGGTCCAAATTGTTATTGCATAGACTAGTATATCATATGAAACATGAATATTGTTTTATTTTTATAAATTTTCTGTTTTACGAAATATTCAAGATATAATTTCGGTAGAGAAGAAATTATGGTTTTTTATGCAAGTGGTTTCGATTTCAGATATAAAAAATTTCATTTCTAGTATTCTTAAATCAGGATAATTTTATGCAAAGTTTTATACAAGTTTACAAAGGAAAATAAAATAGACGGTGTAGCACTAGACATTAGTTACTTTGTAATCATCGGTAAATTGGCTGTATCCTACGAACCACCCGTTTCTGGGATTTTCTCGTGCATTAAACGCCATTCAGTTGGTTTAAATAACTAGAGCTTACGGTATTTAGATACAAAATATTATTTCCAATAATCTGGGTTATGTGAAAAAACCTCCTTCAGTTCAATATCTGAAGGGGGTTTTTATAGATTTATAGATACATTGACTACCGATAATACTGATTATATGAAGTTAAAACCTTATGGTTGATAGCCGTTCCTTATTCCACATTCCTTTCATTAACTAATAAAAAATAGCTAGTAGAACAACAAAACTGAAAGGGAAATGAATATGAAAAATATCAGTAATAAATTTTTATTTCTATTGATGCCTCCATTTTCAGGGTCAACAATGATAAGACAATTATTAATAACTAGTAACTCTGTTTCTGCTCTTCCGTGGGAGGGGCAGTTCTTGCCAGGTGCCAGGGAATTTCTTCGTAAGGAAAAAAGGATGTGGGACTCTAATTTAAAATCAATTGGAAATTAATAAAGGAAACTTTTTACGAAAATTGGGATTTTGATAAGCCGATATTATTCGAAAAAAGTCCCCCTCATTTAGTCAGAGCATTAAAAATAGAAAAAGTTTTTTCTCCAGCATATTTTCTTATTAGTATACGTAACCCATATGCCCATATAGAAGGTTTAATGAGAAGAAATTATAGTGACTCTCCAACTGTATGTGCTGAATTTTGGTTGAAATGTGCAAAGTTCCAAATTCATAACTTAAAACATCTAAAAAATACGTGCTTCTTCCGTTATGAAGATCTTACAGACGATACTGAAAAGACTATAGAAAAAATACAATCCTTTATTCCCGAAATTGGATACCTAAATAAAGATAAAACTTTTACGGCACATAATATTACTAAAAAACCTATTGAGGGAATAGTAAATTTAAATAATTTGAAAATCTCTTTACTCAAACAAGAAGTAATTGATGAGATTACTAAGACCTTACAAAAAGAAAAAGAGATTGTAAATTACTTCAACTATGAACTCATAAATTAATAAATATATGCAAATCGCAACTAATACTTTGGCATGGATAACGCCTAAATACGCTGGAGCACTTTTTCTGGAAACATATCGAGATGTACCAAAATTGACAAAACAGATTTTCGGATGTCCTACTATTTAGCATGAAACCGATTAACAATGACACTTTCAGCCAGCCCATCTACCAGAGAGTTTCACTAATGTTATAGAGTTATGCTTAAAGTAACACTAAAAAAATTGAAATGGCATATGTAAATCAGTACTTTTAGCATTTGAAGCACTGGTCTTTTTGTATCAAATTCTGGTAATGCTAATTATTATAATATAATACAAATACGATTAACATAGTGTTACGAAAACCCCCATCTGATAGAATGGAATTAATAGAAAAAAGGGTAGGATTATTATGATGGAAACCTTAATACTACTGATATTGCTTTTTATGTTATATGAACTGATTAAAACAAAAAATGAACTTAGGTTCTTTAGAAATGACGTAAAACATTTACTAGAAAAAGAGGACAAAGATATATAAATTTACTTCCGATAATGAATGTTATGTAAACAAAAAGGCTCGTCAGAACAAAAATCTGATGAGCCTTTTTTATAGAACGTTAGATTCCGTTATGTAAACCTCACATGCATACGATGTTCATAATTTTAGCTTCTTACATCTTTTAAAAATTCCTATTATAACAAACGTATGTTCTTGTTTTTTGTTTGTGTTTCGTTGATAATAATACATATAGAAAACGATTTGTATGAAGTGGAGGAATTTATATGAAACTTATTACAATGCCTGATCTTTCATCAAGACCATTTCATCTAACGGTAGAACGTTTGATGGATTCATCGCCCGACGTGCTTTTCCGAGCGTGGACGGAGCAGTTTGACCGTTGGTTTGCCGCGCCGGGATCGGTGCTGATGAAGGGTGAAGTCAACGCGGTCTTCTTTTTCGAGACGCATTATGAGGGAAAGCGTCATCCCCATTACGGACGATTTCTGAGGCTTAACCACAATCGTCTTGTCGAATTGACATGGGTTACCGGGAGCGGGGGGACAAAGGGAGCTGAAACGGTTGTCACGGTTGAACTCGAACCTCACGATAACGGTACGAAGCTGCGTCTTACACACGCGGGGTTTCCAGATGAAGAGTCAAAAAACCAGCACGAACAGGCATGGCCGATTGTACTTGAGCAACTTGACAAGCAGATGATGACACGTACTTGATAAACTTCAGCATCAATCTCCACCAAATTGTGACAATGTCTTTCTACTTGAGAGATTTCGACACAAACGAAAAGAAGCCTTTTTTATATACTGTTATCACTCCGAGTACGCTCTCAAAGTCTCTTCCCATTCTGCAGCAAAGTCACCGGGGCTTTTTTCATACATAATAGGGGCAGTACTACATCGCCATCAAGCTAAGTGAACTACCACGAACCTAAAGGTATCGTAGTTTTACGCCCACAAATATAAAATAAATACCCCGAAAACGAAAAAATACGCTATTCTTTCTGTATAACTTGTGGAAAGAATGGCGTATTTTTGTATGACTGTTTCTATATCTCAAGAGTTACAACTATTTGCAGAGTATTTAGTATAAGGGTCTCTCCTTCATTCAAACGTTCCTTTTATCAGCGGAACACCCTTTTCTACCATCACTTGCCCTCGTGCCATTACAGTGGAAATTGTCAATGTTTCCTTTTGCAACAATACGATATCAGCATCCCTCCCGGTTTGGATGCTGCCCTTGCTTGAAAGCTTCAGCACTTGTGCGGGATTCGTGGTGATGACCTCCAGTGCCGTTTCCAGCGGGATGCCTTCCTCTAAAACAGAATCGCGCACTTCGTGATATAGCGACGATACTTTTCCGACTTGAAGGCCTGCATACTCCCCATTGCTGTCAAAGAAGGGAAGGCTGGCCTGCCCGTCTGAAGAGAAGGTGATGTGCCCGACTGGAACTCCTTCTTCAAGCATTATGCGCAATGCCTTGCTGCACTTCACTTCGCCTTCCTCCAAAAACTGAGGAATGGTACTTGTAGTAAAGTCTACGTATCCGCCTCGCTTCGCGTAATCAACACCCGCCCTGAATAATTCTTCATTTCGATTGATATGTGTCGGATGGAGATGCCGAATTGGAATGTTGGTTTTATCTGCAATTTCATGCAGCAGTGAAAGCTTTCCATCTCCGTCCCCTACATGAACTTCTAATATGCCGGCTTTTCCTGACAGAATACCGCCATTGCGTGCCGCAGCGGCGATTTTAGCCAGTTCCTCAAATGTAGGTTCTGATGATCTATGGTCGGAGATTGCAATCTCCCCGACACCGATAATTTTGTCGATTAAAATAATATCGTCTTCGATTTTTCCCGTCAGTGTTTTTACTGGCACTTGATAGGAGCCTGTATGAATGAAGCAGGAAATACCCTCTTCTTCAAGCGCCCGTGCCTTGGCAAGCAGACTTTCCATTTTCCGCGTTGTCCCGTCCGTACCAAGTAAGCCGACTAGTGTTGTAATACCTGCAGTTGTAATATCAGTGAGTATCAGCTCGGGGGTGCGGGTTTTGAATCCGCCCTCACCGCCTCCGCCAATAATATGAACATGTGAATCGATAAATCCCGGAACAACCAAAAGATTTGCCGCATCAATGATTTGAATAGGGGCAAAGCTGTCAGGAATCGCGATTCTGTCATCTATGAATGCGATTTTATCATTTGCAATCAATATATCTTTCCGTCCTAGGTAACGTGGTGCGTATACTTCGCCATTTTTAATTAAAGTAAGCAATTCGTTTCTCCTCCTGTCAATACTTCCTGTCCTATATCAGAATGGACCATATCCAATAAAGTGAGCTGTGATGACCGCTATTAATCCGATGAGATATTGAATGAGCACCAGCGGCAGAATCCACTTCGCCCACTTTGTCCAAGGGATGCCTGCAATTGCCAAGCTCGCCATTAAAGTGGTCGCGGTCGGGAAAATCATATTTCCGATTCCGTCCGCAAAAGAGAAAGACAACACTGCAGTCTGGCGTGTAATATGCAATAAGTCTGCGAGCGGCACCATAATCGGCATTGTCAGCATCGCATGACCGCTGCCGGACGCTAGAATAAAATGAATAAGAGTTTGGAAGCTGTACATGCCGGCAACACTTAAATAGGCCGGAATATGCTGGATAGATTCAGCTACTTGATGCAGCATAGGATCGACGATATGTCCCTCATTCAATACAACAAGAATGGCGCGTGATACGCCGATTATTAAAGCACCGCCGAGCAAGGCCTCAGAACCCTTGATAAAGGAGTTGATAATGTGATCTGCAGACAGTTTTCCGATGATTCCAATTACAATTGTCAATACAACGAATAAGGCTGCGATTTCTGTAATGTACCATTGGAACTTGATGACACCAAACGCCAAGATGATATAGTTAATTAAAAAAGCGCCTAAGATGTACTTATGTCTCGCTGTTAACCTCGCACTTGATTGCAGCAGCTGGTTCGCTTCCTCTTTTTTATATTTTCCGTAGATTCCCATAGAAGGATTTTTCTTTACCTTCATTGCATAACGATAGATATAAGTAACAGAAACAAGGTAGACGACAACAAATAAAACAAGGCGGAATCCCATACCTGAGAACATCGGCAATTCTGCGACTCCTTGCGCAATTCCTACTGTGAAAGGATTCATGATGGCAGTCGTAAACCCTGACAATGCCCCTACTATGACGATGGCAGTTCCTGTAATTGCATCAAATCCCAGAGCCAACGCCAGCGGAATGACAAGAGGAACATAAGCCAGTGTTTCTTCCGCCATCCCCATTAAGGAGCCGCCTACAGCGAAAACGAGCATCACGACAGGAATCAATAGCTTTTCACGCGTCGCCAGCTTCCGAGCCATTGTGGCAATAAGCACGTCAATCGTACCTGTTGCGCGTAAGACACCGAAAAATCCTCCGATAATTAATAAGAAAAAGATAATATTTCCGGCTTCTACCATTCCTGTATGAACAGCTTTAATCATGTCAAAGAATCCGACCGGCGCTGATGCAATCCATTTGAATGAATCTGGATTTACTGTTGTGTGCCCATCTTTTTCAATATGCGCATATTCCCCGGCCGGCAAAATATAAGTTAATAAAGTTGCTATTGCGAGAATGCTGAACAGCAATACAAAAATATTGATTTTTCTCTCTTTTTTTCCCGCTGTTCCAAGTGGAATAGTCTTTTCTTGTAGTTGGCTCATAAGTGTCTCTCCTCTGTATTTAAAATAAATGCATGAAATTAAAACGCTTACAACATGGTTCCCACCTATAGACTATCTTCTTTTTTTCTCATATTCTGCTGTTTCCCTCCTTTTCAAATCCATGAACACTTCACTGCTTTATATAAGCAAAATCTGTGCCAATATGATTAGATTGATTTTCATGAGAATTTTATGGTTAGATTAGATTTTTAGGTTTTTATTGTTCTTTTTTGGTGATATAATAGAACCAATTTAAAGACAAGCAGGTGTTTTTATGTCAAAATCCTCACTTACACTTATAGCGGGAAGCTCAAAAACAAAGCAAGCCCTGCAGGAACAGCTGGAACAATTGCTTGGAGACTATGTGCATATTAAAAGCTATGCTACGGATGAGGGAATACCGCAGGCTCTGGAAGATACAATTATCTTGTATTCATCAGATGCCGCTTATGATAAAACAAACGGTATGTATAGCATGAATGCCGAGAAAATAATTGTGGGAAAGAGAACAGTTCATCATGAATATATTGACAAACTTTTAAGAATACCTGAAGGTTCAGCAGTTCTGGTGGTGAATGATGATGATGATGCAACTATAAGGCTTATTGAATCCTTATATCAGCTTGGTGTCGATCATGTTCAATTTATCCCTTTTCGGAAGGGGAATTTGTTTTATGAGGATGTTCAAATTGCTGTTTCACCAGGAGAAACACATCTTTGTCCTTCTTATATAAAAGAAGTAATCGATATAGGTGTGCGTCTTTTTGATATGACAACAATTCTGGAAGTTGTAGAATGCTGCGGTTTGAACAAGGATATATCCTCGAAGATTTCAGAAAGGTACATTAGCAATATCATTGAATTACAACGTAAGCTGCTATATGCAGAGCAAGAAGCAAAGCGGATGAGTGAACATATCCAAAATGTGGTAGGAACTGTTGATGATGGGATATTGGTCGTTAACCAGGAAGGACGGATTACGGTATTCAATCATCGACTTGCGGCATTGTTTCATGTTGTTGCACAAGATGTGGTTAATACGTATATAGAACATGCGATAAATCGCCGGGATATTACTGATTTCATCATGAACGGCAAGGATGAAAGCAAGTTCTTTGACATAGACGGCGTGGATGTCGTAATTTTTCGATTGCAAATGATAAAAGAAAATACAATTGTCGCAACTTTCA
The DNA here is from genome assembly GCF_000430785.1 of Ectobacillus panaciterrae DSM 19096. Classification (GTDB taxonomy): domain Bacteria; phylum Bacillota; class Bacilli; order Bacillales; family Bacillaceae_G; genus Ectobacillus; species Ectobacillus panaciterrae. Next base: position 44,679 of record NZ_AUMR01000013.1, read on the forward strand.
AGAGTGTGCATCAAGCCTTTGAAATTGAAAAGACAGCGCAAAGAGAAATGCGAAATAAAGGATTTCATACGAAATACGGTTTTCATGATATTATCGGCGAGCATGATGTAATGAAAGAGTGCAAGCAGATCGCCAAGAAGCTTGCCTTGTCGGAGCATCCGATTTTGATTCAGGGGGAGACAGGAACAGGAAAAGAACTGTTTGCGCATGCAATTCATGAGCATTCATTGCGGAAAAATGGACCGTTTCTGGCTGTGAACTGCAGCGCATTAACAGAAAGCCTGCTTGAAAGCGAATTGTTCGGCTACGAAGAAGGGACATTTACAGGAGCGCAAAGGGGAGGCAAGAAAGGTCTGTTTGAATTGGCGGATAACGGGACTATCTTTTTGGATGAAATCGGTGACATTAGTCTCACAGTTCAATCACATCTGCTGCGCGTTCTGCAGGAGGGGGAAATCCGCAGAATTGGCGGCAGAAGAATCATACCGATTAATGTTCGAGTGATTACCGCAACGAATAAAGATCTTCAAGGAAAGATGCGGGACGGTTCATTCAGAACAGACTTGTTTTACCGGCTGAATGTACTCAATCTCTGCATTCCGCCGCTCATTAAGAGAAGAGCGGATATTCCGCTTTTGGTTAAGCATCTCATCACAAAGAGCGGGAAGTGGGTAAAGGTAGAGCAAGACGTGCTGGAGCATTTCATGCAATATGAATGGCCCGGCAACATACGGGAACTGAAAAGCACAATTGATTACATGCTGACGGTTTGTGAGGGAAATATCGTGACGAAAAGAGACCTTCCGTCCATGCTGGGACAAGCGGGAGACAGTATGACATCCGAATATTCCGCATGTGAAAGTATGCTGGAAATGCAGGAGCGCGCTTTCATCTTGGGAGTAATCAAGCAATGCAACGAAAAAGGAAAAGCGGCAAGCAGAGAGCTGATTTCAAGCCAAAGCAAAGAATCGGACTTTGTCTTGTCCCCTCAGCAGATCCGTCGCCGCTTGGATATTTTAGAAAGCGAAGGATTCGTCGTCAAAGGCAGAGGACGGGCCGGCACGAAGATAACCGCTGCTGGAATAGAGTATTTATATTTTCTTAAGTCAAAGCATGCAGTGTATTGCTAAAGAAATCATTCCTGCATGGGGCTTTTGAATGAAAATGATATAATCAGCCACTACTAATAGGGGTAGTACGCCATGCCCATCAAGCTAATATTTTGAAGTAACCTAAAACGAAAATTTTATCTTTCACAATTGTCTATGAGAATTCAGCTCATTTTTTTCGTTTTGGGGAACAACGGATTTCTTAGCTTGATGGCGGTGGGGCGGTACCCCTACAGATTATAATCTGATAAGAAAATGATTATATAATAAATGAAAAACGCTTGGATTCGTTCAAGCGTTTTTTATCGGCGATTTCTAATAAAATCATGGCACAATTCCAATACTAATAAAAAAGAGGTGATTTTAATGGGAAAATGGAATAAACAGGCGGCACCGAATAATAATTTGCCACCTGACACAATCCGGTCATCTGAACTCCTATTAGGAAAGAAAGCAGACCATGAATTTTCAGAGGAGCTTTCCGATGGCGGAGAAAGAGATCAAAACATTCAGATACTCAAAAACAGTCCTAAATAGAAAAAACTGGTGGTGCAGCGGTGGCGATGAAAAAATCGTCACTATTTTTTTGCTTTGTACTCAACAATTTTTCCATCAAATTTTCTTAGAGCATAACATTTGCAATATGGTAACACTACGCTAAATATCATCTTTTAGACTTTAATTGCTAAATATTTTTGGTTGACGATATATAAAGGAAGGATTATTATTAAATCGACATTCATATCTTCAAATAATCAAAGATTCAAAAAGAAGGTGTACTCACGTGAAATGGAGAGGACGATTTGAAAGTTATAGCAAGGAAGCTTTCCGAAAAGATTGTATTTCTGGATTGATTGTTGGGGTTATTGCCATTCCTTTAGGTATGGCTTTTGCTATTAGTTCAGGGGTGAAGCCGGAATATGGTATTTACACTACAATCATTGCAGGGATCTTAATCTCTATGTTTGGAGGATCTAGATTTCAAATTGGAGGTCCTACCGGTGCCTTTATCCCCATATTGCTTTCAATTGTTATGCAATACGGGTATAGAAATCTGCTTATTGCAGGATTTTTAGCGGGGATTATGCTCATCTTAATGGGGATTTTTAAAATGGGGACGCTTATTCAGTTCATTCCTCGGCCTGTGACCATTGGATTTACTGCAGGGATTGCTGTCATTATCTTTACAGGACAAATCGCTAACTTCTTAGGACTTCAACACATTGAAAAACATGAATATTTTATATCTAACATGAAGGAAATTGGAATTCATATTGCTACTATAAACCTTTACAGTGTGTTAACAGCCTTTATTTCCCTTATTATTATTTTAGTAACACCTAAGGTATTTCCAAAGGTTCCTGGATCCTTAATTGGACTTACCATTTCCAGTATTGTTGCGTTCTTTCTGTTTAACGGAAAAGTTCCTACTATTGAGTCGACATTTGGTTCTATACCAAGTAGCCTCCCCGCATTTCATCTCCTCGAGATGGACTTTGGAAAAATTCAGGCACTTCTTGGGCCAGCTTTTGTTATTGCCATGCTAGGCGGAATTGAATCTCTTTTGTCTGCAGTTGTTGCAGATGGAATGACTGGAAGTAGGCATAACAGTAACAGAGAACTAATAGGCCAAGGCCTTGCTAATGTAGTTACACCTTTATTTGGAGGTATCCCAGCTACTGGTGCGATTGCCCGGACAGCTACTAATATTAAAAGCGGTGCGGTCTCACCTATGTCAGGGATTATTCACGGTATAGTCGTACTTATAGTGTTATTAGTGTTCGCTCCCTATGCCTCACATATACCGTTGGCAAGCATGGCTCCGGTTTTAATGATTGTGGCGTGGAATATGAGTGAGCGAAAAGAGTTTATCCATGTTCTTAAGACAAAAACAAGTGATGCCGTAGTATTGGCTATTACGTTTCTTCTAACTGTATTTCTAGATTTGACTACAGCTGTAGAGGTTGGTTTAATTCTTGCAGTGATTCTATTTGTAAAGAGAATGAGTGAAATTTTGACGGTCACTAAGGTACTACCTGATCCTTCAGTCAAACATCATAAATTAATGTCACACATGGTTAGCGAAGGTCATGACTGTCCGCAAATCAGTATTTATACTATCGAAGGACCTTTATTCTTTGGTGCTGCAAGCATGTTTGAAAAGTCTATTATGAGTACCATTCATTATACACCTGAGATTTTATTGTTACGTATGGGGAAGGTTCCCTTTATGGATACGACAGGTGAAACAAACTTAGCAGGTATAGTCAAACACTTTAAAAGTCATGGTGGATTAGTATTGCTCTCGGGTGTTCAAGCTCAACCTAAAGATGTGTTGAAACGCACTGGATTATATGAATTCATTGGAAAACAGAATTTCTTTGAACATACAGGGGAAGCACTTGCATATGCATTGACCCAAATCAAATATAACAAGTGTTTAGGCTGCAAGCATTTTGCATTTCAAGAATGTGCTATTCTTTCTCAACCAAAAGCTTCACATGCAAGTATAAATAGCTTTAACAAGCTGAATAAAAATAAGATTGAACCCTCTAGTTAATTGTTGAAGGTAACTTTGTATTGTCATTAATTTTAATGAATGTGAACGTCTCTATATAAAGAGGATCTATATAAATTCTGAGGGTAGTTTACTCTAAAACAGTAAAAAAGATTGGGGGATTTCTAATTGAATTTAGAACTACAGCAATTCAAAGCAGATTTTTTTAAAGCATTAAGTCATCCTTTGCGGATTCGTATTCTTGAGTTACTAGGTGAGGGCGATAAGAATGTAAATGAACTTCAAAGTCTGATTGGCAGTGAAGGATCTGCAGTTTCTCAACAACTTGCAATTTTACGAAATAAAAATATTGTATATGGAACCAAGGAAGGCAATAAGGTAACATATTCCCTTCGAGACCCAATGATTGTCGAGTTATTATCTGTTACTCGTCAAATATTTAACAATCACCTAGTAGATACCATTTCAATGTTAGATAAATTTAATGAAGATTAAAAGCGAGCGTTATAAAACGGAGGCGTTTGATGTCTATTAACAGAATCATTTCCCCCTTAGATGTCTTAAGAAAGGATAACAAGGCATGAATTCTTTTGACAAAGAACGTCTCATTACAAAAGAAGAACTTATTCAATTAGGGCTTCAATATCTGCAGGGAGTCGGTATTTCATATATCTGTAATGTGTGTATTTCAAATGGCGGTTCCTGTTGTATGCATTGCAGCGATTTAGAAGACGGAAAAGGCTGTCAACAAAGAAATACTAGCTGTACTGCTTGGTTATGTGGGTTTCTGAAGTTTATCTTCTATGAAGCAGGATTACTCGAGGAATGGGAGCAATTTTGGGAGCAAGTACCGGGTAGAGCCTTTAGAACGGATTATACCCCTTCTGTTGTTCCTATACAAAAAGGGATACAAATTCCCAATATCCAGTTTTTAGGTCGAGCTTTTGCAAAAGATTTAGCTTGTTTGACTAAGAAACATAATAATTGGGATTATATCATTACATTAAACAACGAATTAGATCGATATGTGACAAGGCTTTCTATATATAATGACTTTGAAACTTTAGAAGAAGCTAAGACAGAACTTGAGAAATTAACATGGGGTTTTTATTCTTTTCGGTTAGCTCTGCAAGATTATAGAAGTCGTTAATGTACTTTCATGACATGTTGAAGTATGAGGATATCATGATATTGATTGCAAAATTGATGGTATTGGAGCTATGCAATTAAAATCTGAATTTGTTAAAAAGGTTTAAATGGGGTTAGGGTTAGTTTGGTTAACAGAATGGTTTTTCTGATTTTGGATAGACTGATCCCGTAAATCAATCTGTTCTTTTTTGATCATATGCATGGCTTCTACTCCCGAAAGAATGGATGTAGCTGTTTCAAAAGACTTGAACCCTAACAAATGAAGTTTATAAACTACTAACAATTCGTTCCGCTGCCTGACGGGCTCCAGAAACATTACGAGCAATGGGTCCCATTTCAAACTCTGCTAACGCGCTTTACTACAGATAACGCTGATTATGTTAAGTAAACATCAGCTAAAAAAGAGAATAAATCTCAAGGTTTATTCAGGCTGTTGATGAAATATCAACAGCCTGAATCTATATTTTTTCGTAAAATATAGATTTTGCCCTTGTCCCTAAATCAATCCCAAATTGTCTCTTTTACTGCCACGACTCTAATTCGTTTATAATCAGCTACCCACTGATTGTCTTGATACAGATAAGGGCGTACCTTTTCTTTTATTTTTTTATATAAAATGATTTGATCTTCTTTTGTGAATTCAGGGAAAAAGTCGTCTGCAAAGCTGTCTAACCAATGATTTAATCCTTTGTCTCCATCTATTAATGGAGTAGGCCGATTATAGTGCTGAGCCAATGAAACCTTAAATCCATAACTTTCAAGTAGTGTGCTATACTCGCCAATGCTCGGAAAATACCATGGATTTCTGTTGGATGAATCAATTCTATATTCCTCTAATAGGATATCCGTTATTCCCTTAATAATAGTTTGAACATTTCCCTTTCCTCCAAATTCAGCTACGAAGCGTCCTCCAGATTTTAAAGCAAGATGAACAGATTCAATGACTTTTGGGGCTTGTTTCATCCAATGAAGAGCTGCGTTAGAGAAGATGGCATCATATTTTTCCTGTGTTCTAAAGTTTTCACCATTTCCAACCATAAAGGTTAACTGAGGATATTTTGCACATGCTTTTTCAATCATTTGATCAGAGAAATCCATTCCTATCACAGCAGCACCTGATTTTGAAATTTCATAGGCCAAATCCCCAGTTCCACAGCCTAAATCTAAAATTCGCTCTCCTGGCTGCGGCTGAAGAAGCTCCACTAATCCTTTCCCAAAAAGAGATACAAAACTTAACTTATTATCATATAAATCAGCATTCCATACATTTTGAGAACTCATAGATACTTCCTCCCTTGAAATGTAAATTCAGATTATATCTGAATGATTTAATCATAATATACCGATTCTTATTCGTCTAAGATATATAATCTATTATGTTGATAGTTACAGGCTATAAGGGGGGATTATTATGGAAATGAGGTTATTCGAGTATGTGTTAGAAGTATACCGAAAGCAAAGGCTTGATGCCTTTGCTTTTAAAAGCGCTGTTCTGCCTCCAGTAAAAGCGCATCGCCATAAATGGTCTGTTCTCCATCCGAGGTGAGCAAGGTACAGCTTCTTACGGCAAACGTTTCTCCTTCTGCACTTAGCTCATACTCCAATAAGATGCCGCTGTCTAACAGCTCTCCATTTGCATATGCATGTACATATTCACCTTGTGCCGCTTTCAATTTTTCCTCATGCAAAAAACGGCTCCATTCATTCCAGTTTGTCACAATATAAGCAGGCGTTCCATCTTTCAAATAGCCCAGCAAGCAGCCTTTATCGAAGATACGTCCGTTCACCTGCTTAGCAAGCAGAATTAAAAAACGGTGAATAGATGCGTATTGTTCGTAGGAAAGTTTTTCAGAGAATGAAATGATGATCTCTTTTGATTGTTCGTGCATGTCCGTTTCAACTAGCTTAGAGAGAGCGGGGGTCAAAATGTTTTTCAACATTGTCACAGGGTTTACATTTCGGTAAGAAACTCGTACTTTCAGCATTATGAAATCCTCCTTCTGTTTGACGTTATAAGTATGGCATACAGGTGATGAAGATTCTGTGAACACAGTCACAAAAAAGCAAAGAAATGTGATTTATTTCACATTTCTTTTTGTGCTGCTTTTATATGATGAAAGTGTAAAGAGCGCGTTCGAAATTGTAAAGTGCAGAGAGGAGAATGGATATGGTGACTGTTGTAAAACCCGCAGCAGGTCAGCAAATGGATAAAAAGAAGGGGCGAATCGGTTCCGATTGGAATCCTGAAAACCCAGCCTTTTGGGAGACAGAAGGAAAATATCACGCAAGACGCAATCTATGGATTTCTGTTCCGTCTCTTATGTTGGCTTTTATCGTCTGGCAAATTTGGTCTGTTGTGGCAGTACGATTAAATGACATCGGCTTTTCATTTTCACAAGAGCAATTATTTACATTAGCAGCGATTCCTGGGCTTGTCGGCGCGACCTTGCGCTTTGGCTATACATTTGGCGTCGGAGCAATTGGAGGACGAAATTGGACAGTGCTATCTACTGCGGTACTTGCGATACCGGCCGTCGGAATCGGGATAGCAGTGCAAAATCCTGATACGCCGTATTCTGTTATGCTCCTGCTTGCGGCACTTTGCGGACTTGGCGGAGGAAACTTCTCATCTTCTGTAGCGAACATCAGTTTTTTCTTCCCGAAAAAAGAAAAAGGAACCGCGCTTGGTATCAATGGCGGTTTAGGAAATATGGGTGTTTCTATTGTACAGTTCGTAACACCGCTTATTATTACAACGGGAACATTTGCGGCAATCGGCGGAGATGGACATGTGTTGGCAAGTGGTCAGCAGCTATGGCTGCAAAACGCGGCATTCATTTGGGTGATTCCTATTCTTATCTTAACTGTCGTCGCATTTTTCTGGATGGATAACATTCCAAATGCCAAGCAATCGGTATCTGAGCAATTTATCATCGTAAAACGTAAGCACACCTGGATTATGACTTGGCTGTATGTTGCAACGTTCGGTTCTTTTATCGGCTATTCTGCGGCATTTCCATTATTATTAAAGGCACAGTTTCCGAATTATGTAGCGCTTGCATTCTTAGGGGCTTTCGTGGCTGCCGCGTTCCGTCCGATCGGCGGATGGATTTCCGATAAGTTTGGAGGCGCCCGTGTAACAGCTGCGGCACTGATCGTTATGGCAGTTGGCGCAGGCGCTGTCATCATCTTCTTGCAGCATAAAAACTTTACCGGCTTCTTGGTTTCTTTCCTGGTATTATTCATGACGGCAGGTATCGGTTCAGGCTCTACCTTCCAAATGATTCCGAATATCTTCCCTGTTAAGGAAGCGGCATCGGTTCTCGGATTTACTGCAGCCTTTGCTGCATATGGTTCTTTCTTTATTCCAAAGCTGTTCGGCTGGTCTGTGAATACAACAGGAACGCCAGCAACAGCATTCTATTACTTTATCGGATTCTATATCGTGTCCTTCCTGTTGAATTGGTATTATTATCAACGTAAGAACGCAGAGGTGAAGTGTTAATATGAAGCATAGAAAGGAGCGCGCAGCATGAGGGAAACAAAACTGCGGGATATACACAGCCGCCCGCTTCGGGATTTGCGCATTTCCGTAACGGATCGCTGCAATTTTCGCTGTATTTACTGTATGCCGAACGATGAATTCAGAACGCAGCCCTGTTTTATGCCGCGAGAAGAATTGCTTACCTTTGAGGAAATCGTTCGTTTGGCGAAACTGTTTGTTGCTCTTGGCGTGGAGAAAATTCGTCTGACAGGCGGGGAGCCGCTTCTTCGCAAGGACTTGCCTTTGTTAATTTCCATGCTTTCGCAAATCGGAGTACCGGATATTTCGCTTACAACAAACGGGCTTCTTTTAAAGAAGTTCGCGCCTGCTTTAAAGCAAGCTGGAGTCGGTCGCGTGAATGTCAGTCTCGATGCATTGGACAATGAAATTTTCATGAAAATGAACGGGGTGGGCATCCAGGCGGAAACGATTATTGAGGGTATGGAAGCAGCGAGGGCGAACGGCATAGAAGTGAAGGTGAATATGGTCGTGAAAAAAGGCGTCAATGAATCGCAAATTCTTCCGATGGCGCGCTTCTTTAAAGAAAAAGGCATTATGCTTCGATATATTGAGTTTATGGATGCAGGCTCCAAAAATAACTGGAAGCTCGATGAAGTGGTTGCAAGCAAGGAGATTCATGACATGATTCATGAAGAAACACCGCTTGAGCCGCTGAATCCGCATTATCTTGGAGAAGTGGCGGAGCGTTATCAATATGTTGGAACAAACAAAGAGATAGGCTTCATTTCCTCCGTTTCCGCTGCATTTTGTTCCTCCTGTACGAGAGCACGGCTTTCGGCCGATGGACATTTTTATACTTGTTTATTTGCGGAAAAGGGAGCTTCATTAAAAGAACTCATTCGTTCTGAGGCATCCGATGAAGAGATACTCATATATTTACAGCAAGCGTGGGAAAAGAGGGACGATCGTTATTCCGAAGAGCGTTCTTCTTATTATGAGAAGGGCAAAGAAAGAAAAAGAATTGAAATGTCTTATATAGGCGGATAGATGTAAAAGGGCTGGTTCATGTGCGGATCGGCTCTTTTTATTTCATCAAGCGAAAAATGAAAGATCCGTGACAAATATCACATTTGGGGCGGTAGTGTGATGAACATCACACTTTTTTGTGCTTCAGTTCGTTATAGTGAGAGTAATAATATGAAGCTGTTATCAGGCTCAGGAGAGAATGTGCGAATTAGCGCATTTGTATCGTATTCTTGCAAGTGATGTTGTTATAATAGAAGGAGTACAAATCTTATGAAAATTGTGCGGGTCCGCAGGAATAGGTAAGGAGGAAATTTGCATGTATGATATCGTAACATCGCCCATTTCAATTGGAGCAGTAACTGAGCATGTTATGCATCGAAACGCGGGAGCGGTTGTCACATTTATTGGTACAGTGCGCGAATTAACAAACGAAAAATGTACGCTTTATTTGGAGTATGAGGCATACGTACCGATGGCAAAGAAAAAGTTAAAGCAAATCGGGGATGAAATTCAAGAGAATTGGCCGGGAACGAGATCAGCTATTGTGCACCGCGTCGGGCGTCTGGAAATTGGAGATGCGGCGGTTGTGATTGCCGTATCGTCTCCTCATCGGAATGATGCATATGAAGCGAATCGTCACGTGATTGAGCGTATCAAGGAGCTTGTGCCGATTTGGAAGAAAGAGCATTGGGAAGATGGAGAGCTGTGGATCGGCAATCAGCAGGGAACGATCTCTTATGAAAACGGCAAGCCGGAGGTAGAATGATGATTACAGTGTTATTGTTTGCGCATTTACAAGAACAAATTGGAGAGCGGGAATTGAAGCTTGCTGTGCCAGCGATGACAGTTGCGGAATTTAAGAGCATGATGGAAGCGGAATACGGTCTATCTGATGCAGGAACCATTATGATTGCAGTGAATGAAGAATTTGCGAACGACCATGATATGATAAACGATGGAGATACAGTTGCATGTATTCCTCCTGTAAGCGGCGGTTAAGAAAGGAAGATAGGCAATGAGTGAATTTACACATTTTAACGAACATGGAAAAGCACGCATGGTGGACATTTCTGAAAAAAATGAAACGGCACGGACGGCGCGGGCTGCTTCGAGTGTCATCGTTTCACAGGCTGTATATGAAAAAATGACAAAAGGCGAAGTGAAAAAAGGAGATGTATTGTCAGTTGCGCAAGTAGCAGGAATTATGGCGGCGAAAAAAACATCAGATATCATTCCTATGTGCCATCCTCTTGCATTAACAGGCGTTGATTTTTCTTTCCGCTGGGAGCCTAAAGAAGAAGAGTACGAACTGATGATTGAATCCTTTGTGAAAACGAAAGGAAGCACAGGGGTAGAGATGGAAGCTTTAACTGCAGTTTCTGTATGCGCGCTGACAATTTATGATATGTGCAAAGCAATCGATAAAAGCATTACCATTGGTCCGACTTATCTCATAACAAAGACAGGCGGCAAAAGCGGTGATTATAAACGGGCAGAGGCGTGAAAGATATGGAACGATACTCGCGGCAAATATTATTTCAGCCAATAGGAGAACAGGGGCAAGCAGAACTGCAGAATAAGCATGTTCTTATTGTTGGAGCAGGCGCGTTAGGCTGCGGCAATGCGGAAGTACTTACGCGGGCAGGTGTCGGGAGAATTACAATTATAGATCGTGATTATGTAGATTGGAGCAATCTCCAGCGTCAGCAGCTGTACACCGAAAAAGATGCGGCAGAGGGGATGCCTAAAGCAATTGCTGCTCAGGAGAGACTTAGAAGCATTAACAGTGATGTCGAGATTAAGGGCTATGTAATGGATTTGAATGCCGAACAGCTAGAGAAATTCTGTTCCGGCGGCATAGATGTGATAATAGACAGCACAGACAACTTTGAAACGCGCCTTCTTATTAATGATGCATCGCAAAAATACAGTATCCCTTGGGTATTTGGATCGTGCACAGGCAGCTACGGTCTTTCTATGGCCATTATACCAGGGAAAACGCCTTGTTTTCGCTGTTTGCTGCCAAAGCTGCCGGCATATAGTTTAACATGTGATACTGTAGGCGTCATTGGCCCTGCCATTACCATGACGATATCCTATCAAACGGCGGAAGCGCTGAAGCTGCTGACCGGAAATGAAAAAGCAGTTCGTCATTCTTTAGTTATATTTGACGTTTGGAATAACGATCATATGTTTTTGCGCACGGGCAAGATGAAGAATGAGGCGTGCCCGTCTTGCGGAGACATGCGTGCATATCCAGCTCTGTATGAAGAGGGCCAAAAGGCCGCGGTGTTATGCGGCAGAGATACGGTACAGCTTCGTCAATCCCATGCTTTTGACTTTGAGGAATTAAAGCAGCATATGGAGCGCATCAATCAGCCGATTCAAATGAATCCATATCTCGCCATTACACAATTAGAAGAGCATCGGGTTGTGCTTTTCCGAGACGGACGCGTACTTGTTCATGGAACAAAGGATAGTGTCAAGGCTCGATCTCTATATCAAAAATACTTCGGGTAGCAAGGGGGGGAACGAGATGCCAAATGTTTTAAGTGCTGAAAGTGTGGAGCACATTGCTAAGCTAGCCTATCAAACGGTCAAGGTGAAAAAAGGAACGTATTTGTTCCAGGAAGGACAGGATGGGGATAGATTTTTCGTTGTACTGAAAGGGAAATTTCAAATCAACAAGCTGTCCGGAGACGGAAAGCAGCTTTGTCTTAGACTATGCGGCGCCCATTCGATTATGGGAGAGTTGATGGTCTTCTCAGATAATGGAAAATACTTATTCAGCGCTTTGGCACTCGAAGACAGCGAAGTGCTCGTTATCAAAAATGAAGCGATTGAACGAGAAGTGACAGCAAATCCGAAATTTGCAGTAGAGTTTATGAAGGTGCTGACAGAGCATATCCGCAAGCAGCATACGAAATTTCGAGATCTCGTCCTGTACGGAAAAAAGGGTGCGCTATACTCCACTTTGATTCGCATGTCCAATAGCTACGGGGTGAAAACAGAAGCCGGTATCTTGTTAAATGCACAAGTGACAAACCAAGATTTGGCGAATTTCAGCTCTACGACACGAGAGAGTGTCAATCGCGCTTTAAACGATTTAAAACAGATGGGCATTCTTTCATTTCAAGGCCGGAAAATCATGATCCATGATTTAGATTACTTGAAAAGTGCAATCAATTGTGAAAATTGCCCTGTGTCCTACTGTAATATCGAGTAAGCAGCTATCATGCGATAGCTGTTTTTTGCAGTTGGCGGGATTATTACTCAAACTGGTCGAATTATTGTTATAGTTGGCCGGATTATCCTCTAAATTGGCCGAATTATTTCTCGTCCAAGCTGCTTCTATCTTCCCATGGAAAGAAGATGGGGGAAGTGGAATTGTTTCCGCTGTTCCTTCTCCTCTAATGACGCTCATCTCTTTTCTTTAAACGACTGCGCACTCTTCCTTCAATCAACAATTACAAATCAACAGTTAAGAGATTTTTTACACCTGTCCTCAGATTCAGTCGCAAAAAAATTGCTGATTGCAATGGATATGCCTTATACAGGCACAACGAAGGCAAGAAAATATCATCTGTCAATCGAAGAATGAATTACGTTTTTTCTATACCAGTCTATTTTGCTGTCTAACTCTAAGGTTCTGCACCTAAGCGAGCCGATTCCACTTTTCTTAAGTGTCATAACATTGTCAAATGTATTTGTGATGTGCGTCACACTTAATTTTTGAACCTGATTTTATAATGAAGACAGTGAAGAGTTAGAGAAGGAGGGAACGTAATGGATATGATAGAGCGCAGGTTTTATTCAAAAGCGCGCTTTTATTCGTTTCTCATCACAATTGTTCTTGTATGTACTGTTTGGTATTCGACAGATCGGTTCGTCCATATTGATTTGGCTACACTCGGTTATCTGCTGTCATCTCTTGTATTTGCCGTTGGCATGACCATCCGCGTCTGCTTTTGGTTTGCCAGACCGGCAACGCATCAAGTGATGAAACGAAGCTTAGAAAATTTAAAGGATACGAAACGCACGAAGCGAAATATCGCTTCTATTTTGAAAACTTTTGTGAATAACATCTTGTTGCAGAAATTTATATTCAAACGCGGTGTATACCGTGGCCTGCAGCATTTTTTAATTGCTTGGGGATGTATTGGTTCTTTTGCTTTCACGTTCGGCTTAACGTTCGGATTGTTTCGGTTCAGCTTAATCGATTCCAACACGTACGGCGTTATTTTCATGAATCATCAGGTGGCGAGAATTCAGGCGCATGGCATTATCGCAGAGTTTATGTACAACTCTTTGAACATCTTTGCCATGATGCTTCTAATTGGGGCGACAATGGCGCTCATCAGACGGACGATTAACAAGGATGTTCGGGTAACGCAGCGTTTCGAGTTTGATATCTTACCGCTGCTTTTATTGCTCGGAGCGGCTGTAACAGGCCTCACCTTAACAGTTTCATATGTATTGCTAGGCGGATTTCTTCATCATTACTTAACCCTTGTTCATCAAGTTTCTGTTGTTATCTTTCTCGTATATTTCCCATTCGGCAAGCTGTTCCACGTGCCGATTCGTCCGCTGGCGACAGCGGTTCCGATGAATTATCAGGAAGTGGTGAAGGTGGATACGAGAGCATGTAAAGGCTGCAAGAATGCGTACAGCAACGATGCTCAAATTTCGGATGTAAAAGAAATACTTGCGGTGCAGCAATTCGATTTGCAGCTAGCGGACGGTTCCTACTTGGCTGATTATTGTCCATCATGCCGAAGACGCATGCGTGTTATGAAGCAATTGAATATGGAGGGGCCAAAGGGGAATCCATACGATCCAATTCAAACTATGAACGGCATTCATATTCCTGGATTCGGTCAAAAGCGCTCCGACGATTTTTATGAAGCAAAAAAAGAAGAGCAGTTAGTAACGACAAGAGGATGAGGTGAAAACGATGAGTCAGTTTATAACGAAAGAAGGAGTCAAAAATTTGCATAAGCCCGGTGAAAAGCTTGTTACTACACATTGTTGCTATTGCGGGATGCAGTGTGGGATGCACATCCGGGTAGAAGAAAAAACAGGCAGAATTGCAGGTGTGGAGCCACGTTACGATTGGCCTGTGACAAAAGGGAAGATGTGCCCGAAAGGTGTAACAGCATACCAAACAATTGAGCATCCCGACCGAATTTTAAAGCCTTTAATTAAAAGAAACGGACAATTTCATGAAGCTTCTTGGGATGAAGCATTAAGCTATATTGCGGAAAACTTTCAGCGTATTCAGCGTGATTATGGAAAGGATGCTGTTGGCGTATTCGGCGGTGTGTCCATGACGAATGAAAAATGCTATCTCGTAGGCAAATATGCGCGTGTGGGACTAGGAACGCGCTATATCGACTATAACGGACGTTTTTGTATGAGTTCAGCTGCAGGGGGCATGCTCAAAACGTTCGGTATTGACCGCGGTATGACACTTCCAGTTCCAGATCTTGAGCATACGGATTGTTTTTTCCTTGCAGGTTCGAATTCTGCGGAATGCCATCCGACAAGCACACAATGGTTCTGGAAGGCAAAGGATAAAGGCGCAAAGCTGATTGTAGCCGATCCTCGCGAGGTGCCGATTGCACGCGTAGCAGATGTGCACTTGGATTTGAAGCCCGGTACGGATTCAGCGCTCGCAGCAGGGATGATTCATCTTCTTATTAGAGAAGGATATGTAGATTATAAATATGTCGAAGAACGCTGCAATAATTTTGAAGAATTAAAAGCATCTGTTGAGTATTGTACACCGGAGTACACTTCCATGATAACGGGAATAGCTGTTGAAAAGCTCATCAAGGCAGCTCATATTTTCGGTCAGTCTCCTCGTTCCGTCGTGATGTTTGCGCGCGGCGTCGAACAGCAATCCAAAGGTGTCGAGAACGTACAGATGTATATTACGATGTCGCTGCTTCGCGGCATGGTCGGCAAATTCGCGTCCGGCTGCGGAACATTTACAGGACAAGGCAATGGTCAAGGCGGACGGGAGCACGGTCAAAAAGCGGATTTGCTGCCGGGATATCGAAAGTTAACCGATCCAGAGGCTGTTAAATACGTATCGAGCGTATGGGGTATTCAGCCTGAGGAAATGCCGAAGCCGGGTGTATCTGCATATGAAATGTTCGATTTAATGCATAACGGAACGATCCGTGCGATGCACGTTATGTGCAGCAACCCTGCGGTATCGGCTCCAAACACGAATCACGTTTGGAAAGCCTTTGAAAAACTTGATTTCATGGTCGTAAGCGACTTCTTCATGTCAGAAACAGCGGAATTTGCCGATGTTGTTCTTCCTGCCACTTCTTGGGCGGAAGATGACGGCACTACGACCAATTTAGAAGGCCGCGTCATCCGCATCCGCAAAGTACGCGACTCGCTCGGCGAAAGCAAGTCAGACTGGGAAATCATGCAGCTCATCGCAGAGCGCATGGGCAAAGGCAAGTTTTTCCCTTACAAGGATGCGCATGAAATTTTCGAGGAATTCCGCGTGGCATCTAAGGGGGGCCCAGCCGACTATTACGGCGTAACTTGGGAGCGTATCGATAAAGAGGATGGGGTATTCTGGCCATGTCCATCTGAAGATCATCCAGGCAGCCCAACAATGTTTAAAGAACGCTTCAACAACCCAGATGGCAAAGCGAACTTAGGTATATTCAATTGGAGGGAGCCAGGAGAAGTACCGACAGCGGAGTATCCGCACATACTTACAACAGGCCGTGTTGTGTTCCATTACCTTTCAGGAAACCAAACACGCCGCGTTGACTTCTTAATGGAACAATGCCCGCTGCCGTACGCAGAAATGCACCCTGAGCTGGCTGCTCAATATAATTTGCATAACGGTGATAAAGTGAAGCTCGTTACGCGCCGCGGTCATATGGAATTGGATGTTCGTCTTACAAAAACGATTCGAAATGACACGGTATTCGTACCATATCATTGGGGCAAGGAGTTGGCAGTAAATCAGTTAACAAATCCATGTCTTGACCCGATTTCCCGCATGCCGGAGTTTAAAGTGTGCGCTGTGAAGCTGGAAAAGGCATAAGGGGGATACAACCGATGAAAAAAGTGATGTATTTGGAATTTGAACGCTGCATCGGCTGCCGCTCCTGTCAGGCGGCATGCCGGGAGTGCGGCGATCATGAATATAAAGAACGAAATTATGTAGAATACATTGATTTCATGGAAAGCCGGCAAACGTTTCCGATGATGTGCATGCAATGTAAAGATCCGGCATGCGCCCGCGTGTGTCCGGCAAACGCCATTCAGATTACAAAAGAAGGCGTCGTTTTATCGGCTATGGAGGAAAAGTGTATCGGCTGTCGCAATTGTACGTTCGGCTGTCCGTTCGGCATTCCGAAATTCGATTTTGAAGCCAACAAAATGTACAAATGCGATATGTGTTATGACCGTACAAAAGAAGATATTCCTCCGATGTGCGCGTCTGTTTGTCCGAGCGAAGCGATTCGCTTCATTGATTTTGATGAAATGCAGGCGCTGCGCCGCAACCGCGCCCGCATGAATTTAATCGAAGGCAAAAAGCCTTCAGAGGGAAACAAGTGGAATTTCGTTCCTGAATTTTTCGGTGTATATACAGAGTAGTCCTAATCAGAAGGGAGGAAAACGAGATGAGTGAAAAGAAAAAGCGTCATCGTGAAGAAACGGATCATGATATGAGCAATTTAATAGATAATTTAAAGCGAGTGGACGATGTGAAATACAATCGCCGCGCATTCATTAAATCCATGACTGGCGCAACAGTAGCCATCGGAATTGCGACGCTCCCATTTCAAATCGCAGGTGCCATGAAAAAAGAAGATGATCCGACCCATGTGAAAATAATAGAGTTATCCTCCTTGCCGAAAGGAAAATCTGTCACCTTCAGTTATCCGACTGAAAGTGATACGGCTATTTTGGTTCATACTGTAAATGGCGAGCTCGTAGCTTACAACAATAAATGCACGCATTTGCAATGCCCTGTATTTTATGAAAAAGAGCGTGATATTCTTATGTGCCCTTGTCATCGTGGATTTTTCGATATCAAAACAGGTCATCCTGTAGAGGGGCCGCCGCAACGGGAGCTTCCGCTCATCGAACTGGAAGTAAAAAACGGTGTGGTATATGCGGTAGGAAGGAAGTATCGTCATGAGTAAGAAAGGATGGTTCTTCGTTATCTTAGCTGCTTTGATTGTAAATGTCGTTTCCTTGCAATTCACAATTGAAGCGTTCTATGGAAGAGAAGATCACGTTGTTACTAGACAAACTATAATCAGTATCATATGTGTGGTTATCACGCTAATCGCTTACTTTCAATGGAAAAGGCTTGAATATAAAAAATAAGAAGCAAAGGCACGGTTGCCTTTGCTTCTTTGGTTTATAAGAAAAACAGTAGAATAAGTGATGCAAAAAGCGTCTGGCTGCAAAACGATTTAAGGCCACAAATTATGCGCCGAAATGCATGTAGGCAATCTCCGCATCCGGACATTTTTGCTTCAATGCCATAATGAAAGCATTTTTATCCTCCGGCAGGGCAATTGTCACCTGCTTATGCGGATGCAGCATCACTTGAATGCGCAGAAATGTCCAAGCGAAGCCGCTTGCCGGGTCTTTTACGAACCGAATGGCAGTGATGCGTTCCAAATTGATTTGTGACTTAAAGGGACCGAAATGATTCACTAAATGCTCTTCTGTAATTTCGAGATACGAACGGTTCAAAGCCCAAAGCAGGATAGTGCCCGCCGTCACACATACGATTCCTAAGGCGATGCATGCTATCCTGATTAAGCTGCTTCCTCCTGTGCCCAGCACAAGAAGCAAGAGTCCGATTGGAGTCAACGCTATTGATGTACCCGTCAAAGCCGCATGCTTTTTTACCGAGAATTTCATATATACCCCCCTTGGATTGCCGTTATAGGTCAATTCATTTGCGGCCGGATTAACCGCTATATATTAGCCTACAAAATCTCATGTAACAAAAAAAGAGAAGACATCTTTCTTTTTCGTTACAGCTTGTTTACAGAAGAATTTCCTTTCATAAACAAAAAGAGATTCCCGGTATACAAAGCATCCCGTTTTATTTTGCTGTTTTCGGATAAGCAATAAGATGTATGTATCATTTTTCACAGTCGGACGGCCGCATATTCTCAAGTACATCGATGGTCATTCTATGTTGTATATCGCCGTACAAATTCTTAAAAATCATGAGTTCCGTCCGCACATAATGACGCCCGCTCAATAAGAGGTTGCCAAGGTTTCTTCTTTGTACTTCTTCTCATATACCATTTCCATCGCGGAAAGGTACAACTTCGTTTGTGCGATTTTGGTTTCCTGCTTCTCCTCGATTCGCTGTGCATTTGCGTGCTCCACAAAAAGCAAAGCTTCATATATCGGCCTGTGGGCTGCTTGCTCAAGCAGCAGCCACTCGGTTATTCGCCTTAGAGACATGATAAAACCTCCGTTCATTCGCTGTGTGAGGTGCGAATAGAGCGGAGGTTTTATCATAAATTAGGTAATACCCCACTTCAAGTGTGTGAAAGGCGTAGGCAAAAGGTAAGTGGGGGAGATTCATAAGCATATTAGGCTAATAATTCTTCATGAGGTGCTCGAATCACATCCTCATAATGACAAAGCAAATTCTCGAAAATTTGCTCCCAGCTTTGCGACAGAGCATATTCTCTTGCATAAAGTCTCATATGATTGCGTGTTTCGATATCATCGAGAAGCGATTCTACAGAAGCGACAAACTGATCCGCTTGTTTCGGTTCGCATAAGAAGCCTGTTTTCCCGTCAGCTATAATGTTTTTTACGCCGCCCGCATTAGCTCCGACGACCGGGGTGCCGCATGCAAGCGATTCAAGCACCACATTTCCGAACGTTTCGGTCGGAGAAGGAAACACCATGAGGTCAGAAGAAGAATACACTTGTGCAAGTTCTTCCCCTTTTAGATAGCCGGTGAATGTGACGTTTCCCTTGCACGCCTCCTTCAATTCTTCCGCCAGCGGGCCGTCTCCGACAAGCAGCCAGTGGACAGAGTCTTTCCGTTTGGCGTTTACTTGTTTTATGATATGTGTAAGAGTTTCTATATCCTTTTCCGGCGCAATGCGTCCGACGTAAGAGAGAATATGCTGCGCTTTAATGCTGTACTTTTCTCGTACAGCCTGCGCTTCATAATTTGGATGATACAGCGTGCAGTCTACGCCGCGGCTCCAAATGTGAAGGTCGCGAAAACCTTTCCTTTTAAGCTGCTTTAATGTTTCATAGGAAGGGACAAATGTTTTTTGCAGTGAGCTGTGAAACCATATTAAGTAATTCCACAACATCTTCGAGAAAAACTCCATCTTATAGTAGTGCAAGTACGAGTCGAAGTCAGTATGGTAAGAGCCGACGAGAGGAATGTTCAGTTTCTTGGCGTAGTACATTCCACAAAGCCCCATATTGAACGGTGTGGCTACGTGGATAATGTCAGGCTGAAATTGCAGCAGCTCCCGTTTTAAGAAAACGGGATTCGGAATGGCGAGACGGCATTCTGGATACAGCGCAAGCGGAATACTTTTCATCTTCTTGACGTTTGCCATCAAGCTGTCTTCTGCCGTATTTTGAGGTGCGAATACGTAGTGTTCTATATTGTGGTGCTCTAAGTATTGCGTAAAGCGTTCCAGCGTTTTCGCAACCCCGTTTACCTGCGGTGTGAAAGTGTCTGTAAAGATTGCAATTTTCATCCATAAGCCTCCCATCTTTATAAAAGCGGAATGAATTGATAATAGGAAACGATGCCCGTAAGCGTTCCGAGACACATGCCTGCAAGTACGTCGGACGGATAATGAAGACCGAGATAAATGCGGGAAGTACCGACGCTGAGTGCAATGGGAATGAGAAAGAAAGCGAGCGTAGGCGTGTATAGAATAAATGGAATTACAATAGAGAAAATTGCCGTTGTGTGTCCTGAAGGGAAAGAATGATCTTTAAGCGGATTAATAGGATATTTAGTACCGTGAACCATTAAATACGGCCGTTTTCTAGGATAGAGCTTCTTGCAAATTTGAACCGGAATATGACTGATAGTAAGAGAAAGGGCGCTTGCTATAGCAACATCGCGCAATGAGCCTTTGAACAGGAGTATCATAAGAAGGGCAGCGAGAATCGCGAAGGCGGCTCCTCCCAGATGCGTAATACTGCGGAAGTACGCATTTAATGCTTTTCGCTCAAAATGGCGGTTAATCCCTTTTAAAATGTAACACTCTATTTCGTATAAGGCGCTGATTGACTTTGACATCATTCAGCAGCACCTCCCTAATGGAAATATATTTGGAATTGTATTTATATTTTAATAAGAGTTTGTTGAGTCAGTGATAAGAAATTGTAAAGAGCAGTCTAAGGAAATGTAAAAAAACAGCAAGTAAAACAGGAAAAGCCCTGTTTT
Source organism: Ectobacillus panaciterrae DSM 19096 (assembly GCF_000430785.1). GTDB lineage: Bacteria > Bacillota > Bacilli > Bacillales > Bacillaceae_G > Ectobacillus > Ectobacillus panaciterrae. The sequence continues at coordinate 65,438 of NZ_AUMR01000013.1, forward strand.
ACTTGCTGCTTTGCAATCCTTTATAATATTGTCCTTTTTCTACATATTCGCGGCGGATACGCGCCATGTCCTGCAGGTCCTCTTCAGTCAATTCGCGGACTACCTTCGCAGGGCGCCCAAACGCCAATGTATTCGGCGGGATTTTTTTGCCTTGGGCCACAAGGCTGCCGGCGCCGATAAATGCGCCTTCTCCAATTTCGGCACCATCAAGAACGATGGAGCCCATCCCGATTAAAGCGTTCTTGCGAATCGTACAGCTATGTAAAATAACTTGATGGCCAACTGTAACGTCATCTTCTAGAATGAGCGGATATTTAGGACTTTGGTGGAGCGTGCATTGATCCTGCACATTAACACGATCGCCGATCATCGTCGGAGAAACATCGCCGCGAATGACTGTGTTGAACCAAATGCTCGATTGCTCGCCGATCGTTACGTCGCCAGTAACGGTAACATAATCGGCGATGAAGGCACTGTCCGCAATGCGGGGGGTTTTGTCTTTGAACGGATATAACATAAAGAAAACCGCCTTTCATTTAAATTATTCTTAGTGTAGCATATACAGGAAAATAATAGGGGGATTTATCATGCGGAAACGGGAAGCAGAAGAAGCGAAAGCGGCGATAGTTATCGTTCACGGGGCCATGGAGCATCACGGCCGCTATTTGCCGCTTGCGGATATGTGGACGTCAAAAGGTTATCATGTTGTGATGGGAGACTTGCCCGGCCACGGTACCACCTCAAGAAGACGAGGGCATATCAATCATTTTGATGAGTATATAGAAGAAGTAAAAGTGTGGATTAAAGAAGCACAAGCGTATAAATTGCCGCTTTTTCTGCTCGGACATAGCATGGGAGGGCTCATTGTTATTCGGACACTGCAGGAAACGGGAATGGAAGTGGACGGAGTGATCTTGAGTTCACCTTGCTTAGGTGTATTATCGCAGCCGCCTGTTTATTTAAGAGTTGCATCCAAAGTGCTCAACGTTGTAGCGCCGAAACTGTTGGTGGCTTCTAATTTAACAGTGGAAATGGCGACGCGCAACAAAGAAATTCGAGATGCAATGGAGAACGATTCGTTATATCTGCGAAAAGTGTCGGTAAGATGGTATAGTGAATTAGTGAAAGGAATAAAGAACGCTTATAAGCATCAAGATAAATTTCCGAATGTGCCACTTTTGCTGATGCAGGCATGTGAGGATAAAATTGTAGATAAGACAGTAGTGCGAAAGTGGTTCGATCAGCTAAACATTAACGATAAGGCTTACAAAGAATGGGAGAAATGTTATCATGAGCTGTTTAGTGAATACGAGCAAAATGAAGTGTTCGCGCTTGCGTATCATTTCGCGGAAGCACATTTAATGAAGCAGAGGTGATGGATGTGAAAGTACCAACGAACCCTGTTACGCTTATGGCAAAAGTGTATAAGGGGGTCATGCCGCTTGTGCATGAGGAGCTGGCATATTGGGCGGAGCAGGCGAAGCAAATCCCGAATGAAGAACTGCGTAAACAGGCGCTGGCAAGCATTGAGCATAAAACGTTCCATTGCGAAGGCGGCGGCATTCTCTCTCTTCTTGCCGGAGAACATAAGCGTGACAGCATTAAATTTGTTGTAGCTTATCAAACGATCAGCGACTATTTGGATAATCTGTGCGACCGCAGCACATCTTTAGACCCTTATGATTTTGAGGCGCTGCATGAATCCATGCTTCATGCGCTTACACCATCTGCTATGCCCGAGAATTACTACCGATATCGAGATGACCAAGACGACGGCGGATACCTGCATGCGCTTGTTGCGGCATGTCAGGATGTATTGAAAAAAGCGAAGCACTATCCAAAAATTGCACCATCCCTTCATGAGCTTGCTCGTTACTATTGCGACCTGCAAGTACATAAGCATGTAGAGCTTAATGAAAGGGAGAAAAGACTGCAAAGCTGGTTCAACTCGCACAAAGCAAAGCTTCCTGCTATGCGCTGGTTCGAGTTTTCAGCTTGTGCCGGTTCTACGCTGGGCATTTTCTGCCTTGTCGCATATTCTTTTCATAGCGAGCTAAGCGAACTGCACATTATGAAAATCAAAAAAGGCTACTTCCCTTACCTGCAAGGTCTGCACATTTTGCTGGACTATTTCATCGACCAAGAAGAAGACCGTCTCGGCGGCGATTTGAATTTCTGCAGCTATTACCAAAACAGCGAAGAAACGTTAGAGCGATTGAAGCATTTCGTGAAGGAAACGGACCGGAATGTAAAGGAACTGCCGCACGCAAAGTTCCACCGTTTAATCAGCAGGGGCTTGCTAGGCGTATATTTATCCGATAAAAAAGTCAACGAGCAAAAGGATATGCAGAAAATGGCGAAGCGTATTGTGAAATATGGAGGACTTACTTCCTACTTTTTCTATATGAACGGAAGGATGTACCGGAAGAAAGCATAAAAAAGCCTGGATTGCCCAGGCTTTTTATCTTTTTTCAACCGCGATAATAAACGGCGGATTATTTGTTTGATTGATGAACTCGTAACGCAATACGTGCGCATGCTTTTGATCGAGGCCTGTGACAAATTCAATAACTTCATCACGCTCGATTTGTCCTTCCGCATGCCCGTGATAAATGACGAGCACAATGATGCCTTCCGGTGCCATCACTTCAAGCAGCTGTTTGATGGCGGAGATGGTGGAATTCGGCTTTGTTACAATCTCTTTGTCTCCGCCCGGCAAGTAGCCTAAATTGAAGACGGCACCTGTCACTTTACCGTGCGCTTCTAGGGGCAGGCAGTTCAGCAACTCATCATGACTTGCATGAAACAAAGACGCGCGGCTTGCGAGCTTCTGCTCTTCCAGGCGAAGGTTTGTATTTTCGAGCGCTTGCTGTTGAATGTCAAAAGCGAATACTTTGCCGTGGTCTCTAACCAAGTCAGCCAAAAAACAAGTATCATGTCCGTTTCCCATCGTTGCGTCAACTGCATAATCTCCAGGTTGAACGGCCCTTTGAAGCAGCGTACGGGCAAACGGCAAAATGCGTTCCAGCTTCATGATTGTTTCACCGTTTTGGCAAATTTCCCTTGCCAGCTGCCGCGGCGCACAAATTCTGCGTCAATCGCATTCAGAACTTCCCACTTCTTTAAGCTCCACATCGGACCGATCATTAAATCAGGTGGACCGTCGCCTGTAACGCGATGCACAATTACGTCGGACGGAATGATTTCCAGCTGATCTACCACAAGGCTGACATAATCCTCGAGTGACAAAAACTCAAGCATTCCTTTTTCATATTGTTTTACCATCGGCGTTCCTTTCAACAGGTGAAGCAAATGAATTTTAATCCCTTGAATATCGAGCTTCGCAACCTCACGAGCCGTTTCCATCATCATGTCGTAGTTCTCAAGCGGGAGCCCGTCAATGATATGAGAGCAAACGCGAATGTTATGCTTGCGCAGCTTTTCCACGCCCTCCACATATGTTTGATAGTCGTGGGCGCGGTTGATGAGAAGAGCAGTGCGTTCATGAACAGTCTGCAGACCGAGTTCGATCCAGAGGTATGTGCGTTTATTTAGGTCTGCGAGGTATTCTACAACGTCGTCCGGCAAGCAGTCCGGGCGTGTCGCAATCGAAATGCCGACTACGCCTTCTTGCTCTAAAACGGGTTCGAAGGTTTTCTTCAGAACCTCAACAGGAGCATGCGTATTTGTGAAGGCCTGAAAATACGCCATGTACTTGCCGTCCTTCCACTTCTCGTGCATCTTTGTTTTGATTTTATGGAATTGCGTAATCACATCTTCAGCGCTGTTCCCCGCAAAATCACCAGAACCGGCAGCGCTGCAGAATGTACAGCCGCCGAACGCAACGGTGCCGTCTCGGTTCGGACAGTCAAATCCGGCGTCTAACGAAACTTTAAACACTTTTTCGCCGAATTGCTGGCGCAGGTGGTAGTTCCATGTATGGTAACGTTTATTGTCATTTGAATAAATAAATGGATTCTCCATCGTTTCTCTCCTTGTGTAAGCGTATCTATATGAAATATGGACGAATGTCAAATTTCAAAAAGCACATTACATTATAACATTTGCTCATAGAGTTTGCATTGTTGGGGACAATAAATGCGATAAGAACAATGAGGAGGATTCGCATGACAGATCGTTACTCGTTAGATCAATGCATTGATGATGCAGTGCAAGCGATGAAGTGCAGCCAAGAGCAATTGGAACTCGGAATGAGACAAGAACACTACAACGATATGGAATACTCGAATGCGCAATTGCAGCTCGAACAAGCTTCAATTGCTTTAGAAAAAATGATGCACAACGCGAACTCAGAGCAGCGCGAGCGCATCGATCGCACGCTTTCGCAGCTGCGTCATTTGCAGCATCAAATGACTACGACACCTCACTAAAAGAAGGGATGAACAAATATGGCAACGCGTTCTAAAATGAATAATCCAGAGCAAAAAACACAAAACGGGCATAACCAAGAATTTTCAAACGAATTTGATCCTGTAGTGCAGGCTAAACAGAAGAATGCGAAAAAGGGTCAACCGCAGAGATCGAAGCAGTCTAATCAGTGATTAAAAATGAGAAAACCCCTGTATTTCCATAGAGATTCAGGGGTTTATTTATGCGTTTTTTTCCAATCCTTTTCCGTTGCTAAGCACTTCGAAAAGGTCTAAAATCATAATGGTGTTTTTGTGCGATTTTATAGAAATATATAAAAGAATAGAGGGAGAAGGGTGCCGAGAAAAGTATGGTTACTAGTTATCGGAATGATTATCAACGTTACGGGCTCTTCTTTTTTGTGGCCTTTTAACACAATTTATATTCATAATCATCTAGGGAAGTCGCTTTCCGTAGCGGGGATGGCACTTATGATAAATTCGTTGGCAGGTATAATTGGAAATATCGCAGGCGGTATTATGTTCGACAAACTGGGCGGCTATAAGTCTATTTTAAGCGGTATTATCATTACGTTATTTTCTATCGTAGGGCTTGTATTTTTCCATGGATGGCCTTTATATGTTTTATGGCTTGCTTTAATTGGTCTAGGTTCCGGTGTGGTATTCCCATCTATGTATGCGATGATTGGTGCAGTTTGGCCAGAAGGCGGACGACGTGCCTTCAATGCTATGTATGTAGGGCAAAATGTAGGAGTCGCTCTGGGCTCGGCATTTGGAGGACTTGTGGCGTCTTATCGTATTGATTATATTTTTCTTGCAAATCTCGCTTTATACTTTGTTTTCTTTGTAATTGTGTTTATCGGATTCAAAAATATGCAGGTTACAATAAAGAAAAAAGCGGAAATGCAAAAAGAAAAGAAAGTATGGAAGTTGACGCCTTTCTTCAGAGCTTTACTGGTCATGTGCTGTGCATACGCTATTTGCTGGTTTGCTTATGTACAATGGCAAGGTACAATTGCATCGCATATGCAGGATTTGAAAATCAGCTTAAGATCCTACAGTCTACTGTGGACAGTGAATGGAGCTTTAATTGTATTAGCACAGCCTCTTATTTCTGCAATTATACGCAAACTGAACCGCTCTCTAAAACAGCAAATCATCATTGGTACGATCATCTTTATGGTTTCCTTTACGGTTGTAGCACAAGCTGAACAGTTTGAATTGTTTATGACGGGAATGGTTATTTTAACAATCGGAGAAATGTTCGTATGGCCTGCAGTTCCTACTATTGCGAATAACTTAGCGCCGCAAGGGAGAGAGGGTTTTTATCAAGGTGTGGTGAACAGTGCTGCCACTGGCGGAAGAATGTTTGGACCATGGGCCGGCGGTTTGATTGTAGATGCTTTTAATATAGAAGTATTGTTTATGGCGATATTGGCTATGCTGATGATATCTATCGTAGCTGCAAGCATCTACGACCGAAAACTCAAAGCGAAAGAAACAATCGAACAAAAAATTGCAGCATGAATTTTTCCAGGACAGTTTGACGTAACAAACAACATGTTTTAGAATAGACTGTAAGCAATTTATATGTATTAACAACAGTGACAAGGAGTAGTAGCAAACAGAACTGGCTCAGAGAGTTGACGCTTGGTGCAAGTCAATCCACGTTTCGTTGCGAACTCGCCTTGGAGTTGCGATCGTGAATTGACAGTAGCGATTGCCGTTTCGTCCACGTTACGGATTTTAAGCGAATGTGAAAGCATTAACTAGGGTGGTACCGCGGGAATCTACAACCTCTCGTCCCTTACACAGGGATGAGGGGTTTTTTTGCATTTTCCGTGACAGATATATAAGAATGGAGGGTATTTCGTGAGCTACAATCATAATGAAATCGAGAAAAAGTGGCAGGCGTATTGGGAAGAGCATAAGACATTCCGTACGACCGAAGATAAAGACAAACCGAAATTTTACGCATTAGACATGTTTCCTTATCCGTCCGGTGCGGGTCTTCACGTAGGACACCCGGAAGGATATACAGCGACTGATATTTTATCGCGTATGAAGCGCATGCAGGGCTATAACGTGCTTCATCCAATGGGTTGGGATGCGTTCGGTCTTCCTGCAGAGCAATACGCTTTAGATACAGGAAATGACCCAGCGGAGTTTACAGAGAAAAACATCAATACATTCCGCAGCCAAATTAAGGCTCTTGGCTTTTCTTACGACTGGGATCGCGAAGTGAATACGACTCATCCTGGTTATTACAAATGGACGCAATGGATTTTCTTGAAGCTGTACGAAAAAGGTTTGGCATATGTTGATGAGGTAGCAGTAAACTGGTGTCCGGCGCTTGGCACGGTATTGGCGAACGAAGAGGTAATCGACGGCAAGAGCGAGCGCGGGGGTCACCCGGTAGAGCGCCGTCCGATGAAGCAGTGGGTGTTGAAAATCACTGCATACGCAGACCGCTTACTGGAAGATTTAGAGGAGCTTGACTGGCCGGAAAGCTTGAAGGAAATGCAGCGCAACTGGATCGGACGTTCCGAGGGTGCGGAGGTTCACTTCAAAGTAGATGGTATAGATGAAACTTATACAGTGTTCACAACTCGTCCTGACACATTGTTCGGTGCAACTTATTCAGTGTTGGCTCCTGAGCATGCGCTTGTGGAAAAGATTACGACACCTGAGCAAAAGGCAGCGGTGGAAGCATACTTAGATCAAGTGAAGACAAAGAGCGATCTTGAGCGTACAGATTTGGCAAAGGATAAAACAGGCGTATTTACAGGCGCTTATGCGATTAACCCGGTAAATGGCGAAAAAATGCCGATCTGGATCGCGGATTATGTGCTTGCGAGCTACGGTACAGGAGCAATCATGGCAGTGCCGGCGCACGATGAGCGCGATTATGAGTTCGCGAAGAAATTCGAATTGCCGATTACAGAAGTAGTGGCAGGCGGCGATGTTTCCAAGGAAGCTTACACAGGAGACGGCAAGCATGTGAACTCTGCTTTCTTGAACGGTTTGAATAAAGAAGAAGCGATTGAGAAAATGATTGAATGGCTTGAATTAAGCAAAGCTGGGGAGAAAAAGGTCACATATCGTCTTCGCGACTGGCTATTCAGCCGTCAGCGTTATTGGGGCGAACCGATTCCAGTTATTCATTGGGAAGATGGAACAATGACAGCTGTTCCGGAAGAAGAGCTTCCATTAGTTCTGCCGAAGACTGATGATATCCGTCCATCTGGTACAGGCGAATCTCCGCTTGCAAATGTCGCGGATTGGGTAAGTGTAACGGACCTTGCGACTGGAAAAAAAGGCCGCCGCGAAACGAACACTATGCCGCAATGGGGCGGAAGCTGCTGGTACTATTTGCGTTATATCGATCCGCATAACAGCGAAAAGCTGGCTGACCCTGAGAAGTTAAAGCAGTGGCTTCCGGTTGATATTTACATCGGCGGCGCGGAGCATGCTGTTCTTCACTTGTTATATGCGCGCTTTTGGCATAAATTCTTGTACGACTTGGGCGTAGTGCCGACAAAAGAACCGTTCCAAAAATTGTTCAACCAAGGTATGATTTTAGGCGCCAACAACGAAAAAATGAGTAAATCCAAAGGCAACGTTGTAAATCCTGATGATATCGTGGCAAGCCACGGAGCAGATACGCTTCGCTTATATGAAATGTTTATGGGGCCGCTTGAAGCGTCTATCGCTTGGTCTGAAACAGGCCTTGACGGAGCGCGCCGCTTCTTGGACCGCGTATGGCGTTTATTCGTGCAAGAAAACGGCGAGCTAAGCGAAAAGATTACAAAAGAGCCAAACAAAGGGCTTGATAAGGTATACCATCAAACAGTGAAGAAGGTTACGGAGGACTATGAAGGAATCCGCTTCAACACGGCGATTTCACAAATGATGGTATTCATCAACGACGCGTACAAAGCAGAAACGCTTCCGCAGGAGTACGTAGAAGGCTTTGTGAAGCTATTGTCTCCAATTGCGCCGCACATCGCGGAAGAGCTTTGGAGCAAGCTTGGCCACAGCGAAACAGTGACATATGAAGCTTGGCCGGCTTATGATGAGTCGAAGCTCGTAGAAGACGAAATCGAAATCGTTGTGCAAATTAACGGCAAAGTGAAAGCAAAGCTTCTTGTGGCGAAAGATGCGACAAGAGAGCAAATGGAGCAATTGGCTCTTACAGATGAACAAGTAAAGGTGCAAATTGAAGGCAAAACGGTTCGCAAAGTAATTGCGGTACCGGGCAAGCTTGTTAATATTGTTGCTAACTAAGAAAAGCGGAGCCGACTGTTCAGATGTGGAGGCAGAGGTTCTTCCCCCTCAAAGGCGTTTTTTGCCTTTTTGTGGCGGAGGTTCTTAGGCGGGAGTGCCTAGCCGGCGGAGCTGGACAATGAAGCTGAATATATCTAAAAGCTTCTGCTTTCTTGCAACTAAAAAATGGCTCCCAATGAAGGGGGCCATTTTCTCATAGAAAGGCTTTAGTCTGCGCAAAATAGAAACGACTTCACAACAAGGAGGGTTTCGCATGAGCAAAGGCAAAGGCAGAAGCAACAACGGCGGTCAAAAGCAGCCGAACTTCGATGATTCGTCTAATTTCTCTGAAGGAAAACAGCGCCAAAGCAAGAAGCAAGGAAAAGAAAAGTAAGCTGTGCAATAGAACGATCTTGAATTCCACGGGATCGTTCTTTTTTATTTTAGCTGCTGCTCCAGCTGTTTTGCCTGTTCGAGAAGCTGCCTCTGCTTTTCAATGATCTGTTTTTCGAGTTCAATCAGCTGAGCCATGTTCTCTTCCTTCACGGATTGGCGCAGTTCTCTTTTTTGCCGATACAATTTGTGCAGCTCGTGATGTGTTTGACGTTTATTTTTCATTATCGGATTGGACTCATCCCGCTTAATTTTCAGCGGTTTTACAGATTTTCTCATTTCTTTATGCTTTGTCTTCATCTCATCTCGAAGCGATGCCAGCTGTTTTTTCAGATCGGCCGTTTTGGCTTCATCCTTTTGCTGCTTGGCTGCTTTCATTTCTTGGTGAAGAGCTTGTGCTTTTTCACGCAGCTTTTGCATGTCGGTATGCAGAGCTTCGAGTTTCGTCTTTTCCTCCTTTGTCAAATCGGATTTTTCAATCCAAAGCTTTCGATTCGTTTCTCTTTGCCGGTGCAGCTGTTGGTGCAGCTGTTTCTCTTGTGCTTCCAGCTGCTGCAATGTTTCGTTCTTGATAAGCGAGCTCTTCTGTTGCGCTGATACAGCTGGTTCGGCCGCCGATACTGATGAAATACCGCTGACGGCAAGGATTGTCATGCCGAGCGATGTGATAATGAATTTCCACTGCATAGTCCCACTCCTTACGTTAAAATGGCAAGAGGTTGCTTGCGTTCTTAGTCTGTCCATCTTCTGTGTCTTTTTTGTGGATTTAGTATGTTTTTCCAAAGAAATCCATCGGAAACGCGATGTTTTCTTTTTTGCTTTCTGCTTCGCGCGTTGCTAAAATAGTGTGAAGAGTGAATGTAGAGAGGGGAAATCGAGAATGTTTGAGCTTCAAACAATTACGCCGGAAGAGGTACAGGAAAGATTAGAAAATGGAGAAACATTATTTCTTGTAGATGTACGAGAAGACGAGGAGATTGAATATTACGGCAAGATTCCCGAGGCTGTTCATATTAAAATGGGAGATATCCCAAGCAAGCTGGAAGTTTTCGATAAAGAAAATGAATATATCTTTATCTGCAAGTCAGGTGTGCGCAGTGAGCATGTATGCCTATATTTAAATGAGAAAGGCTATAAAGCTGTGAATATGGTCGGCGGCATGACGTCTTATGCAGGCGAAGTGAAATAAACGTGAAACGATTTTCGTTTCACGTTTTTCCTTATGTGCATATAGTAGTAGGAGCGAAAAGGAAAGAAGGCGGATTATGGCTCCTATTAGTCGAAAAATAAAGATCGTTAACAACCGGGGACAAACCAACCTCGGCAACCGCCATAACTTATCTCCATTTTCCGTATCAAAAGAGCGAAACGGATCGGGCGGCGCAAATAAAGCGGTGATTTTAAATGGAAAAAGAACGGGTGAAGCAGCTATAGAACCAATGTCAACAGAAAGTGAAGCTTCGATCGATTTGTAGTTTTAAGCAGAGGGAGGAGTCAATAGTGAATCGAACCCTTCTCGTACATCACGCATATATATAAAGGATGACAAGAAGAAAGGTCTGAGAGCAATGTCGATTTGCATTAAAAAGTTCATTGTCGTAAATAATTTCGGCACGATCAGCTTTGCAGACAGCATCAGCGAAATGCCGATGAAAGCATCAAAATCCAATAACGGTGCGACAGGTCCTGTTGTTGCCGATTTTGTAAATGGAAGAAGAGTCTTCCAAACACAGGATACAGGTGCAAATGAAGCGAACACAGGGCAAACGATTGAGGAAGCAACGGCAGAGGATATAAGCGGAACAAATTTGTAAAGGAGTCAGCAAGAAGCTGGCTTTTTTTAGATGGAATTATACAAGAGAGAAGAAGCATACAATATTCCCTTTTGGTTATACATAGCACATGAACATGTCGAAATTATCATTCACTCATATATAGCTCCGCCGGCAATTCGCTGCCACCTAAGAACCTCCGCCTAAACGAGCCGGCTTCGCTTTTCTTATTTGTTAAATTTATTGGAGTAATCATAAATTTTTTTACGTCTAATAAAATAAATCAAATAAGACATTCATGAAGGGAGGGGCATGAATGGGCAGGACTTTAAAAATAGATATTACCGAAAAGGTAATCGCAAAGTTTAAGGAAGAGTATTTGGAGTTGTATTCAAATAAGTTTATTATAGGTAAATTCTACGTGCATGCAGCAGAAAAGAAGTACGAACTTGAAGAAGGATATGTACATGAAAATGGAAGGTTTTACCGTCTTATTGATACGCGAAGAGATATCGATCCATCAGTTTCCGGCTGTGATTTGGGATGGTGCTAATATGATACGCGTTAAGGTGTTTGATGAAACCCATGAAAAAGATTTAGAAGAATCTATCAATGGTTTTCTAAAAAAAATAGAAGACAATAGGGTGATTGATATAAAATATCAAGTGGCAGTTTCTAATAATGATGAAGAAAATCAAATTTATTGCTTTTCAGCGATGATTGTATATAGAGCCTAACAAGATGTTAGGCTCTCTTTTATTTTAATTATACGTTTTGTGCTGCAGTCGTACCTGCGATTCTTCCTGTAACAAGAGCGGCTGTGATGTTATAGCCTCCTGTATAACCGTGAATGTCCAGAATTTCTCCGCAGAAGTACAAGCCTTTCATAAGCTTTGAAGCCATTTCCTTCGGGTGAATTTCTTTTACGGATACGCCTCCTCCTGTCACGAATGCCTTCTCAAGCGGCTGCGTCCCGTTTACGGTGAAGGTGAAGCCCTTTAAGTCTTGGACAAATGCACGAATCTTATCATTTGCTGTTTGTCCGGCTGCCTGGCTCGCATCGATATCGTTTTTCTCAAGCAAGAACAGGAGATAACGTTCCGGGGCATAGCCTTTGAGCACGTTTTTCAGCCCTTTTTTCGGCTCATCCTTAATTTGTTTTACAATCTCTTGAAATAATGGCTCTTCTTTTTGAGCGGGCAGAGCGTCAATACGGACATGAACCGTATTTGTTTTAAACTTTTTCATCGTTTTGATTACATATTGGCTGCAGCGAAGCGCCGCCGGGCCTGAAATTCCAAAATGAGTGAACAGCATATCCATCATATGCGTTTTCACTATTTTTCCTTTTGGGTCTACAACACTTAAAGCCGCACCGCGCAGAGCTAAGCCTTGAAGAATGCGGTCACGGATAAACGGTTCGTTTGAAGTGATGGGAACCTCTGTCGGAAACAACTCTGTAATGGTATGCCCTGCTTTTTCAGCCCAAGCGTATCCATCTCCTGTCGAGCCAGTGTGAGGCACGGACTTGCCGCCTACTGCAATTACCACATGCTTTGTCGGCAGCACTTCCCCGTTTTGCAGAATAACAGCCGATGTTTGCCCATTTTCGTATTCTACCGTTTTTACCGGTGTATTTACTCTTATATGCACTCGCAGCTCCTGCAATCTGCGAAGCAGTGCATCTACAACGGATTGTGCTTTGTCCGAAACAGGGAACATGCGGCCGTGGTCTTCTTCTTTCAGCTGTACGCCCAACTTCTCAAAAAAGCGAATAATATCTTCATTATTAAAGACGGAAAAGGCACTATATAAGAAGCGGCCGTTCCCTGGAATATGCTTGACAATTTCATCAACCGGAAGGCGGTTTGTTACGTTGCAGCGGCCTCCGCCGGAAATCGCCAGCTTGCGGCCGAGCTTATCTCCTTTATCAAGAAGAAGAACTTTTGCGCCGCCTTCAGCTGCTCCGATGGCAGCCATCAATCCGGACGGGCCGCCCCCGATTACAATTACATCATAATTCATGTTATCACCCTTGCTTTTGTACTGTAGAAAAGAATAGCACGAATTAGAAAAAAAGAAAAACTGCCAATCATTTGCACACTTATATAATTAATAATCCATTTAAACAATCGAACGAACGTATCGTTTGTTTCAAGAAAATGGTTATATTACAAGCCGTCCATAAATGCGGCTTTTTTTGTATGAATTTATCCTTCACTGATGTTTTGTGATACAATACAAAGGTTAGATTCCAATTGTTTGGAGGCTTTTTTATGTCTGATTCTAAGTTTATACGCGGTACGCTCATTGTGACATTCGGGACCTTTCTGGTGAAGTTTCTCGGCATGATTTATGTTTTTCCGTTTCATGCGCTTGTCGGTACAAATGGCGGAACGTTGTACACATACGGTTATGTGCCGTATACCATTTTCTTGAGCATTGCGACGGCGGGAGTGCCTCTTGCGGTTTCCAAATTTGTTTCCAAGTATAATGCTTTAGGAGATTATGAGACGAGCAGACGCATGTTCCGTTCGGGCATGAAACTCATGATTTTTATGGGTATGCTTTCGTTTATCGTACTGTATGCGACAGCACCGTTATTTGCGGAAGCAATGCTTGGCAACAAGCAGCTTGAGAACAGTGTGGGAGAAGTAACGATGATTATCCGTCTTGTCAGCTTCGCGCTGCTTGTCGTACCGGCGGCCAGCTTGATTCGAGGCTTTTTCCAAGGTCACCAGTCCATGGGACCGACCACTGTCTCACAAATTATTGAACAGATTATTCGCGTTATCGTATTGTTAGCCGGAAGTTATATCGTAATTAAAGTATTGAAGGGTTCGGTTGCAACAGCAGTCGGCGTTTCTACGTTTGCTGCGTTTGTATCGGCGATCGGTGCCTTGGCAGTGCTGATTTGGTATTGGTTTAAGCGCAAACTCCATCTTGATGAGTTGCTTTCAAATCAAAAGATAAAGCCGGCAGATGTAAGTACGCCGCAGCTGTTCAAAGAACTGTTTGCGTATGCTTTACCATACGTTGTAGTTGGACTGACGATTCCTTTGTATCAGCAAATTGACACGCTTACGTTTAACAAAGCAATGGAAGCAGTTGGAAAGGGAGATATCGCAGAGCACGCACTCGGCATTTTTACGATGTGGACGCATAAGCTCATCATGATTCCGGTGTCGCTTGCGACTGCGTTCAGCTTAACTCTTGTACCCGCTATTACAAAATCGTTTACAGAAGATAAGCAAGGAGTATTGCATCGTCAAATCTCGCAAACGTTTCAGCTTAATGTCTTTTTAACGCTGCCGGCAGTTGTCGGGATTTCGGTGCTTGCATATCCGATTTATACAGCTTTTTATGAGCCGGATAAGCTGGGCGGACAGATTCTTATGTGGTATGCTCCTGTCGCGATGCTGTTTGCTTTATTTTCCGTAACAGGCGCAGTTCTGCAGGGGATCAACCAGCAAAAGCATGCGATTATCGGACTTGGCATTGGAGTTGTACTAAAGGTGATATGCAACCTTGTGCTTATTCGTTACTTTGAAACGATTGGAGCAGTACTTGGAACAGGTATCGGATTTGCGGTTTCTGTTTGGTACACGAATTTGCAGATTAAGAAGCATGCGAATTTCAGCTTTGCCCTCGTTTATAAGCGTGCATTCCAAGTTGTGATTCTTACCGCTGTTATGGCCATTGTCGTTAAGATTTTGCTTTGGGGATTAACTCCTGTATTGGCTTATACAGAGAATCGTTGGCAAGCAATCGCTGCAGTAGTGATTACTGCTTCCATCGGAGCGCTCGTGTACGGATTCCTCGCAATTCGTACTGGCGTAATGCAGCGCATGTTCGGCGAAGAGTTTTTGGGTAAACTAAAAGCGAAGTTTGGAAGGAAGTTAAAAATACGAACGAAAGGGGCTTAAGTATAGCCCCTTTCTCTATACATAAAGAAGGTGGAAAATATGAGAATCGATAAATTATTGGCGAATATGGGCTACGGCAGCCGAAAAGAAGTAAAGAAGCTTTTGAAGGACGGAGCCGTGAAAGTAGACGGTATGCCGGTAAAGGATGCGAAGTTCCACGTGAACGTAGCCGAGGAAGAAGTAACAGTTTACGGAGATGTAGTGGAATATAAGGAATTTGTATATTTAATGATGAACAAGCCGCCGGGTGTAATTTCAGCAACGGAAGATGATGTACATGAAACAGTAATTGACCTGCTTGAAGAGGAAGATGTTATTTTTGAACCATTTCCGGTTGGAAGGCTTGATAAAGATACGGAAGGATTTCTCCTGTTAACAAATGACGGTCAGCTTGCTCATCAGCTGCTGTCACCGAAAAAGCATGTGCCGAAAAAGTATTATGCAAAGGTAGAGGGACGCGTGACAGAAGCGGATGCAGAAGCGTTCAAAAAGGGTGTCATTCTGGATGATGGTTATGAAACAAAGCCTGGTGAACTGACGATTTTGCATGAGGGTGATATTTCGGAAATTGAGCTGGTGATTACAGAAGGCAAGTTTCATCAAGTGAAACGCATGTTTGAGGCTGTCGGCAAGAAGGTCATTTATTTAAAGAGAACAGAAATGGGACCGCTCAAGCTAGATGAGGAGCTGGAGCTTGGGCAATATCGCGAACTAACGGATGAAGAACTGGAATTGCTGAAGGGATGAATTACAGCAAAAATAAACCCCTTTCTTACGGAAGAAAGGGGTATGTATATAAAGATGTTATATTTGTTATGACGAAAGCCGTACTCTTTTTCCTGTTGTTGTCCATTTTCCGCGAGCCGGACTGCAAACCAATTCATTGAATTGCAGCACATTCAAGTCCCGCTGGATTGTTCTTGGCGTAATGCCGAATTCATCCACGAGGTCTTGTGTTGTAACAATGCCCTTTTCATTGATAAACATATAAATCGACTTAATCCGTGTTAGCATACGAGAGGTTGTCAATTTCAAAAAACCACTCCTCCAAGAGTTTTTTGTTGACCCAACAGGGAAAGAAGGCCTTTTCACTTTCATTGTACTCCACTCCAGAAAATTCATGCATTATTTTGCGGACTTTTAACAGAAAATTAACAAGTAGACAACAATTGTAAAAGTACATTTTCAAAAAAACGAGGACGATTATGATTTTTTTATCTCTTAGTTACTAGTTTATGTTTTTCTACGAAAAATGTCAAAATCCTGCATTATGTCGAAAAATTTTTCGGTAAAACACAAATTTTATTATTGGTACTGAAATTGAATGTTCGTAAATTTAAATTTGCTGATGCCGGTTGGCGGAAGTGAGAATGGTTTGTTATGATGGAAGGAGCGATATAGTAAAGCAGGTGAAACAATGAAAAATATAAATTGGATGCAAGAAGTAGAAAAACGAAAAGAAGCTTTAATTGCAGATACGCAGCAATTTTTGCGCATTAAAAGCATGTTAAAAGAAGAAGAGAAAAGTGACGGCGCGCCGTTTGGCGAAGGGATTGCAAAGGCATTAGCGTTTATGCTGGAAAAGGGAGAGCAAGACGGCTTTACGTCTAAAAATCTTGAGGGCTATGCTGGACATCTGGAAATGGGAAAAGGCGAAGAACTTCTCGGTATTTTATGCCACGTGGACGTAGTGCCTGAAGGAGCCGGCTGGACAAGCGATCCGTACAGTGCTGAAATCAGAAACGGCAATATTTATGCCCGCGGTGCCATTGATGATAAGGGGCCGACGATGGCTGCTTATTATGCGATGAAAATTGTAAAAGAGCTTGACCTTCCGCTTAACAAACGCGTTCGTATGATTTTAGGAACGGATGAAGAAAGCCAATGGCGCTGCGTAGACCATTATTTCGCGCATGAAGAAATGCCGACGATGGGCTTTGCGCCGGATGCCGACTTCCCGATCATCAATGCGGAGAAAGGGATTTGCAACCTGTATTTAACCCAAGAGGCAAAAGCAGCAGACGGAGAAACAATCCTCAAAGAGCTCACATCCGGAAGACGTTTGAATATGGTGCCGGATGTTGCGAAAGCCGTTGTCCAGTCAAAGGACGCGCAAGAAATTGCCAAACGGTTTGAGCGCTATGTGCAGGATCGCGAGGGAAAGGTTTCTGTTGAAGGAGAAATGGCCGTATTGGAGCTAAGAGGCATTTCAGCGCATGGCTCCACACCGGAAAAAGGCGAGAATGCCGGACTCTGCTTGGCGGCATTTCTGAAACATGAAAAGCTGGACGCAGCAGGTGCCGCATTTGTAGAATTCACGATACAATCCTTTGAGAATGATACTAGAGGAAAGAATTTAGGCATACAGTATAACGATGATATTACAGGAGATTTGACAGTCAATGTCGGTCTTTTATCCTATACAGAAGCAGAAGGCGGAAAGCTGGGCCTGAATATCCGTTATCCGGTCACGACGAATTTACAAGAAACGCTGGCTGCTCTTGAGCAAAGCGCAGGTGCACACGGCTTCTGCATGAAGGACATGTCAGATTCACGTCCGCACCATGTGGATAAGGATCATGTGTTGATTCGTACGCTGCAGCGTGTATACGAAGAGCAAACGGGTGAAGAGGCAACACTTCTTTCTATTGGAGGCGGCACGTATGCCCGCTCTCTGAAAGCCGGTGTGGCGTTCGGCCCTTTATTTCCTGGAAAAGAAGAACTTGCTCATCAAAAAGATGAGTATATTGAGATTGAAGATTTATTGAAAGCCACTGCCATTTACGCGCAAGCGATTTATGAGTTGGCAAAATAAATATTTCATCAGCAGGCATGTTTTCTTCTGCGATGAATGGAGTGAAGCAACATAAAGGAAACCGCTCTTCTTTGAGGAGCGGGCTTCTTTTTGCTTTTTGGAGGGGGAGAGCTAGAGGGAAGCAGCGTTACAGCGAGAGGAAAGAACAGCAGACGCAACGTTTCGCGCATTTTATTTTTCTGTTTTCTTTGGAATCGGGGCATTATTTCCGTTATTAGGGGTATATTTGAAAGAATATGTACATCTTTCTGGTGTTCAAATCGGAAATATTATGTCAATCGGATTATTTATTCCGGCTGCCCTTCAATACGTACGAGAATTGTCTCCTGCTTCTATGCAGTCTACAGCAGTAGCATTATATGCAACAGCAGGCGGGGGCTTTGGAACATGGTTTTGTACGTTCTTGGGCGGTATTCTAATGGATCGCTTCGGCGTGCAGAACGTATATCTTTTCTTTTCAGCCCTCACGTTCGGGGGAGTTATTTTGTTCATGCTTCAGCCGCGAAAGCGTGGAGAATTATTTCAGGAGGAGAGCACATAATGCAGACGAATTATTTTATTGCGGTTCCGCTGCCGGCTTTTGTAAAAGAAGCTTTAGCGGAATGGAGAGAGCATGCTGAGTCAGTACTGCCGTTCCAATCTTGGGTGCATCAAGATGATTATCATATTACGCTTGCGTTTTTGGGAAGCGCTGATGCAGTGCTTTCTTCTTTGCAAAAAGAGATGGAGCGGATGACTCATCCTGGTTTTTCGCTTTCATTAAAAGGGCTGCAAACATTCGGTGTACCGGAACGTCCCCGCATTTTATGGGCAGATGTAACGCACCCGTCTGAACTGTCGGCGCTGCAAAGCAATGTTCATGATATGTGCGAGGCACTAGGCTTCTCTTTAGAGAAGCGTCCTTATCGTCCTCATATTACGCTGGCTCGGCGCTGGCGCTCTGACCGCTCGTTCGATGAGCCGTCAGAGTTATGGAAACCTATTTCTTTTTCTGTTCAAAGCATCGTGCTATACAAAACGCATGTAGAACGGGTTCCAAAGTATGAGGAAATATATAAAGTGCCTCTGTTGTGATGTATTAATGAAACCGTTTTCTGAAACAATGAATATACTGCTATGAACAGCTCAAATAAGCGACTGCAGACTAGAGGATGGTGAACTAGCAATGCTTAAGGTCGACCGCGTATTTGAAGCGTATTTAGACGGAATGGACTGGATTACCATTTTGCTTCCTAAAGCATATGGCAGCTCTCGCCGTTTTCGTTTGAAGCATCGCGAAGAAGAATGGGAGCTTGAAGTCATAAATACGGTACAGCTCCCGCAGTTTACAAAATACGAATGCCGCATAAAAGGGTATCTGGAACTTGGACATACGTATATGGTCATTGATGAGCAGAACCGTGAGACTGATTTACAAATTGGTGCTGTTATTCGCACGAAGGAATTTGATGAAGCTTATTATTACGATGGTGATGATTTAGGTGCAGCGTACAAGCCGGAATCCAGCACGTGTAAAGTGTGGGCGCCGACCGCTTCCTTAGCAAAAGTGCGTATTTACGAGAAAAATGGCCGATATACAGATTTTCAGATGAATAGAGAGCGAAACGGCGTTTGGTGTACAGAAATTCCGGGGAACCGTGAAGGTGCATCGTATACGTTTCTTGTTTGCATTAATCTCGTTTGGCGGGAAGCGGCTGACCCGTACGCCAAAGCTATCTCTGCAAATGGAAAGTACAGCGTCATTGTTAATATGGAGAAAACGAGAGAGCGGGAACAATATACACTTCCGCCTTTTGAAAATTTTACAGATGCCATTATTTATGAGGCGCATATTCGTGACATGACGATTCATCCAGAAAGTGGAGCGGTATATAAGGGGAAATATTTAGGACTTACAGAGACTCGGACAAAGGGGCCGATTGGAACAGCTACAGGTTTGTCATATTTGCAGGAGCTTGGTATTACCCATTTAGAGCTGCTTCCATTCAATGATTTTGCGGGAGTGGATGAACTTGCTCCGCAAGATAGCTATAATTGGGGATACAATCCGCTCCATTACAATGTCCCGGAAGGCAGCTATGCAACAGATCCGGATAATCCCTACAGCAGAATTTTAGAATTGAAACGGATGATTCGCGCTCTTCATGAGTGCGGCATTCGTGTCATTATGGATGTTGTATATAACCATGTCTATATACGTGAAACATCGTCCTTTGAAAAACTTGTTCCCGGTTATTATTTTCGGCACGACGCAAATGGAATGCCGTCAAACGGTACGGGCGTCGGCAATGATGTGGCATCCGAGCGGAAAATGGTTCGGAAGTTTATTTTAGATTCCGTTCTTTATTGGCTGAATGAGTATAGCGTTGACGGATTCCGTTTTGATTTAATGGGGATATTAGATTATGAAACGATGAATACGATTCGCCGTGCAATTGACAGTGTAAAATCAAACGTGCTCATTCTCGGAGAGGGATGGGACTTGAATACGCCGCTGCCGCGCGATAAAAAAGCTGCGCTTTGCAATGCTGGAAAAATGCCTCGCATTGCCCAGTTCAATGATGCATTTCGCGATCGGATAAAGGGAAGCACCTTCAGCAGCCACGATCGCGGCTACGCATTTGGAAACAATACAGATTTAGAGTTTGTAAAGCGTCTCATAGCAGGAAGCATCTCTTTTCAATTACATGAAAACAGTGTATTTTTAGAGCCGAATCAAAGCATAAATTATGTAGAATCTCACGACAATTCCACAATGTGGGATAAATTATGGGCAAGCAATAAAGAGGATGCGGAAGAAGTTCGCAAGAAGCGTCATCGGCTGGCGACCGTTATGACATTGCTGTCTCAAGGCATTCCGTTTTTGCATGCCGGTCAAGAGTTTTTTCGTACAAAGCAGGGCGTGGAGAACAGCTATAATTCCCCGGATAATATTAATCAAATAGATTGGGCAAGAAAAGCGGCTAACGAGGAGCATGTTGCATATATAAAAGGAATCATATCCATTCGCAAAGCGCACGGCGCGTTTCGTCTGCCGTCTGCCAGCTTAATTCGAAAGCATGTAAAGTTTCTTCCGATGCCCGGCTCTGTCATTGCCTGTCATCTTCATCATGTGGAAGCATTTGGTCCTTGGAAGGACGTACTTGTTTTATTTAACAATAGCAATCAGCAGGAATACGTTCCGCTTCCAGATAAGGGGGAATGGAATATTCTGGCTAACCATCAAAGTGCTTCGCTGCATCCTGTTTCTTCTATTTTTATAGAAGTGCTGCCAGTTGCTCCAATTAGTGCGCATGTCTTGGTGAAAACGTGACGATTCCCTACTTGACTATCAGAATCGAATAAAGGTAGAATTGACAAAGGCAGCTATTTTGGTACTATCACCACAATAGCTCTCTTTTTTGTAATGGAAACAAACGTGGTATTATATCTATATAAAATCATGACAGGTGTATGGAAAGATGAACAGTAATGGCTTTGTGCCGAATAAGGAACTTAGCTTCTCGATAAAACAACAAAAGGAACTGTTAACAGAATGGAATGGTTGGAACATTTAATAGGAGAAGAGTGGAATATAATTCCGGCCGGCGGAGCGACAGGCGAAGCGTATTTTGCTGAGCAAGGAGAGCGCAGGCTATTTTTAAAGCGGAATTCATCTCCCTTTTTAGCGGTTTTGTCTGCTGAGGGGATTGTCCCAAAGCTGCTGTGGACGAAACGGGTCGCCAGCGGCGATGTCATTTCTGCGCAAGCATGGCTTAATGGGCGCAAGCTGGAGCCTGAGGATATGAAGTCGGAGCGAGTGGCTTTGCTTCTAAAGAAAATTCATACTTCGGATGCACTATTGCAAATGATTCAAAAGCTTGGAAAAAAACCGCTCAGCGCAAAAGAGCTTTTGGAGCAAATTGTCATGATGCTGGATCAAGCTGTGATACAGAAAGAGCCTGTACAAAGGGCGCTTCGTTATTTGGAGGAATCGTTGGATAGCGTAGCATACGATCGTCCGGCGGTTTGCCATTGCGATGTCAATCATCATAACTGGCTGTTGTCAGAGGACAATCAATTGTACTTAATTGATTGGGACGGAGCAGTCATTGCAGATCCTGCACTCGATATCGGCATGCTTCTCCACTGGTACATTCCAAGAGAGGAATGGGAAGAGTGGCTGCACAGCTACGGCATGGAACTTACAAATTCCTTGCTCCGTCGCATGAAATGGTATGTTATTGCGCAATCCATCGTATCGCTTCAATGGTATACGACGAAACAAAAGAAGTTTGAGATGGATTACTGGCTTAATTATTTAGAGAGCTTGCTATAATCTTACGAAAAACTGTCCATTCCTGAAATCCAATTTGAAATTTGTTCTTGATGATCGGAAATATGCTGATTCAAGTCTGGAGAATACTTGCCGGATTGACTGTAGTAATATACATCATTCAGCATTGTTTTTATTTGGGTATCTACGCTGTCATTTCCCATTAAAGACTTAATCAGGCGCTCCATTTGTTCGCATTCTGAAACGGTTCCGCAGCAATCGCTTTGATGGTTTATTAAGATATCCTTTAAAATACTCACTTGATGTTCGTGACTGAGAGGCATCTGTATCCACATCCTTTTTACTATATTCACTCTGTAGTTTCCGTGAGTTTTGTACATTTTATTCTTGAACCGAGTGCTGCACGAGGTACTTGGTTTTTTGTTGCCATAGAAAGGGAGGACTTACGAATGCGCCTAAGACATAAACCATATGCAATTGAAAAAATCGATAATCATCCTCATTATGTAGTCTCAAATCCGGAAGAGCATCGCGGCAAATGGCAAATGCTTTTTGGAAACGATCATCCGATTCATATTGAGGTAGGAACAGGTCGCGGCCGCTTCATTTATGAAATGGCTAAAGCAAACCCGGATGTAAACTACATTGGAATTGAAAAATTTTCAAGTGTTATCGTCGATGCGCTTGAGAAGCTTATTGAAGAAGAGGTTCCGAATTTGAAGCTGATTAACAAAGATGCGAAAGATTTAACTGTATTTTTCGCAGATGCTGAAATTGACCGCGTGTACTTGAATTTCTCTGATCCGTGGCCAAAAGCTCGCCATGAAAAACGCCGTTTAACATATAAGTCATTTTTGCAAAACTATGAGCAAGTGCTTATAAAAGGTGGAGAGGTTCATTTTAAAACAGATAACCAAGGGTTGTTTGAGTATTCTTTACTCAGCTTTTCTGCATATGGCACGCTTTTAAAATATATCAGCTTAGATCTTCATAACAGCGAGTTTGAAGGAAATATCATGACAGAATACGAAGAGAAATTTTCACAAAAGGGAAATCGTATCTACCGTGTAGAAGCGAAGTTCCAAAACGAGCCTGCACAATAATTGCGCAGGCTTTTTTTATCATAAATCAGGCGAGAATCCCCTGGCTTCAAGCGTGTGAATGGTGTAACGGTAAATGGGGGAGGTTCATATGTGATAAAATAAAGGTGAAACTTCATCAGCGGAGCGGTTTTCTCCGATGATGTTTAGTTGAATCAATCGGGCAAGCGCTAGGGGTTACGGTTAGAGGGATAAGAAGGTCATTAAAAAGGGGAGTGGAGAATATGGATACGTTACATATTGGGGAAATTACTGCAACATGGCTTCGGGGCGGCAACACGCATTTAGATGGCGGTGCGATGTTTGGCGTTGTGCCAAAGGCGCTTTGGTCGCGAAAATATGAGCATAACGATACGAATCAAATTCATCTGCGTACAGACCCGATTTTACTGCAAACAAAAAGCGGCAATATGCTTATTGATTCCGGTATCGGCAACGGCAAAATGAACGAAAAAATGAAGCGGAATCAAGGGGTAACAGAAGAATCCTCTATAGAAGCGTCTCTTGCGGAATTAGGCCTTACGCCAGCTGATATTCATTTTGTTTTAATGACGCATCTTCATTTCGATCATGCAAGCGGGCTTACGAAATGGACGGGAGATACATTAGTTCCAACATTTCCGAATGCAAAAATTTATGTTTCTAAAACAGAATGGGAAGAAATGCGTCAGCCGAATATTCGTTCCCGCAATACGTATTGGAAAGAAAATTGGGAACCGATTCAGCACCAGGTTCACACGTTTGCCAAAGAGCTATACGTAACGGAGCAAGTGCGAATGGTTCATACAGGGGGACATAGTGACGGCCATGCTATTATTATTGTGAAGGACAGAGAAGATACGCTGCTTCATATGGGCGATATCATGCCCACACATGCTCACCAAAACCCGTTATGGGTTATGGCATATGATGATTATCCGATGACATCCATTTATCAAAAGCAAGAATGGGTTGACTGGGGCATTAAGGAAAATGCATGGTTTACATTTTATCATGATTCTTATTATCGCGCCGTGAAATGGGACGAGACAGGAAATATGATAGAAAAGATAGAGCGGGAAAAAAACAAAAAGCTCCTGTGAAAAGGAGCTTTTTATTAAATGAAATTATAAAATTTTCCGACAATGCTTCCCATTACTTTCCGTCTTTTGAATATCATGGTCTCTATGGCATAAAAAAGAACAAAACTGCTTGCTTAGTCAAAAAATACAGGAGAGGGCCGTCAAGGCTTTGACCGTTACCATACTCAGCAGGCGCGCTATGCCCGTCTGAAAAAGAATTCAGCACGGGCATAGTGCTAAGTTTTTCTTAAGACTGGGTAACCTCTAAAATAGTGCCTGTTTTCGCATCTGCTAAAAATTCAAAGCGTTCTTGTACGCCGTCTGCAAGTGCAGTCACGCCTCCGCGATATACTTCATACGTTAGGTCGAATTTTTCCAGTACTTCTGGTACCATGTGAATCCAGGATCCTGTAATTTCACCCTTGTCTTCAAACAATTCTTTTGCCATTTTCAATGCTTTTTCAGCAGGAACATGACTGCCCTGCTGCAGTTTATTGGCGACTGCATATCCCGCAGCAAAGCCTAAGCCTGCACCAAGCAGTAAACTTTTCCAATTCATGATTCTTCCACCTCAATTGCGCAAAATTCCCTAACAACTCAAGTATAATCGAATTTAGGCGAAAAAAGAAGAAACTAGCAACATTTGCAAAATTTCGATACAATAAAAATATTATACATACTTTGGAAATTAATTTAAAAACAAAGGAGCGCTTTATCATGAATCAAGAAACAAAAGAGCTGTTTCGTACTTTAACGGAATTGCCTGGTGCATCAGGATTCGAGCATGAAGTACGCCGTTTTATGAAGCAAGAGATTTCTAAGTATAGCGATGAAATCATTCAAGATCGTCTTGGCAGCATTTTTGGCGTGAAAAAAGGAGACGAAAACGGCCCTCGAGTTATGGTCGCAGGCCATATGGATGAAGTAGGCTTCATGGTTACGCAGATTACCAAAAACGGAATGCTGCGTTTTCAGCCGTTAGGAGGCTGGTGGAATCAAGTATTGCTTGCGCAGCGTGTACAAGTTATTACAGAAAAGGGGCCGATTATCGGTGTAATTGGCTCTATTCCGCCTCATAATTTAAGCGATGAGCAGCGCGCAAGACCGATGGATATGAAGAATATGCTGATTGACATCGGCGCTGACACCCGTGACCATGCGCTTGAGCTTGGCGTAAAGCCAGGGCATCAAATTGTGCCGATTTGTCCGTTCACACCAATGGCAAATGAAAAGAAAA
This sequence comes from Ectobacillus panaciterrae DSM 19096, assembly GCF_000430785.1. Classification (GTDB taxonomy): domain Bacteria; phylum Bacillota; class Bacilli; order Bacillales; family Bacillaceae_G; genus Ectobacillus; species Ectobacillus panaciterrae. The sequence goes on from NZ_AUMR01000013.1 coordinate 90,672, forward strand.
TCATGGCAAAAGCATGGGACAATCGCTATGGGTGCGGTCTGGCTGTAGAACTTCTCAAAGAATTGAAGGATGAAACTGTGCCGAATATCCTGTACTCTGGCGCCACTGTGCAAGAGGAAGTCGGGCTTCGCGGGGCCCAAACGGCAGCAAATATGATTAATCCCGATATTTTTTACGCGCTTGATGCAAGTCCGGCAAACGATGCCGGCGGTGATAAAAACGAGTTCGGCCAGCTTGGCAAAGGGACATTGCTTCGCATTTTAGACCGCTCTATGGTCACGCACAGAGGAATGCGCGAATTTATTTTAGACATGGCAGAAACGCATAAGATTCCATATCAATACTTTGTATCACAAGGCGGAACAGATGCTGGTCGTGTTCATACAAGCAATTCCGGCGTACCATCTGCTGTTATCGGCATTTGCGCCCGCTATATTCATACGCATGCTTCTATCATGCATGTGGACGATTATGCAGCGGCAAAGGAATTATTGATCAAGCTTGTAAAAGCAACAGACCATACAACGCTTAAAACCATTAAAAACAACGCGTAACAAAAGAAAAGCGGAGCCGGCTCGTTCAGGCGCAGAACCAGAGGTTCTCGCCCCTCAAAAGCGCTTTTTGCTTTTGTGAGGGCGAGGTTCTCTGGTGGCAGCGCCTAGCCGGAGGAGCTAGACATCAAAGAAAAGCGGAGCCGGCTCGTTCAGGCGCAGGAGCTGGACATGCCTTCAGTTTTTATATTTAATACGGTAAAGAAAAGGCCTTTTGGGCCTTTTCTTTTTGAAGGGAGCATGCTGATGAAGGTTGCGATTGGATCATTAAATAAAACAAAGATCGGAGCTGTTCGAAATGTGCTGACAGATGAAGAGCTGCTGCCTGTAGCAGTGCCATCGGGCGTAGCAGCTCAGCCGTTTTCCGATGAGGAAACGATGAATGGCGCCGTGAATCGTGCAAGGAAAGCGCTAGAGGAAACAGAAGCCGACATCGCAATTGGTCTTGAGGGCGGTGTGGTGGAAACGGCTCATGGTCTTTTTTTATGCAACTGGGGAGCGCTTGCCGCGCGTTCCGGTGTAACGCTTCTTGCAGGAGGCGCACGTATCAAGCTGCCAGATGAGTTTTTAGAGTCGCTGAAGCAAGGGCAAGAGTTGAGCGAAGTGATGGACGCGTACACAAAGCGAAAGGATATCCGCAGCAATGAAGGCGCAATCGGCATTTTTACGAGCGGATATGTCAATCGTGAAGAAATGTTCACGCATGTGGCAAAGCTGTTAATGGGACAGTATAAATACTACGGAGCATAATTGTTGCACGCACTTTGTTTATAGGTTTTAATGATTGCAGACACGAATTTGGAGGAGGACGTTATGATGAAAAAGCTGGAAAGCATGGAGCAATTGCAAGCGGTAAAAACAGAAGGAAAGGTTATCTTCTTATTTTCAGCAGACTGGTGCCCGGATTGCCGTTTTATCGACCCGTTTATGCCGGAAGTAGAGGGGAAATATAAAGAGTTCACATTCTATTATGTAGACCGCGATAAATTTATTGACTTATGCATAGAAATGGACGTATTCGGAATTCCAAGCTTCGTTGCATTCGACCACGGGAAAGAAATCGGCCGTTTCGTAAACAAGGACAGAAAAACACAAGAGCAAATTGAGGCGTTTATTGAAGGATTACAATAAAACTCCGCCAAGAAAGGAGTGATTGCTATGAAAATGAACAGCAAAAAAATGAAGGACGAGCTCATGAAGCGTCTTGATCGTCCGGAATGGGCATTTCATCATGACCCTGAAAAGGATACGCTTCGTGTAGAAAATAAAGAAACAAAAAAAGGAATTACAGTTGCTTTGCCTGGCATTATAGCCAAATGGGAAATGAAGAAAGAGAAAGCGATTGAAGAGATTGTTTATTACGTAGAAGAGGCGCTGCTTGCTATGCATAAGGAAGAAGCAGAAACAACACGTATTTTTCCTGTTATTCGCTCTGCTTCATTTCCAGCAGAGCAGGAGGAAGGAAATCCGTTTGTGACTGCTTCGCATACAGCAGAAACGCGTATTTATTATGCATTGGATTCAGAGAAAACGTATCGTTTAATTGATACGAGATTATTAGGACAGCTGGGCTTGGAAGAGCAGCAAATGAAAGAGATGGCCCTTTTTAACGTTCGCTCTCTTTCACGAAAAATGAAAAAGGACGAAGTGGCGGGAAACATCTTCTATTTCTTTAATGCGAACGACGGCTACGATGCAAGCCGCATTCTTGATGATTCTCTTTTGGAAGAGATGAAGCAGCAAATTACAGGTGATATGGTAGTGGCGGTTCCTCATCAGGATGTGCTGATTGTTGCTGATATTCGCAATGAAATCGGTTATGATATTATTGCGCAAATGACAATGAAGTTTTTTGCGGAAGGCCGCGTGCCGATTACATCGCTTTCCTTCATGTATGAAAATAAAGAGCTGGAGCCGATTTTCATTCTAGGAAAAAATCGTGTAAAACAAGACCGAAAGAAGTAGGAAGGATGAAAGCAGTGAACGTTTTTTACAATCGAGAAGGCATTGGGGATACACTCATTATCTCCATGCAGGACATTAGCCTGGATAACCGTATATTTGAGCGAAAGGGAGATGCAGCTCGCGTGTTTGACAGCGAAAGCAATGAGACGGCGGGCTATAACATCTTTAACGTTTCTTCACATATAGAGATTGCAGAGACAGGCACTGTAACGTTAACAGAAGAGCTTGTTGCTCAAATAAATACTATATTGGAGAAGAATGGATTTATTGAAAAAGTACAAGCTGATTTCTCTCCAAAGTTTGTAGTAGGGTATGTAAAGTCAAAAGAGAAGCATCCGAATGCTGATAAGCTGAATATCTGTCAAGTGGATATAGGAGAAGAAACAGTGCAAATCGTTTGCGGTGCACCGAACGTAGATGCAGGACAAAAGGTTGTTGTCGCGAAAATCGGTGCAGTGATGCCGAGCGGACTTGTTATTAAACCTGCAGAGCTGCGTGGTGTACCGTCTTCCGGTATGATTTGCTCTGCACGTGAGCTGGAATTGCCGGACGCTCCGCAGGAAAAAGGAATTCTAGTATTGGAAGAAAGCAGCGAAACAGGAAAACCGTTCGTATTTTAAGAACAAAAGCCGTCAGTTCAGTCTGACGGCTTTTGTTCTGTGTTAAGAAAGATAAAAGCGGGGGCGTATCCAGCTCTGCCTGAACGAGCCGGTTCCGCTTTTCTTTGATGTCCAGCTCCACCGGCAAGGCGCTGCCACCAAAGAACCCCCGCCGCATAAAGGCAAAAAGCGCCTTTCTGGGCAGGGAACCTTTGGTTCTGCGCCTGAACGAGCCGGCTCCGCTTTTCGTTGGGATGCGGGAGCAATTTTTTCTACACTTTTTGCCGAATGCTGTTACAATAAAGGGTGTTACTATTGGGGAGAAAGAGTGGTAATGCATGTTAGATTGGATGAAAAAGCTGTTAAAGAAAGAGGAAAGTGATGCAGACGATTCCGTTATTCTTGAAGCGGAACAGTATCAAGCGCAAAAAAACAACAAAAAAGTAGTGTCTGATTCATATCCAAATGGCAAGTTTCGTTTTCCGGTTATACCTGATAACAGGCAAGTAAACCGCCCTGCCCCGATCCCGTTTAAAGAACGGCAGGCAGAACCGCCAAAAGAAAGTCAGCCGCAGCCTATGCCGGTTGCAAAAATGATAAAACCAGATCCTAAGCCGATGCAAGTACGTGAACCATCACAGGACACAGTCGTGTTCAAACCGGCTCAGCCGAAGCAAGAATCGCCATCACCGAAAGAAAAAAAAGAAAAACAAGTGAATCGGGGTCCGTTTCGTCTTACAGAGACGATTTCACCTGTTTTTGGCTACAGCCGTCCGAATGAAGATTTATGGAAAAAGGAGCCGGCGCCAGATCTTATTTTATCTTCAGAGAGCTTATCCGTAGTAGATGCTTGGTTAGTAAAGAACGGTTTTCTCGACGCTCCTCTTGAGGTAGAAGAACCAGAGCATATATATATAGAGGAAGAATTGTTCTATGAAGATGAAAATATCAAAGAAGAGCTTATAAGTGATGAAGACTCTGTTGTGTATGAAGAATTTGAGACGCCTGTTTTGAATGAGGAACTTTGCTCTGAAGATCGAGCGGAGACGAAGCAGGGAAGCATCGATTTTCCGAAGAGAGATTCGGTTGCAGAACCGGAGATTGTTATTGAAGGCGCAGCAAGAATAGAAGAGCCGTTCATAATTAGTGGTGTTATAGCAGAAGAGAATATTTCCATGCCAGAACATATATCAGTACAAGAAGATATGGCAGAAGATGTGATACAAGATATAACGATTGAAGAAATAGAAGAACAGGATTCTTCATATGGCGAAGAACTGACGGACGAACAAACTTCTTCTGGGGAAAATAAAGAAGAAGCGTTTGAAGAAGAGCCAGCATACGACGATTATGCTGCGTCAGTACAAATGCAAAATATACCTTCAGAGCCTGCGGACATACAGCATGTTCCGCCAGAGCAAACGGAGGAATATGCGGAACCTTTTATTGCTGCGGATGAACGAGAGCATAAAGAACAAGAAGCGCCGCGGCGCGAGAAGAAGCGTTTCGTTCCATACAATGTGGTTATGCTGAAGCGGGATAAGCTGAAGCTGGCAGGTCGTCAAGTCAAGAATGCGGAGCCGCCGCAAAAAGCAACGGAGCCTGCCGAGGAAGAAGAGCCGCCGCTATATGCATTTCCGTCCTTTGGACTTTTGAGTATACCAAATGCGCCGGCATCAAACGATGAAGAATGGCTGGAAGAACAAAAACAGCTTTTGGATACAACATTTGAAAACTTCCATGTTGGTGCGAAAGTGATTCATGTGACGCAAGGACCGGCTGTTACGAGATTTGAAGTGCAGCCGGAGCCTGGCGTGAAAGTGAATAAAATTACAAACTTGTCCGATGATATTAAGCTGAATTTAGCGGCGCGGGATATACGTATAGAAGCGCCGATTCCCGGCAAAAATGCGGTCGGGATTGAAGTGCCAAATCGAACGAGCAAGCCGGTATTTTTACGGGAGATTTTACGAAGTCCTGTGTTTACAAAAAGCGAATCCCCATTAACAGTAGCGCTTGGACTTGATATTTCCGGCATGCCGATTGTAACGGATATTCGCAAAATGCCGCATGGGCTGATTGCGGGTGCTACCGGTTCAGGAAAAAGTGTATGCATTAATGCGATTCTAACAAGCATTTTATACAAAGCTCTGCCGCATGAAGTAAAGCTTTTGCTCATCGACCCGAAAATGGTAGAGCTTGCGCCTTACAACGAAGTGCCGCATCTTGTATCTCCAGTAATTACCGATGTAAAAGCGGCCACTGCGGCATTAAAATGGGCAGTGGAGGAAATGGAGCGGCGCTACGAGCTTTTTGCCCATGCCGGAGCACGCGATTTGACACGCTATAACGATTTAGTAAAACAACATGCGGCAAACGGTCAGCAATTGCCGTACATCGTCATTGTAATTGATGAGCTCGCAGATCTTATGATGGTATCTCCCGCTGATGTCGAAGAAGCAATTTGCCGGATTGCACAAAAAGCGAGAGCCTGTGGCATACACTTGCTTGTTGCCACGCAGCGGCCGTCCGTTGATGTTATTACCGGATTGATTAAAGCAAATATTCCAACCCGTGTTGCGTTTACTGTGTCTTCACAGGTAGATTCTCGTACCATTATAGATATGAGCGGTGCTGAGAAGCTTTTGGGACGCGGGGATATGCTGTTCCTGGAAAATGGAACAGGAAAACCGGTTCGTGTGCAAGGTGTGTACGTATCGGATGAGGAGATTGAGCGTACCGTTGCTCACGTAAAGCGAGAGATGAAACCCGATTACCTATTCCAGCAGGAAGATTTGCTTGCGAAGGTAGAACAGCATGAAGCAGAGGACGAGCTGTTTTTGGAAGCATGTCAGTTTGTGCTTGATCAAGGGGGAGCATCTACATCCTCTTTACAAAGAAGGTTCCGCATAGGCTATAACCGTGCAGCTCGTCTTATGGAAGAGATGGAGATGCAGGGTATCATTTCGGAGGCGCGCGGGACGAAGCCGCGCGATGTTCTCATTACGGAAGATGAGTTAGCCGCTATGCAGGATAACGTGTAAAGTAATTTCCACGCGTCGATTCATGTTAGATCTCTTCTTAATAGAGACAAGGACGATTAGAGCAAAAGTATTTACCTCATACTAAAAAGAAAGATGAGAGCAGAGCAGGGAGCTTAGTATATGAAAGAGATAGAATTAAAGTTGCAGGGACAGATTAATCGACTTACAAATCATACGTTCAAGTTTGATGAGCGCGTTGGCGAAGGCTGGTTTTCCGCTGTATATTTCTTAAAAACGCGCGACATCGTTAAAGAATTTTGTTCGGGCGCCATCGTAACAATGCAGTTTTTTCAAAAGGAGCATGCGGTGCTGTGCGGAACAGACGAAGTTATTGCGTTGTTAGAGACTTTCGCAGATCACCCGGAAGAGCTGGAGGTTCATTCCTTAAAAGATGGAGACCAAATCAGCCCATTTGAAACAGTTCTTACAATCCGCGGAAGATACGAGGACTTCGGATACTTAGAAGGTGTGATTGACGGCATATTGGCACGCCGCACTTCCGTTGCTACAAACGTATACAATGTTGTGCAGGCAGCCCGAAGCGGCGGGAAGAATAAACCTATTATTTTCATGGGGGACCGTGATGATCATTTTACGCAGCAAGCAGGGGATGGATACGCAGCTCACATTGGCGGCACGAGCGCCCAAGCGACGCATGCAATGAATGAATGGTGGGGCAAGAGCGGGATGGGAACTATGCCCCATGCGCTTATTCAAATGTTTGACGGGGATGTCGTACAAGCAGCACATGCATATTACAAGAAATTTCCCGAAGACGACTTGGTTGTTCTGATTGATTACAACAATGATGTAATTACTGATGCGCTCAGAGTTGCACGAGAATTTGGCGCTGAATTAAAAGGCGTCCGTGTTGATACATCTCGTACTATGATTGATCAGTATTTCATCCGCCATCCCGAGGTGTTGGGCACATTCGACCCGCGCGGAGCAAATCCGTCCCTTATTTTTGCGCTTCGTAAAGCATTGGATGACGAAGGGTTCCATCATGTGAAAATCGTTGTGAGCGGCGGCTTTGATCAAAAGCGCATTCGAGAGTTCGAAGCCCAGAACGTTCCGGTTGACATGTACGGAGTCGGCGGCAGTTTATTGAAAATAAATATCGGCTTTACCGGTGATAATGTAGAATTAAATGGCAAGCCGGCGGCAAAGGCTGGACGAAAGTATCGTCCGAATCCGCGTTTAGAACGAGTGGAACTCAAGAGAATAGAAACTCAATAACAGAAAAACATGATAGAGAATATTCTCTGTCATGTTTTTCTGTCTCGTGTAGCAAACTGATTTTTGATATAATAGGTATGTTGTGACTCGATATAGAGTTATGTGGCGTTTATGAATATGTATATATGAAGAAAATATGGGGATATTCCCAAATCGAGAAAACCATCATATACTGTCTTACAGATAGGTCGTTGGATTAGTTACAGATGTTGGAGGTTCTTTAAAATGACAGTTTACCATTTTGTAGGGATTAAAGGTACAGGTATGAGTGCCCTTGCACAAATCCTACATGATATGAAGAATACCATTCAAGGCTCGGATGTAGAAAAATATTTCTTTACGCAAGCGGAGCTGGAAAAGAGAGATATCACGATTCTACCATTTGATCAAAACAACATTCAAGAAGGGCAAGTCATTATTGCCGGAAATGCGTTTCCTGACACGCACGAAGAAATTGTAGCAGCAAGAGAACTGAATTTGCCTGTATATCGCTATCATCATTTCTTAGGCGATTTGATGAGCCGTCATACGAGCATTGCAGTTTCTGGCGCACATGGAAAGACGTCTACAACCGGATTATTATCTCATGTAGTTCGAGGTGCTTACCCGACTTCTTATTTAATCGGGGATGGAACAGGAAACGGCGTAGAAGATAGCAAATACTTTGTGTTTGAGTCTTGCGAATATCGCAGACATTTCTTGTCTTATCATCCCGACTATGCAATCATGACAAACATCGATTTTGATCACCCTGATTATTTCAAGGATATTCATGATGTATTCAGTGCGTTTCAAGAGATGGCATTGCAGGTGAAAAAAGGGATTATCGCATGCGGCGATGATGAGCAGCTGCAAAAAATTCAAGCGAAAGTACCTGTTATCTTCTACGGTCTCGGTGAAGATAACGATTTCCAAGCACGCAACATACAGAAAGCCACAGACGGAACAACGTTTGACGTATTTGTTCGTAATACATTCTATGGCACATTCCGCATTACAGGATACGGCAATCACAGCGTATTGAACGCGTTAGCTGTAATCGCGCTTTGTCATTATGAAAATATTGATGTAGAGATTGTGAAAGAGCAGTTAACAACTTTTAAGGGCGTAAAACGCCGTTTTAGCCAAAAAACGCTTGGTAGCCAAATCATCATCGATGATTATGCTCACCACCCAACAGAAATCACAGCGACGATTGAAGCGGCGCGTCAGAAGTATCCAGAGCGCGAGATTGTAGCAGTTTTCCAGCCGCATACATTCACCCGTACAAAGAAGTTTTTAGATGAGTTTGCCGAAAGCTTACAAAAAGCAGACCAAGTATATTTATGTGATATTTTCGGCTCCGCTCGGGAAAATCAAGGCGAGCTTTCGATTCAAGATCTGCAGCAGCGCATTGACGGTGCAGAATTGATCAGTGTTATGACAACAGAAGTATTGAAAAGACATACAACCGGAGTATTGATTTTCATGGGTGCTGGAGATATTCAGAAGTTCGAAAAAGCATATGAGAAAGAAGTACAAGTAAAATAGCTGTTTTATGAGATAAAAGGGATGCGAGAACAATCGCATCCCTTTTATTGGCCTAAGGGAACACGTTAAATAGAAGGCTCGAATGTTTTGCAGTCTGTTTCTTGGGAGTTGTCCGCTTGTTTCCCTTTATGGCTCACCACATAGATTTGTGAAGCATCGCATCGATTTCCATCCGCCCAATATGCACAGTTGTTTACTTCGCATAAAACATCTTTTGCCATTATGAATTCCTCCTTTAGCATTTCTTGAAGTATGCATTTCATTCGGAAATGTCATACAAGCTTTAGTTTTCCCATGTAAAGCATTAGTCTATACGCAGAAAAAATGCATAAAAGAGAATATAAAAAAGAGCGGAGAGCCGCTCTTTTACTGTTATTTTAAGTTTTCAGGGTTTAATCCCTCAAGCTCTGGAATTACAAAAAGGCCGTCTTTGCGAATCAAAACATCGTCAAAATAAATTTCGCCGCCGCCGTAATCAGGGCGCTGGATGCATACTAAATCCCAGTGAATATTGGAGTTATTGCCATTGTATGCTTCATCATAAGCTTGTCCCGGCGTGAAGTGGAAGCTGCCGTCAATTTTCTCATCAAACAAGATATCTCCCATCGGATGGAGAATATATGGATTCACGCCAATTGCGAATTCGCCGATATAACGAGCGCCTTCGTCTGTATCAAAAATTTTGTTGATGCGCTCTGTATCGTTTGCAGTCGCTTCTGTGATCTTACCTTCCTTGAATGTAAGCTGTACGTTTTCAAATGTATAGCCATTGTAAGGAGATGGTGTGTTGTACGTGATTGTGCCGTTTATAGAATCCTTTACAGGAGCCGTAAACACTTCCCCGTCTGGAATGTTCATTTGACCTGCGCATTTGATGGCTGGAATATCTTTAATGGAGAAGGCTAAATCTGTGCCCGGTCCTGTAATGCGAACCTTATCTGTTTTGTTCATAAGCTCTACAAGGCTGTCCATCGCTTCGCTCATTTTTCCGTAATCCAGGTTGCATACGTCAAAATAGAAGTCTTCAAACGCTTCTGTGCTCATTTTAGCAAGCTGCGCCATAGAAGAATTCGGGTAGCGAAGCACAACCCAGCGTGTTTTTGGAACGCGAATGTCTCTATGTACCTTTTGTCCGACTGTTTGACCGTGAACTTTCATTTTATCGCTTGGCACATCAGCAAGCTCATTAATGTTATCACCGGAACGAAGACCAATGTAGGCATCCATATTTTTCATTACATTTGCTTCAAATTCCGCAACTTGAGAGAAGTGCTCTTCTGTTGCACCCATCATCAATGCGCGGTCCACTTGATGGTCTTTTAAGGAAACAAACGGATAACCGCCTGCTTTGTATGCTTCTTTTACAAGCGCTGTTACAAGTTCTCGCTGCAAGCCGAAATTCTCAATCAATACTTTTTCGCCTTTTTGAAGCTTTACAGAATAGTTAATTAAATTATGCGCTAATGTTTCAATGCGCGGATCTTTCATATATGTACCCTCCTTTTTCTCTACTTCTCTATTGTAACCAACTTCACCCCATTTGTTTACTATATATGAGTGAATGATAATTTCGACATGTCCATGTGCTATGTGCACCCAAAAGGAGTATGGTATACTTCTTCTCTCTGGTTTACTCTTGCATGAACCACTACAAAGGTTTGACCGCTTCTGCACGTCTTTTGATCTCTCCCTACTATCAAAAGACGTTTTTTTATTCACTTGTATATAGTTGCTATTCAAGTTATCGAAAAAATAAGACAATTAGCTGAATAATTACATTTTGATTACTTCTAAGTGAAGGATTAGAATAGAGGGAAATTTAATTGTATAATAATAACAAAATCATCTGAAGGAGTGAAGCGCATGAATATTCTTTTATATTTAAGTATAGCTCTTATTGCGGTAGCATTTGCTGCATTGGTTGTATATCTTTGCAACACGCTCGTTTCGTTGCGAAAAACATTAGAGAACTTGGCAAGTACAACAGCTTCTCTGGAAAAACAGCTTCAAGGCATTACAAATGAAACAGAACAACTCTTACATAAAACGAATGCTTTAGCAGAAGATATTCAACAGAAGTCTCAATCTTTAAACACAGTCGTTCAATCGGTGGAAGGAATCGGTACAACAATTAACTCTCTAAATACAAAGATTCGTACCATTACAACATCCGTTACAGCTCAAGCGGAGCAAAATGCGGATAAGGTTGCACAAGCGATGCAATGGGGCACAGCGGCCATGGAAGTATATGACCGTCTGCGCAAGAAGAGAAAACAAAAGGAAATCGTTGAAGAACGCAAAGAGGAAAGAATTCCAGTTCGAGTTCGAGGTGAATAATATGAACAAGTTAGAAACAGCAGAACAGCTTGAAAAGGCGCTGTCAGAGAATCCAGTCTGTATCTTATTTAAGCATAGCTTGACATGTCCAATTAGTCAGGGAGCATTTCAGGAATTTCAAGCGTACATGGCAGAACAAAAAGAAGTGCCTGCATTTTATTTATACGTACAAGATGCGAGACCGCTATCTAATGAAATTGCTGAGCGCTTCGGCATTCGCCATGAATCGCCGCAAGTATTATACGTGAAAAATGGAAGTGTTATATGGAATGAATCGCATTGGAATATTACACAGAAATCATTGCAAGAGCATATTAATTCATAAAAGCCAGGCTGCTCGCCTGGTTTTTTTAGCAAAAAATTATAAAATTTCGTGGTAATGCTTTTTATCATAAATTAGGCGAGAATACCTCCGCTTCAAGCGTGTGAATGGTGTGTAACGGTAAGTGGGGGAGGTTCATTTCTCCTTCTGTTTGCAGTATGCAACACAATGCTTAGGAAAAGACATAGAGGAGTTACTACATTCTGCAGGTGCTCTACACCCGTTTAAAAAGAATCTAACTTTTTTTATTTTTTCAAAAATAAAGTTGACGAAATGCAGAATTATGGTATTAAATAAGAAAAATACATTGTTTATATATTCGTAAAATGTAGTATGTGAAGTGACATTCGTTTATGTATTCGTTATAATGAAGTATCTTTATTGGGACAATTTATCATCTTTAAAGGGAGTGTTTAATTTGTCATCTAAAGACTTGGAAGCATTGCGAACGCAAATTGATGAAACGAATTTAAAGCTTTTAAAATTGTTGAATGAGCGCGGTCGGCTTGTTCAAGAGATTGGAAAGCTGAAGGAAGTGCAGGGCGTAAAACGATTTGATCCGGTGCGTGAGCGCAATATGCTGGATTTAATTGCCGAGCACAACGACGGACCATTTGAAACTTCCACGCTTCAGCACATTTTTAAAACAATCTTCAAAACGGCTCTGGAGCTTCAAGAAGACGATCATCGCAAAGCGCTTCTCGTTTCCCGTAAGAAGAAGCCGGAAGATACGATTGTTGATGTGAAAGACGAAAAAATCGGTGACGGCAACACGCATTTTATTATGGGGCCATGCGCTGTTGAAAGCTACGAGCAGGTAAAGCTTGTTGCGCAAGCAATGAAAGAGCGCGGCTTGAAGTTAATGCGCGGCGGTGCCTTCAAACCGAGAACGTCTCCGTATGATTTCCAAGGTCTTGGCGTAGAAGGTTTGAAAATTCTTCGTCAGGTGGCAGATGAGCTCGATATGGCTGTTATCAGTGAAATTTTAAATCCGAGCGATATTGAAATGGCGCTTGATTATGTAGACGTTATTCAAATCGGCGCACGCAACATGCAGAACTTTGAATTATTGAAGGCTGCAGGTTCTGTTAACAAGCCGGTATTATTGAAGCGCGGTTTATCTGCGACAATTGAAGAGTTCATGTATGCAGCCGAGTACATTATCGCACAAGGGAACGGTCAAATTATCTTATGCGAGCGCGGCATTCGCACATATGAAAAAGCGACGCGTAACACCCTGGATATTTCTGCAGTGCCTATTTTGAAGAAGGAAACACATTTGCCGGTTGTCGTGGATGTAACGCACTCCACTGGCCGCAGAGACTTGCTTTTGCCAACGGCGAAAGCAGCATTGGCAATCGGTGCTGATGCAGTTATGGCCGAGGTACATCCAGATCCGGCCGTTGCATTATCTGATTCCGCTCAGCAGATGAACATCCCGCAATTTCATGAATTTATGAACGAATTGCAATCGTTCAAAATAGTGAACTCCTGAAAATAAAGCCTATGCATAAGCAATGCATAGGCTTTTCGTTGCCGTATAAAATTTCGGAAGCATGTCTAGCTTCACCGGCTAGCTCCTCCTGTCAGAGGTTCTCTACCAATTGCTGGCAGCGCTTTTCTTAAGAACCAAGAATTTTTTTTATACATTTGAGGGAAAATATTGTCTGAATAAGTATTTGTATCGTATGATAAAAAGGACATGTAACTTTTTTCACATCTTCAGTTATGTGATGTCTTTTTCATAATTGTAAAACGTTACTACATAACATAGATTACAGAAAATAAAAGGAGCGTATGGCAAGATGAATGTAACAATATATGATGTGGCTCGCGAAGCAAACGTCTCTATGGCGACAGTTTCCCGCGTAGTGAACGGCAATCCCAACGTAAAACCAACAACAAGAAAAAAGGTATTGGAAGCCATTGAACGATTAGGATATCGTCCGAATGCGGTCGCGCGCGGTCTCGCAAGCAAGAAAACGACAACAGTCGGCGTAATCATTCCCGACATCTCCAGTATCTTCTATGCGGAGCTTGCACGCGGCATTGAAGATATTGCAACAATGTACAAGTACAATATTATCTTGAGCAACTCTGACCAAAATAAGGAAAAAGAGATGCATTTATTGAACACAATGCTTGGAAAACAAGTAGACGGCATTGTATTCATGAGTGAAAACATTACGGAAGAGCATGTGGAGGAGTTTGAAAAATCTCCGGTTCCGATTGTGCTCGCGGCATCCTTTGATGAAAAAAGTGCAACGCCGTCCGTTAACATCGATTACGAGCAAGCTGCATTCGATGCAGTGAAGTATTTATTGGATAAAGAACATACGCGCGTCGCGTTTGTATCCGGGCCTTTCGAGCACGCAGCAGCTGAAGTGAAGAAGATGAAAGGGTATAAGAGTGCCTTAGAGGAAGCTGGAATCGCATATGATGAAGAGCTTGCAGTAGAAGGAGAGTTCACTTATGATTCCGGTATGGAAGCCTTTGACAAGCTTTGGGAGCTCTCTGAAAAGCCAACGGCGATTTTTGTAGCCTCTGACGAAATGGCATTAGGCGTAATTCACGGGGCGCAGGATAAAGGGATTCATATTCCGAATGATGTAGAAGTGATCGGCTTTGACAACACGCGTTTGGCAACGATGGTGCGCCCGCAGTTAACAACAGTTGTCCAGCCTATGTATGATATCGGAGCAGTAGCGATGCGACTCTTAACAAAATATATGAACAAAGAGACAGTGGAAGATCATGCTGTCGTCTTGCCGCATCGCATTCAATTCCGCAAGTCTACGAAAGAGTAAGGCGTGCGTGCAATTGAATGAGAAAAATTAATAACGTTTAAATAAGCCGGTGTCCTATATGGGGCATCGGCTTGTTTGTTAGCAGCATTTCCTCTATTGATTCTTAATGGTAACTGGGATGATGAGCATTATGACGATTTAGAGCAGGGGTTGAATATATAGATCTGAACTGGTTTACACTTACAGTAAGATGTCGAGTGAATGATTAAGATAAACAAGGATGATTAAAATGAAGAATAGATTTTTAATTGGAGAGATGTCAAAATTACACAATACTTCGATTAAAACACTGAGGTATTACGATGAAATAGGATTATTCGAACCAATAGAAATTGATGAGAATAATGGATATAGATATTACTCAACTGAACAATTTGAACAATTAAACACAATAAATTATTTGAAGGCTTTAGGATTATCTTTAAAAGAGATTAAGGTACAACTCGAAAATAGGGACATTGAATATTTTTTAAAGTTATTGAAAAAACAAAAAGAAATAACTGAAAATAAAATTAAAGAATTAGAGCTAATAAGAAGTAGATTTGAAAATAGAATTAAAGAATTAGATCAAGCAAGAAGAATAAAGGAATTAGAGGTTGTAATAATAAAGCATCTTCAAGAAAGAAAAATAGTGAGCTTAAAAGAAAAAATTTGTTCAGAACCTGAATTAGAATTATCCTTAAGGAAATTAGAGAATATATCTAATAAGGATTCCTCTATATTTATAGGTGGAGTAGGGCTTACAGTTGCTATACATAATATTAAAAAGATGAAGTTTAATGAATATAATTCAATATTTATTTTATTAGAGGAAGACCTCGTTGATACTAAATTAGTAACAACATTGCAACAAAGTGAATATGCTTGTATTTATTATAGAGGAAATCATAATGATTCTCCTAAGTATTATAGAATCTTATTAGATTATATAGATAAAAATGGGCTTCAAATAATTGGGGATTCTATAGAAAGAACAATAATTGACCAATTTATTTCAAAAAATAAAGAAGACTATCTTACAGAGATACAAATACCAGTAGCAAAATTGACCCTCCAGTAACTGGAGGGTCTAAAATAAACATAGAGATTTATTCTCTGTGTTTATTTTTTTATGTTTAACCAATTGAAGTCATACTAAGAAAGGAATGTTGCAATGTTTACTTTAACTACACTATTGTTATTTATCGGCACATCAATCTTACTGATTCTTGTTCCCGGGCCAGATCTTATCTTCACTATCACACAAGGAATGGCAAATGGTAGAAAAGCTGGGATTTCCACTGCAATTGGACTAAGTCTAGGAAACACCGTACACACACTAGCGGCAGCTCTTGGTCTATCCATTATTATTAAAACCTCAGCAGTAGCATTTACCATTTTTAAAACATTCGGGGCTGTTTATTTGTTTTATCTAGCTTACAAAGCGATAAAACACAGAAAAGAATCAATAAATATGGACTCAGAAAAAGTTAACAATACGAAAGGTCTTTTTCTGCGCGGATTTTTAATGAATATTTTAAATCCTAAGGTAGCTGTTTTCTTCCTTACATTTTTACCGCAGTTTGTAAATTACGAGGGCGGAAATGCCCCCGTACAAATGTGCATTTTGGGTCTCATCTTTATTATTTTGACGGCAATTATATTTAGCTTGCTTGGATATTTTTCTGGTATTTTCCGTGATCGATTATTCAAAAAACCACGTTTTAGTGAATATATGAATGTAACAGCAGCAAGTATTTTTATTGGACTTGGAGTTAAACTTATTACAACAAAAAGATAACTGATTCTGTTCCTAAAGGTCTACCTTTATAAACAACGCTTTAATAGTACGCTCCGAAAAAAGCCTTCGAGTGTGGAGGCTTTTTTGGATTTTATAATTCACTCATATATAGAATTCTGTGACAAACTTGTATGTTTCTGGTGAAAAGATGATCACTAGAAACATAGAGCCATTCATTTTTTTCGAATTCGGAGATTAAGAAGCTAATCCAAACGGTTTATGTATGAATACTTTTTGATTTTGGGCAGACTTCACCTGCTGTAGGTGAAGTCTGCCCTTTTTCATCATATGAATGCCTTCTAGCTGCTTAAATATAGAAGTGGCTGTGCGAATATTGTGAGCATTGTATAGTTTGTTTCAATTTTTCCACCATGATTCGATCTCCTTTATGCAAGTCCCCTGACATTTAATTCAATATATCCTTTCTTTGCAAAATTTCTTTGCTATCAAAACGTAAAAAAAACAACTACAGCAAAATTTTTCGGCACCGACTGATTCTTGAATGCTATAAACTGCAAAAAAAATTGACGATAATCAATACTTAAGCTCCATATAACTGCAAAATCCCCCGAAAAATAAGTTGGCACGTAACTTGCATAATAAATTGATGAAGATTTAAAAAAACTAGGAGGTATACACATATGTCATTACCATACACTCATGAGCCATTTACGGATTTTACAAAGGAAGAAAATAAAAAAGCATTTCAAGAAGCGTTATGTTATGTCAACTCACAGCTTGGGAAAGAGTATCCGCTTGTTATCGGAGGAGAGCGCATTACGACTGATAAAAAGAGCGTATCGATAAACCCTGCTAATAAAGAAGAAATCATCGGTACGGTTGCAATGGCTGACGAAGAGTTAGCTGAGAAAGCTATGCAAGCAGCGTTGACGGCCTTTGAAACTTGGAAAAAATGGGACCCGCAACATCGCGCTAATATTTTATTCCGTGCAGCTGCTATTCTTCGTCGCCGTAAGCATGAATTTTCAAGCTATCTCGTTAAAGAATCAGGAAAACCATGGAAGGAAGCGGATGCGGATACAGCTGAAGCGATTGACTTTTTAGAGTATTATGCTCGCCAAATGGTGAGATTAAAGCCAGGTGTTCCAGTGAACAGCCGCCCGGGAGAAATCAATACATTTACTTATATCCCACTTGGAGTAGGCATTATTATTTCGCCATTTAACTTCCCGTTAGCTATCATGGCTGGAACGACGGTAGCAGCAATTGTTTCTGGAAACACTGTGATTCTTAAGCCTGCAGATTCGACACCGGTCATTGCGGCTAAGTTTGTAGAGGTAATGGAGGAAGCTGGACTTCCGGCGGGCGTTTTGAACTTCGTTCAGGGAGTCGGTGCTGAAATTGGTGAATATCTTGTCGATCATCCGAAAACTCGTTTTATCTCATTCACAGGTTCTCGTGCAGTAGGATGCCGCATCTATGAGCGTGCATCAAAAGTGAATCCGGGACAGATCTGGTTAAAGCGTGTCATTGCAGAAATGGGTGGTAAAGATACAGTTGTCGTTGATAAAGACGCAGATTTAGATTTAGCTGCCTCATCTATCGTTTACTCTGCATTTGGATTCTCTGGTCAGAAGTGTTCAGCTGGTTCCCGTGCGGTTGTACATCAAGATGTATACGACGAAGTGCTTGAAAAAGCGGTAGCGTTAACGAAAACATTGACGTTTGGTAATCCTGAAGATGTGAATACGTACATGGGTCCTGTCATTGATGAAAGAGCTTACAACAAGATTATGAGCTATATCGAAATTGGAAAACAAGAGGGTAAGCTGATGACAGGTGGAGAAGGGGACGACTCCAAAGGATATTTCATTCAACCTACTATTTTTGCGGATGTAGCTGAAAAGGCCCGCTTAATGCAAGAAGAAATTTTCGGCCCGGTTGTTGCTTTCTGTAAAGCACGTGACTTTGATCATATGATGGAGATTGCCAACAATACCGAGTACGGTCTTACGGGTGCATTAGTCTCTAATAATCGTGAACATATTGAACGCGCTCGTGAAGAATTCCATGTTGGAAATCTTTATTTCAATCGCGGATGTACAGGTGCCATTGTAGGATACCAGCCGTTTGGCGGATTTAATATGTCTGGAACAGACTCAAAAGCCGGCAGCCCTGACTATTTGCTTCTTCACATGCAAGCAAAAACAACATCTGAAACATTTTAATTCTTTAGTTATAGATTTTGATTTATTGAAAAACACAAAAGCCTGATCCTATATAAATGCAACTAAAAAAATCGACATAAAAACGTTTCTTTTAGGGGGAGAGAGCATCTGACTAAACGTAGAAGCGGTCAAACCCTTTTCGTGGCCCATGCAGGGGTAAAACCAGAGGGAGGGAGCGAGCGCAGTTTCCTTTTTGTTCTACGTGGCAAACGATAGATATGTCGGAATAACAAAGTAGACTTATATAGTAAGCAAAGAAAACAAGGGGTATTATTAAATGTTCTTATTCTACTATTTACGGGGGGAATATGGTGTCAACTGTGAATGTTTTAGATAAATTGTCCGAGGAACAGAAAGAAGAAAAAGAATCGCTGAATTTATTTCTTTCCACACAAACAGTTATAAAAGAGGCGTTAGATAAATTAGGGTATTCAAATAGTGTCTACGAATTATTAAAAGAGCCTATCCGAATGCTGAAAGTTCGCATACCTATCAAAATGGATGATGGTTCGGTCAAAGTGTTTACGGGTTTTCGTTCCCAGCATAACGATGCGGTAGGCCCTGCAAAAGGGGGCGTTCGCTTTCATCCTGAAGTGAGCGAAGAAGAGGTAAAAGCACTGTCCATTTGGATGAGTTTAAAATGCGGCATTGCAGATCTTCCTTACGGCGGAGGAAAGGGCGGTATTATTTGTGACCCAAGGGAAATGTCATTTGGGGAACTGGAGAGATTAAGCCGTGGATATGTTCGTGCCATCAGTCAAATTGTTGGCCCAGCAAAAGATATTCCAGCACCTGATGTGTATACGAATTCTCAAATTATGGCGTGGATGATGGATGAGTACAGCCGTCTTCGCGAATTCGACTCTCCTGGATTTATTACAGGCAAACCGCTTGTTTTAGGGGGCTCACAAGGTCGTGAAACAGCAACAGCACGCGGCGTGACGATTTGCGTTGAAGAAGCTGCCAAAGCAAAAGGCATCGACATCCAAGGTGCTCGTGTCATCGTACAAGGATTCGGAAATGCAGGAAGCTACCTCGCGAAATTCATGAAAGAGGCTGGAGCTTTAGTAGTCGGAATTTCTGACGCACACGGTGCTCTTTACGATCCAAATGGTTTGGATATTGATTACTTATTAGAAAGAAGAGACAGCTTCGGTACAGTAACAAACTTATTTAAGAATATCATTACCAACAAAGAGCTTTTGGAACAAGAATGCGACATTCTTGTTCCGGCGGCAATTTCAAACCAAATCACCGCTGACAATGCTCATCAAATCAAAGCATCGATTGTGGTAGAAGCAGCAAATGGACCAACAACGCTTGAAGCAACAAAAATTTTAACTGAAAGAGGAGTCCTCCTTGTGCCGGATATACTGGCAAGTGCAGGTGGTGTTACCGTTTCTTATTTTGAATGGGTTCAAAATAATCAGGGATATTATTGGTCAGAAGAAGAGGTTGCCCAAAAACTTCAAAAAGTAATGGTCGATTCCTTTAAAAATATTTATCAAACATCACAGGGACATCAAGTTGATATGCGTTTAGCGGCATATATGGTTGGCATAAGAAAAGCGGCTGAAGCTTCGCGCTTCCGGGGTTGGGTATAAAATTTAATTTCGATAAATCACAGCTGTATAAAAAGTGCTGGTACAAATGGTAAGGAGAACGGAAAAGGGATGAGGGTTCTACTATTACTCTTTTCATTCGGAGGGAATTTTTTATGTGGGTAATCACTGTCCATTCAGAGAACAACACTACAATGTTTGAATTTGAGAGAGAAGAAGAGGCAAGGGAAGTTTTTACGAGGCTTGAAGGCTGCAAAATCCTTTCTGAGGTGATTTACTTTAATGATTATGAGTTAGTCGAATCACGATAAGCAAGAAAAGTTTTCCTTAAAGAATTTAAATTTCGGATTCCTCTTGACGGGCACGTAGGATTAGAGCTATAATTCCCAGAATGATTAAAATATAACGTAGGTTTATATGTTTTAGGGAGATGTGTTTATGGAAGCAAAATATTGTAGAGAATCCCGAGTTATACGAACAAGTCGCGTATTCCCAAACGATGTAAATAATCATAATACATTATTTGGCGGTCGATTAATGAGCGATTTGGATCAAGTCGCGTCCATTTCCGCAGCACGCCATAGCCGAAGAGGATGTGTAACTGCTTCAACGGATTCAGTTGACTTTTTATATCCAGTTCGAACAACCGATTCAGTCTGTTTTGAATCGTATGTGACATGGACCGGTACATCATCCATGGAGGTTTTTGT
>NZ_AUMR01000014.1 GCF_000430785.1 Ectobacillus panaciterrae DSM 19096
CGTGCAGAAGCGGTCAAACCCTTGTAGTGGCCCATGCAAGGGTAAACCAGAGAGAGGAAGCATACCATACTCCCTTTTGGTTGCGCATAGCACATGGACATGTCATTCACTCATATGTAGAAAACCGTAGATGCAAAAATAATAACGATTCATGGCCTCTTTTATAACTTTTTATATAAATTACTTGCTTGTTTCGTTCTTTTCCAGTAAATATGAATTATAGAGTTTACGGGTAAACTAGATAGTAGTGTGAAAAGATAGACACTGTATTCGGAATTCCAATGCAAGTAATCAGATAGGATGTGTGGTGCTGGAAGAATGGAACAACATTTAAATGAAGTGATTATGCATTATGGCTATATCGGGCTTATTGTTGCATTAGCTGGCGGCGTTGTCGGTCTTCCGGTGCCAGACGAGCTATTGCTTACATTTGTCGGATATCAGGTATCTCGCGGCTATATGACATATACAGCCGCATTGGCAAGCGGATTTGCCGGGGCAGCGCTTGGGATTACGTTAAGTTATATGTTAGGTTTAAGGCTTGGACTTCCGGTTCTCAGAAAGCTGGGACCTAAGGTCGGCATTAGAGAGGATAAGATTCAGCGTACCCATAATTTGTTTGAAAAGTACGGTCCATTTTTACTTATGATTGGCTACTTTTTGCCAGGTGTACGCCATTTAACGGCATATTTTGCGGGCATTTCCTCGTTAAGCTTCCGAAAGTTTTGCTTTTTTGCTTATCTTGGTGCATTCATATGGGTAAGCCTATTTGTAACAGTTGGATGGAAGCTCGGAGAAAACTGGCACTTTGTGGAGTACTGTATTCATCAGTACGGTGTTAGATTGACCGTCTTTGTATTATGTCTGCTGCTGCTTGGATGGATTTATATGCAAATCACAAAAAAAGCAAAGCAAAATCGAATTTAAGGCCTGCATACAGCAGGCTTTTTTAACAATTTATAAAATTTCGCGACAATGTTTCCCATTACTTTCCGTCTTTTGAAACCTATGATGTTCACAGTACACGACACAAAAGAACAAGTTTGCTTGCTGTTAAAAACATAAGAAACGGCATAAAGGCTTTGACCGTTATTATACTCGGCAGGATCGCTATGCCCACCTAAAAAAACTTAGCACGAGTTTCCTGTGCTAAGTTTTTCTTTTTCAAAAGATAAGTATAAAATTACGGGGCAATGCTTTCCATTCCTTCCTGATGTTCACAGTAAACAACAGGAGAGAGCGTCTTAAAGGATTTGACCGTTACTATACTTTGCAGGCGCTCTACGCTCATTTAAAAACTCGGATGGTTTTTCTTATTCAGCAATTTCTTCATACATGAAGTACGTTACGTTGTAGATGTGTTCTACTTCTTCGTCTGTCATGTACATTAGCTCCTCACGGTGAATTCCCTTTCTCTTCTCAATAAACTCGATCATGTTACGGCGTTCTTCTCTTTTCATCTTGATTTCCCCCTTTAATATTTTGTGTGTTAATACAGTGTATTTAAGTTAATACTATTATATAACAGAAGATTCAGAAAGTGCTACACTTTTTTAGGGAAAAGTACATTTTTTTTTAAAAATTGAGTCCCCGAACAGAAGGGGGAGCTCTGTTGTACTACAGACTTAATAATTCCGGATTGATTCTTTATAATACTTAAGGTTTTTTCTTTCAAATCCATGGTTCCCACACTCCTTTTTCATTTCTAGTTTTTACTCTTTTCTAGAATGTGCACTTTTAAATAAAATTTAAAATAAAATTTGCTAAATTGGGTGAAGAATAATGATACAATTAAATTTGTCATTTTATGTGAAAGGATGGGGAATTATGACAAATAAAATATTTCTATTGCTTGTTGTCCTTGGTGTTCCTCTTTCAGTAGCAGGAAATTTGCTGCATTGGCCGCAAACGATTATGTTCGGCATCTATTGCGTAACAATTATTGCGCTCGCCGGTTTTATGGGACGAGCTACAGAAAGTCTTGCAATTGTATCGGGGCCGCGCATCGGCGGATTATTAAACGCAACTTTTGGAAATGCAGTAGAGCTTATCATTTCCATTTTTGCATTAAAGGCTGGTTTAATAGAAGTGGTGCTTGCTTCTTTAACAGGTTCCGTTCTTGGAAACTTGCTTCTTGTCGGCGGTTTATCCTTCTTTGTCGGCGGTTTAAAATATAAGCGTCAGGCATTTAACGTGTATGATGCCCGCCACAATTCGACTCTTCTTATCTTTGCGGTAGTCGTGGCATTCGTCATTCCAGAAGTATTTTCTTTAAGCATGAACGAAACAAAAACATTTAGCTTAAGTATGGGTATTTCTATCATCTTAATTCTTCTATACTTAGCGGCGCTATTTTTCAAGCTTGTAACGCATCGCGGTGTGTATCAGCATCAAGAAGACGAAGTGGAAGAGCACGAAGAGCCGGAGTGGGGCAAAGGTACAGCAATTGGCGTATTAGCCATTGCGACTCTCGCGGTAGCATATGTATCTGAAGCGCTTGTACATACATTTGAAACAGTAGCGAAAACGTTCGGCTGGTCAGAGCTATTTATCGGGATTATCATCGTAGCGATTGTCGGAAATGCGGCAGAGCACGCTTCCGCTATCATCATGGCATACAAAAACAAAATAAACGTGGCGGTCGAAATTGCAGTGGGTTCCACTCTGCAGATTGCGATGTTCGTTGCCCCTGTTCTTGTTCTCGTTTCTCTTATGTTTGAAACGAGAATGCCGCTTGTATTTACATTTTCCGAGCTCATTGCAATGATTACAGCTGTGTTCCTCACAATTTCGATTTCCAGTGACGGGGATACGAACTGGTTTGAAGGCGTTACGCTTTTATCGGCTTATATTATCATGGGAATCGGCTTTTATCTTCTCTAACAAATTCTCGGCCAAGCGTCGGGAATTTTTTTGTCTATTTCTAATATGCTTGTACTGTACAGAGAAAAAGTAAAAGGGAGAGACGGATGAGAATTACACGCTTTTTCTTTTTTATTATGGGAATTGCGATTTTGACGTTTGGGGCCAGTCTTACGCTGAAAGCTAATTTAGGAGCGGGACCGTGGGATGCTTTGTCTGCTGGACAGTCACAAGCGGTCGGTTTAACTGTTGGGTCATGGGTGATGATTAACGGAAGCCTTTTATTATTCATCAATGCATACTTGCTGCGTGAAAAGCCTGAATTTCTCGCTATTCTTACCTTTGTGTTCATTGGTACTATGATTGATTTTTGGCTTCTAAAGGTACTGAAGGATTGGAGTCCGGATGGAATCCTATATCGAGGCGTCATTCTTCTGCTCGGTATTTTTTTAATTGCGCTCGGCGTAGCCGCGTATTTGCAGTCCCGTTATCCCGCCAATCCGATTGATAAACTGATGCTTGCTTTGCATAAACGGTTCGGAGCCAGCCTCATGGCGGCAAAAACAATTGGCGAAATAGCTGCGCTTGTGCTGGCTATTTTGCTGCAAGGGCCGATTGGCATCGGCACACTTGTCATTGCATTTACGATCGGTCCTATGATTCAAATGTTTTATCGGCCTATAGAAAGGTTCATGCTGAAGATCGGTTCTATCTTGAGATAGAACCGATTTTTTTATGGAAAACTGGATAACAAGCAGGTGAGGAGAAAACAATAACAATGATGTATTTTTACTGAAAGGAGCCTTATCATGAAACATGTCTTTATGTGTTTCCTATTTTTCTTTACTTTGGCCGTGCCGTTTAACGCACTTGCGAATAAGTCAAGCGCGCCGCAGGCGTCTGTGAAAATTCCTTCGTCTGTTATAGATATTTCAAAAGAAAATACGTATCCGAATGCAACGCAGGATTTGCCCCGTCTGCAGCCAAGCGAGCTGGCGAAAACTCTTTTGGATACATCAAAGATTTCGATTGAAAATCTTGATTTAATCCGCATGTTTAATGAAACGTCTATCTCCAACGCACCGCTTGCGGTCGGATACCGGGCGAAAATTTATTTGGGGCAATGGCCGCTGAATTACGAATCAATGGAAACTACGGTGAACTGGGAATACCAGCAAATTAACCGAAATTTCCATGATAATCGCGGAGGCAATACGTTTCATCAGATGTCCTATCATCAAGACACACAAAAAATTATACAAGGCGGACTCACTGCACCAATCAAGAACGCAGAGGATGTTAAAAAAATGATGATGTCAAAAGCCATGGAAAAAACGCATCTCCCTCTTGCGTTCCAAACTGTGGTTGGATACGGGACGAAGCATAGCCGTGTATATAGCATTTCACCTAGAAACCTTGGGTATTTGAACGCTTATGCACCAGCCGTGAACGAGAAAGGGAAGGTTACGTTCGGTGAAGTATACTTAGTTCTAAAAGGAAATCAGCGCAAGCTCATGATCAAAAACGTAACATCCCAAGGAATCGGTGCATGGATTCCTATCCAAGATCACGTATCATTCGGATTTATGACTTCGCCAAATCCAAGATAAAAAAAGCGTCAGCTCATAAGGCTGGCGCTTTTTTGTTAGAATTGAATTATTGCTTTCTTTTGTAAGAAATTCTCATTCGGATAGTAGCTGTTTTTCACAAGAATATTCGGTCCAAGGCATTTGACAGCGGGACAGTGACAGCTCAGCTCTTGCGCTGTCTTGGAATGCATCCATGTTTCATATGCTTCCTGGAGCGTATGTGTTTGAATGTTGCCAAGAGCAGGCGTGTCGCCAAAATCCGTTACGATGATGTTTCCGTCAAAAATATTGACGTTCAAGCGGGAACGGCCGTCCGGATCGTTTCGTACTGTTACGTTTGTACTGTTATGCAGCTTTTTCATTACAGCCAGATCCTGCTCGTCATTGCTGCAGGCGTAAAACGGCAGCGTGCCGAACAGCATCCAAACGTTTTCATCGCGAATATCGAGAAGATGGGAAATCGCATCGCGAATTTCTTCCTTCGTCAAAATTTCTAAGCTGCTTGCGAAATCGCTTGGGTACATCGGATGCACCTCGTGACGTTTACATCCCATTTCTTCCACAATTTGACGATGAATACGTTCAATATGAGGAAGTGTGCGCTTATTGAGCATCGTTTCTGCCGATACAAGCACGCCGGCTTGTGATAGAGCTTTGCTATTTTCAATCATGCGCTCAAACAGCTTTGCGCGTTGCTCGAAGCTCGGCTTTCGTTCCATCATCGCAAAGCCGCCTTCTGTGAAATCCTCAATTGTTCCCCAGTTATGAGAAATATGCAGAACGTCCAAGTACGGTATAATTTGCTCATATCGCGCTAATTCTAAAGTTAGATTGGAGTTGATTTGCGTACGTACTCCGCGCTCATGCGCATATTGCAGAAGGGGCGCTACGTAATTTTCAACTGACTTCTTTGAAAGCATCGGCTCTCCGCCTGTAATGCTTAACGAACGCAAAGCCGGAATTTCATCGAGACGCTTTAATATCAAATCTAGCGGCAATGCATTTGGGTCTTTAGGCTGCAATGTGTAACCGACCGCGCAATGCTCGCATCTCATATTACAAAGAGTTGTTGTAGTGAATTCTACGTTTGTGAGTGTCATTTTACCGTACTCTTCTACATCCATATAAGCTTCCCACGGGTCGTAGGAGGGGGTAATCGGCTTTTGTCTTTGCGATACATTCATATATAAAACTCCTTTATCCAGCAAGAAATTGTCTATCCCCTATCATAGAAGAATACAGGTGTTTTATAAACCGTTTTGCTTAAAAAATTTAAAAGACCTGCTGTTTCCTGTATAATAGTAATCATTCAGACAAAAAGGAGCGAATTTTTGTGGGAAATGCCGTACACGATAAAGATTCACAACTAGTATATTTGAAAGAACGTTTAAATATGTTTGCACAAGTGATCGAGACGATTGAGCCGGAGGAAGTAGATCTTGAGGATATCGATCGTTTAATAAATATGTTAGATGAGCTCGAGCAAAAGTGTGAGCAGTTCAAGAAAAACTAATAATTCCTTTTGAGAGAACCCGTATTCCTGAACAAGAATACGGGTTCTTTATGTTATTTTTTGCTAAATCTTTGTGACGGAAGGAGAATACGTTTGATACGAATTAGTACCAGGTGTTAATATTAGGTTGTGGAAGGAGGGATAATGATGTATAGTTTTGTGATTCAAGTGTTGAAAGGATTATTTCGTATATTCAGCGGCAAGATCTTTGTATCCGGCAAAGAGAAGGTGCCAGTATCGGAGCCGTTTGTCCTCGTATGCAATCACGTAAGCTGGCTTGACGTGGTTTGTCTTGGTTTAGCATTATATCCGACGCAGATTCACTACATGGCGAAAAAAGAGCTGTTCGGGCAGAAGCTAGTAGGCAAACTTTTGACAAACTTAAACGCATTTCCGGTTGATCGTGAAAAACCGGGTCCGAGCGTATTGAAAACACCGCTTCAATTATTGAAAAAAGATAGGGTCGTGGGGATTTTTCCAAGCGGCACACGCTCTGCGGAAAATGCATCCCTTAAAGATGGGGCAGTCTTTATCGCGTCACGTGCAAACGTACCGATTGTACCGGCTGTTTATATTGGTCCGCATGATATGAAAGGTGTTCTAAAGCGTCAGAAAAAGCAAATCATCTTTGGCGAGCCGTTCTATGTTCCGAAGACAGCGAAAAGTAAAGACGATACGATTCAAAAATCAACTGATCAGCTGCTGTATGTTTTGAATGATTTAGAAAAGAAACATGCGTAGCATGAAAAAGTGCTGCTGTCCCAGCAGTACTTTTTCTCTTGAAGTTTGTGATAAAAATTTTTTATATATACAAGTGAATAAAAAAACCGTCTTTTGATAGTGGGGAGAGAGCATCCGGCGACGTGCAGAAGCGGTCAAAGCTTTGTAGTGGTTCATGCAAAGGTAAACCAGAAAAAGCATACCATACTCCCTTTTGGTTGCACATCGCACATGGACATGTCGAATTTATCATTCACTCATATATAGAATAGGCGAAAAAGGAGAAAAACATGATACGCGCAACAATGGTGTTTATCTTGGCGGGGCTGGCTGAAATCGGAGGCGGCTACCTTGTGTGGCAGTGGCTGCGCGAAGGAAAATCCGGCTGGATCGGTTTAACAGGCGGCTTTATTTTATTTTTATACGGTGTAATTGCAACATTTCAAGTATTCTCGAGCTTCGGTCGTGTATATGCAGCGTATGGCGGCGTTTTTATTTTGATGAGTGTGCTTTGGGCTTGGTGGATAGACAAAAAAACGCCCGATATATATGACTGGGCGGGAGCGATTGTCTGTTTAATGGGTGTTTCCATTATGCTTTGGCCGAGAAGCTAAATGTTATAGTTCGAAAAGATATAGAATAAAAGCTCTATCCTTTTTTAGCAAAAGGAGTATAATCAAGTTGTAAAACTTTTTGTAAAGTTGGCAGCGTATACAAGCTAGGGAGGGGTACAAACAAATGGAAAAGCTTCAAGAAAGCATGTATCAGTTGATTGTTGAAACATCCACAAACTTGCCAAAGGATGTTCGACGTGCCGTTCAACGCGCAAAAGAGCGCGAGAGTGCAGGCACTCGTTCTGCGATGGCGTTAGATACAATTACAAACAACATTAAAATGGCAGATGACAATATTTCTCCAATTTGTCAGGACACAGGCATGCCTACATTCAAAGTGAAAACACCAGTGGGCGTAAATCAGCTTGTCATTAAAGAAGCGATTTATAAAGCAATCGAGCAGGCGACAAAAGACGGGAAGCTTCGTCCGAACTCTGTAGACTCTCTATTCGGTCATAACAGCGGCAACAATCTTGGTGCCGGCACACCTGTCGTGAAATTCGAGCAATGGGAAAAAGACTATATTGATGCACGTCTAATCCTAAAGGGCGGCGGCTGTGAAAACAAAAACATTCAATATAGCCTTCCATGCGAATTGGAAGGACTCGGACGCGCAGGACGCGACCTTGACGGCATCCGCAAATGCTTGATGCATGCGGTTTACCAAGCGCAAGGTCAAGGCTGCAGCGCCGGTGTAATCGGTGTTGGTATCGGGGGAGACCGCACGTCCGGCTATGAGCTTGCGAAGGAGCAATTATTCCGTTCTTTAGACGACGAAAATACAATTCCAGAGCTTCGTCAATTAGAAGACTATATTATGGAAAATGCCAATAAGCTTGGCATCGGTACAATGGGCTTCGGCGGCGAAACAACACTGCTTGGCTGCAAAATCGGCGTATACAACCGTCTTCCGGCAAGCTTTTACGTATCTGTTGCGTACAACTGCTGGGCGTACCGCCGTCTAGGCATCATGATGAACCCGGAAACAGGCGAAATCATGGACTGGCTGTATCAAGAAGGCGATGATACGTTAAAGCAAGAAGGACAAGCTGAAGACACAATCGCACAGCGTGAGGTTGTTCTGCAGGCACCGATTACAGAAGAACAAATCCGCGAGCTGTGCGTAGGCGATGTTGTTATCATCAACGGCATGATGTACACAGGACGCGATGCGCTTCATAAGCACTTGATGGATCATGATTGTCCAGTGGACTTGAACGGACAAATCATCTACCACTGCGGTCCGGTAGTAATGAAGGACGACGAGAATTGGAAAATCAAAGCGGCAGGCCCTACAACAAGTATTCGTGAGGAGCCTTACCAAGGCGATATTATGAAGAAGTTCGGCGTTCGCGCGGTAATCGGCAAAGGCGGCATGGGTGCAAAAACGCTTGCAGCCTTGAAAGAGCACGGCGGCGTATACTTGAACGCAATCGGCGGTGCAGCGCAGTACTATGCTGAATGCATTAAAGAAGTAGAAGGTGTAGACTTCTTGCAATTCGGTATTCCAGAAGCAATGTGGCACTTGAAGGTAGAAGGCTTCAAAGCCGTAGTTACAATGGATTCTCACGGAAACAGCCTGCATGCGGATGTGGACAAGTCCTCATTAGAAAAGCTTGCAGAGTTTCAGGAGCCAGTATTTAAATAAGATTAAAAAGACGGAGCAGAGGCTTCGTCTTTTTTTACTTTTCTGGAAAACAATGCACTGCATGAAAGGAAGTTGTAAAACAGAAAATACGAGTACGAAATACTGTCGAAAGGAGCACAGCACGATGAAACAAAAATGGATTTCCTTCGGCTTACTCGTAATGATGCTTATCGCTGTTGTGCCATCATCTGTGTCTGCCTATGCGAACGCGGCGAAGCATTGGGGCACAACGCGCAGCAATAAAGAACTGCCGCCGGATGCTGGCAAGGAATTCATAAGCATTATTGAGAAGTACGATAGCTTTTACCTTGGGAATACCAATAAAAAAGACATATACTTAACGTTTGATAATGGATATGAAAATGGGTATACAGAAAAGATTCTGGATGTATTAAAGAAAAAGAAAGTTCCTGCAACCTTTTTTATTACAGGTCAATACGTCAAAGAGCAGCCTGAACTTGTTAAGCGGATGGTAAAGGATGGACATATTATCGGCAATCATTCCTGGCATCATCCGGATCTCACAACTGTAAGCGATGTGCGTTTTCGCAAGGAATTGGAGCTCTTGGAGGAAGAAGTAAAAAGCCTTACAGGACAAAAGGAAATGAAGTATCTCCGTCCGCCGCGAGGCATCTTCAGCGAACGCACCTTAGCGTTATCAAAAGAAATGGGATATTACAACGTGTTTTGGTCACTAGCTTTTCTTGATTGGAAAGTCGATCAACAGCGCGGCTGGAAATATTCGTATGACTGTGTAATGAACCACATTCATCCCGGCGCCATCATTCTTCTTCACTCCATATCGAGCGACAACGCAGGAGCGCTTGATAAAATCATTGACGATCTCCGCAAACGAGGCTACACATTCAAAAGCTTGGATGACCTTACTGCCGAAAAGTTTGGACCAGAAGTGAACTATTAAAAGCTGTGAGCCGCGTACTCACAGCTTTCTTGTATGCCGTGTGCTATAATGAGTGCAAATGTCAAAAAGGGTGAATAGTATGTGGAATACAACCGTCAGCCTGCGAAGTCCGTACAATTTTGAACAAGTATTAAAGCGCTTGGCATTAGACCCGTTGAACGCTGTAAACATAGCGGAGAAAGAAATCAAAGTGCCGCTTGTGTTAAACGGAAGACAAGCAGTCGTATCCGTACAAGGAATCGGCACATTCGAAGAACCTGTATTTGTTCTCTCAGGAGCTCACAATGAACAAGAAGCTGATGCAGTGGAGCGCATTGCTGAAACTTTTGGCTGGAACACAGAAATCGGAAACATTCACAATCATTTTCTTTCCACAAATCTTCGTCCGCTCTTTGAGCGATTTGCATATACACCGCTTGTATTGGAATTCAATTACTTTGATTGCTTAGTGCGATGCATTGTGCACCAGCAATTGAATTTGAAATTTGCATTTACGTTAACAGAGCGTTTTGTCACAACATACGGAACAACCGTGGATGGCGTATGGTTTTATCCGACACCGGAACGAGTGGCCGAAATTCCGATTGAAGAGCTTCGTGCCTTGCAGTTCAGCCAGCGCAAAGCGGAATATTTAATCGGTTTGGCACAGCATATCGTCAGCGGGAAGCTGAACCTTGAGAAACTGAAGCATCTATCTGACGAAGCGGTAGAAAAACAGCTGTTGCCGCTTAGAGGAATTGGACCGTGGACAGTACAAAACTTCCTGCTATTTGCACTCGGGCGCGCAAATATGTTCCCAAAGGCGGATATCGGATTGCAGCGAGCTGTCCAACATCTTCTCGGATTGGAACAAAAGCCGGATGACCGCATGTTAGAAGAACTAAAACAGGAATGGGAGCCATACGGGAGCTATGCTTCCTTATATTTATGGCGCAGTATAGAGTAGGAGATGTAAAACATGAAACAAAAGCAAAACCAGTTCGAAAGCAAGCTGGAAATGGGACAAACCTTCCCGGTTACCATCAAACGGCTCGGCATTAACGGCGAAGGAGTCGGCTATTTCAAACGGCAGGTTGTCTTTATTGCCGGCGCATTGCCGGGCGAGGAAGTAGTGGCGGAAGTAACAAATATCAAACGCGGATTCGCGGAAGCTAAAGTAAAACGAATTCGAAAAGCATCTCCGCAGCGTGTAGCACCGCCGTGCCCGGTATACGACCAGTGTGGCGGCTGTCAGCTTCAGCACCTATCATATGAAGGACAGCTTGAACAAAAGCGCGACATCGTCGTACAAGCATTTGAAAAATACACAAAAGTACCGACGAACTTAATTCGGCCGACCATCGGCATGGAAGAGCCATGGCATTACCGAAACAAAAGCCAGCTCCAGGTCGGTAAAGATAAGCAAAAAGTCATTGCCGGATTGTATGCGCTGAATTCCCATCAGCTTGTGGATATCTCAGACTGCATGATTCAGCATAAGGATACAAATGAAGTAACGCAGAAGGTAAAACGTATTTTAGAGCGATTAGACATCCCTGTGTATAACGAACGCAAACGCACAGGCATCGTGCGCACGATCGTAACGCGCATTGCCGTGCAAACGGGAGAAATTCAGCTTGTGCTCATCACGGCGAAAAAAGAGCTGCCGCGCAAGGATCAGTTCATTAAGCAGATTCAAACAGCGTTGCCGCAGGTTAAATCCATTATGCAGAATGTAAACGGTGAAAAAACATCGCTTATTTTCGGAGATGAAACATTCCGTCTCGCGGGCAAAGAAGTGATTCAAGAAACGCTTGGAGACTTAAACTTCGAACTGTCTGCGCGGGCCTTTTTCCAATTGAACCCGACACAAACGGTGAAGCTGTACGATGAAGCGAAAAAAGCGGCGCAGCTTACAGGGAAAGAAAAGATTGTAGACGCGTATTGCGGCGTAGGCACAATCGGTCTTTGGCTTGCGGATGGTGCAGCGGAAATCCGCGGCATGGATGTGATTGGGGAATCCATTGAAGATGCGAAGAAAAACGCAAAGCGCCATGGCTTTGATAATACACTGTATGTGACGGGCAAAGCGGAGCACTGGCTGCCGAAATGGGTGAAAGAAGGCTGGCGTCCGGATGTAGTCGTGGTCGATCCGCCGCGGACTGGGTGTGATGATAAGCTGTTGGATACAGTGCTCCAGGTAAGCCCTAAAAGATTAGTTTATGTGTCTTGTAATCCGTCCACTTTGGCGCGGGATATTGAGCGGCTTTCTAAGAAGTATAATGTAGAGTATGTGCAGCCGGTGGATATGTTTCCGCACACCAGTCATGTGGAGTGTATCTCGCTACTTACTTTAAAATAAGGCAGTCAGCCCTCTATCATAAGGGGGCACTGCCTTTTTCTATTTCTTGTAAAGGATTAACGAAGTTGTAATGAATATGAATATTGCCTTCATTTGAACAGGTAATCTTCTCGACTAATGCATGTAATACTTGAGGAGACAGGTCTTTTAATGTGACTCGTGAACTGTAAGTAAACAAACTATACGCGTAGAAGCCGGCTTATTGGAGCTTTTGGATGTGGGCTCGAATTCCGTAACTTCCACTAATCGCTAATATAACTGTAGTCGATTTCCTATATTAAGGTTATCGACTTTTTTGTTTCTTTCTTATTGAACAATGTATGTATTGAAGACGAAGGGGTTTTTTAGTTTTGGACGATTGGAAGCTCTCTTAGACTTATCACATCCTGAACTGTTAGAAACTGCTACCGAAGAAGATTCACAATACTAAAGGGTACAAGAAGAATACCAAAACTTATTAGAGGTAATAACGGGTATAGTAGCGGGTAGTTGATAACATTATGCTTTGTATAATGAATGCGGATTAAAAAATTATTCAGTTACATCCTACCACGATCATACCGTACATATACTTTGCGGGAAATTACTAGTAACAATGGAATAATTAGTGGTTTTATTTGTATAAAAAGAACATTGGGTCTTTAATTAAACGACTAAATTAATTTCTTTCTTACAAAAATACTGAATTTAAGCGCATTTAGAGAATTAACGGTTTTAGGATTCATCTTTTTATGACCGGTTATTTAAATAGAAAAAACTGTTTGTAAACTAGGGGAACCCAACAGCGCCTCATGTGTTGCCAAATACACTCCGCACATTGTGAAGCGGTCGCGTGGTTGGAGTTGGTATAATAGAAAAGCAGTTGATATAGAAAAAATCTATACCATCTGCTTTTTTGTTTATAAAAATACCATTCAGGACCGATTTTAGTTAAAATAAACATTGCCGATTTTCACAATAGTTTTTCACAAATTATAAATGTCCAAATGTACTTGTGTTTGATAATAAGTTATTAAGCATGATATAAGTGTAAAAGAAGTGGAACATTTGGCTTTATATTTTTTGACCGAGAGTTTGAAGTTGTATCCATAGTGAGAGGATTTGAGTTTGAAATGATAGATAATTTTTGGCGTGATTTACCACGACCATTTTTTGTACTTGCACCAATGGAAGATGTGACAGATGTTGTTTTTCGTCACGTAGTAAGTGAAGCCGGTCGACCGGATGTATTTTTCACAGAGTTTACAAACTCGGATAGCTATTGTCATCCAGAGGGTATGAAAAGTGTGCGTGGCCGTTTGATTTTTACAGAAGATGAACAGCCAATGGTGGCACATATTTGGGGGGATAATCCCGAATATTTCCGTCAAATGAGTATTGGCATGGCAGAGCTAGGATTTAAAGGCATCGATATTAATATGGGCTGCCCTGTACCGAATGTGGCATCGAGAGGGAAAGGTAGTGGCCTTATTCTGCGTCCAGACGTTGCGGCAGAACTTATTCAAGCAGCAAAAGCGGGCGGACTGCCTGTCAGCGTGAAAACACGACTTGGCTATAAGGATGTAAATGAGTGGGAGGAGTGGCTAACGCATATTTTAAAACAGGATATTGCGAACCTTTCTATTCATTTACGTACAAGAAAGGAAATGAGCCAAGTAGATGCGCATTGGGAGCTAATTCCGGAAATCAAAAAATTACGTGACCGTATCGCACCAAATACGCTACTAACAATCAATGGAGACATTCCTGACCGTCAAACTGGGCTGCAGCTTGCTGAACAATATGGTATTGATGGCGTTATGATCGGGCGAGGTATTTTTAAAAATCCTTTTGCTTTTGAAAAAGAGCCAAAAGAGCATAGCAGTAAAGAATACCTTGATCTTTTAAGACTGCAGCTTGATCTTCAAGATCAATATGCGGAAGCACTGCCACGTTCAATCACAGGGCTTCATCGCTTTTTCAAAATTTATGTCAAAGGATTCCGTGGAGCTGGTGAATTAAGAAATCAATTGATGAACACGAAATCAACAGATGAAGTGCGTGCATTGCTTGATAACTTTGGAAAAGAATGTTGATGGGACGGGGACAGTGAAATGATGTAACTCTCAAAAAGTTAGAGAAAAAATGAATCACATCAACTCATGTGTACTTATTTTATTCAGTTTCAAGTTCCTTTGCAGCCGACAACTTTTGTTTTGATAAAGTCTGTTTTCTGAAAGAAAAAGGTCTTAAGAATGTAATAAACCCACCAGCACCCTTGTGTTGCCACATACACTCTGCACATGTGGAGTGCGTAGCGCAACTCACTTTAAAAGAAGGCAAATAACAGCGCAGAGTATCGCAGCAGCGTACTCATACAATCCAGATATTATCGCCGACGGGCCAACGGGAAACTTTAACGATGACATCAAAGAAAACATCATGAATATACTATCGCGATCAGTTATGATGACAGCATTATGTGTAAATTTTCGTCAACCTTTCAAAACTGTTTCAGCCTATGCCAATGAACTGTGGAGGTTGAGTGCGGGAAGCTTTCTTTCGTAAAATAAGTTCGGGACAGAAAATGGGCAGTGTTTTTGAGAAATCAAAGCACTGCCTTTTCTTTTAGTCAACGCTGCAGGCTATTTTTCACGCATTAACGGGCAGTAGGACCCCCACTTCAAAACTTAGCCTATTCGAAGAAGTTTAAGTGGGGGAAGCCGTAAAAGCCTGATTGGTTCAACTAACCATCAGTGGGGAATGAAAGAAAACCCCCACTGATGGAAGTTTCACTTTATGGCAAGCATGATTCATGGAGATGTACTTGAATTTACGATATCGCAGCAATGTCTTTGTTTGCTACTTTCTGGTTCTGTACAAATGGCAGCATTTTAATGGTGGTGGCGGGAGGGAGTTTTGCAAGCCCACTTCCGGGTTTAACAAATATGGACCAGATCCATAGGCGCAATGAAAGAGACAAGAATGAATCAAAAAATCATTTCAATCTTCCCTCAGACTAAAGGTTTTTTGGGGGTTTTTGGTATGAATTTCACAAATATTAATTCAGGTAAAACTATAAAACATGTCTTTAAAGTGTTAAAGTATTAATTTAGTGGGTATTAGCTAAAAAGTGAAAAGTTTTTGTATTTTTGGAAAGTGTTGAGGATACAATCTTAAGGACTATTCTTGGTGATACTACTATATTTAACATTATAAGGGTTGAAATTTAGAGCATTTTAGAGAATACGCTTTGACTGCTGTGCAAATAGTCAATATTTTAGGAGGTTTAACGATGAGTATGAATAATAATGATATATTAATTAGATTAAGATATGCTCTGGATATAAAAGATACAGATATGGTAGAGATATTTAAACTTGGTGGTATTGAAGTAACAAAAGCAGAAGTGCTAAAGATGCTCACAAAATCAAAAGACAGTTACCATAATGAAGATGACAATGATGGTGATATAGATGAAAATGACGACGTGATAAAATGCAATAATAGTATGTTAGAGTCATTTTTAAATGGCTTTATTATTTTTAAAAGAGGAAAACAAGATCCAAAGCCAGGGCAGCCTGATAGACAAGCGATGTCTTTAAAGAATAATGAAAGTGTTAATAATCTCATTCTAAAGAAATTGAAAATAGCACTAGCATTAACAAGTGAGGATATGCTTGATATATTAGACGAAGTAGGAGTCATTGTAACAAAAGGAGAACTAAGCGCTTTATTAAGGAAAGAAGGCCATAAGAATTATAAAGAGTGCGGTGATAGATACGCAAGGAATTTCTTAAAAGGATTAGCTGTAAAATATAGGGGATAATGGTATTAATGGATACTCTAGGTGATTAAATGATACATACACACTCAGGTGAGACAATTAGTTTTACTATAAATTACAAAAAGCGTAAATCCATGGGCATTTATATAGATGTTTATGGAAATGTTGAAGTCCAGGCTCCTAAAGGGACACCTGTTGAATGCGTGCTTCAATTATTAGAGGAAAAATGGGGTTGGATTCAGCAAAAATCAAAAGAAATGAAGGATAGAATGCTGGGGCCGAAGGAGAAGGTTTATGATCATGGTGAGAACTTTCTTTATTTAGGAAACGCATATCCCATACAGATCTCTCAAGATATAAATATCGAGCAAGACCATGTGGTGTTTGAAGGGGATAAGTTACATATATATGTGAAACAACTTGAGGATGAAAAAATAAAACAAGCCTTAAAACGATTTTATTATCAGCAGTGTAAAGCGTTAGTAGAGAAGAGTATTCAGTCCTATCAAAGCAACTTTAAAATAAAACCACGTTCTATCCGTATTTCTGATAATAACAGTACCTGGGGAACTTGTGATTCAAAGCTGCAGTTAACATTTAATTGGAAGCTGGCAATGGCACCGCTGAAGGTGATCGACTACGTAGTCGTTCACGAAATGTGCCATATGGTCCATCTAAATCACGATCGATCCTTTTGGCGTCTTGTTGGAAAAATAATACCCGATTATAAGGAACTGGAACACTGGTTAGCATTATCAAGTTGGAAAATGACTGTTTAGCAGTAGGCATCATTACAATATATCGCATAAACCCAATAACCACGCAGCAATATGATGTGCTTTTAAGAAAAAGGATATGTTCCCTCATACAGCAGGAGCTGTGTGGGGGAATTGTATTTTATCAAGGCTTTTGTGCTAAGATTATAAAGAGCTAAACTAAGGAGAAAACAATGAACAACTACAAATTGATAATTCAATATGATGGCGGACGCTATAAGGGCTGGCAACGGCTCGGTAATGATGAAAATACAATTCAAGGAAAAATAGAAAATGTATTATCAGAGATGGTAGGAAAGAAGATCGAAATCATTGGATGCAGCAGAACAGATGCGGGTGTACATGCTCTTGCTCAAATAGCCAATTTTAAGATCGATGAGAATCTGACTGAATCTGAAATCAAGAATTATTTGAATAGATATTTGCCCCAAGACATCAGCATTACCCAGGTTATGTCAGTTCCTGAACGTTTTCATGCCCGGTATAACTCCAAGGCTAAAACCTATGTGTATAAGATCTGGAACGAGGAGCATACAAATCCTTTCATGCGAAAGTACAGTATGCATATTGAGCAAAAGCTGAATATGGAAAGAATGAAAAAGGCATGTCAATATTTTATAGGTGAACATGATTTTACTGCTTTTTCAAATGCCAAGTCTAAGAAAAAGTCCATGGTTCGTGAAATATATTCTATTGATATAGTGGAAAATGGCGGCTTCATCCAAATTAGAGTGCGAGGTAATGGATTTCTTTATAATATGGTTAGAAAGATTGTCGGAACGTTGATAGAAGTCGGATCAGGTGAAAGAGACGCTGAAGACATACCGAGAATTTTAGATTCAAAAGACCGAAGCCAGGTGAGTTGTCTTGCTGAGGCAGGTGGGTTGCACTTGGAAAAGATTGATTTTTAGACACGTATGGATGCAGGCGTTTTGATAACTGCCAAAGGATAGGTCATTTTTGTTTGCAAACTGATGTAATTTATGTTGTTGGTGAAGCGTATATAGCCGCCAAATAAACGCGATATGAGAAAGATGTAACGTGGGATTATATGGTTGGATAATTATTATGTTTGATCCAATTCAGTAAGAACAGTAGGTTAAGATAGAAATTAAGTGTAGATCTATATAAGTGTTTCGAATAATTTCCATATTTTCATTTGTTTTGCAACCAAATCTGTCGCGCATATTAAGGTCGCACGGCGGTTCCATTGGATCAGGCAGCCTGACAAAAAGCCGGGGTAAGGGTGATCCTTCTTTTTCATACTATACATGACATTTATCATGCTTTGTCCATGACACGTATGACTACAAGGTTTAATTTCTTCCCTTTATAATTTGAGATAACAAGGATGAAGGGAAATAAAAGATGACAATACAAAAACAAAAGAATTTAAGGAAACAAATGGCCCCTTATGAAAAATCTGATACATGGCACAGTGTAAGGCAGCTTATCAACACCTTGGTGCCTTTTATTATGCTCTGGTTTCTGGCTTATCAAAGTCTGTCGATTTCGTATGTACTTACGTTAGCTTTGGCAGTGATTGCAGCTGGCTTTCAGATACGGATTTTTATCATTTTTCATGACTGCTGTCATCACTCCTTTTTTAAGAATCGGACTGCTAATAAAATCATCGGAACAATAACAGGTGTTTTAACCTTCTTCCCGTATAATCAATGGCAGCACAGCCATTCTGTTCATCACGCAACCAGCAGTAATTTGGACAAGCGGGGGACGGGGGATATATGGATGCTGACAGTAGAGGAATATATAGCATCGCCGTTTTGGACTCGAGTAGCATATCGGATGTACCGCAATCCGTTTGTCATGTTTGGATTAGGCCCGATTTACGTGTTTTTGATTACCAATAGATTTAACCGAAAAGGCGCCAGATTGAAGGAACGTATGAACACCTATATCACAAATCTAGCTATCGTTGCTTTGGCAGCCGTGCTTTGCTGGGCGCTGGGATGGCAGGCTTTCCTTTTGGTACAAGGCCCAATTTTTCTTATTTCAGGATCTATGGGAGTCTGGCTGTTTTACGTGCAGCACACATTTGAGGATTCGTACTTTGAAGAAGATGCAGATTGGGAATATGTAAAAGCAGCGGTGGAAGGGAGTTCTTTCTATAAGCTTCCGAAGCTTCTGCAATGGCTCACAGGAAGCATCGGCTATCACCACGTTCACCATTTAAGTCCAAGGGTACCTAACTATAAACTTGAGACTGCGCACAACGATACGGAACCTTTACAAAATGTGCCGACCATAACTTTAGCTACAAGCTTGAGTTCATTAAAATTCCGCTTATGGGACGAGCAAAACAAAAAGTTTGTAGGGTTTAAAGATATAAAAATTCCATCAGAATTAAGGAGTGTCTCAGTTCAGCCTAAGCCTAGGTTATAAAGGCAACGTTCAAATCCACCATACACATTACTCAGAGAGAGGCCGCAATCGGGCCTCTTGATTTGTGATTAGAGAAGTGGGGAGAGGACATGAACGAACACAAAGTGGTAAGATGGATAGGAAAGCAAGATTTGCGTGAAGTATGCAAAATCGAAAAAGAGGTTTCGTTCATGATTAAAAAATATATGACATTCCAAAAGAATAATGGGATTTCTCCTTATATTTGGACTATTCTTTGCATTTTACCATTTTACTTTATTTTTCAATCCTCCTCCATGATCAAAATAATTGTAGGGATTTTACTTACAATTTTATTTTTTATCTTTTACCGAATTGCCTTTGTTTCCAAAGGATGGCCCGTTTATTTGTGGACGCTCATTCTGATCGGTATTTCGATTACAGCGACCAGCCTTTTCAGCTATGTGTACTTTGCTTTTTTCCTGGCTTACTTTATAGGCAATATAACAGACCGCATCGCCTTTATCACATTATACTTTGTTCATTTAATCAGCACATCCACCTCGATAAACTACAGCATCGTAACGCAGGAT
This sequence comes from Ectobacillus panaciterrae DSM 19096, assembly GCF_000430785.1. Taxonomy (GTDB): domain Bacteria; phylum Bacillota; class Bacilli; order Bacillales; family Bacillaceae_G; genus Ectobacillus; species Ectobacillus panaciterrae. The sequence goes on from NZ_AUMR01000014.1 coordinate 19,706, forward strand.
GAGTTGTTCTTAACGCAATTGCCGTTCGTAATCATCATTTGGATCAGCGTCATCCTTCTCCCATTCAACATTCAAAACAAGAAAGAGAGAGGTCAGCTCGAAGAAAAGCTGGAGGATGCCAACAAGAGGATTTCTGAGCTGGTCAAATTGGAGGAGCGGCAGCGGATTGCCCGTGACCTTCATGATACACTGGGACAAAAGCTCTCCCTAATTGGTCTGAAGAGTGATTTGGCGAGGAAGTTAATTTATAAAGATCCCGAGCAAGCGCATAATGAATTGAAAGACGTTCAGCAGACCGCAAGAACTGCGTTAAGTGAAGTAAGAAAGATGGTATCTTCCATGCGCGGCATTAGATTGAAAGAGGAAATTCTTCGTGTCAAACAAATAATCGAGGCAGCACAAATTAACCTTGTGTGTGACCAAGAATTCACACTAACGAATGTTTCCCTGCTAACCGAGAATATTCTAAGCATGTGTTTGAAGGAGGCTGTAACCAATGTTGTAAAACACAGCGGGGCCACTTCCTGTTGCATTTCCATTGAGCAATCGTGGAAGGAAATTGTTATTACCATACGGGATGACGGGACCTTCAAGGGTGCGGAAGAAGACTTAGCTAAAGGCCACGGACTGATCGGAATGAAAGAACGTTTGGAATTCATAAACGGCAGCCTGGAGATTATGACAAAAGAAGGAACAGCCTTAATCATAAGAGTACCGAATGACGTCAAGCAGACAGATAAGGAGAAACTTAAATGATTACAATAGTTATTGCTGAAGACCAGCAAATGCTGTTGGGAGCCTTTGGTTCACTACTCAATTTGGAAGAAGATATGAAAGTGGTTGGAAAGGCCTCTAACGGAGAAGAAGCCATAGCTCTCGTACGGAAATTCCAACCCGATGTCTGTATCATGGATATTGAAATGCCCGGAAAGAGCGGACTCGAGGCAGCTGAAGAGCTTAAGGGGCTAAACTGTAAAGTTATTATTTTAACGACTTTCGCCCGTTCCGGTTATTTTCAACGTGCTTTAAAGGCTGGTGTCAGCGGCTATTTGTTGAAGGACAGTCCCAGCGAAGAGCTGGCAAGCTCGATACGCAGCGTAATGGCAGGCAGACGAATTTATGCACCAGAACTTATGGACGATGTTTACGGTGAAGAAAATCCCCTTACTGATCGAGAAAAAGAAGTGTTAGAGCTCGTAGCTGATGGAAAAAACACAAAAGAAATCGCTGATCAGCTCAGTATAAAAACAGGAACGGTCCGAAACTATATTTCAACAATATTGGATAAGTTGGAAGTGAAAAACCGTATAGAAGCAATTACCCAGTCCAAAGAAAAGGGTTGGTTTAAATAAGGCATTGCAAATCCTATATAAAGTATTTTTGCTTTATAAGCCTATTTATATAAACTAAATAGAATAGGTATAGAACCTTTAGTTAAAAGGTGTGTTGATGATACTTATATATAAATGATTTATAATTTCGACATATGGAATACTGTTCACTACTTGTGAGAAAAGACGATTAAATCAGATGTAATAGTGAGCTAAATGCCCTTCCCTTATGGGAGAAGGGCTATTTGCATTGAAAATGTTTAAAAGGAAATACTCACGTCATTTTGAGGACATTCTCCCTGTCACCGAGCCGTTTATAATCCGATTTAGGCAGTTTATTATCCAAAATTCGTTTCATGCATCTAAACGCCGAACCTATAAATCAGTTATATATACTTTGGTTTAATATATTAAATTGCACCAAAAATACTAAACCAAACTATCAATCATGCTTTTTTTGTAGTTTTCTTTTCGTTTTCTTAAAATTCACTTAATTTGAAATTTACATAGAAGGAGTACTATTGACATTGAAATGATTATACAAAAAGAGGAGATGTTTTTAGATGAAACGCGGTAAATTACTAGCAGCATCGTTCGCTACCTTTCTTATAGGGACAACCTCTGCCTTTGCAGCATACTCAAATTTCGTTGGTCCGCATGAAGACGGAACAGGTGTGATCCCTCATGGATGGACTCTTACCCCTTCTGGTAAACAAGTAACGCTTGGCGATTTTCCAATGGGAGGTGCATTAAGTCCCGATCATCGTTATCTCATTGTTTCTAATGATGGACAAGGTGAACAATCTCTTCAAGTGGTTGACGTTGAGACCCAAAAAGTTGTACAGACCATTCCTTACAAGTCTCCTGAATCCCTCTATTTAGGACTCGCCTTCAGCCCTGACGGAAAAACAGTATATGCTTCCGCAGGCGGAAATAACAAAATCCGTGTATTTGGATTTCAAAATGGCATACTCACTGAACAATCTTCGATATTACTTACAGATACCAACAAAACCAACTTCTATCCGGGGGGAATTTCCGTTTCAAAAGATGGTAAATCCCTCTTTGTTGCCAATAATTTAAACCATTCGGTTTCAAAAGTTGATCTTGTTACAAACCAAATTACAAAAACGATCCCCGTTGGAAAAAATCCATATACAGCTTTTTTAAGCAATGATGGAAAATCACTTTACGTCAGCAACTGGGGTGAAAGTAGCATCAGTGTTGTTGATCCGGAAAACTTGACTGTCAAAAAGACAATTCCCGTCGGGCTGCATCCAAATGCGATCATCGAAAATCCAACGGACGGCATGATGTATATTTCCAATTCTGATAGTGATACGATTTCCGTTATTGACCCTCAGCAACAAAAAGAAATCAAAACGATTTCACTAAGCCCGTATAAAAAAGCACCGATAGGAAGCCAGCCTAATGCACTTTCCATAAGTTCTGATGGAAATACTTTGTACGTCACCAATGGAGGAAATAACGATGTGGCAGTAATTGATCTTAAAAGAGGAGAAGTGAAAGGATTAATTCCTACTGCATGGTATCCGAGTGGTGTGTATTCATATGATGGAAAATTGATGGTTCTTAACGCAAAGGGCCTTGGAGCTGGTTCGAACCGGGAAGGACAATATATCGGAAATATGATGAAAGGAACAATGTCATTCATCAATGTTCCGGATGAGCAACAGCTGAAGAAATACACAAAACAAGTTGAAAAGAATAATGAAATATATAAACCAACAGGATTTAGTGCAAGCGACAAATTCCCGATCCCGCGTTTTGAAAATCAAGAATCGCCGATTAAACATGTCATCTATATCATTAAGGAAAACCGAACGTATGACCAGGTATTTGGCGATATGGGAAAAGGAAACGGCGATCCGAGCTTAACCGTATTTGGTAAAGAGATTACACCTAATATCCATAAGTTGGCCAATCAATTCGTTTTACTGGACAACTTTTATGCCAACGCGGAAATCAGTGCACAGGGTCATAACTGGTCTACAGCCGCGCAGGCCAATGACTATGTGGAGAAGAACTGGCTGGCCAACTACTCAGGCCGTAATCGCGGCTATGACTTTGAAGGAGATAATACAGCCGCTTATCCAAAGGCAGGATTTTTATGGAATAATGCGGCTCGCTCAGGTGTTTCCTTCAGAAGTTACGGTGAATTCGTGAGTTATGACAAAAATACAGGTAAATACGTTCCGACTGATTCAAGTATGGGCAATAATTATAATCCGGATTTCCCTGGTTATAACCTTGATATTTCTGATCTCACTCGCTTTGATGTGTGGGCAAAAGAGTTCCAGCAATACGTAGATAATGGAAGTCTGCCGCAGCTGCAGATCGTTCGCATGCCTAACGACCACACATACGGAACAAGGCCCGGCAAACTCACCCCGGAAGCTATGGTGGCACAAAACGACTATGCGATTGGAAAACTTGTAGATATGGTAAGCCATTCTCCTTATTGGAAAAACACAGCTATTTTTATTACCGAAGATGATGCTCAGAACGGATGGGATTCTATTGATGCTCATCGAACAACATCGCTTGTTATCAGCCCTTATACACAAATGGGCAAAGTAGACAATACCCAATATGATACAACATCAATGATTCGCACAATGGAAATGATTTTGGGCATGAAACCAATGGCGCAATATGATGCTTCAGCTGTTCCGATGATCAATTCATTCACGGACAAACCAAAATTTACACCTTATAAGGTTGAAGAGCCAACATATCCGCTTGACCGTAAAAATGGGGAAACTGCACCGATGGCGCAAGAGTCCAAACAAATGGACTTCTCAGGGGCTGACCATGCGGATTCAGAAAAATTGAACAAGATTCTTTGGAAAGCAACAAAAGGAAACGAAGATTATCCTCAGAATCACAGCAATCAGAATAAATAAAACCCGAATAAATAAGCAGAAATACAGCCCCCTCTAAAAGGGGGCTGATTATTTAATATCTTTTATCCAAATTCTATTAACCTAATACTTTTAAAAGGCGGGCTTTATTTCTATGATAAGATTGATTGAAGGAACCATGAAACGGTCTATTTTGATACTAACGTGCATTATCCTGATTTTGGCCTGGGGTGCAATGTCGGCGTTTCAGATGCAGCGCGATTACCTCCCACCTATTAACAATACTGCGCTTATGGTAACTATTCAAGCAGACAACTATCAAGCTGATCAAATCAAAGAAATGATTACTACAAAAGTCGAGGAAGCTGTCCGAGCTGTTGATAAGCTTGACTATATTGAAACGAACTCGTTTGACGGCGGTGTAATGGCCAGCTTATATTTTCCGAGTCATACTGATATGGAAAAGGCTGAAAATGAGGTAAGGGCAGCCGTTGATAAACTCCTTTTACCGAACGATGCAAAGAAACCTCTGATTACACGGGTCAGTACCAGCTCATTTCCCGTCATGCGATTAAGTTTGATGAGTCATTCAGAAAAAATGGACGAAAATTTGTTACGAACATCTATTCAGGATAAAGTGGTCAAAGAAATCAAACGTGTACCGGGAGTGCAGGAAGTGCGTGTCACTGGTGCCGGGGACATCGGGTATTTGTTGACTATTAATACGGATACCCTTCAAAAATATAGCTTAACAATAAAAGATATTCAACATGCTCTTTCTTCGGTTCATCCGATTTGGCCGCAAGGAAATATTGCACCAAATGGTTTTTTATCAATGCCGATTCGCGTCACGGATTGGTCAATCAATAGTGATGACCTTAAAAACATAAAGATTCCCGTTCAAGGAGGAGAAGCGGTAACCTTAGAAAAAGTTGCAAAAGTTGAAAGAAGTATTTTAGATTTACAAACAATCTCACGAACTGGAGGAAAACCAAGTGTTCTGCTGGATGTATTAAAAACTCCTTCTTCCAACATTACTGATGTGACAGAACGGATAAACGAACGAATCAAAACAATTCCAGAAATCAAGTCGCAAGAAGCTCATCTTTCTATTTTATTGGATCAGGGAAAAGAGGTTCACTCCGCTTTAAAAGGTTTGATCAAAGAAGGATTATTGGGCACCTTGTTTTCTGTCATCTGTGTGTTGTTATTTTTCAGAAATTTCCGTTCAACATTGATTATTGCGCTGTCCCTGCCGATCTGTCTTCTAGCTGCAACGACTATACTGAAAGCTGCCGGTGTTAGTCTGAATATCTTAACAATTTCTGGATTAATTGTTGCAATGGGCCGAGTGGTTGATGATTCGATTGTTGTTATTGACAATATGTACCGAAAAATAAGAGAAGACAGCGACAAAGTGACTGTAAGGCAGCTAGCGAATGGTGTTGCTGAAATGATTCCAGCGATTGTTTCATCCACAGCGACAACTATAGCAGTCTTTCTTCCGATTTCGATTATCGGAGGGATGATTAGTTCTGCTTTTTCTGGATTTGCCTGGTCCGTTGTAATCGCCCTTGTGGCATCACTCGTTGTGTCTATTATAGTCGTTCCTGCGGTTTCTCATTTATTGTGGAAAAAACGGCCTGTTATGAAGCCAGCTGAAATAGAGCCAGCGGCACGAAAAATACTGCAGTGGGCATTCTTGAGGAAGAAAGTAATTGTGACACTTACTCTCGTGTTATTTGTGATGACGCTTGCTGAGGCATTTTTTCTGCCAGTTAATTTTTTTCCAAGAGCAAATTCGAAAGATGTAGCGATACAAATAGAACTTCCTGAGAATGCATCACTTTCTGATGTTGATGCGGAAGTGAAAAATATTGAAACAATCCTAAAAAACAATTCAAAGGTAGAATCATTTTCTTCAAGTCTCGGTTCGACTTTTACACCAATGTTTGATGATGTCTTTGATGAAGGCGGCGGCTGGCTGCAAAAGCAGAATATCGCCAATATCTCTGTTGGCATAAAGCCGAAAATCAATATAGATTCATTCACGAAAGAACTTAGACAACAATTTAAAACACTATCAACATCAGCCGTATACACGGTTTCCAATCAAAATATTTCAGGAGATGATTCCCGCTTAAAGGTAATTTTAACTGGGGCTGATCATCACACACTCGAAAAAGCAGCAATTTTAGCGAGAAGTAAATTGCAGATGATCCCAGGTCTAAGTATTGAAGGAACGGCTAATGATCCTGATACGCCTCTGAAACATTATATTTCACTCAATCAGGAAAAAATTCAGCGTTTGGGAGTAGATGCCGATGAAGTGTTCAATAGAATCAATAGTTATTTATCGCAAGACGTCAGGATGGGCGTTCTTTCCGGTCATCAGGAAACTCTTATTGCCCTTCAGTCCGGCAGTAAAGAAAGCATAGTATCTCCTAGTGATCAGGATCCTGAAAAAACGATTCTATCAAAACTCGGCCATGAGACGTTTACTGCCAGGGATGGATCAAAAGTTACGTTAGCGGAAATTACGACATTGAAAACGAGTACCCAAACTGTTATAAGTGAGCAAGATGGCCGTCCATTTGCTGTTGTAACTGGAAATATTGTAACGAGGGATATCGGCAAGGTAACAGAACAAGTAAAAGAGGCCATGAATAATTTGGATCTTCCTTCTGGTATTCAATATTCTTTTGGAGGGATCTCTCAGCAAGTAAAGCAAATGATGATTGAGATGAGTATTGCTCTTGTTCTTTCTATGCTGCTCGTACTGATGATAGTAAGTGCAGTCTTTCGCGGCTGGCGTGCCCCAGTAGCAGTCCTCATGTGCATGCCATTGGCCTTGATTGGTTCTGTGTGGGGCATGGCGATTTTCAGAATGGAATGGAACCTTGCCGCATTAATAGGAATGATGATGTTATCAGGTATTGTTGTGACCAATGGTATCGTGTTGGTAGATAAAATTGAACGGAATTTGGCTGAAGGTGAAGAAACGAAATTAACAATATTACATGGAACCTCTACAAGAGTAAGGCCTGTTTTAATGACAGCGGGAGCTACTATCTTAACTTTGCTTCCTTTGGCTATCTCAAGTAACGGGAACACAATTATTTCACAGACACTTGGCGTTGTCGTAGTAGGCGGTATGATTAGTTCCACGCTTATCAGTTTACTGGTTATACCAATCATGTATGAATGGCTGAGCAGGAAAAAAATAAAAACAAAGACTCAGCATCAACAACAGCGTTTAGCGTAATTATTAAATGTAATCCCCTTTTAATAGGTGTTGGGCTCATATTCAAATCGCATTGAGTCATCCAGCCCATAGTTTTAAAAGAAGAAGCAGGAACCTTTCAAGGTTCCTGCTGTATTATATTTTCAGAGTAGAAGCTTATTGATGGAACAGAATAAGCTTTGTGGGATGTAGATGAGAATAAAGGTATGAATATAGGCTGAGTTGTACGTAGGCCTATTTGCTAAACGATGTATTTCATGATTACTATTAGATGAAATAACTTCCTTTTATCTGTTAAACTGGAAAAGCTGGACTTTTGAATGACTGTTAGAGAGGGTTTTTAAATGAACACTTCATTAGAAATGTTGATACATTTATTTGAACGGGCGGCGCTGCTCTTGATCTGCCTGTTTTTTATGACAAGGATTCCGAGGTTTAAGGAGTCGCTTCAAAAAGATAGACATTCTCCTGCAGAACGGCTAGTAATCACCTTTATTTTTTGCGTGTTTGCCATTTTTGGTACATACTCTGGTATTAATGTGGAAGGCTCGCTGGTGAATGTCAGGATTATCGCAGTCATGTCTGGGGGAATATTATTTGGGCCATGGGTAGGTATAATTACAGGCATTGTTTCAGGAGTGCATCGCTATTTGATTGATATTGGAGGGATCACATCGGTTCCATGCCTTATTACAAGCATAATAGCCGGCGTTGCATCCGGATACATTAATCTCAGGATAAAGAAGTCGAGGCGCTGGATTTTTGGTATAGCTGCCGGGATGATATGTGAAATCATGACAATGCTGCTCATTCTTGTCATGGCTCACCCTTTTGAGCTCGGTTTGGATATCGTCTCTAAGATTGGATTCCCTATGATCGCCGGGGAGGTCAGCATTGGGATGATCGTATTGCTTGTAATGAGTGTGGAAGGTGAGAAAGAAATGATTGCAGCAAAGCAAGCAAAGTTAGCATTGGAAATCGCTAACAAGACGTTGCCTTATTTTCGTTCTGTCAATGCGGAGTCTCTGAAAACGATTTGCATGATTATTAAAGATGATATTAAAGCGGATGCTGTAGCCATTACGGATACCCGCAATGTACTGGCATATGTTGGATTTGGGGAAGAAAGACATACGGCTGGGCAGGAAATTATCAGCGATTTGACTAAGGAGACAATTCGCAGTGGCAAAATAATGATCAGGAATAGAAGTGCTGATCATAAGATATCCCAAATTCAGTCCCTTCTCATTATGCCGTTTGAGGAGAGGGGAGAGGTGACGGGAACACTCAAAATTTATTATCGCAATGCATATAAAATGACCTATTCGTTACAGACGATGGCGATTGGGCTGTCCCAAATCATTTCCACACTGATGGAGGTATCCCGAGTTGAACAGATAAAGGAAGCAGCCAACAAGGCGGAGCTTAAGGCGCTGCAAACCAAAATAAACCCGCATTTCCTGTTTAATGCATTGAACGCTATTGCATCTACAACACGCAGAAATCCGGAAAAGGCCCGGGAATTGATTATCAATTTATCTGGCTATATGCGCTACAATTTGGAGATAAATGATGAATTGATTGATATACATAAAGCTCTAAAGCAGGTTCGTGATTATGTTGAAATTGAGAAGGCCCGCTTTGGCAACCGTCTGCAGGTGGAATACGATATTGACGAAGTTTCCGTGCGCATTCCGAGCTTGCTCATTCAACCGCTAGTAGAGAATGCAATTAACCATGGCATATTAAAAACAAAAGGCCCGGGGATTGTCACTATTACTGTAAAGGATATGGAAGACAAAGTACGAATAAGTGTGAAGGATACAGGAGCGGGAATTGAGGAAGAAGTAGTTAATAATCTGTATCGTGACGATGTCCCAGTAAAACAAATCGGCTTGTACAACGTACATCAGCGGGTGAAACTCATCTATGGGGAAGGACTTGTCATTCACCGATTATCACCTGGAACAGAAGTTTATTTTGATATAGCGAAGGAGATAAAATGAAAGCGATAATTGTTGAAGATGAAATACCAGCTCGTGAGGAACTGGAGTATCTCATTAGTACATATAGCGAAATCGAAGTGACGGATTTCTTTGATGATGGATTAGATGTATTAAAATTTTTGCAAAGGCAGGAAATAGATGCGATTTTTCTGGATATTAATATCCCTTCACTTGACGGTATGCTGTTAGCCAGCAATATTAATAAGTTTGCGAAGAAACCTTATATTATTTTTACGACTGCATACAAAGAACATGCAGTTCAAGCTTTTGAACTTGAAGCCTTTGATTATATTCTAAAGCCTTATGACGAGAAGCGGATTGCAGCGATGCTGAGCAGGCTGGAATCTGCTTATAAACGTGACCGGGTTGAAATAAATCATCAAGGCGCTGCAAAAACTGCCATTTCAGAACCGCGCATACATGAAGGGGAGGTCCTTCCGGGAGCTGCCAGCCGAATAAATTTGAGGAAAAATGAAAAAATTATTGTGACCGATGTGAACGATATTTATTATGCTGCCGCTAATGAGAAGATTACGTTGGTGTATACTCGGCAGGAGGAGTACACGATGCCGATGAGCATATCAGAGTTTCATTCACGTCTGCCGCAGGACCTTTTTTTTCGCTGTCATCGCTCCTATTCTGTCAACTTGTCCAAGATCAGTGAAATTGTTCCATGGTTTAACCAAACATACCTATTGCGTCTTACGGATCTTGATGCGGAAGTTCCAGTAAGTAGAAGTAAGGTAAAAGCGTTTCGACAGATAATGCGGTTATGACCACAATTCATTCCGAAATATAGGCATTTCATTCTGGAAACGATTCCAATTCTTTTTTCGGAGGTATAATTTTTAAAAGGCAACTAAACAAGGGTTGCTGACAATAGAAAATAATCTTTTTGTGGGTAACTAGATTATATACCGAAATGAAAAGAGGAGATCGAAGTGAAATTGGACAAAGGCAATCGATGGCTTATCGTGTTGGGGACTATTATCGTACAAATGGGGCTAGGTACAATCTATACTTGGAGCTTGTTCAACCAACCGTTAGTAGAACGCTTTGATTGGAAGCTGAGCTCCGTTGCTATTACGTTCTCTATTACGAGTTTCGCGTTGGCTTTTGCGACTTTGTTTGCTGGTAAGCTGCAAGATAGATGGGGGATTCGACGTTTAATTGGATGCGCTGGTATTGTAATGGGAGCAGGGCTAATACTCAGTTCACAAATTTCGTCATTATGGATGCTCTATATTTTAGCAGGTGTTGTTGTGGGGTACGCGGACGGTACGGCTTACATTACATCATTATCTAATCTTATCAAGTGGTTTCCTGAGAAGAAAGGACTTATTTCCGGAATATCCGTTGGTGCATATGGTACAGGGAGCTTGCTGTTCAAGTATATTAACGCCTCACTTATTCAATCGGTAGGCGTTTCTCAAGCCTTTTTATATTGGGGATTAATCGTAATGGCCATGGTCGTAGGCGGGTCATTCCTAGTGAGAGAGGCGAAGATAAGCAGTGAAGCCCAAACGCTTAAAGAAATACAGAAGAAAGACTATACAGTCAAAGAAATGCTGAAAACAAAGGAAGCATACCTATTATTCGTGATATTTTTCTCGGCTTGTATGAGCGGCTTATACCTAATTGGTATTGTGAAAGATATTGGTGTCAGTTTGGCTGGACTAGATATTGCAACCGCAAGTAATGCAGTTGCATTAGTAGCCATTTTTAATACAACTGGCCGGATTGTGCTCGGAGCACTATCAGATAGATTCAGCCGTTTGAAAGTGGTATCAGGTGCACTTTTGGTGACAGCAGTCGCAGTAACAATATTAAGTTTTGCGAAATTGAATTATGGCTTGTTCTTCGCCTGTGTAGCAGGAATTGCTTTCTGCTTCGGAGGCAATATTACCGTATTTCCTGCAATCGTAGCTGATTTCTTTGGCTTGAAAAACCAAAGCAAAAACTATGGCATCATATATCAAGGCTTTGGGTTTGGAGCTTTGTCTGGAGCTTTTATCGCTGCTGCACTCGGCGGATTCGTACCGACCTTCATGCTCATTGCAATATTGAACGTCATCTCATTGCTAATTGCTATGAATATAAAGGCTCCGAATCAAGGGGCACCTCAAAGGAACCGCGAAAAAATGCGCAGCATGAGACCAGATACTAAAGCTGGATAATATAGGTGATTTATTTTAGAGCCTTCCACATCATTGATGAGGGAGGCTCTTTTCAGGTTGCGGCAATCTAATAGAATGTATTTCTTCCACACGCCATTATAAAGCCCGCTAGCAAGGGGGAGAAGCGGTAACCTTAGAAAAAGTTGCAAGAAATATTTTAGATTTACAAACAATCTCACGAACTGGAGGAAAACCAAGTGTTCTGCTGGATGTATTAAGAACTCCTTCTTCCAACAAAACAGAATTCTATAGTAGTGCGTACAAGTACACTTTTCTGAACATTACCCGTCATGGAAACTATATTATCCTTTGTAGCTTTTCTTATGATTCTTTTGCTTGATGTATTCATTTAAGTTTTCTGCCAATAAAAGATAACAGGGAAAGGTTCGCCCTTTCCCTGTTATCTTTTATTTTTTGCACTTTCTGCTATTTAAATTATTTGTAATCTTTCCTATGAAAAATAAAGTTCGAGAAGCAGGCGTTTCTTAACGTACAAAACGGCCCTTATGGTTTGGGTTGCAGTTTATACAAGCCAAAACTCATTAAGGGCCAGGGTGGTTGTTATTTATCAAACCTATTGTATTTTGATTTTATGTCTCCAGAAGGCAGTCCAGAGATGTAGCCAACTCCGCCAGTCTCTTGAATACCTATGCCTTGTTTCATCGCTTCTTCTAATTTAGCTTTGTCGACGGCTGTAATTTGTTTGCCCTCAAGATCTTCACCTGGATGCTGATAGTTGCTTAAGATATAACGGAAGTCGTTAGCATCGTCAACCGCTCTTAATCCTGTTGCCTCCGCTCCAACAGTAACGGAAAGAATTCTTGATAGCTTCTTGGTTTTAACGTTATAAGCCCATACAAAGTTATTCGTGTGCATGGAGCTGTCTTCTCCAATGAATAACGTGTTTAGATCGTTTGAGAAAGTTAGGTTATCAGGATTCGCTACTTTGTCTGGTGCAGCTGTATTTCCGTAGGCATCTGGCGTTTTTAAATCTTCTCCAACAATAAGTCCTTTCATGCTAGTAGGTACGAATCCACTTTCGATGTAACGGCCGCTCTTGTCTTTTTGTCCTCTGCCTAAATCTATCTGGTAGGTTACGCCGGAATTAATAACGGGCAGCTGAATATCGTCTTGAACACTTCCTTCTTGTTTTTGCATGCTGCCACTTTGATAGGACATCGCAACATACGCTTTTTTATCTTTTTTATTGACGGCGATGCCTTCCATTTTATTAAATTCGGCGGTTGCACCTAATATAGCGCCATATCTGCGAGACTCTAGGAATGCAGCTGCTTTTTCCATTCCGGGTTTTACTTTAAGGTACTCGACGTTTTTATTTGCGGATGTTTTGATTGCCGTATAGCCAGCGGTAGGCTGAGTTGCTGTATCAAAAATATCACTAAATTTAGTACCTTTATCAATGATGGATTTCACTTCTTTATCGGTTGAATGGCCAAGCTTAATCCATTCTAAATTTCCTGCTCCGCCATTTTCAGTACTTGTTTGTTTAAATTTAGCCGCGTATAGCGTTCCTGCAGAAAAATCTTTCTTTTTATCCACCACATACATAAATATCATGGTATTTCCGCCGTCATCACCAAATATTGCAGTTTGATTGTCAGGTAAAACCTGCATCAATTCGTGAGAAAATCTTCCTGTACTATAGTGTTTAACAACGGAAGGTTCTCCATGTGCATTGACGGAGATTTCAGGAATCCAGCCATAAAAGTAAGGATTTGCTTTAGACTTATCACCGAAGTAGTAGTTAGCAAAGTTCGTAACAGCTTTATAAGAACTAGAGGAAGGGTCTTCAAATGAGCGTGCATCTGGTTCATATTCTTCTGAACCAAGATGAGTGTTCCATTCTGTTGTAGTTCCATTACATGGAGTCCATAGCCCATTCACGTTTGAAAAATCAATTTTTTTGGAATTATTAACAGTTAGTTCGCCAGTTTCCTTATTTTGATCGACTTGAGTAAGCGTCATGGATGCCGGCAGACCAGAAATTGATTTTCCTGCATTATCTATTGAATCATATTCATAATGAGAAATAATATAAGATTTTCCAGCGATCGTAATGAAGCTATTGGAGTCAGGTGCATCAGACACAAAATAAGAAGGCTTGTCCGGAATACTTTTATCAACAATAGGATTCCCTTTAGCATCAATAGGGGTACCAGCTGGAATCATTTCGCCTTTATTTTTTACAATTTTATCTTTTGATAAAAAAAGCTGCTTGTAATCAAGAGGAGTTTCTTTAACACTGCCATCTTTATAAGTGATCTTTACCGTAGCATCCGTATAAGTTTTGACCATGCTTTCAATAGTACTTGGAGCTTTCATGGAACTGAATTCAATACTTTCAATTTGCTTATGTTTTTCAGATTTAGAATCATGATCAAAATCGGACGCAAAAGCGGGAATGGAAGCAGAAGCCAGTAAAGCCATAGAAAGACCAATTGAAACCGTTTTTTTCATGAGTGTTTGATTCCTCCTAACATTTTTTACAATTTTATTAAAGCATTAAACTGTTGAGAGGATGTTAATAAATACCATCTATTGTTGAGGATTTATTAAAATTAGGCTACATTTATATAATAATTCGTTGAATAAAAGCAAACCTTTTAATAGATTAGTTGTGGGGAAGCATCCCATAAATGACGCAAGTTTTTTGGAATATGTTGCTTGTATAGTTTTTACAGGGTAATCAAGGCAGAAAGTTAAGTACACTTGCTGCCTTTTTTATTTTGCGTAGAGAGAAATCTTCAACTCTCATTTTAGCTCCGAGGACAGATCAATTTGGCTGGAAAATAGGTATTTGACTCAGGACGATAGCCGGGCGTGATTCATATTTTGTTGAGGAGGGTATTCGAAGTATTTGGCGGATTTACCTGTTACGTAATTGTTTCTTAAATTATTTTTGCTTTGTTCTTTTTGGTTTTTGATTTAATTTATGGAACAATTTGTTAATTTAATATAAGGAGGTTGTAAAAATGTATAATTTTCAAGACGAACTCCAAGCATTAAATCTTGCCGATTTCCAGGTGAGCCAGACGGTTCCGTGGGACACCCAAAATCAGTACTACACTGACGCGACTCGAATTCGTTGTGGAGGTTGCGGAGGCTGTTTCCGTTGTTTCCGTTGTGGAGGTTGCGGAGGTTGTTTCCGTTGTTTTAGCTGCTTCCAGTGTAGTGGCTGTGCCCGTTGTTTCTAGTTACCTAACAAAAACTATGGTTGCCTAAGGAGAAGTGATTACCCCTGCATCCGTTGTTGCAGGGGTTCTTCTCTATAAGATTAGACATAAGGGACAAATTGCAATACATAAATTATAGTGAAAGAAATGATGCATGTTTGAAGTTCATGGTGAAAAAGGTTCTTTATGTAGTTTCAGAATTAGTATTATCCAAACTTTAATTTATGACGAGGGTGGCTTTCGCTTTGGCAAAACCCAGACATGCAGGAAGGTACAGCAAAAAAATTCAGTAAAGCCCTCAAAAAGCATATAAAACTAAAATGCGAAACCTCTGTAAAATCAAGGGGTTTCGCATTTTTATGCAATCGATGAGACAGCTGCCGCCATATTGAGAATGTAATTATCTTGTTTTTGTTTTGAACGGTTCTGCGAAGACCTAATAAAAATAGGTATTTGAATCAGTAACAATGCCCAAGCATAGGTCATATTTTGTTGGGGAGAGTTATTCGAAGTATTGTTAGATTCACCTGTTGTCCAGTTGTTTTTCTGATTATGTTTGTTCTGTTCCCGTTTCATGTTGATGGCACACTTTATTAATTTACGGAGGGTATGAAAATGAATAATTTCCAAAATGAACTTCAAATGTTGAATATTGGTGATTTCCAAGCGAGCGAGGCAGTTCCTTGGGACCAAAACCAGTACTATGTTGATCAAGCTCGACGTTGCGGAGGTTGTTTCCGTTGCGGAGGTTGTGGAGGCGGTTTCCGTTGCGGAGGTTTCCGTTGCGGAGGTTGTGGCGGCTGTTTCCGTTGTGGAGGTTGTGGAGGTTGTTTCCGTTGCTTTGGCTGCTTTAGTTGCTTTTTTGGCTTTAGTTGCTTTTTTGGCTTTGGCGGCTTTGGGTTCTAAATTCTAATAAAAACTATGAGAGCCCTACTGAGTTGTTGTAGGGCTTTTCCCTATGGGATTAGACATAAGAGACAAACTGGGGTACATAGGATGATAGTGAAAGTGATGATGCAGATTTGAGAACAGCTCACGGGTAAGGAGGAGCGGAATGACAAATTTGACCCCTTCTATGCGTCTGAAAGTGAAAAGGGACACGTTTTTTCTCCCTGATCCAAACAGCGGTGTGTATTTTCGGAACAACTTAAGTTCGTTCCATATGGAAGGCAGTGCGATTGATCAGTGGATTGAAAAGCTGATACCAATGTTTAACGGGGAGTATACGTTAGGTGAGTTGACTGACGGGTTGCCAGGCCCTTATCGGGATCGGATATACGAAATTGCAGAAGTGCTGTATCGAAACGGCTTTGTTCGGGATGTGAGCCAAGACCGTCCGCATCAATTGGCAGATCAGGTTTTTAAAAAGCATGCTTCTCAAATCGAATTTTTGGACAGTTTCGGCGATTCGGGTGCGTACCGTTTTCAAGCCTATCGCCAGGCCAAAGTGTTGGCAGTTGGCTCAGGTCCTTTTTTTGTGTCGTTGGTTTCTGCGTTGATTGAATCCGGATTGCCCAAGTTCCATGTGCTCATCACGGACTCGGTACCGACCAATAGGCGGCGGTTGATGGAACTGGCGGTACATGCTCGTAAAACAGACCCCGAGGTGGCGGTAGAGGAGGTCATCCTGCAGAAGGCGAGAGAGAGTTCTTGGCGGGAGATTATACAGCCGTTTGATTCGATTTTGTATGTATCGCAGGAGGATGATGTAGAGGAATTGCGGGTTCTTCATGCCGTTTGCAGGGAAGAGAAGAAGGTGTTACTCCCTGCTATATGTCTACAGCAGATGGGTCTAGCGGGTCCGTTAGTGCACCCAGACTCTGATGAGGGCTGCTGGGAGTCCGCGTGGCGCCGTATACACCAATCTGTGCTTTGTAAAGATCGGCAGTTACCTACCTTCTCTTCCACAGCAGGAGCGATGTTGGCCAATGTGATCGTGTTTGAATTGTTTAAAGAGGTTACAGGAGTGACCGAATTGGAACAGAAGAATCGATTTTTCCTGCTTGATCTGGATACGTTGGAAGGAAACTGGCATTCGTTTATGCCCCATCCGTTGGTGACCGGACGTGCGTCGGCCGAATGGGTTCAAGATTTCGATATGCGCCTTGAACAGAGCTCGAGCAGAGATGAGCCGAGTGAATTGCTCCTTTATTTCAGCCAGTTGACATCGGCGGAATCAGGAATTTTCCATACTTGGGAGGAGGGGGAATTACATCAGCTGCCGCTAGCTCAGTGCCGCGTTCAGGCAGTCGACCCGTTGTCGGAGGGACCGGCTGAGCTGTTGTCAGACATTGTCTGTACAGGTTTGACGCATGAGGAGGCGCGGAGGGAAGCGGGGCTAACCGGGATTGAAGCGTATGTGTCACGAATGGTCGGTTTACTCGTTCCGACGCTGCCTTCTCATCAGGAAGTAGATGGTAGTATGGTAGAGCCACAGGAATTCGTCGGCGTCGGAACGGGAGAAACGGTTGCAGAAGGAGTTTGCCGCGGGTTGCAAAGGTGTTTGGATGAGAGGCTGAACGAGCAACAGGCCAATCGAAAGAATCTTGTTGCCCCGGTACAGTTAGGTGAGGTAGAAGATGAACGCTGTCGGTTTTATTTGCAGGCATTGACCACGATGAAGGGAACACCGATGATCGGCTTGGGAGAGGAAGTGTCCGGTTTCCCTGTGGTATGGGTTGGTACGAGCGACGGCTGGTATAGCAGTACAGGTTTGAATATAACAATGGCGCTGCGGAAAGCGTTACAACAGGCACTTATAGAAACGCAAAACCAAGCGGCCGCGACGCAAGCGTTGGAGGTTTCGTCCGTGCTTATAGAAGAAACGGTGCCGCTAAATCTTGTGATCTCCGCGTGTGAAGAGACGGCACAATCCGAGGTTTTGCAGTCTGCTATGCAAGTCTTGGAACGGAACCGCAAGCGGATCTTGGTTTTCGAACTAGCGCTGGAACCGTTTTTGAAAGAGGAACTGGCAGGGGTGTTTGGTGTGTTGCTGCGAGAGGAGGGATCACGGTGAGCGCTGTCGTGATGGTTGTCGGAGAAGGAGAATTGGCGGACTGCGTGTGCGGAGAACTGTCCCCCAGATACCAAGTAGTTCGTCAGGCCGATTTCGAGGCAGGAGTACCGGAAACGACTGATTTGGCTCTGGTGTTGCAAGATGCCTGGAATCCTTCTGTTCATCAAAAGGCGGAAGAGGTGTTGCGGTCAACCGGCATTCCTTGGCTGCGAGGCTTTGTTTCATTTGGTGAAGGCGTAATCGGGCCGCTCGTTCGCCCGGATACGCCGGGGTGCTCTCAGTGTGCGGATATGCGACGTCTCATGGCAGGACGCGACCGTAGAGAGATGTGGGAGATGCAACAGAAGCTTGCAGCGCACGGAGGAACGCAGCGTGATGTATGGGCATCGCGTACGGGAATTTTGCAGATGGCCCACCTGCTCGAGGCGGAGGTACAGAGAATATTGCAAGGTGATCAGGCTCACTCGGAAGGACGGGTATTTTTAATCAATCTGAAAACATTGAAGAGTTCATGGCATTCTTTTCTGCCTGTCCCGTTGTGTCCGGCTTGTAGTCGATTACCTGACGATTCACCGACCGCGGCTCGAATTTCGCTGCAACCAAGCCCGAAGATCAGCACCGACAGTTACCGCTGCCGTTCAATAGATGATTTGAATAAAGTCCTAGTCAAAGACTATCTGGATCATCGGACTGGCCTTTTGAATGGTAAAATGTATGACCTCACGCCGCCATTTGCCGATGCAAGTGTCAATCTGCCTTTGGTCATGGGAGACGAGGGAGCAGCAGGCCGGACTCATTCATACGCGGTAAGCGAGTCGACTGCCATTTTGGAAGGCTTGGAGCGGTACTGCGGTCTGGCGCCCCGTGGCAAACGGACAGTTGTCCATGACAGCTTCCGCAATCTGGAAGATCAAGCGCTCAATCCTATCAAGGTAGGCGTACACGCAAAGGAACAGTATGCGCAGCCTGGTTTTCCGTTCAAACCCTTTGATCCTGACCGCTCAATTAATTGGGTATGGGGCTATTCGTTTTTGCAAGAGCGCCCAATTTTGGTTCCAGAGTTGTTCGCTTATTACAGCTTGGGCTGCGGGCATGGCTTTGTCTATGAAACTTCTAACGGATGCGCGTTAGGCGGGAGTTTGGAGGAGGCCATTTTTCACGGTATTTTGGAAGTGGTGGAGCGTGATTCGTTCCTGATGACTTGGTACGCGCAGCTGGCCCTCCCGCGTCTTGACCCTTATTCCGCTAACGACCAAGAATTGCAGTTGATGGTCGATCGTGTGCGGGCGGTGGCGGGATATGATCTGCATTTGTTTAACTCGACGATGGAGAACGGAATTCCAAGCGTTTTGGCGATAGCGAAAAACAGGAAGCAAAAGGGATTGAATATCATCTGTGCGGCCGGAGCCCATCTGGACCCGGTACGGGCGGTGAAAAGCGCGGTTCACGAGTTGGCTGGCATGATGCTGACGCTTGATGAGAAATTTGAGGCGAACCAGGAGGAGTGTGTGCGAATGTTGCAAGATTCTTCCCTGGTGCAGAAGATGGATGATCATAGCATGCTGTACGGTTTGCCGCAAGCAGAGGAGCGCCTGCAATTTTTGCTGGACGATAATCGTCCGTTGCGAACGTTTGACGAGGAATTTAAGCAGAAGGCAAGGCATGCAGACCTGACCGATGATCTGCAGGACATTCTTCAGGTGTTTCACCGCTTGAACCTCGATGTGATTGTGGTGGACCAGACGACATCGGAAACTATACGAAACGGACTGCATTGTGTGAAAGTGCTGATTCCGGGGATGTTGCCGATGACATTTGGGCATCACCTTACCCGTGTAACAGGGTTGGAGAGGGTGTTGAGAGTGCCTGTGGAACTCGGGTATGCAAAACAACCGCTGACACTTGAACAGCTCAATCCGCATCCGCATCCGTTTCCATAAGCGGTGACTAGGAGGTAGAAGGATGAGTCTAGAGGCATTTCTGCACAATCTGCATTTTGACATTGATAAGGTAAGTCCGACGGATTGGGAAGTGGATTGGAAAGATGCACCGCTTGCGTATAAGCTCTACCGCGGCTTGCCCGTGGTTCCGTTGTCTCTGGAAGTACCGCTGACGCTTGAAGGACGGGAAGTATACGCAAAGCCCGACCTTCGCGGAATCGGTCATTTTCTCTGGTATGTATTCGGCCTTACTCAATTTTGCCAGTCAGTCTTTCCCTCGGATTCCACAGAACAAGCGGCGGATCTAATGCAGTCGTATCGGCGGTTTGTTCCTTCCGGCGGGGCGTTGTATCCAAATGAATTGTACGTGTATCTGAAGGTGGAGGATTTGCCTGTCGGGGTGTACCATTATGATGTGGCGCATCACCGTTTGGTGTTGTTGCGAGAAGGAAATTTCGATTCATATATAGCCCGGGCTCTTGGCAACCGCTGTGACGTATCTGCTTGTTTTGGCACTGTTTTTGTGTCGACAATGTTTTGGAAAAACTTCTTTAAATACAATAACTTTGCCTACCGTCTGCAAGGGTTGGACGCTGGTGTACTGATTGGACAGTTACTGGAAGTAGCGAAACGGTTTGGCTTTGCATCGGGGGTGTACTTTCAATTTCTCGATCGGGCCACCAACCATCTGCTTGGGCTATCCGAACAGGAGGAGAGTGTGTATGCAGTTATCCCGCTATCGGTGGAACCTACAATCTGGTTTACTAACGGGAGTGACATAGACGGTGTCTCTGCTGCCGAATTGTGCCGAGAGTTGCCAGAAATTCAGCATAATCATTATGTTCGGTCACGGAGGGTCATAGAGTGTCCGATGTTAACTAAGGTGAATGAAGCATCCATGCTGGAATCAACGCAATCGTTTCGGCAGATCAAGGCGAAGGAGAGTATGAATTGTGACGATCAAGCGGTAGCTCTGCCTCACGTGAAGCGATTGTCGTATGATCTGGCATCGGCTTGCCGAAAGCGATATTCACCGGACATGGATTTCGTTTTGGGGAAGGTAAGTCAACTGCAACTGGCCACTCTGCTGCAGGAGGCGACGGACTCCTTCTTGTATCGAAATGATTTGGACGGAGCACATAAGAAGCAGGAGCCCCGTGTCTCACTGTATGGCTGTTTATATAATGTTGAAGGCATTCCAGATGGTGCTTATCACTATGACAGCGCTGCTCATATGTTACGACAGGTACATCCCGGAGATCATCGGCTCCCGTTGCAATATGGAATGTCTCTAGATAATGTGAATTTGTTCCAAGTGCCGCTCTGCCTGCACGTGGCAGGGGATAAGGATCACTTCCAAACGACACTGGGGTACAGAGGATATCGCATCCAGCAAATGGAAGCGGGTATGCTCGTGCAACGATTATTGTTAGCAGCGTCAGCCATCGAGATGGGGGGGCACCCGCTCCTCGGGTTTGATGCGAACTTGTGTGATGAGATTTACAAGATGGATCCACAAGGAAAAACGAGCCTAATCCAAATTCCGATCGGCCCCTATCGACATCGTCCTTGGCTGAGGGGAAGTTTGCATAGCTAAGTATGAGAAGAATGAAAGCTTTGGTTCTGTTGCGAAAGCATGTAGAGAATGTGGCGTTGTTCAAAATAAAATAATAGCATTCTAAAGAAACATCTAAGGCATTTTAGTTTTAGATGTTTTTTTTCGTAAAAAATGCAATGATAAAGCATAGATGTAGTAAGGAGAGCGGAAAAATGCTACGTATACAATGTACAAAAAAGCTGGCTGAAGAATTGAAAATAGATTTACATAAAGAATCTTTATCAAGCAGTAATCATCTTTTTTCTTTGCAATTGAACTAAAAATCACACAACAAGTTTTTGACATTTACGTTATTCGCACATAAAGGCGTTCTAATTAGATTAGAACGCCTTTATGGGTTGTGCTATTGCCCCATGCTAGCTGCTAATGTTGTTATTCTTATATTTTTTCATAAACCGGCGGCCAATAAATACACCGGCAGTTACGATTATACCTAAAATGAAAAGCACCGGAGAGTTTCCAATGAGAAATACAGTTACATCTTTCACGAAATTTGAAACGGCCGTAAGATTCTTCTTGAATGTGTGAGAAATCCGCTCCCCGGTCGTTTTCGGCTGAGTAGTATCAGTAATAGATGCAACCTCCGCAAGCGTCAGATGCACAGTACTGTAGTCTACAAGCGAGTCGTATTTTTTAAGAGTAGTCGTCAAGCGTTCAATTTCATAGCGTACGGAGGAAAGCTCTTTTTCAAGTTCTACGATGTCTTTCAGTGTTCCGGTCTGTTTAAGCAATTCAAGCAGTCTCTGTTCTTGCACCTTCAGCGAGGTGACTCTGGCTTCCGTGTCGAAATATTGATCTGTGACATCATTTGTGGCAATGTTTTTGGAGAGGACATTTCCGACGCTTCCGACTTCATTTAGATAAGTATCCAACGTACCAGATGGAATTCTGATGGTGTACGATGCGTGTCTTGCAGGTGCTTTATTTGCTTCGCTTACCGATGTACCTGTTATGCTGTTTGATTCTATGTAACCGTCGAATTGCTTAATGAATGCTTCCAGCTTCTTAATGGATTCGTTAAAATTCGTTGTTTCTACTGATAGCTCTACATTTTTGATGAGCTTTCTGTTAGTTACAGGCGCTTTTGCATCCGTGTTTCCCTCTTTATTACTGGCATCAGACGTTTCTTTTTTCATCTCTGAAGCCACACCGCCTGTGCCTTTCTCTTGATTTATACCCTTGCTTGGTGCAATATCACTCGTGCTTTTGCTGTCCATATTAGAATTTCCGCAGCCTGCGAACAATGCAAGTACAATTGCCAGGATTACGAATAACTTAAATAACTTAAAGCTGGATCGTTGTGCTTTCATGTTTCCCTCCCTATGCTCTTTTATAGCTTGATTTTTTTGTTTGAAAATTACGAAAACATAATTTAATTTTATATAATATTACAAATTTTAACAATATTTAATTGGAATTTATTCCTTGTGGAAAATAATGTTTCTTTTTGGAAGGACATAGAAGCTGCTGTTTGTAAAAGTTATAATAGAATGTAAAGGGGAAATTTTAAAGAAAGAGGTTTTTAATTTGTCAGGACTAGTTGGTCGTATAAATAATTTCATAAAAGGATTAAGTCAGTCAGATATTCAATCGAATGAACATACAAAGAGTCCTGTGGAAGACTTCAAAAAGAAATCAAGTTTGTTTTATGATGAGCAGAAAATTATATTAGATAAATTTCAATATATTAAGACACCGTCATTCATACTGGAATATAGAAATAGACATCTACAAAAAAAGCAAAGTCAAAATGATGCATACGTTACTTTGACAAATGAAAAACTTTATGAAGATTCATTAAAGTATAGAGAAAAATCAGGAACTCCATGTGAGTATGTGGAGCTAAAGTCTTACTATACGACGTTTACTCACCTGGATAATCCGCAGCTTCAGTATTATTTTTATTGGAGAGATTCGTTTTTAAATGGAATAATATTAGATGCTTCGTTAAGCTATCGTTTTTTATTTGTTTATGAGTTGCTGAACTATTCATTTAATCCTAATTCTGCGTTTAATATTAGTGCATTGGTAAGACTATTGGATGCCTACAAAGAAAGAGAAGAATACAGCTTTTATAGGTATATGAATATTTGGATTTCAGATATGTTATTGGAGATAGGGGAAGAACGATTAGCAAATGATTACTTTAATCCAGGGAAAGTGCATTATGAAGATCGTCTATATCAGAAGTTCAAACAGAATGAGGAGTCACTAGCCGCTTTGACTTATTCTGACTGGAAACCTTACATGGACATAAGAAAACCAACGCCATTTTATGAAACGCATAGGATGAAAATTAATAAGGCATTCCGTGAGAGTATTCCCATATTACAAAGGTTATTAGTTGAACAAAGCGGTTTATTAGAAAATTGTTGGTTTGATAAAAGGAAAGATGAGCGCAGGCGATATGTATTTCAAGGGGCAGTATTGGGAAGAGAGAGCAACAGAGACTCTTATTCATATTTAATTGATGCTGTTTATGTAAAAGGGCAACTTCGCGAAGATATTACGCAGCTGCATCGTTTAGCTGAAAATGTGATGAGGGAAGTGTTAGGGGAAAAACGCATGATACAAGCAGCAGAGGAACAATTTCCGGCAGGATTAAAAGAAGAAATGCTTCGTTTGAAAATAGAGGAGCAAGAGGCTAAAGCGAGCAAAAAGAAAAAAACAACATCACGCTTTGTCACGGTAAAAGGAGGAGAAAAGACCGAAGGAGGCGTGATTCCGCAGCCTCTAAAGGAAGAACCCCCTATAGTGAATTTTGTACCTCTAGAGTTTAATGATGACAAAATTAAAATGTTATCCAAAGAGAACGATGAACTGCAGCGATTATTCCAACAGTATGAGGCGGAAGCAGAAAAAGAGCCGAAGGAAAGTATAGCAGATGTATCTGCAGAATCAGAGGAACAAAAGATAGAACAAGCTAAGTCAAAAGTTCCCGACGTACTTTCTGTATTATCTGTTCAGAGCGGAGAAGCAGAAGAAGATGTACAAGCATTAATAGATGAACTTAATGAAAAGCAAAAACAATTTCTTCAATTATTTCAAGAAGGTGAACTTGATCGAAAAGCTGGAGTCGATTTTATAAAATTGCAAAAATCTATGCCTAGTGTGTTTCTCGATGCTTTAAATGAAAAAGCAGAGGAGATACTAGGGGATATTCTTATAGAGCAAGACGGCGATACGTACGTAATTAATGAAGACTTTATAAATATATTGGAGTACGTGTAGTAGAGGGAGGAAATATGAAAATTCGTAAAAAGGATTCAACTGCTATTTTAAATTCTTTAGGCGGAGGAGTTGTGCCTAGCAGAGGGCTGCAATACATTATGGTAGGGCGTGCCGAAGAATCTCGCCAAACCTTGCAAGAACTTCAAAGTGTAAAAGACGGGGCTTCCTATATTAAGTTTTTTATTGGACCGTTTGGAGCGGGAAAAAGCTTTATTCAAGCACTTATTAAACAAATAGCCTTTAATGAGAAGTTTGTTGTAGCAAGTGCTGACTTTACCCCTGAACGAAGATTATATGACGGAGGAAACGGCAAAGCGCTTGCTGTTTATACAGAGTTAATGAAAAATGCCGCCATTTCAACTATGCCTGAAGGAAATGCCTTACCTACTATTTTAGAAAAGTGGATTAACGAAGTGCAAATGAAAGTGGCAGAAGAAAAAAGCTACGGAGACGTCTCATTTGATAACCCGCAATTCATACAAGATGTAGAAACAGAAATTACAAAGCAAGTGTCTAAGATGGATGAATTAACAGGGGGCTTTGATTTTGCCCGAGTGTTATCACTTTACTATAAAGGATTTGCAGAAGACAACCAAGAAATGCAGCGTTCAGCCTTACGTTGGCTGCGCGGAGAGTATTCGACAAAGACTGAAGCGAGACAAGATTTAGGCGTGCGCACTATTATAGATGACAATAATTATTATGAGTATATTAAAGTGTTTTCACAATTTGTAAAGCAGATTGGATACGCGGGGTTTGTCGTGAATTTTGATGAAGCAATTAATTTATATAAAATCAATCATCCGGGTACAAGAGAAAAGAACTACGAAACCATTTTAAAAATCTTCAATGATACGTTGCAAGGAACTGTTGAAGGACTTTATATTACATTTGGCGGTACACCTGAATTTTTAGAAGATGAACGAAAAGGGCTGTACAGTTATGGGGCATTAAAGAGACGTTTACTGCCAAATGAATTTGAAACGTTAGAACAAAGGGATTTGAGTCAGCCTGTTGTGAAGCTTGTACCTCTTAAACATGAGGAAACTCTAGTGTTATTAGAGAAAATAACACAAGTTCATGCTGCTCATTACGAATATGAACCGACAGTATCAATCGATGAAATGAAGAGGTTTATTCAAAAAGAGTATTCTATGCCGGGGGCGCACGAGCATTTGACGCCTGGTGATATCGTGAAGAAATATCTGAGTGCGCTAAATATTATCCAGCAAAATCCTGATTTTGATAAAACAACGATCTTTGGAGCGGTGCAGGAAGAACCGAAAGCCAATTCGGCAGTTATGGGGCGATTTAGCTCTACGAAAGGGTGAAATGAATGAGCAGTTTCTCATTGCTGTCTCCCAACATACAAAAGAAGATTTGGGAAATGCGTTGGGAGCGATTTACACCGATCCAAGACAATGCAATCCCTATTATCTCAAATACAACGAAAGATGTTGTGATTTCTTCAGGAACTGCCTCTGGTAAAACAGAGGCAGCATTTTTGCCTATTCTATCTGCTATTGAGGAAAGCGGACAAAAAGCGTTAAAAGTTATTTATATTTCACCACTCAAAGCTTTAATTAATAATCAGTTTGAACGAATTGAAAAGCTTTCTTCTTATTGTCATTTGGCTATTCATAAATGGCATGGGGATGTTGGACAAAACAAAAAGAAAAAGTTTATTGAAAATCCTACCGGAATTTTGCAAATTACTCCAGAATCCATCGAGAGTTTGTTTATCAATCGAACTACATATCTTTCAAAGATATTTGGAGAAGTAGAGTTCATAGTCATAGATGAAATTCATGCTTTTTTGGATAACGAACGCGGGGTACAACTCCGTTCCTTATTATCAAGAATGCAGCCCTATTGTCATAAGCGTCCTCGTATCATTGGCTTGTCTGCAACTATTGACAATTTCGACTTTGTAAAACAGTGGATATGTCCAGATGATCCGGAGCAAGTAGAGATTATTCAAGCTAACGGTTATGAAAAAGAAACACGATATTATTTGATGCATTTTGATACGGAAAAGAACGCTCAATTACCACTTGAACTGTATGAAGATATGAGAGACTTGACAAAGGAGAATAGCTCCATTATTTTTTGTAATTCTCGTTCGTTAGTAGAGGAAGCGACTGTTATGTTGAATCGCCTTGCGGAAAAAGACGGACTAGGAGAGACCTATTATCCTCACCATTCCTCTATTGATAAAAAAGAACGTGAATATGTAGAGAAAATGATGCAAGAAACAACAGTCCCAAAAGGTGTAGTGGCTACTTCATCATTAGAGCTGGGAATTGACATTGGCAATGTAGATTTAGTTGTTCAACTAGACAGTACATACAGTGTCTCATCCTTAAAGCAACGATTAGGACGTTCCGGACGAAGTACAGGATCGCCTCATATGTTGCAATTGTATTCAACTACAGCCCCAAGTTTGTTGAGTTCATTGGCAGTTATGGAATTGGTTTTAGAGGGCTGGGTAGAGCCTGCAAAAGGTTATGCATTACCCTATGACATCTTGTTCCATCAAGTTCTCTCTTTGCTGCAAGAGTACAACGGAATTAAGCGTGAAGAGCTGCTGGAATTGTTAGGGGAAAATGCTGTATTTCGTAAACTTCCAAAAGAAAAGATGGAGCTTCTTTTGGCGCATATGCATGAAGCAGATATGATTGAACGTATTCAAGGAAGCGGAGAATATATTGTAGGAATAGAGGGGGAACGAGTTCTCCGAAGCAAAGAATTTTATGCAGTTTTCATGACTCCGGAAGAATATGAAGTTGTCAGCTCGAACCGGAAAATCGGAACCCTTCATAAAGGCATTGATATTTCTGAAGGAGATCATATTATTCTGGCCGGACGGCTGTGGAGGATTTTGCAAATTGATAATAAACGCAATAAAGTTTATGTAGAAAAAACAGTTGGAGCAAAGCCGCCTAGATTTTTAGGGGAAGGCGGGGAAATTCATCCGCGAATTCGAGAAAAAATGATGGAAATACTTTGCTCTGATGAAGAGTTTCCGTACTTGGATGGAAAAGCACAAGAAATCTTGGAAGACATGCGGACCATTTACCGTATAAAGCACATCCAACCAAAGCAAAGGATTATTAAAAAACAAAGAGAAGACCAAGTTTTTTATACCTTCACAGGTACAATTATCGTTGGGACACTATGGAGAATGCTGCAAGTACTTGGTGTAAAAGCAAAAATAGGAAATTTGGATACACTCACGCTTCCTTCTGAATACAATTTATTACAGGTTTTAAAAACAATACAGGAAAAAGATTGGGACGTTCAAGAGCTGTTAGCTGCGACTCCTGCTGAGCAAATGTTTTTTTCAAAGTTTTCTCCCTATCTTCCGCAAGAGTTAATTGCTGATATGCATATTGCTCATCAGCTTGATATTGAAGAGACAATAAGATACTTAAAGCGATATGAATTTGTCGTGCTTGGGGAATAAATATTTCTATATACAAGTGAATAAAAAAACCGTCTTTTATAGTGGGGAGAGATTAAAAGACGTGCAGAAGCGGTCAAACCTTTGGTTCATGCAAGGGTAAACCAGAGAGAAGAAGCATGCAATACTCCCTTTTGGTTGCACATCGCACATGGACATGTCGAAATTATCATTCACTCATATATATAGAGGGCTGTCTAATATGCAAAGCCCTCTCTTAAATTTTTAGGCTCTTTTCACAAAGATTGTTGCTAGTAGACGAATCAGGCATATGCATGATTTCATGCAACGTTGTAATCTGGGCGGGAAGGAAGCGGAAGAATCCTGTCTTATCTCGTATACAATTCTGTATATCATACGAAGACGGCAAGCAACCAGAATCCTTACCACATCTGGTTTCTTGATAGATATGACCTTCCGATAACTTCGATTATGTAAACTAGAATATGAAACGAAAAGGAGAAACATCAAATGAGCAAGCCTAAACATATTCTGTCTGCTGCTGTAGTTGTTTTAAATAAGGAAAATGAGATATTACTCTTAAAAAGCCCAAAGCGTGATTGGGAGATTCCAGGTGGTCGAGTTGAAAAAAGAGAATCCATTAGAAGCGGTGCAATTAGAGAAACGAAAGAAGAAACAGGCATTGATATTGAGATTATAAAATACTGTGGAGCATATCAAAATGTTCAACGATCTATCTGTTCTCATTTATTCTTAGGCAAACCTATAGGAGGTACTTTTACAACAAGTGAAGAGAGCCTTGAAATAGGCTATTTTCCTATTGAAAAAGCTTTAGAAATGGTGAAATGGAGTAACTACAGGGACCGGATTCTAGATTGTTTAAATAATGAAAAACATCCATTTCTAATTGAGTTTTAACTAACTACCGATAACCTGCGTTATATGAACTATATACAACTGAATAAAAAAA
Source organism: Ectobacillus panaciterrae DSM 19096 (assembly GCF_000430785.1). Taxonomy (GTDB): domain Bacteria; phylum Bacillota; class Bacilli; order Bacillales; family Bacillaceae_G; genus Ectobacillus; species Ectobacillus panaciterrae. The sequence continues at coordinate 48,742 of NZ_AUMR01000014.1, forward strand.
CCGTCTTTTTGTAGTAAGGAAAGAGCATCCAGCGGAGCATAGAAGCGGTCAAACCCTTTTCCTGTCCCGTACAAGGGTAAACCAGAGAGAGGAAGCGAGTGCAGGCTGCCTTTTGTTCTGTATAGCAGCGGTTCATATGTCGAAATTATAAATCATATATATAACTAAAAAAACGATATAAAAACTTTGCTTTTAGGGGGGAGAGATCATCCGACTAAGCGTAGAGGCGGTCAAACCCTTTTCGTGACCCATGCAGGGAGAGAGGGAGCGAGCACAGTTTCCCTTTCGTTCTACGTGGCAAACGATAGATATGTCGGAATAACAAAGTGGACTTATATATATTTTACTTAGAATATCTAGAGTAGTAGGAGATCCTTATGAAAGCCGATTTACAGCTTATTTATTTAATTGAAGAACTAGCAGCAAACGCTTGGCCTGCTTACATCCAGCAAACACTTGGACAGTGGAGACTACGAGCGACCTTTGGAATAACAGAAAGAGCAAACAGTGTGTATACAGTGGGTAATATTCCTAATAACGATAACTGGTTACAAATCGTGGAAGAGTTTTATCAAAGTCGCTCTATTCATCCTTGCTTCTACGTCAGCGATGCATCCCCCTCAGATTTAGACGGTATATTAGAAGGAAAAGGGTACAAGAAATTAGATGAATGCTTTATGATGACTGCGGAATGTGCTGAAATTATGGATCGTGTAGAACGAAACAACCGATTCACAACTAAATTTATTTTAGAAGCGGATGACGCTTGGATTCATGAGTTTATTCTTTTGGGAGGTTTTACTTTAGAACGACATCACGCATATTCTTGTATTTTTTCAGCTATTCCATTCCCAAAGGCTTTTGCACGTATATATGAAAATGGAGAAACAATTGGACTTGGTACAGTAGTAGTAGAGAACGGGTGGGCGTGTATCAGCAATATCGTAGTTCATCCTGCTCATCAACGAAAGGGTGTGGCAGCTCAGCTTATCCGGCATCTCACTGAGTGGGCTCAAAAGAAGGGTGCAAATGGTATGTATCTACAGGTTATTAAGAACAACATTCCAGCTGTAACATTATATAATAAACTTGGTTTTGTTCCCATATCCCGGCACCATTATCGGACGCTGCAAACATTCTAATTTTATATACAAGTGAATAAAAAAACCGTCTTTTTATAGTGAGGAGAGAGCATCCGGCGACGTGCAGAAGCGGTCAAACCTTTGGTTCATGCAAGGGTAAACCGGAGAGAAGAAGCATGCAATACTCCCTTTTGTTTGCACATAGCACATGGAAATGTCGAATTTATAATTCACTCATATATAGTTGAACTACCGATAATGCAAATTATGTGAATTGAAAACGTCTTACTTCAAAAAAGAGGGTATAACATCAATAAGCGACCTTGTAATTTCCATATTAGGATACACAAGGTCGCTTACACTATTTCTTCTTCTTGATTTATCACTATTTCGTACTTTAATCCTTTCACTATATTTTTATTTTGATATAATATTATTAGTTTAATTATCTCCCTCCCTAATTAAGGACGTCTTGCTTTAAAAAATAAAAGCCAAGAGAACTTCCTTAGAAAATATATGATATTATTAATACCCAGCGTATGTATAACACGCCTTCGCCTTTCACTATTTCATCGGTAACACCTTCTTTTTAATTTAGTAGGATTATCATACTAGAAAAGTTACCCGTTGTAAATACTAAAAATTATAAATTTTTAGAAAATATAAAAAATATAAAGATGCCATTGAGCATGCAAAGCCAATGATAGGGATCACTATCATACTTAATATAATTGTGGTTTTGATCTGGATATATTGGTGTCTATACGGGAAGTTCGTTGCAATTCCAATTAAGAATACTCTTATTTGATTAATATCGCCGTGTAAATAGTTTAGGGTATTCGATTACTAGTCCATTGCAATTTGATCTTCTTTATGAGTAACTTGCAAAAATTCACAACCATAGTTCTCCATATTCTCCCACACAGCTATACAAGATCCCATAGAATATCCCTCCTTTTCGTAGATTGCTCATCTATTTTATATTAAGTTATTATAAAATTACCAAAAATGATGTTTATTTCTTTTTCATATGTGAAAATGAAGAGTATTCACTATGATGCAAAGGGGAGATAGAAATGAACGAGCAGATTGCAATGCTTTTAAAACAAGTAGATGAACGAAAAGAAGAGTTAATAGAACTAGCAAAAACGTTAATCCGATTTGAAACACCTGCTCCGCCGGCTCGAAATACAAGTGACATTCAGGCGTTCATAGCAGATTTTCTGCAGAAGCATGAATTTACAATTGACCAATGGGATGTGTATCCTGGAGATCCAAACGTTGTGGGAATACGAAAAGGAACGGAATCAGAAGAATACAAAAGCTTAATTGTGAATGGTCATGTGGATGTGGCAGCGATAGCCGAGGATGAGCAGTGGCAAACAGGTCCGTTCGAACCAGTGGTAGAGGATGGATTCTTAATAGGACGAGGTGCTGCAGACATGAAAGGCGGTATCGCTGGCGCATTGTTTGCGATTCAATTATTGCAAGAGGCAGGAATCCGTTTGCCTGGTGACCTGATTTTTCAATCTGTAATTGGCGAGGAAGTAGGCGAGGCAGGAACGTTGCAATGCTGTAAGCGCGGCTATCATGCTGATTTTGCAGTCGTCGTCGATACGAGTAATTTACATATTCAAGGGCAGGGCGGAGTGATTACAGGCTGGATTACGGTGAAGAGTCCACAAACGTTTCATGATGCGACAAGACGTCAAATGATTCATGCGGGCGGCCGGTTGTTCGGAGCAAACGCAATCGAAAAGATGATGAAAATTATTCAAGGGCTGCAGGAGCTGGAAAGACATTGGGCTGTTATGAAAACATATGAAGGCTATCCGCCGGGGATGACGACCATTAATCCCGCTGTCATTGAAGGAGGGCGTCATGCAGCCTTTATAGCAGATGAATGCCGTCTTTGGATTACTGTGCATTTTTATCCGAATGAAACGCATCAGCAGGTCGCACAAGAGATAGAGAGTTTCATTATGCGAATTGCTGAATCGGATCCATGGTTACGTGAACATCCTCCACAATTTCAATGGGGCGGGGAATCGATGATTGTAGACCGCGGTGAAATCTTTCCGTCTTTGGAGATAGATACGGATCATCCGGCTGTACGCAGGTTGGCTTCTATCCATGAAACGGTGCTGCAACGTGAGACAATCATTGATATGTCGCCAACTGTGACCGATGGAGGCTGGTTTAGTGAATTTCAAATTCCTGCCGTCATATACGGACCGGGCACGTTAGAAGAGGCACATTCCATTAATGAGAAAGTAGATGTAGAGCAGCTTGTTCAATTCACGCAGGTTCTTCTTTCCTTTATCTATGAGTGGTGTCATACGGAGAAACAGGAACTCTACTGAAATTTTTCTCAGTAGAGTTCCTGTTGTATCTGGGTGTAATGAATGTATAGAAATAAAATTCTATTTAAATAGCGGCAATTTCTTTCGCGAGAGCGTCCTCGACGGATACATAAGTGTAGTCAAGGTCTTTTGCGACTGCTTCGTATGTGATTTCGCCGTTCGCCGTGTTTACGCCAAGCTTCAGTGCTCCGTTTTCAGAGATTGCTTTGTATACGCCTTTGTTGGCGATTTGCAATGCGTATGGAACTGTTACGTTTGTTAAAGCGATTGTGGATGTTCTTGGAACCGCGCCTGGCATGTTTGCAACGGAGTAGTGAAGAACGCCGTGTTTTTCGAATGTCGGGTTGTCATGTGTCGTTACATGATCGCAAGTTTCCACAACACCGCCTTGGTCGATCGCTACGTCCACGATAACAGAACCCGGCTTCATGGATTTTACCATTTCTTCTGTAACAAGCTTAGGAGCTTTTGCGCCAGGAATTAATACAGCACTGATCAAAAGATCTGCTTCTTTCACAGCTTCTGCGATGTTGAACGGGTTGGACATCAATGTTTTGATTTGAGTGCCGAAAATATCGTCCAATTGACGCAGACGGTCTGCACTCAAGTCGATGATTGTTACGTCAGCGCCGATGCCGATCGCCATTTTTGCAGCGTTTGTTCCTACGATGCCGCCGCCGATGATGGTTACTTTACCGCGGCTTACGCCAGGAACGCCTGCAAGAAGAATACCCTGACCGCCGTTCGGTTTTTGCAGGAATTGCGCGCCAATTTGTACCGCCATGCGTCCTGCAACTTCGCTCATCGGCGTAAGAAGAGGAAGCGTACGGTTTACTTCTACAGTTTCATAGGCGATAGCAGTAACGCCTTTATCTTTAAGAGCTTGAGCCAAGGAAGGCTCAGCAGCCAAATGTAAATAAGTAAATAGGATTAAGCCCGGACGGAAGTAATCATATTCGCTGGAGAGGGGCTCTTTCACCTTCATGATCATTTCTGATTGCGCCCATACATCAGCAGCGCTTTCTGTCATTTCGGCACCTGCATTCGCATAATCTTCATCCCTGAAACCGCTTCCAATTCCGGCGCTTTTTTCCACCAATACTTTATGACCGGCCTTTACGAATGAAATGACCCCTGCTGGAGTAAGCGCAACACGATTTTCGTTATTTTTAATTTCCTTTGGTACCCCGATAATCATTAGAATTTCTCCCCCTTAGTAACTTTTGAGCTATCTTGCTGTAATCCAAGTATAGAGCGTTCAAAATGCTTTTTCATCGTTGAGAAAGGAGAAAAATGCGGCGTCCTTTTGTGGAATTCCACAAAAGGACACTGCTACATGAATTTCTGGAGCTTTATATCCAAGTACAGAATCATTTTTTGATTCGGGTCTTTTAAGTTTATTTCGCTGATTTCACATATACGTTTTAATCTGTAGCTCAGTGTATTTGTATGAATGTTCAATGCTTTAGCGGCATCATTCACATTGTTGTCTTTATTTAGAAATACTTCCAGTGTTTCCACAAGATTACTGTTATGCTTTTTATCATATTCATGCAGCTTTTTCAATGCCTGATTTTCGTATTCCTCATGTTTTCTTTGTTCTAGCAGAATGTCAATGAGTTGATAAATTCCCATGTTTTGATAGCTATGAATGTTTGCAGTTTCAGAAGGGAACTTTTCTTTAATGGACAAGACTCTCAATGTTTCTTTATATGCTTTCGCAATTTTTTGGTAGTCTTTATAGATGCTGCTGAATGCTGGCCTGATTGCTGCGATGCCGAACCGCTTTTCCATATTGTGTACAAATGCCTCAACAAAGCGATTAATTTCATGAAACGGCTGTTCAATATGATCTAATGAGGTAAGCAGAATAAGCTGATTGCAGTCGATGGTGTAAAGCATTACCTTTAAATGTTGGCTTGTTTGCAAGAGATATGAAATTTGTTTTTCTTCCTCAGTTGTAATGTCATCCTGAAATTGAAACGCAGAGATAGTAAAAGAAGAGGCAGGAGTAATATGAAATGCATGAAGGTTTTCAATAATTTCCTCATTTACTTTCATATGCCCCGTTAATAGTTTCCAGAAAAACTCTTGTGAGCGCTCTTCCTTTTTATTTTTACGTGTTTGCAGTTGCAATAGCTTGCTTTTTACAGATTCTGCCGCTGCTTTTAGCAAAGTGCAATCTTGCTCTGTCAAAGCTTTATCAATCTCGAGAGCCCAAATAAAGCCTAGAACATCGTCTTTATTCCAGATAGAAACAGCTACTCGGTCACCAAGCCCAACATCGTCTATACTCTTCACACGAATGGGCTCATTATTTTTTAAAAGTGCGGGGATAATCCCTTCTTTCCATAAACTAGTAATTACTTTTTCAGGTACGCGGCGTCCGATAATTGTTGCGATTCTTGCGGGGTCTGTTCGCTCATCATGTGTGCTGTACGCAAGGAGACGGTGATTTGCATCCTCAATTGTAATAGAACATTGTAGAATTTCACTAATTACATCAGCAAATTCTTCTAAGCTATCGAAAGCAGTTTTAAACGGATTGTTATTCATATATTTCAAGATTCATTCACCCTCGTATAAGTATATTTTACTTGTTAGGAAACCTTACAATAGTTCCGTTTGTGTAAATCAACAAAATGATAACATATTTTTTAGATTTTTTCACAATAAAAAATTCACAAAAGCTTAAAAATGTTGTAATATGACTCTTGAAATCTTCTAATCGTGAGCTTATATATGAAGCATTAGAGATTAGTTGTAGCGGCGATACACTTTTCTTTCGTGTAAAGGAAAGAGCCAACCCGGCCTTAGTAGTTAGCCTGTTATTTTTTGTACCAATTAATATGGAAGTAAACATCACACGTTTTGCAGTAAAACATTATAGGGGTGAGAGAATGATGCAGGGAAAAGGTAATGAAAAAGAACTTCATCGCGGATTGGAAGAAAGGCATATCACTCTTATGTCGTTAGGGGCGGCTATCGGGGTCGGACTGTTCCTCGGTTCCGCATCTGCTATTAAGCTGGCGGGTCCCGGGATTTTGCTGGCATACGGCTTCAGCGGCATTATCATGTTTTTCATTATGAGGGCTCTTGGAGAGATGGCGATTCAAAAGCCTGTGGCAGGTTCGTTCAGCAAGTATGCGCGTGACTATTTAGGCCCTCTTGCCGGTTATTTGACAGGATGGAATTATTGGTTTTTATGGGTTGTTACTTGTATGGCGGAAATTACAGCGGTTGGTATTTATATGAAATACTGGTTCCCGGATGTTCCGACTTGGATTTGGGCATTGGCTGCGCTTGTTATTATGACAACAGTCAATTTCTTGGCTGTAAAGGCATACGGGGAGTTGGAGTTTTGGTTCGCGCTTATTAAGATTGTGACGATTATCGCTATGATTGCGATTAGTGCGGGAATGATTGTTTTTGGTATCGGAAACGGCGGCATCGCTACAGGCATTCATAATTTATGGGAGCATGGCGGCTTTTTACCGAACGGAATCAGCGGCGTTCTCATGTCGTTGCAGATGGTTATGTTCGCTTATCTGGGCATTGAAATGATCGGTGTTACAGCCGGAGAAGTTAAAAATCCGGAGAAAACGCTAGCGAAAGCAATCGATTCTGTATTCTGGCGTATTTTAATCTTTTATGTAGGGGCACTTTTCGTTATTATGGCCATTTATCCTTGGAATGAAATTGGCACACAAGGGAGCCCGTTCGTTTTGACATTTGAGAAATTTGGAATTAAGTCGGCAGCAGGTATTATCAACTTTGTCGTGCTGACAGCGGCTCTTTCTTCCTGCAACAGCGGTATCTTCAGTACGGGACGTATGCTGTTCAACTTAGCGGAGCACGGTGAAGCACCGAAGCAATACAGCGCTCTTACAAAAGGCGGCGTTCCGGGCAAGGCTGTTTTAGCTTCTGCAGCCGCTTTATTAATAGGTGTCGTGCTGAACTATATGGTGCCGGCAAAAGTATTTACATGGGTAACGAGCATCGCCACATTCGGAGCGATCTGGACGTGGGCTGTTATTTTGTTATCTCAAATCCGTTACCGCAAGAGCTTGCAGCCAGAGATGCAAAAACAACTAAAGTATAAAATGCCTTTTTTCCCATATGCTTCTTACGTTTCACTAGCATTTTTAGCAGCGGTCATCGGCCTTATGGCTTATAATCCTGACACAAGAATTGCGCTTGCTGTCGGACCGGCTTGGTTCGGCATCTTGGTGGCCTTTTACTACGGTAAAGGACTTCACAAAAGAAATCAGAAGGAGTATTCACAGGAAAAGCAAATTGGCTGAAAAGAAGCGGGGCTCATTAATGAGCCTCGCTTTTTTAGTTACCCAATAAATGAATGGTATAGTGGCATAATACATATATAAATGAAAAAATAAATGACCAGGTGACTTGTGATATGAAGCAAATATGGTATATTTACACGAATGATATTCGCAACATAGCAAAGCATTGGGCCGCTATTATCATTGTACTCGGTCTCATGATTTTACCATCGCTTTATGCGTGGTTTAATATAGGTGCTTCGTGGAATCCGTATGCAAATACGAAAGATGTCCCGATTGCAGTGGCAAACCAAGATGCAGGTGCGAATTTGCGCGGAAAAGATATTGATATCGGGAAAGAAATCGTGAAGTCTTTAAAAAAGAATAAAAATCTCGGATGGAAATTTGTTGATGAACAGCAAGCGATAGAAGGGGTAAAACACGGAAAGTACTATGCAAGCATTACGATACCAAAAGATTTCTCTGAGAAAATCACAACGGTTTTAAGCGACAATCCGACAAAACCGGAGCTTGACTATTATGTGAATGAGAAAATTAATGCGATCGCACCGAAGATCACAGCAAAGGGCGCAGCAGGCGTTACGGAGGAAGTAAGCAAAAACTTCGTGAAAACGGCAAACGGAGAGATGTTTAAGCTTTTCAATAAGCTCGGCATCGATCTTGAAGCCAACCTACCCACCATTGAGAAGGTGAAAGAGCTTATCTTCAGATTAGAAGGACAGTTTCCTGAAATTCATCGAGTGATTGATACTGCATTAGACGATGCAGGGAAGGCGCAGGGACTTGTGAAAACAGCGCAGGACAGTTTGCCGGCCGTTGAAGATCTGATTTCGGGCGGCCAGCAGATGACAAAGGATTTAGATGCATTTTTCGCAAGGAATCAAGATGTGTTGGAAAAAGCGCCAGCGGTAGTGAAGAGCGACTTGATGAAGCTGCAGGAAGCTGCAAATGGGGTAGTCCAGATTACGGATTTTCTTCAAAATCCGGCAGACAATATTGATTTGAATAAGCTGAGTGAAGAGGATTTTCGGAATATAGCGGATGTTTTGAAGCATAAGCTGGAAACAGTGCGTTTCATCGCTAGCGGAGTAGGCGCTCCGGTTAACGGAGATCTGGCTGCAGCGCAGCTGAAAGAAGTGCTCCAAGAGAAAAAGAAATTCGCGGATCTTAGCAGGGAAGCTGCAGATTCCTTGCTCCGATTTTCAAGCCAGCTGAATGATCGATATCAGACGCACATTTTCGATAGCTCTATTGAGAGACTGCAAACTGCTCAAAAAAATTTCACGGCTTTGGACAGCAAAATCGATGAGGCTCTCGCCGTAATCGATAAAGGCGGGAAAGTACCAAAAGAGCAGCTGGATGCGATTAATCAGTCTTCTAAGGAAGCTGCAGTCGCTTTGAACCAAGTATTGTCGAGCTACGAGGGGAATCTTGCAAAATTGGAGCAATTCAAACAAAGCGGAATCAACTTAGACCAGGAAAAAGGGCAATTACATACAATTATCGATCGCTCTAATGCCGCGATTCAGTTAATTGACAGCATGATACCGGTATTGAATGACATAAATCAGCTTACAGGCGGAAATGAGGCTGATCCTGCGGTTCGTCAGCTTCTTCAAGCGAGAGGAGATTTTCAAAAAGCAAACGATTTGGCTTATGCAGCTTTAGATGCCATTAATAAAGGGAAAAAACCGGCTAAAGATATCATTGATGGCATGAATGCGATATCCAAGGAGGCTTCAAAAGCGTTAGGTGATATTTTAGCGAGATATGATTCTGAAATCGTCCCGCGTTTCAATAATGCAATTGCTCGTACAAAACAAATGTCAAAAGATGTATTCAGAATTTTAAGCAGCGCAAATGAAAGTCTGCCAACTATAAAAAAACTGCTCGATGATGCTGCAAAAGGTCTTGTATTAGGGATAGGAGAGGTCAAAAAAGTAAAAGCGGATCTTCCGGGTGTCGAGGCTAAAATCAAAGACCTTGCTGCTAAAATACGTGATTTCGAGTCAAAAGAGAATATTCGCGATGTAATTAAACTGTTAAAAAATGACGTGGAAAAAGAAAAGGATTTCTTTGCGAATCCAGTGAAGCTGAAGGAGAATAGACTGTTCCCTGTATCGAACTACGGCTCGGCGATGTCTCCGTTTTATACAGTGTTATCGTTATGGGTAGGGGCATTGCTGCTTGTTTCTTTGCTGACTGTAGACGTTCATGACGGAGCGGCTTATAAAAGCCATCACGTTTACTTTGGGCGCTTCTTAACGTTTCTGACAATCGCGCTCGTACAATCATTTATTGTGACAATGGGCGATATGTTCATACTCGGCACATATGTCGCCGATAAATTCTGGTTTGTGCTGTTCGGTTTGCTGATCAGCACAGTCTTCGTGCTCATTGTATACTCGCTCGTATCGGTCTTTGGCAATGTGGGGAAATCCATGGCGATTATTTTGCTCGTGCTTCAGGTTGCCGGCTCGGGCGGAACGTTCCCAATTCAAATGACGCCTAAGTTTTTCCAGGTCATTTACCCGTTTTTACCGTTCACCTATGCAATTAGCATCATACGTGAGACGGTTGGCGGCATACTGTGGGATATCGTTTGGAAGGATCTCTTCATTCTAAGTATGTATATCATCATCATGTTTGTAATGGCCTTGGTGCTCAAAAAGCCTATCAATAAATCGAGTGAAAAGTTTATGGAAAACGCAAAGGGAAGCAAGCTGATTCATTAATGGAAATGCATCGCTGGCTTTTACATTCATGGCAGCAAGAAAAGCAAACAATCGTTATGGTAACCCATGATTTAGATGAAGCAATTTTACTGTCCAACCGAATCTTTATCATGTCACAGCAGCCATCGACTATTATCGGTGAGGTGAAAGTGAATTTACTTCGCCCGCGCAGCATGGATATGCTGACGTCAGCAGAGTTAAAAGAAGATAAAGCGGAAATTTTGCGTATACTGATTCCTTATATGAGGAAGGAAAGCTAAAGGAAAAGCAGATGGCCTAAGCCATCTGCTTTTTCTGATTAATTATTGATATAACGCTCAAATACAAATCCAAAATCCTTCACATTATATTGCTTTCTCGCATCCATTAGCCAAGAGAAAGCAGCGCCGTTCAATTCCTTGAATTGGTCCACTACGCTGTTTTCCGGACTGGAAACGCGGCTTAGTGTGGCGGAAGCCAATTGCAAGCTTTGCTGGGCATAATTTAAAGATATTTCATTTTCATGGGAAAGTTCCTCGATTTTAATTAGGGCCTTATATAAATCCTTCAGCTCTTCCAAATGCTTTTTATGTACATCAATGGAATAGTATTCAGCACCCATATTAAATTTCAATTCAACGTCCAAATCTACTGTACCCGCGGTTTCAAGCATAACACCGGAGATTTTGTGCGTGCTGTAGCTTAGGCGACGAAGCTTGCGCTTTTTGCTTGTTGCGCTTGTACCGTCGAGGTGCACCAGTGCTTTATTTGTAAAGCAATATTCATCTGATTTTGATTTGATTAGGAAGAAAATTTTCTCATCATCTTCGTGCATGATATAATCGTCTGCATCTACTTTATCGTAATCCTTCGGCTGGATTACAGATCCCACATCACTTAATCCAAGAACGTCAGCTGCTATTTTTCCAAACATATTATCAGCCCTTTCTTCGTTTGTTTCGGGTTTATCAGTCTTTATTATAACATGGGCAGGGTATTGTTTTTGTTAAAATTTTCAATTTTCTTATTGTACATATGAACGCTAGAAAAGTAAGAGCTTTTTTATCATAGAGAAAGAAGATATTGCCAATTATAAGAATACGGTATATTGAGGAGAAGGGAGGACATCATGTGCAAGAACAACAAACGTTTGGCGCTCCTATTGAATCCATGTCTGCTTTAGTGCAAATGTTTCAAAAATCCAAGGACTTTATCCGGTTTCGCCCTAAGGACATAAATCCTCAAATTATCATTTCTTTTTTTCGCACTCTAATCAATGAAGAAACGCTGCATAGAGATGTTTTACCGTATATGCCAACAAGCGAAATTCTGTCATTCCATGATTTGAAGGCTGTGTTGCCGATAGAAGCGATGGAGATTACAGATAACGTTGAACAAATTTCCAGTAAAGTGCTAAACGGTTACGCCATGATTGAAATAGATGGGGATCATGCCTTCTGTTTATTGGTAAGCTTGTGCAATAAGGAAGGAAGACAAATTTCGGTTCCTGAAATTGAATATAATGTTGTGGGGCCGCAGGAGGCATTCGTAGAGCTGCTCGACATCAATTTAAACCTGCTGCGCCGCAGGCTTCCGACCCCGTATTTACAGGTTGAAGAACTGGAGATAGGAAGCTTGTCCCATACACGGGTGGCGGTTACCTTTATCGATGGAATCGCCAATGAAGAAAACATACAGCATGTACTGGACAAGCTGCGGAATATCGAAATTGATCATATACAAGATAGCTCTTATCTGATCCGAGCGATCGAGGATAATCCAAATTCCTTGTTTCCTCAGTCCATCAATACAGAACGTCCTGACCGGGTGGCGGGTGTATTGGCCGAAGGGAAAATTGCGATTTTTGTGAATGGTTCTCCTTTTGCCATTACGCTGCCGACAACGTTTGTGGAGTTTTTTGCTGCTGTAGATGACTATAATCTTCCATGGCTGATGGCAACCACATTCCGGCTGCTAAGAGGATTTGCCGTGTTGTTCTCCATGCTGGCAACACCTTTATATGTCGCTGTTTTAACGTATCATTATGAGTTGATTCCAAAGGAGCTCTTGAAAACTCTCATTGTATCCAGAAGCAAAATTCCCTTTCCGCCTGTGATTGAAGCGCTGTTTTTGGAAGTCGTCATCGAATTGCTCCGTGAGGCCGGTGCGCGTTTGCCTTCCAAAGTGGCACTTACGGTAGGTATCGTAGGCGGTATCGTAATTGGACAGGCAGCGGTAGCAGCAAGTCTGACCAGCAATATTTTGATTATTATCGTTGCGTTATCGGCATTGGCTTCTTTTACGACGCCTATCTACAAAATCGGCAATGCGCTTCGCTTGACTCGCTTCCCGTTTATTCTTTCAGCGCAGTTTTTGGGAATGTTCGGAATCATTTCATTTAGTTTATTTTTGCTGACGCATTTAGTACGAGCGAAATCTTTGGGACGCCCGTATTTGGCGCCTTTTTATCCGACCCGATTGGCGGATTGGAAAGATAGTATCATTCGTCTGCCGCTCTCAACATTTTCTGAGCGCCCTATCACCGCACGCGCTCGCTATCGGAATCGTTTTGACAAAGAGAAAGTAAAGCGGCAGAAAGAGAAGACAAAAAGTGATTTTGACGAATAGAAGGTAGGGATGTAGCATGAAGTCTGTTCCTGTACAATATCAAGTGTCGCCCTATCTTGTCTTTTTTCTTGTTCATTCGCTGCAGGTAGGGGTTGGGATACTCGGATTTGAGAGGATTGTAGCTAAGTTTGTCGGAAATGACGGATGGATCAGTATGCTTTTGGCCGGATTGACTGTAAACGGTGTTATATGGATTATTTATAAAATATTGAGCCGGTCTGACGATGACATTATTGCTGTTCATAAGCAAGTGTGGGGGAAATGGGCGGGAGGAGGATTCAGCTTGCTGTTTCTTGTCTACTTGTTTATTTCCGGCACGACTATTTTGCGTTCATATATAGAAGTTCTTCAGGTTTGGATGTTTTCTAATGTCCAAACGTGGGTATTTGCCATTATACTGCTGTCTTTAACCTATTATATTATCTCCGGCGGATTCCGGGTTGTGACGGGAATGTGCTTTTTCGGAGTAGTGGTGCCGGCCTTTCTCGTGTTTACATTTTTTTATCCTTTAAAATATGCGGATTTCCGTAATCTTCTGCCGATTTTCAATCATTCTCCTCAAGAAATTATGATGGGGATGCAGGGATGTCTCTTCAGCATCATGGGATTTGAATTGCTCCTCATGTATTATCCTTTTATTAAAGATGGTCAAAAATCGCAAAAATACGCACATTTTGGTGCTGTAGTAACAACGGTCATCTACACATATTTAACGGTTCTTACTTTTGCGTTTTTCAGTGAAAATCAACTGTCGCGCAGCATATGGGCCTATTTAAGCATGATTAAAATCATTGAATTTCCGTTTATAGAGCGGTTTGAATATATTCTCATTTCCTTCTGGGCTTTTGTTATTATACCTAACATCGTTTTGACTTTATGGGCAGCGAACCGAGGATTGAAGGAGCTTTTTCAGATTAAGCAAAAGTACGGACTATTGGCCCTTTTATTCATTGCGCTCGTTTGCAACATCATCATGGATGATCGCGAAAAGATTAATATGATGAACGCTTTTGTCGGAAAAGCGGGGCTGTATCTTGTATATATATACCTCCCTGTATTGCTGCTTGTTCAGACGATCAAACGGAAGATGAGGAAAAAAGCATGAAGAAATGGTTATCGCTCTATGCTGCTTTAGTATTATTAACGGCTTGCAACCAGACAAAGATACTTGATGATTTGAATTTGGTGCAGGTTCTGGGATTCGATTTGGCGGAAGGCAGGAAAATGAAAGGAATGTTTGTCGTTGCGCTGTACAGAGGAGAAAAGAAGATGCAGACAAGAATGTTTTCTTCGATTGGGAAGACTGGAAAAGAAATTAAAGCACAGGCTGATTTGAAATCCGCTCTGCCTTTAGAGATAGGGCAAGTGCGTGTGATTATGTTCAGCAAAAAATTTGCGCAGCATGGAGTCAAAGAGATTATAAATACATTGGACCGGATACCGAGAGTAGGGAATTTGGCGTTTCCAGCTGTTGCTGACGGGGATTTGGAGAATGTTTTAAAAACACAGTACCTAGAGGAAGAGGGAGTAGTAGGATATTTATCTTCTCTTATTGAACAAGAAATAAAAATGAATAAGCTTCCTAAATCTAATTTATATTTGTTCTCCAACAGCCTGTATGACAATGCGCGAGATGCCTATCTTCCCTATATTTCAAAGGAAAAAGATAATCTCAAGGTTTCCGGTCTTGCTTTATTTCGAGAGGACAAATTGCAATATATTCTTCCGGCAAAAAGCATGTTCATATTTAAAGTGCTTGTAGAAGGCTTCAGTAACGGGGTATACGGGTTTTATTTGCGAGATCAGTATGCGGCTATAGAAAATATTAAAGCACAGACACATTATTCGTTGACTAAAGATACACAGCCTGTATTGAATGTGAAAGTCAAGGTAAAGGGAAAAATGCAAGAGCTCACACAAGACAAAAATCTTGATAATCCCAAAATGGTAAAACAAGTCGAGAAAGCGATGGAGCAGGCCATTCAAAAGGAAGCAGAGGAAATGATCCACAAATTCCAAAAAAAAGGTGTAGATCCGCTAGGAATTGGAAAGGTATACCGGGCCCAAACGAGGGGATGGAATGAAGAAAAATGGAGAGATATGTATCCAAGTTTAAAAGTTCGAGTCAATGCAGAAACCAATATTGTACAATCTGGTGTAATGGAATAAAGATGATAGAAATCGACACCTTATACCTCTGTCTTTTCATAATTTGCATATTTCCACGGAAATACAACAAATTTCCGTGTCTTTTGTCAGCGTTTCCCAAAAACATGCAGCTATACTTTTTCACTCATTATCCCATACTAAAACTGCTTGATTTTCCAATAAAGGAGTGAAAAGAATGGGAAGAGGAAAAGCATTTCACCACAAGAAAAAAGGTCATGAACCGCAGCCTCCGAAACATGCAATGACGAATAAGATAGCGCCTGAAAACGATTTGGAAGAGCTTCCGGAGCTTGTGACGCTGGAGACTTATAAAAACAGCTTGAGAAAAGGATGAACATGGCTGCCTGACAAAGGCGGCTATTTTTTGTTTTGAAAAGCAACAAAATGGATAGAGCACAACATCCCATATGCTAGTAAAGCAAGATGTTTAAGGAAGGGGAGAATGAACTACAGTGGGAGAACCGCTAAAAGAGCTTTTCGAGTTTTCACGCAAGAAGTTCTTTGATAATCAAGCATATGATTTATAAAGATTTTATTTCTAAATATTATTGACAATGATAATCATTATCAATAATATAGCTTATGTAAGTAAATTTTGGAAAAAGGGGAGAGTCAAAAATGGAAAATGCTACACTTTTACTTGATTCAGAGGAGCAGAAGATATTGGAGTATTTAGATATATATCGGCCAGATATAACAGAGCTGTTCTTACGTTTTCTGCCGCAGGCAAGAAAAGGAATTTTACATAAGCTCGTTCAAGCAGTTATAAGGGAGAACGTAATTGCCGGCAAGTATATAAGTCAGGAAGGTCCTCGCATTGTCGTTGAGCTCGCAGAAGAAAATAAATTACAAGTGCTGACACGGCAAGCTTTTTCGTTTGGAAGATTTGATACAGACAAGGTTATAAAGCTGTATGCGGATGGGCACATCCAAATTCTTCAGCATCCCGCTGAGTTGCTGGAGATCTTGGAGAAAGAAGGATGGATAGAAGAAGGCCTGCAGTATGAACGTTTTCATCAAGAATTACAGAACAGTGTTGCCAACTACGCTTTGGCCCTTGCAGGTGCAGAGTTGCGCAGAGGTGCTTTGCCTTTACTTGCAAAGTCATCTATTGAGTGGGTGGAAAAGCAAATGCAGTCAGTTTCATTCAGTCCTTTATCCTTTTACGAGCAATGGGTGGTGGATGGTCATCCGCTGCATCCGGGAGCAAAAATTAAAATGGGAATGGATGTGGCGGATGTTATCCGCTATTCACCGGAATGGAGCGGTAACCCAGAAGTCAGAATTGCCGCTGTTCATAGGGATTCTTATCGAACCTTCTGTATGGATAGAAAATTTACTGAGATTTTGTACGAGGAGTATCCAGAGCTACAAGAGGTTGTAAAAAAAGAGTTGGAGCAACACGGATTGCATGAAGCAGATTATGAGCTTATCCTCCTTCACCCTTGGCAAGCTGAAAATACGATTTCCTCTCTTTGTGAGAAAGATATTGCAGAGAAACGAATGGTCTGGATTGAAGGGATTCAAATTCCAACAGCTGCGCTTATGTCGTTTCGTTCTTTGTCTCCCCGACAGGATCGAGGAGAGAAGAAACATCATATTAAAACAGCTGTAAATGTGCAAACTACTGGTGCTGTTCGGACTGTTTCGCCTCATTCTGTACAGAACGGTCCGATGCTTTCAACCGTTTTTCGCGAAATCCAAGAAAAAGAACAAGGATTTCAGCAGCGTTTTCGAATCTTGGAAGAAAAAGCAGGAGCGCACTTTGAGCCTGATGCGAATATTGATGAAGAGAAAAAGCTGCTGTTGCGAAAAAATACAGGCTCTTTGCTTAGAGAAAATCCTGAAAGCTACACAATGGAAGGTGAAATTGCTATGCCAGGCTCCGCTTTGCTTGCGCGTTCCCCATTCAGCGGTAAAACTATTGGTGAGGAATTAGTAGAGAAGTATGCAGAGCATAAGAAAATTGCTTCTGCTGAACAAGCTGTTTTATCATTTTTAAAGCAGTATGCAGAAGTGTGTCTGCCGCCGCTTTTGACGCTTATGAGTAAATACGGCGTAAGCATGGAAGGGCACTTGCAAAATAGTGTGATGGTATTTCGAAAGGGAGAACCGATGCGGCTTCTGATGCGTGATTTTGGCGGAGTCCGCATTTTGCAGGAACGGCTGGAGAAACAAGGGCTGAAGGCGGCATTTTATCCGGGATCAGCCACTATTGCTGATGATGTGGAGGATACTCGCAATAAGATGTTTTATCCTGTTCTCCAAAACCATTTTGGTGAATTGATTGCTTCTTTTGTAAGGCATTTCAACATATCAGAAGAAGAGATGTGGAAGCCTGTTGCTCAAGTATGCTTACATACCTATCGGGAGTTAAAGAAAGAGCAAGTGGTCCAACAGCAGGCTGCTGCAGATGAAAAGGCATTGTTTGCTCCTTTTATGGATTTAAAAGCGATGGTTAAGATGCGCCTGCGCGGAGATGTGACTGATTATACATTCGCCAAAGTTTCGAATCCGCTTGCAGCGGTGGTGAAGGAGGAGAAAGCATGAAGCCGGTTTCTGAATTTCCCATATCGTTTGCCGTTGATCAGTTAAATAAAGAAGAGTTGCATGTGTTGCGTATGTTAGAAGATCAAGCGCCGCACTTGCTTTCTTCGTATGCAGATAGCCTTGCGAAAGCTAGATCTGCCAGTCTTCAAAGGGTTTTGATGTGTTTGTTGAGAGAGGATGCGTGGGGAATTTTTTCGCGGGCATACGATTTACAGATAGCGGCGTCCATTGTGATTACCGATCTTCCTGATTCTTTGGAGTTTGCGGAGCAAATGATCACAGGAAATAGCTTGATTGAAGACGGCTGGTACAAAGCCGTTATTCTACAAGAGAAAGAGCTGCTTCTTATACCCATTCGCCATGCATATGCTTTTCGCCGGATAGAGACGGGAGAAAAGGCTTTTTATATACAAAAAGCTTCGATAAAAGAGATTACATCCATCTCTGATTTGCGTTTTCTGTTTTCCGAGAATGCCTCCTCTTCTAAACTGATGCAGGAGCTGGAAAATAGCAGCGCCAACTTGGCGCTATCATACGCTTATGAGAAGGAAAGAAAGAACCGCGCTACGATACAGGAGGAAAATACGATTCAATATGTTTTAGCAGAACAGAAGAGAAACGCGGCATTTCGTTCTGATTTATTTTTTGAGCAGTTGTGCACGCAAGGACATAACCTGCATCCTTGTGCAAAAACGAAAATGGATATGAAAGCTCATGATGTATTCGCTTATTCTCCAGAGTTCGAGCATCCCGTTCCTTTGCGATTCATAGCGCTGCACAAAAAAAGTGCAGAATGGAACTACAGTGAAGGCAAGGAAGAAATCTTATTTCAGGCTTTCCCTAATTTGCGAAAGTGCATGGATAGAGAGCTGCAAGAACAAGATTTAAATTCGGAAGACTATATTCCCGTACCGGTTCATCCATGGCAAATGGAACATATCCTTCCTGTTATATATGAATGTGAGCTTCAGGAGCGAATCGTTGTTCCTATTACCGATTTTTGTGAGCAATCCTATGCGACAGCTTCATTCAGAACACTTTTGACGGGTGAACTAGGAATCAAAGGTGCGATTCGTAGCCAAATGACATCGACTGTCCGCTCTATTTCTCCGCAGACAGCCAATAACGCTGCATTAGTTACAGATGTAATCAAAAAAATTATGAAGAGAGAGCCAGCGCTCAATCGTATTTTTGTACCTGTCTATGAGCTGGGAGGAGGAAGCCTCCGTTCAGAACAGGAAGATAAGAAACGAAACTTGTCTTTCGTGGTGCGTGAATCTATTTCCAAGTATGTGGGAGAAAATGAAGTAGCAGTGGTTGGTGCTGCTCTTTACAGCGATTCGCTTGTAACAGGGAAACCTGTGTTATTGGATATTATCAAAGAGTATGCGAGAGCAATAAACGTATCTTCACTTTCAGAAGCCGCATCAGTTTTCTTCTCAGAGTATGCTTCGATTTTATTGGAGGGGTGTTTAACCCTCATGGTTAAATATGGAATAGGGTTAGAAGCACATTTGCAAAATATCGTTTCCGTATTTCGAAACGGCCGTCCCGTTCGTATGCTGTTTCGAGATTGGGGAGGAGCGAGAATTTATGCGCCGCGTTTGGATTCACATAGTTTCATGCCGGATTTCTATCCAAATTCGCTTATCATCACTGATTCTGTGAAAGAGATGCATAATAAAGTGTTTTACACAGCTGTGCAAAATCACTTAGGAGAAATTATTTATTTGCTGTGCCGTCATACTGAAGTAGTGGAAGCAGATCTTTGGAAAAACGTAAAGAATATATGCGATACAATCTTTCAGAAGTGGGAACAAGAGTATAAAGAAGCTGTCGTACTTGATCGGCAGGCTTTTTACACTGAACAAACGGATTATAAGGCATTGTTGACCATGCGCTTGAACGAGGGAGAGAAAGGTTACAGCTATGCGAAAGTGGATAATCCGTTGGCGAACGCGGAGAGTCTTTTGTGACACAAGCAAATCTCTCTCCCTCTTTTTCAAATCGATTTGCTTTGCAATCGCGTTCTTTTCGCATTTTTTTGTATGGTAGTCTGGTAGCTCGTATAGGAGATTGGATGGATTTAGTGGCGCTTAATTGGGCAGTGCTTACCATTACGGACTCTCCAATTGCCTTAGGCATCATAAATGCATGCCGTCTTCTTCCAGCGTTCTTATTCAGCGTTCCCGCCGGTGTAATGGCAGATCGTTATGATCGGCGCAAGCTTCTCATTTGGATTCAATTCGGAATGATGCTGTTGACCTTCTGCCTGGCTTATGCAGTGGAGAATAAATGGAGCCTTTACGCATTTATTGCCATTGTAGTATTGCGCTCCGTTTTGGCGGCAATGGACCCGCCTGTTCGCAATGCTTTTGTGACAAATCTTGTATCAGGGCATAAGATGAAAAGTGCTGTAGCGTTAAACACGACAAGTATGAACCTTTCTCGCATCATTGGACCGGCTGCGGCAGGCTTGTTGCTCATGAAAATGGAGGTATCTCAATTATTTTGGCTGAACGGATGCAGCACGGCGGCAGCTCTTATGTCCTTTTTTCTTGTTCATTCTCATGATGATTATGCAAAAAGGGAAAGAAGCTGCGGGAAAGTCACAATCCGAGAAGCAATCGTGTATGTCCGCGAAAACTCTCTTGTTTCTTCCCTGTTGCTTCTTGCCGTAGTGCCCATGCTGTTTGGATTTCCGTATACAGCACTGCTCCCTTTGTTCGGGAAGGATATTTTGCGTTTAGGAGCAGAAGGATTCGGGTTGTTGCTTTCCGTATCGGCAGTCGGAGCTGTACTTGGATCGGGCTTTCTGTCAACAGGCAAGGAAATCAGAAAACCTGGAAGATGGCTCATGATTTCTATTATGGCATTTGGAAGCTTCCTGTTGCTTTTTATGTTTTCAAACCATGTAATCGCAGCAAGTATTATTATGTTTTTTGTCGGTTTTGCAAGCCAGTTGTATCGAACATTAAGCAGGCTTACCATTCAATTGTACGTTCCTGACCGGTTGAGGGGAAGAGTGCTGAGCATTGCACTTATGGACAGAGGATTCATTCCGCTTGGTGCTCTTCTCATTGGGATGCTTGCTGATTGGACAAGCTCTTTTTGGGCGGGAATTTTCATGGGGATAAGCTGTATTGTTTTTACGCTGCTTGTCGGTGTAAAGTACCGCCAAATATGGCATCTCTAATAAAGCAAATAGATTAGTTGTATACTTTTATGGAAAAGGGCAAGCTGAGACAGCTTGCCCAAAACTTTAAAACATGCTCCAATTTTCCTGCATAGAAAGGAGCTCCATCAGCTTCAATCCAGCTACACTGTTTCCTTTGTTGTCCAGTGCCGGACCGTAAATCCCGATTCCCACCTGGCCTTTCACGCAGGCAAGAATACCGCCCGCAACACCGCTCTTTGCAGGAATGCCGACACGAATAGCGAACTCGCCT
This sequence comes from Ectobacillus panaciterrae DSM 19096, assembly GCF_000430785.1. Taxonomy (GTDB): domain Bacteria; phylum Bacillota; class Bacilli; order Bacillales; family Bacillaceae_G; genus Ectobacillus; species Ectobacillus panaciterrae. Next base: position 70,001 of record NZ_AUMR01000014.1, read on the forward strand.
GAAGCATTGTACATGCCGCATGTCACCATAAAGGTTTTGCAAATTTTTGCGACGTTTGGCGGAATGATTTGTTCTTTTGTATAGGGATCGAATCCATCCATTGCAAAAACAAGTCCGATGCGCGCCAAATCAATGCAATTTACTTGAATGGAGCATTGCTTTGTATATAAATCCATCAGTTCTTCCACATCACCGTCGATAATACCGTTTTGTTTCATGTAATAACAGAGAGAGCGGTTCAGATGAGCGGTTTCAAGTTCAGAAATCGCAACTTCGGCAGAATATTGGATTTTCGGATTCGCAGCAAGGTCTCGTACAAAATGTAAAATACGCGCCATTTTTTCCTCGTTTTCTTCCCCGGCAATCATGCTTGTGACAGCTAACGCGCCGGCGTTAATCATCGGATTAAGAGGTTTGGACGGATTTGATGTTTCCAGCTTAATGATAGAGTTAAAAGGATCTCCAGTCGGCTCCATGCCGACTTTGGAAAATACATAATCTGTTCCGCGGTCCATCAATGCGAGCGCCAGCGTGATGACCTTCGAAATGCTTTGCAAAGTAAAGTTAACTTCAGTATTGCCTGCGGAAATATAATGGTGTTCTTTATCATAAATCGCGATGCCTATATCATTTGCATTCGCTTCTCCGAGTGCCGGTATGTATGTCGCTACTTTTCCTTCGTTTGTACAGGGTTTCACTTGTTCAAGCAAGTCCGGCAAATTGTTGAGTTCCATGCATTGTATCATTCGTACACCTCTTCATTTCGTTATACTAATAAAATACCCTATTTCTTCTAAAGTACAAAGCAGTTTGTGCTAAGATGGAAGGGAAGCTTGAGAAAAGGATGGAAAACATATGTTTAGTTTATTGCCTCTTATGATTGAGCGCGTCGGTGTCCTTGTCATTGTTGCTTTTCTTTTGTCTCGCCTCAAATCCTTTAGGCGTATTGTGCAAAATGAGCATAGCTGGAAAGAAAAAATCGTTCTGACTGGCATTTTTGGCTTGTTTGGCATTATCAGCAACTATACGGGGATTGAAATCTATCGGGGAGAAATTGTAAATCAGAGTTGGCTGATGGGAATAGAACCGACAAATGCTATCGCGAATACACGCATCATGGGCGTGGGAATCGGCGGCTTGCTTGGAGGTCCTGTTGTAGGGCTTGGGGTAGGTATAATCGCAGGCGGGCATCGTTATGCATTGGGCGGTTTTACTGCAGGAGCGTGTGCTATATCTTCTGTTTTGGCAGGGCTTGCTGCCGGATGGATAGGCAAGAAATATAGGAGAAACGGTATGATTTCGCCGTGGCTCGCAGTCGGTGTCGGTATGATGATGGAAGCTTTACAAATGGTCATTATTTTACTCGTCACCAAACCGTTTGATTTAGCCTTAGATTTAGTGAGTACAATTGCTGTTCCGATGATTTTGATTAATGGTCTCGGAAATTTCATTTTTATGATTATCATTCAATCAATTTTGCGGGAAGAAGAAAAAACAAGAGCATTACAAACATACAAGGCGCTGTTGATTGCCGATCAAACGCTTCCTCACTTTCGACAGGGTTTGAATCCGCAATCATGCAAAGCGGCTGCTGTTGTAATCCATCGTCTGACAGAAGCGGATGCGGTTGCGATTACAGATAGCGAACACGTGCTAGCGCATGTAGGAGGGGCATCAGATCATCACATTCCGTTTCAAAGCCCGGCTACTAAACTGACGAAAACCGTGCTTGAGACAGGAGAAATTATTACAGCCAAAAAGAAAGAAGATATTAACTGTTTTGATGCAAACTGCCCGCTTCATGCTGCGGTTGTATTGCCTTTAAAGGTACATGAAAAAACAGTGGGAACGCTAAAATTATACTTTCAGCATGCTAATCGCTTGGATAAAGTAGAACAGGAGCTTGCAGAGGGCTTGGCCCGGCTGTTTTCTACACAGCTGGAGCTTGCGGAGGCAGAGCAGCAAACGAAGCTCTTGAAGGATGCAGAAATTAAAGCGCTGCAAGCACAGATCAATCCGCATTTCTTGTTTAACGCCATTAACACGATTTCTGTGCTGTGCCGGACAGATGCGGAAAAGGCGAGAAAGCTGCTGCTGCAGCTAAGTGTATTCTTCCGCAGCAATCTGCAGGGGGCAAGGCAAATGCTGATTCCGATTGAAAAAGAGCTGGAGCATGTCCAAGCTTATTTATCGCTCGAGCAAGCCCGCTTTCCCAATAAGTATAAGGTGGAATTTCATATTGAATCCGGGATAGACATGGTTATGATTCCGCCGTTTACTCTGCAGCCGCTTGTAGAAAATGCGATTCGTCATGCGTTTCAAAAGGAAAAAAAGCAAGGAAAGGTCCATATCTATATCAACTCGGATGATAAGTATGTGTATATACGGGTAGAAGATAACGGAAACGGCATCCCGCCGGAACGATTAGCTTCGCTTGGGACTGCAGTAGTTTCCTCTGAACACGGTACCGGAACTGCTTTATATAATATACGCGAACGTTTAAAGGGCTTATACGGCAAAGAGGCGCAATTTCATATTCGCAGCTGCCCTCAGGGCACAGAGGTTTCATTCAGAATTGTTAAGTAAAGGGGACTTATATGTTAAAAGTATTTGTAGTAGATGATGAGCCTTTAGCACGTGATGAATTAAAGTATTTGCTTCGGCGCAGCAAACAAGTAGAGATTGTAGGGGAAGCAGATTGTGCAGAAGATGCTATTCAGCAAATCCCACTTGTAAATCCTGATCTTATTTTTTTGGATATTCAGCTTTCTGAGGATAGCGGCCTTGATATAGCAGAGAAACTGAAAGGGTTAAAAGATGCGCCTGCTATTGTGTTTGCGACTGCATATGATGAGTATGCGCTGCGGGCATTTGAATTGAATGCCGTTGATTATGTATTGAAGCCGTTTGATGAGGAGCGCATTCAACAAACTTTGGAGAAAATTGCGAATATCAAGCAAATTGGAGAAAGAGGGGCCGTTCCTGCTGCAGAAGTCAGCCAAGCATCGCGTACAGGAAAGCTTGCGATTGCCATAGAGGACCGCATCTTGCTGATAGATGTGGAATATATCGTGTTTGTCGGGGCAGGGGAAGGACGAACTGTCATTAAAACACTGGAAGCAGAGTACAGAACAGGAGATACGCTTACTCTATTGGAAAAAAAGCTCCCTTCAAATATGTTTATGCGTGTGCATCGAGCATTTCTGATCAATGTAAATCATATCACTGAAGTCCAGCCATGGTTCAACGCCACATATAATATTATGATGAAAGACGGTTCCAAGGTGCCGGTAAGCCGCACGTATACGAAAGAACTGAAGAATTTACTTGGATTATAATTGCATTCTAAAGCCTGGCTATTGCGGTTCATCCTCCTTATTTTGCTATTCACTATGAAAATGATGTAAAAGCGCTTTCATTTTGTATGATAAAGCCATAAGAAGACGAATGGGAGGGCGCAATAAAATGAATGCGATTACAATGGTTATTGGTTCAATGTGCATTCTTATGATCGCTTATCGTTTATATGGAACTTTTATGGCAGTGAAAGTATTGAAGCTTGATGATTCCAAGCCGACTCCAGCTCATGAAATGGAGGATGGCAAGGATTATGTGCCTACTAACAAATGGGTGGCGTTCGGGCACCATTTTGCTGCGATTGCGGCAGCAGGACCTCTTGTCGGTCCGATTCTTGCGGCACAGTTCGGGTATTTGCCAGGACTTTTATGGCTGTTAATCGGTGCTGTTATCGGGGGTGCCGTTCATGATGCGGTAGTGTTATTTGCATCAATGCGTAAAAATGGGCAATCTTTATCTGAAGTTGCGAAAGAAGAGCTTGGTCCGGTGGCGGGCTTCTGTACAGGCCTTGCGATGTTATTCATTATTACAATTACAATGGCCGGTCTTTCAATGGTTGTCTTACATGCTTTGGAAAACAATCCTTGGGGTACATTCGCAGTAGGAAGCACGATTCCAATTGCGATGGGCGTGGGATTATATCATAAGAAAACAGGAAATTTAAAAGGTGCCACAACAGTAGGATTTATTCTTGTGATGGCCGCGGTGTTTTCAGGTCCGTACATTCAAAATACAGTGCTTGGCGAATGGCTGACATTCGATATAAAAACATTAGCGATTATCTTGCCGGTATACGCTTTCTTTGCGGCAGCGCTTCCGGTTTGGCTATTGCTTGCACCGCGCGATTATTTGAGCAGTTTCATGAAAATCGGCGTATTTATCGCTCTTATTATCGGCATATTCGTAGTGAATCCGGGAATTCCGTTCCCGGCAGTGACGAAATTTATAAACGGCGGCGGCCCGATTTTAGCAGGTCCGGTTTGGCCATTTATTTCTATCACAATTGCCTGCGGCGCGATTTCAGGATTCCATGCATTCGTAGGCTCTGGTACAACGCCTAAGATGCTTGACCGCTGGAGCGATATCAAAGTAGTCGGCTTCGGTGCTATGTTAGTAGAATCTTTAGTAGGGGTTATGGCCTTAATTGCCGCAACAGCTTTACATCCAGGAGATTATTTTGCGATCAATTCTACACCGGAAGTATTTAAAACTCTTGGCATGTCAGTACAGCATCTTCCGGAGCTAAGCAAAGAAATCGGTTTGAACCTAGAAGGAAGAACGGGCGGTGCGGTAACACTTGCGGTTGGTATGACGTATGTCTTTACGGCCATTCCTTGGTTTGAAAAACTTGCATCTTTCTTCTTCCAATTCGTCATCATGTTCGAAGCAGTTTTCATCTTAACAGCAATTGATGCAGGAACTCGTGTTGCACGTTATATTATTCAAGATTTCTTCGGGGAATTTTATAAACCTCTTAAACGAGTGGATTGGGTACCGGGGTCTATTTTTGCCAGCGCTTTGGCGTGCTTCATCTGGGGATACTTGCTGTTCTCAGGAGACATCAGCTCTGTATGGGCACTGTTCGGGGTATCCAATCAATTGATGGCGTCCATCGGTTTGATTATCGGTGCGACTGTAATCTTGAAGGTGGCAGATAAACGCATTTATGCCTTCACGTGCTTTATCCCGCTGGCTTACTTATATGTAACAGTAAACTATGCAGGATACTGGATGATTGCGAATGTGTACTTGAATACAGCTTCTAAAGGATATAACGTATTAAATGGAGTGCTCTCCATTACTATGCTTGTGCTTGGCATCATCATTATGATTACGGCTCTCAAGAAATGGGTAGAGCTTTGGAATAGTCCAAGATATACGTTAGATAGAAAACATACAAAAACAGCATAATCAAGTGAAAGCAGACGGCAAAATGCCGTCTGTTTCTTTTATTCGGTAACATGCACTTTCATCAGATTCGTTGTCCCTATTTCGCCGACCGGAATTCCGGCTGTAATAATGATAAGATCCCCTTTAGCTATAAGAGCAGCTTCTTCAGCTGTTTGTACCGCTTGTTTCAGCATTTCGTCCGTAGAGCTGCTTTTCTCTGCTAACAGAGGCTGCACGCCCCAGACAAGAGCGAGCTGACGGTGCACGCAATCATTGAATGTGACCGCAATAACAGGTGTCTTTGGACGGTATTTGGAAATCATTTTTGCCGTATAGCCGCTTTCAGTTGGAGCTAAGATGGCTTTTACATCCAAAGCGAGCGCCGCATAAGCAGCAGATTGTCCGATCACCTCTGTAATTTGTAGCTTTTGTTGCCGTATTCGCTCCTTCTGCAGCTCTTCGTATTTTAAAGATTGTTCAACGCGAGCGGCAATCCGGTGCATGGTCTGTACAGATTCAATCGGATAAAGACCGGCAGCTGTTTCACCAGAAAGCATAATTGCATCTGTTCCGTCAAAGACGGCATTCGCTACGTCGGATGCTTCCGCGCGGGTCGGACGAGGGTTTCGCTGCATGGAATCGAGCATTTGTGTCGCAGTGATGACCGGTTTTCCAGCAGAATTGCATTTTTTAATGAGCATTTTTTGTACAAGAGGCACTTCCTCTGCTGCTACTTCAATTCCCATGTCGCCGCGCGCTACCATGAGTCCGTCTGCGGCTTCCAAAATTTCATCGATATTATCAATGCCTTCTTGGTTTTCAATCTTAGGAATAACTCCAATATGCTTTGCGTTATGCTGAGACAAAATTTCTTTTACTTCCAGTACGTCAGCTGCTTTTCGAACGAATGATGCCGCAATATAATCGACGCCTTGTCCAATTCCAAATACAATATCCTGCAAGTCCTTTTCTGTTACCCCGGGCAGGCGTATTTTTACGTTTGGAACGTTTACTCCTTTGTGATCTTTAATAATACCGCCATGGATGACCTTTGTTTTTAATTCCTGGTTCGTTTTTTCTACTACTTCAAGCTCCATTAATCCATCATCAATGAGAAGATGAGCTCCGGCTTCTACATCATCATACAGTCCTTCATATGTAATGGAAAAGCGTTCTGCTGTTCCCAGCACTTTTTGCATCGTGACTGTGACCATTGCTCCGTCCTTTAATTCCGCTTGTCCGCCTTCAAATTCATGCGTGCGAATTTTCGGCCCTTTAATATCGAGCAAGATTGCAATTGTTTTTTCTGTTTGTTTGGCTGCTTCCCGTATCGTGTTAATGCGAACTTGGTGCTCTTCGTGTGTGCCGTGTGAAAAATTCAAACGTGCTACGTTCATGCCTGCTTCCATCAATTGAGTGAGCTTTTCTAAGCTCTCGCTTGCCGGTCCGATTGTACAGACGATTTTTGTTTTACGCATTGCTTTCCCTCCTATCCGTATTAGATTGAGGATTCTGCAGGCTCTTCATGCATAGGACAAGCAACCATTTTTATAATAATGTGTCTTTAATCCTACACCGGGCTAGTTCTAGCTGTATACATTGATAAAGTGGATTAGTCCATGCTATCAACAGATTGACAGGAGAGAGAGTCATTATGTTTTTTTTGAAGAAGTATTGGAAGACACTTGCGACTATTGTGGAGTGTCAATTGCTCAAGTTCTATAAGAAAATTTTACAGCCTGCGCTCAAGAAATTATTATCTTCTGATGAACTTGCAGCGTTTATCCAATTAAATATGAAGCAAGCCGTTCAGGAGATTCTCGTATCCGAAGAATTTCAAGAGCTCATATGCTTCATTTTAAAAGAATGCAGTCAGTCTTCGTTTAAAGGAATTGCTGAAGAGTTACTGAATCAGGAAGTAGAGATTATAACAACAGCGGGAACATTATCGGGAGTCATTGTCTTTGTCGGTGAAGACTATTTAACCTTACAAGAAACGCTAGCGGTAATGCTGCCATTTAACAGCATTATATCAGTTCGTGAAGTTTAAAGAAGAAGGGAGCAGGAAATATGTTTCGTGATGAATTGCGCACTCATGTAGGGTCGCTTGTTCAGCTTGTAACAGCAGTAGAAGTAGTGAACGGCATTTTACTTGCGGTTACAGATGATATGGCAGTAGTTCGTACATCCGGTGTTCCGTCTTACGGTTCGCCAGAGGATGTGATGGTCCGCATCCCTGTTATTTCGTATGTGAGATTGTTCAGTTAAAAGAAGGAGACAAGCAGGCATCAAGATTCTATTTTGTCTCAAAATCTGCACCGTTGTTGTCGTTTTGTATATACGTTTTTTAAAGGAAGTTATCTTTATAAAAGAAACTTCTTTTCTTTTTTTACCCATTTATATGAATTCTCTTTATTTCTATAGTGATTCTCTATTGTAAGGTGCGGAGAAGCTGTTGCCCTTGTGAAATAAGTCGATTTTGTCCCTTAGCGTTTTTCTTGGAGTATGGGAAAAAATTTAAAGGAGGAATTTTTGATGAGCTTCAACATGAAATATACTGTAACTCTTCGGTATTTAACGGCACCGAGTTTAAGACGGTCTGGAGTTGCGATGAATGATGTGGTGTTCATCGTTGCCCATGACACAGGAAATGAAAATTCAACAGCGGCACAAAATGTGCGGTATTATGAAAGCTCACGCAATGACTTGAGCGCATCGGCGCATCTATTTGTAGATGATAGAGAAATATTGGAATGTATCCCGGTTTTGACAGGATCGCCGGAGAAGGCATGGCATGTGCGCTACAATGTGCCATACGATAATGACCGATTCGGTGCAGATGCCAACGATTCCGCAGTCAGTGTGGAACTTTGCTTTTCAACAGACGGATCAATTGACAATGAAGAAGCATATAAACGCTATGTATGGGTGCTCGCTTATATTTGTTACCGTTTTGGACTGGACCCTGCGACAAGCATTGCAGGACATGAAGAGCTTGATCCAACAAGACGAGAGGATCCTTCAACGGCACTTCGTTTAACGGGAAGAACCTTTGAGGATTTAGTGCGTGACGTGGTGTTGGAATATACAAAATCAAGCAATTTTTCAGCGCCGTCTGGCGGTGCAAGTAGCGTTACAGGTACTGCATTCATTTTGGCGAACGCTTTACATGTACGTTCCGAGCCGAGCTTAAGCGGTTCTATTCTAAAAACGGTGAATCAAGGAGAGGCATATCAAGTATTTTATGAGCAAAACGGGTGGTATAATGTTGGAGGAAATGAGTGGATCAGTGCGAATGCAAATTATGTACGCTTCGTTCCAGACGGAGATATATTTCACACAACAGCTCCTTCTAGTAGCTTAAATGATGGAATAGGAACAGCTACTATTTTGGCATATGCCTTAAATGTACGATCTCAGCCAAGCTTGAACGGCACGGTAATTAAAACAGTAAGTAAGGGAGAAACATATAAGGTGTTCTATGAACAAGACGGCTGGTATAACGTAGGCGGAAATGAGTGGATTAGTGCTAGTTCGAAATATGTTAGATTTCGGGCAAAGTAATACCCAAAAGTGTACCGATATCGGTACACTTTTTTGAAAGATAAGAATAAAATTCCGCGTCTCTCCATTCTTTCCTTTCTCAGTTTTTAAGAAGCGTGTTACTTATACATAAAAAGCATGGCAGACAGAGAATAAAGAGATGCATCATCACCCGCTAGGATAGCAAGTTGTATTTAGTTTCCATTATGTGCATATTAATTTGCTCAACATTTCACAAATGTGCCACATGTGTTTGTGCCACTCTTCACAAATTGGTAGTATGCTTATTACAGACCTGTTATACCAATAGTGTTATTTCATTAATTGAATGGAGGAGATTGGAATGGCGCAAGTTCTTGAAAAAAATGTAGATGCTTGGCAAAGCTTTAAAGGGGAAACCTGGAAGAGAGAAACGAATGTTCGCGATTTTATTTTAAGTAATGTGAATGTTTATACTGGAAATGACAAGTTTTTAGCCGGAGCTACAGAAGCTACAAATAAGCTTTGGGAGCAAGTAATGGAGCTTACATATCAAGAGCGTGAAAATGGCGGCGTTCTCGACATGGATACAGAAATTGTATCTGCAATCACTTCTCATGGTCCCGGATATTTGAATAAAGACTTAGAAACGGTTGTTGGTTTTCAAACAGATAAGCCGTTTAAACGATCCTTACAGCCGTTTGGCGGTGTGCGCATGGCAGAGCAATCATGCGAAGCGTATGGCTTTCAAGTAAGCAAAGAAATAAGCCGTATTTTCCGCGATTGGCGCAAAACGCACAATCAAGGTGTGTTTGATGCATATACGGATGAAATGAAAGCGGCACGTAAATCCGGTGTTATTACTGGTCTTCCTGATGCATACGGACGCGGACGCATCATTGGTGACTATCGCCGCGTTGCATTATACGGAATAAATCGATTAATTGAAGATAAAAAGCAAGATTTAAAAGCAACAAGCACAGTAATGAGTGAAGAAGTTATCCGCCTTCGCGAAGAAATTTCAGAGCAAATCCGTGCATTGGCAGAGCTAAAAGCAATGGCTGCCTCTTACGGCTTCGATATTTCTAAGCCGGCAACAAACGCCCGCGAAGCGTTTCAATGGTTATACTTTGCCTACCTTGCAGCTGTTAAAGAGCAAAACGGTGCAGCGATGAGCTTAGGCCGCACTTCTACATTCTTAGATATTTACGTTGAACGCGATTTGCAAAACGGAACATTGACAGAAGAAGAAGCACAAGAGATTGTCGATCATTTTATTATGAAGCTTCGTCTTGTGAAATTCGCTAGAACACCAGATTATAACGAGCTATTCTCAGGAGACCCAACTTGGGTAACGGAATCCATTGGCGGTATAGCACTTGATGGCCGTCCGCTTGTAACGAAAAACTCATTCCGTTTCCTTCATACATTAGATAATTTAGGACCAGCTCCAGAGCCAAACTTAACAGTTCTTTGGTCGAAGCAATTACCGGAAGGTTTCAAAAACTATTGTGCGAAGATGTCTATTAAAACATCTGCGATTCAATATGAAAACGACGACATCATGCGTCCGGAGTATGGCGATGATTATGGTATCGCATGCTGTGTATCTGCAATGAGAATTGGTAAGCAAATGCAATTCTTCGGTGCGCGTGCAAACCTTGCGAAAACACTTCTTTACGCGATTAATGGCGGAAAAGATGAGAAATCAAAAGAGCAGATCGGTCCTGTATTTGCACCGATTACATCTGAAGTATTGGATTATGAGGAAGTAATGCAAAAGTTCGATATGACGATGGAATGGCTAGCTGGATTATACATTCAGACATTAAATATTATTCATTATATGCACGATAGATACAGCTATGAAAGAATTGAAATGGCGCTTCATGATACGGAAATCATCCGCACAATGGCAACGGGCATTGCAGGTTTATCCGTTGTGGCGGATTCCTTAAGCGCTATCAAATATGCAAAAGTAAAACCAGTTCGTGATGAAAATGGGGTTGCAGTCGATTTTGAAATTGAAGGAGACTTCCCGAAATACGGAAATAACGATGATCGCGTAGATGCACTAGCGGTAGAGCTTGTAGAACGCTTCATGAAAAAGCTGCGCAAGCATAAAACATATCGAGATTCTATTCATACAATGTCTATTTTAACTATTACATCCAACGTTGTGTACGGGAAGAAAACAGGAAATACACCAGATGGACGACGTGCAGGCGAGCCGTTCGCACCGGGGGCAAACCCAATGCACGGCCGTGACACGAAAGGTGCGCTTGCATCCTTGTTATCTGTTGCAAAATTACCTTATAAACATGCATTAGATGGTATTTCCAACACGTTCTCTGTAATTCCAAAAGCATTGGGTAAAGAAGAAGAAACACAAGTGAGGAACCTTGTATCCATGCTGGACGGCTACGCAGTGAAAGAAGGACATCATTTAAATATAAATGTGTTTAACCGCGAAACATTGCTCGATGCGATGGAGCATCCAGAAAAGTATCCGCAGCTTACGATCCGTGTATCCGGTTATGCAGTAAACTTCATTAAACTGACACGTGAGCAGCAGATTGATGTAATCAACCGCACTATGCACGAAAGCATGTAAGAGATTGTAGTCTCCCTAACTTTAGGGAGATTGCCTTTTTCAGAAGGAGGAGCTAGCAATGAAAGGTCGCATTCATTCCATAGAATCTTGCGGAACTGTAGATGGTCCCGGCATTCGTTATATTGTTTTTACACAAGGCTGCCTGCTTCGCTGCCAATATTGCCATAATGCCGATACATGGGCGATTGGTCAAGGTAAGGAAGTAACGCCAGAAGATATTATGGAGGATGTGAAATGCTATTTACCTTTCATGGAAGCCTCCGGCGGCGGAATTACAGTAAGCGGCGGCGAGCCTCTTTTACAGATCGATTTTGTACTGGCGCTTTTTAAAGAATGTAAAAAACTTGGTATTCATACAACTATTGATTCTTCCGGCGGCTGTTATTCAGAAGATGAAGAATTTCAAAGGAAGCTATCGGAGTTGATGGAGTATACAGATTTGGTGCTGCTAGATATTAAACACATCAATTCTAAAAAACATCGCAAGCTGACAGGTAAGACAAATGAGCATATTCTCTCATTTGCTCGTTACTTATCAGATAAGAAAAAGCCTGTTTGGATTAGACACGTACTCGTACCTGGAATTACAGATGGAGAAAAAGATTTGAGGGATTTAGCCTCTTTTATCGATTTGCTGGAGAACGTAGAGAAAGTAGAAATTCTTCCTTATCATAAGCTTGGCGTATATAAATGGGAAGCTCTCGGATTGAAGTATCCGTTAGAAGGAATTGAGCCGCCGACGGAGGAAAGTGTGCAATTTGCTAAAAACATACTCGTAAAAGCCTAATTCAATCCTGAATTGGGTTTTTTTATGCGTGAAACAAGGGGTAGAGAGGAAGAAGAGAAAAGAGTATACTAATGGTGGCATGCATTTTTTGTAAAGAAATGTTTTAAAGGAATTTACAGAAATGTAAAGGGAAAAATACTCATTTACAAGAATTAAGAAATAATACAGTGAGTATGATGAAGGTAGAGCCTGCCTAGTTATTGCTAAAGAACATTGGGAAACGTATAATGATAAAATATGATGATAATCGGATTAAGGGGTCCAATATATGTTTTGCATATCCACGACAGATACGCAATCAGCTTGAACAAGGGCTGAAAGGGCACATGAAAATTTTAAGATGCTGTTTTTAATTTCGTTGCCGTAACGATGTTGAAGACCGAAAAGCTAGGAGTGGATTTGTTTGATTAAAAACCCCAGAGTGTTAATTTTAACGGCACATTATGGAAATGGACATGTGCAAGTTGCAAAAACACTTGAGCAGACGTTTCGTCAAAGAGGAATCGAAAATGTAATTGTATGCGATTTATTTGCTGAATCACATCCGGTTCTTACTGATATTACGAAATATCTATATTTAAAGAGCTATACAATAGGGAAAGAGCTATACCGTTTGTTCTATTACGGGGTAGAAAAGATATATGATAAAAAAATTGCAGTGTGGTATGCAAACTTTGGAAGGAAACGGCTGAAATCTATTTTGCAAATAGAAAAGCCGGATCTTGTCATTAATACATTCCCGATTATTGCAGTACCGGAACTAAAAAAGCAAACAGGCTTTTCCATTCCGGTTTATAATGTGCTGACAGATTTTTGCCTGCATAAAATTTGGGTGCATCGCGAGGTAGATCGATATTTCGTAGCCACTGACCATATCAAGGAACTAATAGAGGAAATAGGGATTCCGCGCAATCATGTTACTGTCACAGGAATACCCATCCGGCAAAACTTTGAGAGTTCAGTTACTTCGGAATCTTTACATGCCAAGTACGGACTGTGCTCATCTAAAAAAACGCTGCTTATAGTAGCAGGCGCACACGGTGTATTAGGAGATGTGAAAGAACTGTGTCAGCTGTTTATGACGATTCCTGAGCTGCAGATTGCAGTTGTCTGCGGAAAAAACAAGATGCTGAAGGAAGAACTGCAAGAGCTTCATCAACAATCAGATGCTCTTAAAGTGTTTGGGTATGTGGAAAATATTGACGAGCTGTTCCGTATTACAACATGTATGATTACAAAGCCAGGCGGCATTACGTTAAGTGAAGTAGTAGCTTTACAGGTTCCGGTTATCCTTTACAAACCTGTGCCTGGGCAAGAAAATGAAAATGCCTTATATTTTGAAAGAAAAGGTGCCGCTGTTGTCGTACGTCAGGAAGAAGATGTCTTTTTGAAAACGAAAGCGCTGCTGCAAAATGATAAGAAGCTTCAGCAAATGAGAGAGTCTATGAAGAAAATGTATCATCCGCATGCTGCATTTCATATTGTAGATACAATACTAGAAGAAAATGCAATACAAGTGCACCCGCGTGCGCTGCTTCAGCCGGTAACTTGATAACCATCCCCTAATCCATCTTGTGGATAATGGGGATGGTTTTTTTTGTTGGCGTAGGTGTTAATATGTGGATAAGGCATGAGCAAGCGGGAAATGCAAGGAAAGCTGCTATGAACAAGCAGCACGTTTGTGTGTGTGGTACTTCCAGAGCCTTTCTTGATGTTCAGCTTCACCGGCAGCACCTCGAAGGTTCCGCTTTTTTTTTGAGATACCCACAGTTAAAGCGCTTGCAATTTACTGTATTCTTAAAATATTAACAAAATAATCCACATCATCCACAGGTTTAGTGAATGATATCCACAAAATCATGAACAAAATGCGTTACAGCTTGTCCGTGCTGTTGATAAGGTTAGCAGAGTTATTCACAATTGTAGAAAAATTGTGAATAACTTGTACACAATAAGAAAAACCGCCCGTGCTCAGTTTTATATGAATCTAATTTAGAGATTCGGCATAAGAAACGAGCATGGTGGTGTGTAAACAAAGGAAAGTATTGCTGTAGAAGTTTATAAATTCGTAGCTAACAAAAAAGACTCCTTTTTTAGAAAAAGGAGTCTTTTTTGTTAGGTTATACATAAGGAATCGTTCCTAACAGACAGGAAAAGAGAACGGGTTTAATAAATTCCGCCTGGTTTATAGCCTGCTGCACGGTCCGCTTTTTTAAATTCTTTTTGATAAAGAACTTCTTGTGTTGCTGATAGTCTGTTTCTAGACTTTTCGCGTTTTTTCTTATCCATATTATATCACCTCTGGCATCGGAATTATTACCTAGGTTTTCCAATGCTTCTAAGAGATATACGTTTATGCTTCTTTTAACTGATGCGTTGTATCGTGGAAGCCGCCTTCACGCAATGTATAAAGCGTATAGAGGTCTTTTGAAATTTCATACAGATTGTATACTTCGCCTTGCGTATTGATTTGATCGTAAACAGATTTTCTTGTTTCGTTTGCAAGCGTTACGTAAGGAAGTTTTTCTGCAGCCTTAATAGACCTTACATTTAATTTGCGAATGCGCATAAAAATCGTTTCAATGTTAAGTTCATAGAATACTTCATGGAAAAAGGCATCCTTTGCGGGCTTGTTGTAGCCTTGCCCATGGTACGGTTTACCGAGCCATGTTCCTAAAAATCCGGCATTTTCCGTCACGTCAAATAAAGTAATGGTACCGATGGCATTGCCCCATTCATCCAAAATCGTTCTTGAAATCAGTTCTCCGCGCTCTTCCGCCTCAATCGTTTGCTTCGTTAGGAACAGAAACTCCTCGTAGGAAGATGCTTTCTGACGTACAAAAGGGAAGACATCTGGGTGCACCATCATGTCATATAGAACATGGCATTCTTGCAGGTCGCGTTTTTTCAACATTCTATATCCTCCTCGCATGAGGGCAGAATGCTGGCAAAGCAAACCCACCCTCGAAATTTTTTAATAGAGCTCACAAAAAAATTTCGGGGTGGGAATCGAACCCACTAGAACCAGTCTATCTTGCTGGTGGCGCACCATTTGCCTTCCCCATCGGTCAATTTGAGATAATTAAATACGATACAAATTGATCATGGTTTCATTCATTTATATTCGTATGATACTTCATCTTGTTAAAAAAGGAAACTAGTTTTTTGTTATTTTTCTGTAAATAATTTTTCCGTCTATCATGGTTAAAACCGGCTTTGCCAGGTAGTGAAATGGATGGTGCGTCCAGAGCACAAGATCGGCATCTTTTCCTCTCTCTAAGCTGCCGATTCGACCTGCAAGCTTCAGGTTTTTTGCAGGATTTATCGTTATGCCTTCGAGTGCTGTTTGTTCATCCAAACCTTCTCGGACAGCGATTGCAGCACACACATTTAAATATTGAATAGGTGTATATGGATGATCGGTTGTAATAGAAACTTCTACACCATGGTGTACTAGAGTTTCATATGTTTTCCACGTCTTGTTCTTCAGTTCTATCTTTGATTTTCGGGTTAACGTCGGTCCGACGCATACCTTCAGGTTTCGTCCCGTCAATTCCTCTGCGATAAGATGCCCTTCCGTACAATGCTCAATTCGCAAATCAAGATGAAATTCTTCGGCAAAGCGCACCGCTGAAAGAATGTCATCAGCACGGTGAGCGTGAATGCGTACGGGAATCTCTCTATTCAATGCTTGAATAATAGGCCTCGTTCTAAAGTCTGCTTCGTTTCCGTTCTGTTTTGCTTCATAGAATGCTTCTCGCAGCATTCCCATAATTCCCATGCGCGTAATAGACTCTTTGTTGCCGTGACTATGGATGCGCTTAGGATTTTCACCGAGTGCGATTTTGAGTCCGGCCGGTTCTTGAATCATCATAGCATCAACGCTTTTCCCGGCTGTTTTTATTACACACGTCGTTCCTCCAATTACATTCTGACTTCCCGGCATCACATGTGCGGTTGTAATGCCGCTTTGAACAGCATCTTGAAATGCGATATCTAAAGGATGAATCCCATCCATCGAACGAATGTGGGGAGTCAGTACTTCAGCTGTTTCGTTTGCATCGTTTCCAGCCCAGCCTGTTCCTTCATCGTATAAACCAAGATGCGTATGCACGTCAATGAAGCCGGGAAGAAGATGAAGACCGCGTGCATCAATGACCTGCATATCTTCATTAGGCTCGATAACAGGCAAAATGGCTTGGATTTTTCCGGTGTCTACCAGTAAATCTCCTTGCAGCTTGGAAGCTGTAATTGGATAAATAGTGGCTTGCTTAAATAAAATCTTCATTGTAAACCCCTTAGCTACGTCAAGATAGTTGTTAATGCTTTTTCAAGATTATCATAAGAATGAACGTATCCATTGTGCAGTGCTTTTTCTGGAAGTACCTTTTGTCCTTCTAGAACGAGCGTGCTCATTTCGCCGAGCGCGAGTTTTAATGCAAAGGATGGAGCTGGAATCCAATGCGGCTTGTGCAGCACTTTTGCAATTGTTTTTCCGAATTCTTTCATTCTAACTGGATGAGGTGCAGTAATATTAAGCGGACCTTCGATTTGTTCATTTTCTAAAGCGAATGCAATCATCTTAGAAACGTCATCTATATGCACCCATGAAACCCATTGCTGTCCTGATCCTAACGTACCGCCGGCAAAAAACTGATATGGAAGCGTCATTTTCGGCAAAGCGCCGCCTTCGCCAAGCACAATGCCGAAACGAGTCAGCACGGTACGCATGCCAAGGTCCTTTGCCTTTTTTGCTTCATTCTCCCAACGCATGACTGTTGCTGCCAGAAAGTCCTCGCCATTTCTTGTATCATGTTCTGTGAAAGTATGGGTAAGCGAAGTACCGTAATAACCAATTGCGCTTGCATTAATGAACGTTTTTGGATATTTAGGAAGTGCAGAAAGCTGACGAAGTATACCTTGCGTGGTGAAAACACGGCTTTCAATGATTTGTGTTTTTTTCTTTTCGGTCCAGCGGCCGCTGCTAATGGATTCTCCACCCAAATTAATAAAAGCATCAATGGAAGGAATCGGGAATACAGTTTCATCGGCACTCCATTTTATATATTCAATATTAGGTTGAACGGATGGTTTGCTGCTCCGTGTTAATACATATATAGTATGTCCTTTGCTAGCAAGATGTGTACATAAAGATTGCCCGATAAAACCGGTGCCTCCGGAAATCGCAATTTTCAATGAAGATTCCTCCTTACTATATATATGAAATGAAAAGCAATTTGAGATACGTTACAATAAAAGTGAGGTGAAAAAATATGGCTATCATTACGAAAATTCAAGTGCAAAAGCAATCAAAGGAACGTTATAACGTATATATAGATAAAAGCTTAGGCGAAGAGTACGGTTTTAGTGTAGACGAGTATACGCTGGCTAAGTACGGACTCAGAAAAGGGATGGAAATAGACGAGCTGGAGCTGGCTTCTATTCTGTATGATGAAGAGGTGCGTAAAGCTTATTTGCAGGCTGTTTCCTATTTATCCTACCAAATGCGTACAAGGCAAGAAGTAGAGGACTATTTGCGCAAAAAGGAAGTCGGTTCGGCTATTATAGCTGAAGCGGTTTCCAAGCTCTTGCAAGAGGGCAATATCAATGACAGGGAATATGCATTCGCATATGTCCGTACACAAAGCAATGTAGGGCGAAAAGGGCCTCAAGTTATTCGCCGCGAATTATCCGCAAAAGGCATAGCGGAAGATGTAATCATAAACAGTTTACATGAATATCCATTCGAGAAGCAAATTAGAAATGCTGTGGAATTATGTGAGAAGAAGGGGAAAACGTATAAAAATATATCAGCTGTGCAAATGAAGAAAAAGCTGGAGGAGATGCTCGTACGCAAAGGGTACACATCTTCTGTCATCGCAATAACCCTTCAGGAAGTGAAAATAGAAAACGAATCGGATGAAGAATGGGAAGCAGTTCTGTACCAAGGGCAAAAATATCATGAAAAATATAAAAAGCATGACAACTGGACGTATGCGATGAAGATGAAGCAAAGTCTGTATCGAAAAGGGTTCAGCATGGAGTTGATTGAAAGAGTAATCAATGAGCTTCGCGAGGAAGAATAAGTTTAATTTAACCTTAGCTGTAGTAAACTTATGAAGAAGCAATTATTATAAAAGACAATGTATGGGAGAGAAAAAGATGCGCATTCAAAGACGATATAGTGACATGACAAAGTTTGAACTTCAAGAAGAAATCCGCATGCTGAAGGAAAAGGCCGTCAAAGCGGAACAGCTTGGTATGGTAAACGAATATGAAGTGCTTACGCGCAAGATGGCGATGGCAAAAGCATATATGATGGATATCAATGAATTTCAAGTGGGAAAGACATATCATCTTACAGAAGAGCCGGGCGTGAATTTTACCATTACATATTTTAACGGTGTGTTTGCATGGGGCTATCGTGAAGATCATAAGAACGAGGAAATCGGCATTCCAATTTCATTATTGGAAAAACCAGAGAAGCGATAACATCTCTGGTTTTTCTATCGGTCTATTTAGACGTTAATATAGGGCTTACCACTTGTGCGCTTTTGCGTTGCTTTTTAAGATGATGGTTTGTTGTGTTATTTGTGTTTGACCGTTCACTTGCGAGTTTTGATGTTTTGGACGCGCCCATGTAGGATTAAACAATTTAGAGTGTGGATCTAAATTCTCACGGTAGCTCATATGGTCACCTCTCGCTCGATTTTATCGCGTTCTAACCGTCCGTAAAGCAAGAAGGAATAACGGACGCTAAGAACCCGATTGGTTCAACTAACATCAGCGAAGAAAAGCATTTCGCTGATGAAGTTTCACTTTATGCTTTTTCGTGATTAGAAGCACGCATGCGTTCTTGCGGATGTGTGTTAATCGTGCCGTCAGCCCGTTTAGAAGCAAAGCGAGCCTCTGCTTTTGGCTGACCATCAATTTTGCTGTGATTCCGTTTTTCTGTAAATCGTTGGCTATTTGTACCCAAGAGGAAAACCCCCCTCATACGGAATTGATACTGAAGTATCAGTTATAGAATGCGTAAAGGAAGCGGGGAATATGTAATGAACCAGGCCGTAAAATTTGCCATAGGAGTGAAGAATATGAACGATATTTTTGAGAAGTTAACCAATCGGTTGCTTGAAAAAAATGAAAGCCTTTCGTACGCACAAGCCCGTTCGTGGGTAGAGCTGCTTTGGGAGGATACGGAAGCGACATATGCGAAATCAGGACGCTATAACGGAGCAGAAGTAACGGAAAACCTCGTGTCAACTTGGATTGAGCGCCATGGCGGACAGCTTCATTTAATTCAATCTGACAACCCGAAATACAAGCATCTTTTGAACAGAGATGATCATTTGAAACACTAAAGAGCAGCCGTGACGGCCGCTCTTTTTTAGTGCGGAATCAGCTGCAATTTCTTGCGCAGCTTTTCTTCGCTGAAAATCCATCCTGTATAGGAGCTTACGATGTTGAGTTGTTTATCGATTTGTACAATGGCCACGAATGGATAATAATTCTTGCTTCGGTAGCGCAGGTCAATAAAACGAACTTCGTAGTGATCATCGAACTCAAACAAATCCCAGCGATATACTGGTGAAAACGAAAGAAAGGCAGAAATGTTCTCATCCTTCAAAGCTGTTTGAATTACAGGATTTTCCGGAAGCGGAATGCGTTCAAACTTGTCGTGTGTCATGATACTCCCGCGATGAAAGCGCGCTACATAAAAATATTTATCGGTGACGATGGCGAGGTGATAATGGTAAAAACGATAGGTCGGTGAAATAACCACCTGCTCTACATTATCAAAACGCTTTCGTACGATGCTCTCAATGTTTCGTCTCATCGCAATGCGCCCCATATAATAAATGACCGTTAAAATATAAGCGGAAAGAGCCGTAAAGCCTTTATTAGCGCCGATTGCAATTACAGCGACAGCCAAGCTGTGAATCAAGAAGATAACTACATCAAAGGTGTTGATAACGCCCAGGGCAACCCATTTCTTCGTAAAGGGACGAAGAGCTTGTGTACCGTAAGCGTTAAAAATATCAACGAATACATGGAGAAAGACAGCGATAAAGGACCAAAGCAGGATATGAAGATAAGGCGAAGTTGGAAAAATTAAAAATGCGAGTCCGCTCACCAATAACGTCCAAAGAATAACAGCAGGAATGGAATGGGTAATGCCGCGGTGATTTCGTATATACTTTGCGTTGTTGCGCAGCTTCAAGACTGTATCGATGTCTGGGATATTAGACCCGATAATAGAGGTAAGCATAACTGCTTGCGATCCTATATCACTTTGGGCGATTACCGGATCAAGCGTAGCCATTCCGCCAAGCGTAATGCCCATTACTAAATGAGTGGCCGTATCCATAACAAAACCTCCTCAAACGCACTTTTTTATAATGTAACGTGTTTTCTTTCGTGCAGGCAAGGCTTTTGCCTGCAATTTCCTATGGCAAAACATTTAGGTATTTCAACGATTTTCTTTATAATAGTAATTATATGCAAAAACGTATCTTTTCATAGGAGGTAGCATTTGAAAACGCATCTTGAAACATTAAAAGGATTTGACACAATGCAATTTCAGAACGATTTAATTGACTGGTTTGAGCGCGAGCAGCGCGATTTGCCTTGGCGCATCAATAAAGATCCATATCGTGTATGGGTATCGGAGATTATGCTGCAGCAAACGCGGGTAGAAGCGGTAAAGCCATACTATAAAAATTTCATGGAAAAGTTTCCAGCACTTGAAGACTTGGCAAACGCAAATGAAGATGAAGTGCTCAAGGCGTGGGAAGGACTCGGTTATTATTCCCGTGTCCGCAATTTGCATGCCGCTGTGAAAGAAGTGAAGGAAAATTACGGGAGCAAGGTACCGGATACACCGGAAGAAATTGGAAAATTAAAAGGAGTTGGCCCGTATACAAAAGGAGCAATCCTAAGCATTGCTTATGGTATACCGGAGCCGGCTGTAGACGGAAATGTAATGCGTGTTATGTCCCGTATCTTATCTATTTGGGACGATATTGCGAAGCCGAAAACACGAAAGCTGTTTGAAGATATCATTCGCGAAGTCATTTCACACGAAAATCCATCCTATTTTAATCAAGGACTAATGGAATTAGGGGCGTTAATTTGTATTCCGAAAAATCCGGCTTGCCTTCTTTGTCCAGTGCGTCAGCATTGCCGTGCCTTTCATGAGAGTGTCCAAAAGGAGCTGCCTGTGAAAAGTAAAGCGAAAGATCCGAAGATTGTCCCGATTGCAGCAGGCGTATTTCGTACAAAAGACGGCAAGTACCTTGTCAATAAGCGTCCGAGTACAGGTCTCTTGGCGAACATGTGGGAGTTTCCGAACGTGGAAGTACAAGAGGGCGTCAGCAGTCATAAGCAGCAGCTGGCTTATTATTTGAAGGAACAGTTCGGTATTTCCATTAGGGTAGGAGAATATGCGGCCGCTGTCCAGCATGGCTTCACACATCGCACATGGGACATTTTCGTATTTTACGGAACGATTGAAGAGGATATAGCAGAGACGGATACATTAAAGCTTCTTTCGAAAGAAGAATTTGAACAGTATACGTTTTCTCGTTCGCATAAAAAGATTTTTGAAGAGTGTGTGCTGCAGTCCAGTCTATTGTAATAGGCTGGATTTTTTGTAATGATAAGTGTACTATGTCAATCACTTTCCTTCGTTTGAAACCCATGATGTTCCTAATATACGAGCTCCAAAAGAATAAACCTGCATTTAAACAAAGGGGAGGATATCTTAAAGGTCTTGACCGGTACTATACTTGGGAGGCGCACTATTGTATAAAAAATTTTATTCAATCAATGACGAAAGGGAACGCTCTGTGCGCCCCCTTTTTTACAGAATAAGAAAGTATAAAGTTCTGGGAGTATGTCCAGCTCCATCGGCTAGGCGCTGCCACCAGAGAACCTCCCCCACACAAAGGCAAAAAGCGCCTTTGAGGGGTGAGAACCTCTGGTTCTGCGCCTGAACGAGCCGATTCCGCTTTTCTTAATCGTATGTAATTCTTGTTCCGTGCGTCCAATCTGCTTCGCCGCGCTGCATGCCGCCTCTTTCTTCCACTTCCTTGATGATCTCCTTATAAATAGTTTGCCCTTCTGCATTCAAATAAGGCATCATTTGCTGAAGCGAATGATGGAAGTATGCCAATTCGTCCTTGTTCCATTGATTTTTTGGCAGCATGGAAAGTTCAGCCATGTCACGTCCTACATACATGCGATAGCCCCCTCTTCACCGAGTTCCACATTAGTTTGAGTGGAAGGGTTATTTTATATTCTAATTTTGATACTATTTTTTAATTTTTTGTCGGCATATTCAAAAAGAGGATTGGTTACATTATCTTTTGTGGAGGTGATAATGATGAACAACAAACAACAAGCAAACAAAACAGCTAGCGGAACAAGCATCCAACACGTAAAACAACAAAACGCTAGCTACGGTGCTGAGTTCTCTACAGAAACTGACGCACAAAGCGTAAACCAGGCTAATGCTAAAGCTGAAGCTAAAAAAGCGCAAGCTTCTGGCAATTTCCAAAGTCAAAACCCTCAACAATAATGAATGAAAGCACTCCCCTTAATCTGGGGAGTGTTTTTTTGCGAATAAAATCCAACCCCGCTGGCATAGGATGTAAGGTTGCTTCTAGGGGGTGTTCCTTTTGAAGCTGAACGAGCCGGCGTCGCTTTTGGTGGTGTCCAGCTCCATCGGCTAGGCGCTGCCACCAGAGAACCTCCGCCACACAAAGGCAAAAAGCGCCTTTGAGGGGTGAGAACCTCTGGTTCTGCACCTGAACGAGCCGGCGTCGCTTTTCTAGAAAAACGACAGAACTTCCGATAGGTCTACAAATGTAGTCAAAGGGGAATGTTGGTAGAGTGCGAATTATTTGTCTATGACAAAATGTTTTGAAAAAGGGGAGAGGCACATGTCAGAATTCGATCGGCTTGTAGGGACGCAATTGAAGACAATGGATCAACTTTTGGATTTACAGACGAAGCTTGAGCGATATCAAATGATGCAGCGCAGTTTGAAAGATGGAGCGGAGCATCAAGAGATACAGGAGCGCATTCAACAAACGCAGCAGGAGCTGAGAGGCGTGCAAGAGATGTTTGAACAGCAAACGAAGCAAATCATCGATTCGTTTCAGAAGGAAAAGTTCATACATAATTGAAGAGTCACTCAAACTGAGTTGGCTCTTTAGTTTTAAAATCGCTCTATAACCGTTATAATATAGAATAAGACTATTAAAGGAGTAGCGTCCAGAACGAAAGAAGGGAGAAACATGAGCTTTCCCAAAGAAGGAGAAAAGATACAAATACATAGTTATAAACATAACGGCTTCATTCATAGAATTTGGGAGGAAACGACCGTCTTGAAGGGGACGCAAAGCTTAGTAATCGGAGCGAACGATCGAACTCTTGTGACAGAGTCGGACGGCAGAACGTGGATTACGAGAGAGCCTGCCATTTGTTATTTTCATGGCAGCCAATGGTTCAATATTATCGGAATGCTGAGACAAGATGGCATTTACTATTACTGCAATGTAAGTTCTCCGTTTGCTTATGATGAAGAAGCTCTGAAGTATATTGATTATGATTTGGATATTAAAGTGTATCCGGATATGACATACGTTCTTCTAGATGAGGACGAGTATGACAAGCATCGGAAGCTTATGAATTATCCTGACGTTATCGATACGATTCTAAAGCGCAACGTGGAGTGCTTAAAAGAATGGATTCACCAGCGTAAAGGTCCCTTTGCTCCGGATTTTATCGACATATGGTACGAACGCTATCTTATGTATAAAGACTAGGAAAACCTGCTGATGCATATTCAGCAGGTTTTCTTAGTACCATCTATATATAACTGAATAAAAAAATCGTCTTTTTATAGTGGGGCGAGAGCATCCGGCGACGTGCAGAAGCGGTCAAACCCTTGTAGTGGCCCATGCAAGGGTAAACCAGAGAGAGGAAGTAAGTGCCAATGCCGTTTTGTTCGAAATAGCAAATGAAAACGTCGAAATTATAAATCATTTATATATATATTTGATAGTGGGGCGAGAGCATCCGGCGACGCGCGGAAGCGGTTAAACCTTTGGTTCATGCAAGGGTAAACCAGAGAGAAGAAGCATACACATGGAAATGTCGAAATTATAATTCACTCATATATAGGAAGAGGGGGAAAGTAAATTGAACAGTATAAAAAGATATTTGCAATTTGTAAAGCCCTATAAATGGCAAATCACTGTTACGATTGTTATTGGGTTTATTAAGTTTGGCATTCCTTTAATTTTACCGCTTCTTTTGAAATATCTCATTGATGACGTCATTCACAGCAGTGATTCACTGCAAGACAAAACGAAACATCTGTTTACTGCGATGGGAATCGCTTTGTTCATATTTGCAGTTTTGCGCCCTCCCATTGAATACTACCGTCAATATTACGCGCAGCGCATTGCCAATACCGTCTTATATGATTTACGCAAACATATTTTTTCACATTTACAGAAGCTGAGCTTGCGTTATTATTCCAATACAAAAACAGGAGAAGTTATTTCGCGTGTAATTAATGACGTGGAGCAAACGAAGGATTTTGTCATTACCGGACTGATGAATGTATGGCTGGACACGGCGACAATCTTAATTGCGATCGCTGTGATGTTTTCTATGAGCGCAAAGCTTACATTTGTTGCGCTGCTTGTTCTTCCTGTTTATGCAGTGGCGGTCAAGTATTTTTTCACTCGTTTGCGCCAGCTGACCAGAGCGCGTTCCCAAGCGCTTGCGTCTATGCAGGGATACTTGCACGAGCGCATTCAAGGCATTCAAGTTACAAGAAGCTTTGCGTTGGAGAAATATGAGGAGGAGCAATTTGCCGGGAAAAATGGTGAATTTTTGAATAAGGCACTCAATCATACAAACTGGACAGCTAAAACATTTTCATCTGTAAATACGTTAACAGATTTAGGTCCTCTCGTTGTTATTGGTTTTACAGCATATCTTGTGCTTCACGGACAGCTGACTTTAGGAACGATGGTTGCGTTTGTCGGTTATATGGACAGTTTGTATAATCCGTTACGCCGTCTTGTTAACTCTTCTACAACGCTTACACAATCATTTGCATCCATGGATCGCGTATTTGATCTGCTGGATGAATCGTATGAAATTGTAGATCGCCCCAATGCGGTAGTACGAAAAGATTTATATGGAAAAATTTCATTTCAAGATGTTTCATTTCGGTATAATAAGAAGGATGCGGATGTATTGAAGCATGTTTCGCTTCATATTGAGCCTGGGGAAAAGGTAGCGCTTGTGGGACTTAGCGGCGGCGGAAAATCGTCTCTTGTCGGATTGATTCCACGCTTTTACGATGTAACAGAAGGTAAGATTACAATTGATGATGTAGACGTGCGCGATTATCAAATCCGGAATTTGCGCAGTCATATCGGCATTGTACTGCAGGATAATATTTTATTCAGCGATACAATTATGTCTAATATTTTATACGGCAGACCGGACGCTTCTGAAGAAGAAGTAATAGAAGCAGCAAAAGCGGCGCATGCTCATGACTTTATCGTTGGTCTCCCGGACGGCTACGATACGGTAGTAGGGGAGAGGGGAGTAAAGCTTTCGGG
The DNA here is from genome assembly GCF_000430785.1 of Ectobacillus panaciterrae DSM 19096. Taxonomy (GTDB): domain Bacteria; phylum Bacillota; class Bacilli; order Bacillales; family Bacillaceae_G; genus Ectobacillus; species Ectobacillus panaciterrae. Next base: position 95,820 of record NZ_AUMR01000014.1, read on the forward strand.
CGGACAGCGTCAGCGCATTGCTATTGCACGCGTGTTTTTAAAAAATCCCTCTTTGTTAATTTTAGACGAAGCGACATCTGCACTTGATTTAGAAAATGAAAAATATATTCAAGAAGCCTTGCAGACATTAGCGAGTGACCGAACAACGCTCATTATCGCGCATCGCCTTTCTACCATTACACATGTAGATAAGATTGTGTATGTACAAGACGGAGAAATTAAAGAAATGGGTACGCACGGAGAATTGATGGAGAAACAAGGTTATTATTATGATTTATATCACATTCAAAACCTGGAGTATGTAAAACAATAACCCTCTGCATAGCAGAGGGTTATTATTCATCTTCGCGCTGTTCTGTAATGTGAAGTTCATCTTCAGGTTTATGATACGTATAGAAGCTGCCAATCAATTTGTCTAAGTGCTCAGCCTGCTCACCATAATCAATGATGGCAGAAATGAGCGGAAACAAGTGCAGCCATGTTTTATATTCATCTTCGTGCTCCGGGTTATGATGACTCATAAAGGAGCGGAGCAGTTTATTTCTCCCCGTACATACAGCATCCAGCATTTCTAACGGCTGATGCGTTTTTGTTTTTCCGATAAATTTTAAAAGCACTTGCTCGTGGTAGTTTACCAAGCAGTCCAGTTCATTTTGAATAAGTTCCCGCACTTGGTCCGGCATATGCAGCAGCTCATTTTCCAGCCGGTGCAAATACTTCAATGTCTCCAGCGCACGATTTGTCGTCGTAAGCATTTGCCGAAACAGGACAAGCTTGCGGGATTGTGCGTATCGAGCCTTTTTCGTATAGCTTCGCTCTTCTTTATACAAAAGATAAAAATGATTCATTCTTATCATTTTTTCTTTCATGCGGTCAATGTCTGATTTTAAAGTAACAAAATCAGAAGCTTGACGAATATTCATTCGAATCCACTTCAAAATTTCCTCTGTGTTGTCTGTAATTTTATGATATAGCTTCGTTTCATATTTTGGCGGCATAAACACAAGGTTTACAATGGACGCGGAAAGAACTCCGACCATAACCGTAACAAATCGCAGCAGAGCAAAGTTGAAGAAGTTTGGGCCTTGGTACTCCATGATGGCGATAACCGTTACAATCGCGACGGAAATTGTATTTTCCAACCGCAGCTGCCGCGTCAAGATAATCACTAAAACAGCCGTTAAACCGATAATAAATGGATTATTTCCGAAGATTAAAACGAAAACAATTGCACCAATTGCACCAATTACATTTGCTTGCAGCTGCTCCAATACGGTTAAATAAGAGCGATAAACAGAAGGCTGAATTGCAAAGACAGCAGAGATTCCAGCAAATACTGGAGACGGCAGTCCGAGCAGTGTAGAAGCATACAGAGCCAGTGTAATGGCAATACCCGTTTTTAAAATCCGAGCACCTAGTTTCATACCTGATAAAAATTCCTTTCTTTATCTCATAATCGATGCACAGTATGTTACTATACATGGATTAGTTTCTGTTAGCAAGAGATTTTTTAAAGGAGATAGAATGAAAAACCTGCTGAATTTTCAGCAGGTTTTTTGTTTGTTCATTAGCTTACTATGAGGCTAAAAAAAGGTCAAATGATATGAATCATTCTGTAGAAACGGATGGATCTGCCTGCTCTTTTGCCGGAATGACTTCAAGGAAGCTGTTCTTTACATCATCAAGCAGGGAAGAAATAATACTTACTTCTTCATATTGTTCATGGTCTGTTAAAATCCGGATATAATCAAGAAGCAATTCCGTTACGTCTGCCATGCCTTTTTGGCTGAGCTGCTTCACTGTAACGTTTGCGCCTTTGGCGATGCGGCGGTGGAGTGCTTCTTCGGTTAAGCCCATTTCCGGCTGATGACGAAGGTATACGACTCCTCCTGTCATGCCCGCGCAAATCCATGGACCAGGGTCTCCTAATACAAGACCGCGTCCGTTTGTCATATATTCAAATGCAAAACCTTTAATGTTAGCGTGTACGCTAAGGTTGCCATATTCCTTTGCAGGAATCGGCTGCGTCAACCGTCCGCCGATTATCATGTCCGCTCCGGATAGACGAATTCCTGCACGGGCATCTGCATTGCCTTGCACGTATAGAGAGCCTTTTTGCGCGCCGTAGCCAAAGCCTTTTCCGACAGAACCGTTATAGAAGCGGCTGTCTTTTCCTTTTGCTTTCATGATATAGATGCCGCCGCCAAGCGATGTTTTACCGATGCCGTCTTGTGCGCCGCCGCTTACGTGAATAAAGATGTTGTCACTGTTGTATGCTCCTAAGCCGTTTCCTGGGATACCGTCTTTATATTTTAATGTAATCGGCTCTAAATTCCCGCCTGCAAGCTTTGTGCGCACGCGATAGCAGGATTCCAATCCGCCCATAACGCGCTGGTCAACGCCAACTGCTACAAGCTCTTTTGATTCAACAGTAAAGCTTCCTTCCGCTTGCTGGTCTGATGTTTGGGCTACGACTGTGAATGGCGTTTCCGTTTCCATGACCTCTAACATATGCGATAAATCTAAGAGATCTAATCCGCGAGCCTGCACTAATAAGTCAGATCGCCCTACAATTTCTTGTAAGTTTGCATAGCCAAGCTGTCCTGTTAATCTCTTCAATTCCATGCCGAATGTTGTAAACAAGTTCAGCAATCCTTGCACGGCTCTGTCAAACTCACGAGGAACAAAGCGGCGCAGACCATGTTCTTTCGCTTGCGCTTCGGATTCAATTTGCGTTGCAATTCCTACATGGCATGTATCCAAATGGCAGCCGCGGCAAGTTGTACACCCGATGGCAACCATGGACAGTGTGCCGAAGCCGATTCGGTTTGCACCGAGCAGCATAATTTTCAGCGCATCTGCTACGCTGCGAATGCCGCCGTCTGCCCAAATTTCCACCCCTTGACGCATGCCCGCTTCAATTAAAGCGTTGTGAGCTGCTTTTACCCCGATTTCAACAGGTAATCCTACATGATGCAGTGCGTGAATTCTCGCAGCACCTGTACCGCCGTCAAAGCCGCTGATATTAATGAAATCCGCACCTGCTTTTGCGATACCAACTGCGATTGTTCCGATGTTCGGCACGACAGGAACTTTAACAGCAACCTTAGCTTGGTTGTTAGCCGTTTTAATTTCCGTAATCATTTGTGCCAAGTCTTCAATCGAGTAAATATCATGATTGTTAGAAGGAGAAATCAAGTCAGATCCGATTGTCGCATTGCGTGCTTCTGCGATTTTCGCTGTTACTTTAGAGCCCGGCAAGTGACCGCCTTCTCCCGGCTTTGCGCCTTGCCCGATTTTGATTTCAATCAGGTTGGAGGAATTCAAAAGTTCGGCTGTTACGCCAAATCGTCCGGATGCTACTTGCTGTCCGCGTGTTTTTGGATACTTGCCGATCATATCTTTAATTTCTCCGCCTTCACCATTCAGGCTGATCATATTCAGACGGTCTGCTGCTTCTGCATAAGCGCGGAAGGCTACTTCATTTTGAGAACCGAATGACATGGAACTGATGATGAACGGCAAATCATGATTGCCTGCCTGAATGCTTACTTTTTCAGTTGCGACCGGTTCTTCTGCCGCTTTGAAGTCAGATAAGTGCCGGATTGCAATAGGTGTTTTTTGTTCAAGCTCTCCCAGCTTTTCTCGGTAATCATCATACGCGTTGCCCTTTGCCACATCGCCGATGGCTTTCCAAATGCGCGGGAAGATATGGAACGTTTTGCGCATTCTCGCTCCTTCTTTTGTGAAATCTTCAGCACGCTTCAAAGCATCCTGCTTCATATTTTCAAAGTTGAATGCCAATGTATCGGAACCAAGGAAGTTTACGATATTAAGCGTGTCTGCCACTTCTTTATGCAAGCCGATGGAAGAGAACAGTCGGCTGTATCCGCGCAGCTCATGAATACCGATTGTAGAAATTACCTTTTCTAATCCTTTATTCAATGCGTTATATAAGTTAACAGACGATTTTATGCTTCCGTCGCTTACAGTGGCGAATGCCAAATATGGGCTTACGGCATCAGCGCCTAATCCATATACCGTTACGAGGTCATGTAAGGAACGGATTGCGCCTGAGCGAAGCAATAAGGAGCATTCACGTCGTAAATGCGCTTTTACAAGTGATTGTTGCAATTTTCCGACAATCAAATGCGGATCAATCCACAAGTTGCCGTCTTGATGTGCATTCCTATCATCCACAATGAGAAGAGATGCGCCTTTACGCACTGCAGTTACAGCTTCATTTGCTAAACGGTCTAACGCGTCTGTTAGCGTTTCTCCCTGTGAGTACGTTATAGATAGCTTATAAAGTGTATCGTGTGCTGCAAACAGATGAACGAGCTCTTCGTAAGTGAGCTGGCCTGTTTGCTCCGCTGCTTTTTGTCCGGCCTCTCCCTCTAATAAAACAGGGGATGGAAGCTCTACAATAAATGGTTTTTCCTGCTTTTCAAATAAAGAAGGACGTTTGCCGATAATTGTGCGGGTAGAGAAGTGCTCTACTTCACGGTCGCGGTCAATTGCAGGGTTTGTTACGACTGCAACACTTTCTTTAATAAAGTCTGCAATGTTGCGTCTGTCCGGATCCAATGCAGCAAGAGGAGCATCGTGTCCGAGAGAGCGAATCGGCTCTGCGCCTTTTTCTGCCATTTGCTCTAACAGCTGAATATTTTCACGGTCCCATCCGAAAGCAACGTATTGCTGATCTTCTACTTTGAAGTCCGGTATCGCTCCATTTATTTGCTCCGGCTTCGGCGGAACAAGATGAGAACGGAAATCTTTCATATTTACCCGCTGGCTGAAGCGTTTATATACTTCCTCTTGGTATGTTTCATACTCATATACAACCATTTCACCCTGTTCATTCCATTTCAGTCCGACCTTCTCTCCAGGAGCCAAGGATTTTGGCTCTGCAGCATATTCACTTGGCGGTACAACACCAGGCTCGGATGAGAAAACAAAGGAAGTTTCCGTTTCCACCTTCCAAAGCGGACGAAGTCCCAGTGCATCTACGCTGAATACTGCCTCGTCCTTATAGCGAGAGATGATGCCTGCGGGACCTTGTGCAAAATGGCCCCATGCTTCGCGCATGTACGTATATAAATCTTGTAAATGTTCTTTATATAATTTAATTTCGTTCACAATCGGAGGGAACAGCAAGTCGACTGCTTCAAACAAACTATAGTTATAGCGGGCAAGAAGAGTGTCGATAGTACGGTTTAAGTCTTGGGAGTCGCTTCCTCCTGCCGTAAGCGGAACCTGCATCATGTCCGCTTGATCGCGAAGCTTTGCAATCGTATTGATTTCACCGTTATGACCTAATACGCTGAACGGCTGCACGCGAAAAAAGTTAGATAATGTATTCGTAGAGTAGCGGTTATGTCCGAGCGTCATGGCAGATGCGATAAGCGGGTTGGTCAAATCTTGATAATAGCTTACAAGCGTATCGCCTGCTCCCATCACTTTATAAACGGCATGATAGGCGCTTAATGATGCAACGTGAACTGCTTCATTTTGCTCCAATACAATTGTTAAGTTGAACAAATCAAGTTCTAAATTCGGTTTCGTTTCGTTCGTTACAAAAGCGGTCTGCCAAAACACAGGCTCTTCTTTTTGGGCAAGCGGACCGAGTGCGTTGGAATTCACTACATGATCCGTCTCAAAAATCAGTTCTAATCCTTCTCTTGCAAAAGCTTCTCTCATTTCTTCGCGAAGTAGAAGAGTGTCTATTTTTTGATCGAGAAAAAAGTGTCCCACAATAAAGTCCGGGCGTTCCGTTAAGGAAGAGTCAATACCGGAGAGCGCAAGTTTTTCTTTCCAAAGTGTTTTTGGAAGGTCGATATGAATACCAATACCGTCGCCTTCGCCGTTAATAAATCCGGCGCGGTGATTCATCTTTACTAATGATTGTATACATAAATCAATATTCTCTTTTGTGGGGATGTGTTTCTTCTCCATAACGGAAACGATACCACAAGCATCGTGCTCCGCATTTCTAAATTCACGAAACATGGCAGGGGTCCATTTGTTTGTCATCGTGTTGGCCATGAGGCCATTCACCTCCATCCAGAATATTTATGAAATAAAACTATTCATAATTGTTAGAAAATTAAAGGCGTATTTTGCCTATTAGGGGGATGAGTAAGAAAGGAAAATCATTGACAGGGGATGCCGGATGATTCCTTCTCATTCTATAATTATGAATAATTATACTATTTAACTTGAATTCATGAAATAGGGTAAGAGAAAAAATAGGGGGCTTGCCTCCTATTTTTTCTCTCGCCATTAAGAATTTACGATGTGCTTCGCTAATTCTCGGAATGCATTTCCAACAGCTTGGATTGTATATTCGATATCTTCCTTCGTATGTTCTGTTGTCAAGAACCAAGCTTCATATTTAGAAGGAGCTAAGTTTACACCTTGTTTCAGCATCAGCTTAAAGAACTTGCCGAACATTTCGCCGTCTGTATTTTGAGCGTCGTCGTAGTTCTCAATCGTTTTCGTTGTAAAGAATACAGTCAATGCGCCTTTTAAGCGGTTAATTGTAATCGGAACGCTATGCTCTTTTGCTTTTGCCAGAATGCCTTCCTCGAGCAATGCCCCAAGCTCATCCAATTGGTCATATACGCCTTCTTGCTTCAATACCTCAAGACAAGCGATGCCTGCTGCCATAGATGCCGGATTTCCTGCCATCGTTCCTGCCTGATATGCAGGACCAAGCGGTGCAACTTGCGCCATAATTTCTTTCTTGCCGCCATATGCTCCGATAGGAAGTCCGCCGCCGATAATTTTGCCTAAGGCAGTTAAGTCAGGAGTTACGCCGAGCAGGTTTTGTGCACCTCCGTACATGAAACGGAATGCGGTAATTACTTCGTCATAAATCACCAAAGCTCCTGCTTTATGTGTTAATTCATTAACCTTTTCCAAAAATCCTTCTTTTGGCGACACAATTCCAAAATTCCCAACAATCGGTTCGACAAGAACTGCAGCTACCTCATGTCCCCATTTGTCTAATGCTGCCGCAAATGTTTCGACATCATTGAAAGGAACCGTAATTACTTCCTTTGCGATGCTTTGCGGTACGCCTGCGGAATCCGGTGTGCCGAGCGTAGAGGGACCGGAACCTGCGGCCACAAGCACTAAATCGGAATGGCCGTGGTAGCAGCCGGCAAACTTCATAATCTTTGTTCTGCCTGTATACGCACGAGCTACACGAATGGTTGTCATAACCGCTTCTGTACCGGAGTTTACGAATCGGACTTTATCCATAGACGGCATTGCTTCTTTTAGCATTTTGGCAAATGTAACCTCAAGAGAAGTCGGTGTTCCGTACAGCACGCCTTTTTCTGCCGCTTCTTGGATGGCTTTTGTCACGTGAGGATGGGCATGGCCTGTAATGATTGGGCCGTACGCCGCCAAATAATCGATGTATTTGTTGCCGTCTACGTCCCAGAAATATGCGCCCTTTGCGCGTTCCATTGCTACAGGAGCGCCTCCTCCAACTGCTTTATAGGAGCGAGACGGACTATTCACGCCTCCGACAATATGCTCTAGCGCTTCACTATGTAATTGCTCTGAGTTAGTAAAATTCACGAGTCTTCCTCTCCTTTAACTTCATTTACTTTATAGGGAGCATGATACATCTTTCTATTGTAACACGATTTTTTTATAAAGTAAGAAAGTATAAAAACTCACGTCTTTCAGTTTTTCTTACATGGACATAAGACATATTATTTGTGATGCGCGGGGCTGTTGGGTAAACTATTCGTTGTTATATAGAAAAGGGGGCGCATCATGGAAAACGTCATCGAGGTAAAGGATCTGCGAAAAGAATTCGTCTCTTACTCCAGCCGTTCTGGATTAAAGGGCGCGTTTCGCGATTTGTTTACCCGTAATTATAAAATCGTTCCGGCTGTCAATGATATTTCCTTTCACGTAAAGCAAGGAGAAATGATTGGTTATATAGGAGAAAATGGGGCAGGTAAATCAACAACAATCAAAATGCTGACTGGGATTTTGACACCTACATCGGGACATATTCTCGTGAACGGTATGAATCCTCATAAGGAGAGAGAAAAGTTCGTACGCACCATCGGCGTAGTATTCGGTCAGCGTTCGCAGCTTTGGTGGGATATTGCGGTTCAAGAGTCATTTCGCTTGCTGAAAAAGGTATATGGTGTATCGGATCAGCAATATAAAGAACACATGGAACACGTCATTGAAACGCTGGATATCGGGCCTCTTTTAGATAAGCCTGTCCGGAAGCTGTCGCTTGGTCAGCGGATGCGGTGCGAACTGGCTGCCGCATTGATTCATAATCCACCGCTGTTATTTTTAGATGAACCGACAATTGGATTAGACGTTCTTGTAAAACTGAAAATCCGTGAGTTTTTGAAAGAAATTAATGAAAAATATAAAACGACCATTCTCCTTACAACACACGATATCTCAGACATTGAGGCATTATGTGACCGCGTCGTGATGCTTGACGAAGGAAAAATTATATACGACGGGTTATTAGAAGAACTCCGTTCGCAATGGGGAGACGAAAAAGAAATCAACTTCCAGTTTTCTTCTCCGGTTTCGCTGCCTCAACTTGCTTCGCTTATGCCGGATAACGGTGTCATATGGTCGCAAGGGAGCGGTCAAAATATATGGACTGCCAAAATTCCAAACGAGGAAATTATCATTTCTACATTAATCGCAAAGGTTGTACAAACATACAAAATTAAAGACATTAAAATTAATGAGGTATCAACAGAAGAAATCATCCGCAATATTTATGAAGAGGGCGTTCGGCATGGATAAATATCTTGAGATGATTCGCATTCGCTTTTTAATGATGCTGGCGTATCGTACGAATTACTACAGCGGAATTTTAATTTATACGATTAATATCGGTGCATATTATTTTTTATGGAACGCAATTTATGGCGGAAAAGAAAGCATTCAAGGCTTGTCTGTAGCACAAATGACAACATATGTAGCGGTCGCATGGATGGCCCGTGCTTTTTATTTCAATAATATCGACCGCGAAATCGCAATGGAAATTCGGGAAGGGCGCGTAGCGGTAGAACTCATTCGTCCCTATAACTACTTAGGAATGAAAGTCATGCAGGGATTAGGGGAAGGGATTTTCCGATTTGTTTTTTTCTCAATTCCGGGCATGTTCATCGTTGCATTATTATTCTCTCTTACAATTACAACGAATGTGCAAACATGGGTGTACTTTTTTATCTCTCTCATATTTAGTTTCATTATTAACACACAAATTAATTTGATTACGGGCATGATGACATTCTTCTTATTTAACAATGACGGACTTATGTATGCAAAGCGCGTAATGATTGATTTATTTTCAGGACTCCTATTGCCGATCAGCTTTTATCCTCTTTGGGCGCAAACGGTCATGAAGTTCTTTCCGTTTCAAGCTATCAGTTATATCCCGAGTATGATTTTCTCTGAGGGCATTAAAGGAGAAGCGGTATGGAATGCTATTATGTTCCAAGTTATTTGGTCTGTCGTTCTTATCCTTCCGATTGCTGTCATGTGGAATATGGCGAAAAAACGATTGATCGTACAGGGAGGATAAGCGTATGTTATATTTTCAACTGTTCTTGCAGTATGCAAGTCAATATATGAAAACAAAGCTGCAATACCGCGGCGATCTTGTTGTCGGGATGTTTTCCGATTTACTTATGCAAGCTGTAAACCTTATTTTTATTCTTGTCGTGTTTGGCCATACGCAAATGCTGAAAGGATGGCTGCGTGAAGAAATCATTTTCATATATGGCTTCTTCCTTGTCCCGTTTGCGATTTTCTCTTCTTTCTTTAATATATGGGATTTTAATGATCGATATATCGTAAAGGGAGAAATGGATCGAATTCTGACGCGTCCCATCCATAGTTTGTTTCAAATTGTGCTTGAGCGCATGGATTTGGAGTCTTTGGTAGGGGGTATTACAGGAATCATCATTATGGCGTACGCAGCGGCAGAACTGCACTTATCCTTCCATTGGTATGATCTCTTTCTGTTTATTATTATGGTGATGGGAGGAGCGCTTGTATATGGTGGTATTTTCGTTTCGCTCGCAAGCATTGGGTTTTGGTCAGATGCGAGAAGCTCTATCATGCCGCTCATGTATAACATTGGGAACTACGGCCGTTATCCAATCAATATATATAATGGTATCATTCGTTTTGTATTAACATGGATTTTGCCGTTTGCGTTTGTAGGGGTATATCCGGCCTCTTACTTTCTGCACCGCAGCGAATGGTACACATATGCTTTTTTAACTCCTGTAATGGGACTGTTATGTTTCTCCATTGCGGTATTTATCTGGAATAAAGGTGTAAAAAAATATAGAGGCGCCGGCAACTGATATAATTTGTCCACCCTGCTCATACATATGAAATGAGGTGGGGGACATGGTATGGTTTGCTTTGTTAACAATAGCTGCAATTGCAGTTTTTAAAAGTGTACGCATTCTTTTAGCATCCGCGCGCATGCCGGGACGTTTTTTTTCATTTCATAACCTGCTTTTGCTGTGCTCCATTTACACGACAGTGCTGATTGCGTTCGGCATCAGCTATCTTATGCTGGAGGAGATGGGACTGCCTGTATTAGAAGAAGACGGGAAAGACTTAAATATACATTCATTTCAAATGATAGAGGTATGTATGTATTTTAGCGCCATTACCCTGCTTTCAGTCGGATACGGAGATATTACACCCGTCGGCATCGGCAGATGGATTGCGATTGTAGAGGCGCTAGTCGGATATACAATGCCTGCAGCTTTCCTTGTGCATACAGTTATAGAAAATGAAAAACGGAATTAGTTTTGCTATAGTTGTGGTAACCGACTATAAAGGAGGAACCTCAATGATTGAAACAGGAAAGAAAGCACCGGATTTTACATTGCCTGCAAGCAACGGGGAGCAGGTAAAATTGTCTGATTTTCATGGGAAAAACGTTGTTTTATATTTTTATCCAAAGGATATGACCCCCGGCTGCACGACACAAGCGTGTGATTTTCGTGATGCATATGATTTGTTCCAAGAACAAAATACAGTGATTCTCGGCGTCAGCCCAGATCCGCTAAGCAAGCATGCAAAGTTTATTGAAAAGCATAGCTTATCATTTTTGTTATTGGCAGACGAACAGCATGAAGCTGCTGGATTATATGAGGTTTGGAAGCTCAAGAAGAATTTCGGGAAAGAATATATGGGAATTGAGCGCTCCACTTTTCTTATTGATAAAGATGGAGCGCTTGTGAAGGAATGGCGTAAAGTGAAAGTAAAGAATCATGCTGAAGAAGTGCTTTCTTTTATAAAAGAAAACATGTAGGAGAAATATTTATGAATGATTTTTTATAGAAACCGGGGCATTCGTCTATACAATTTTCCATATGGGTCATATCCTACAGTATAGGGCATACCTCCTCTAATGATATTTACAGTGCGAGAGATTTCTCGCACTTTTTTCATTTGTTTTCATTTCCAGTCATAAATAGGACAAGGTTTAGCATAAAAAGGAAATAGAATGTGTAATAAAGTTTGGAAAAGATAATGATGTATAGTCAGTTTTATCAAAAGAGTAGGCGAGAAAACCCCTTCCTTAAGGAGTGGGTAATTCAAAGAAAAGCAATAGAGAAACAGGAGAAATATTGACAGAACGAATAAAAACGCTGTACACTGTTTATAAAAATTATAAAATAATAATTCATTTAGAAATGAGGTGCATGGCGTTGGTTAAAGAAGAATTAAAGGAAGCGCTGGAACTTTTAAAAGGTACGGGTGTACGGATTACTCCACAGCGTCATGCCATTTTAGAGTATCTTGTGGCATCAATGGCGCACCCGACCGCTGATGAAATTTACAAAGCGCTTGAAGGCAAATTTCCAAACATGAGTGTTGCAACTGTATATAATAACTTGCGAGTATTTAAAGAAGTGGGGCTCGTTAAGGAATTGACATACGGGGATGCATCCAGCAGATTTGATTACGTTACAAGTCATCACTATCACGTAATTTGTGAAAGCTGCGGAAAGATAGTTGATTTCCCTTATACAGGATTAGAGCAGCTGGAACAAAAGGCTGCTGAAGAAACAGGGTTTATAATTAAAAATCATCGCATGGAACTATACGGCACCTGTCCAGACTGCAGCCGTTCCATGCATAACTAAGGCTGACGTCATGTCAGCCTTTATATTTTTTCTGATTGTATTTTTCATCAAACTCTTTTCCATCTAAATCCGGGTCAAGGGTAATCGGCTGTTTGCAATACATACAAGCATCAACCCGCCCAAGCATTTTTGTTGTTCTTCCGCATTCCGGACAGACAACTTGCACAGTTTTTGTTGAAAGCATACCGATCCAGAAGTATACAACAGTACTTGCGATAATCGCTAAAAAACCTACTATAATGAATAAAGACATGATAAGCGGTGATTTTCGAAAGAATACCCCTAAGTAAGAAATAAATAATCCTCCGAATACAAGCCCCAGTGCGAACGTGCGAATCTTATTTATTTTGCTTGAATATTTAGGTTCCATTCAAATCATCCTCCTCTATTGAATACTATAGCACATGTTGAACAGCGTCATTATATAAAAGATGTGTATGCTCTATTTGAAATGAGCTAAGTTCTTCTTGCGAAAACACGATGTGAAATTTTTTTAGAAAAAGTGTTGACCTTGATTAAGGGGAATGGTATATTAATAAACGTCGCTGATGCACAACAGCATGAAGCGGAAATGAAATAAAGAAAGTTGTTGACATAGAAAAAACAAAATGTTAACATGAAGAAGTCGCTTTAAGCGATGAACAGTTCTTTGAAAACTAAACAAAATGTGAAACGTCAATTTTTATTTTAAAGCTAGACAAACACTTTTATGGAGAGTTTGATCCTGGCTCAGGATGAACGCTGGCGGCGTGCCTAATACATGCAAGTCGAGCGAACCTCTTCGGAGGTTAGCGGCGGACGGGTGAGTAACACGTGGGTAACCTGCCTGTAAGACTGGGATAACTTCGGGAAACCGAAGCTAATACCGGATACTTTTTTGAGTCGCATGACTCGAAATGGAAAGGCGGCTTCGGCTGTCACTTACAGATGGACCTGCGTCGCATTAGCTAGTTGGTGAGGTAATGGCTCACCAAG
>NZ_AUMR01000015.1 GCF_000430785.1 Ectobacillus panaciterrae DSM 19096
TGAATCAATATGTCGTTTTAAAAGTGCATCCCCACGTATGCCGTTTCCCACTCTGTTTTGGAACCCGCTCTCGCAGGTGGGTTTCCGCGTATTGACCTTCCTGCGATCCTGAACAAAGCAGGCATGGCATCAGTCAACAAATTAGAAATCCCGTTCAAATTGTACGGTTCAAAACAAAATGGTATCACGAACAATGCAGGACATGAATGCGATCGAGAGGACTTGAACCTCCACGAGATTGCTCTCACTAGGCCCTCAACCTACTGATTACAAGTCAGTTTCTCTACTGATTACAAGTCAGTTTCTCTACTGATTGAGCTAAGCCGGCACGTATACAAGGCATTTCGTTCAGTGCTTAGTTAGTATACAATAAACATTTAGGTTTTAAAATATAAATTTTTGATGTATTTATTACCAACTTTACCAACCTAACTGAAGTATACGTAACCCTATAAACGGTTCTGGTGCAAATATGATTTATTAGAAACATAGAACCTCAATATCCTTTTCATCCATGAATTATGATGCTAATCCAAACAACTTATGTATGAACTCAACTTCATTTTGGTCAGACTTCACCCCTTGGAGAGTCTGTCCGAAATCAAGTGAACCTCATTTATCAACTATTCGGCCTTCCAGCATAAAATAGATTGCACTAGGAAACTTTTTGCCTCTCTATACATAAACTTGTGGAGAGGTTTTTTTCACTAGTCCTTAAGGCGATAACACAATGGATCATTACCAGCTAGAATCAGATTCTAGCCGTCTCATGAACTCTTCTGCAGCACTGTATCCTTGCTGCTTCAGAAGCCAGTTATTTGCCGCAGCTTCAATTAACCCCGCCACATCACGACCAGGTTGGAGCTGAATCTCAATATGAGGAATTTGAACGCCCATATATTCTGTAAATGTAGGTTCGTTCTCCAATTCATTATTAAGGGCATTTTTCTGCCATTTTGTCAGTTCAATATCGAGCGCGATCCTCGTTTCATCCTGAAAAGCTTTTCTCCCATATAAGCGGACCACATTCAACAGCCCGACACTACGTAGGGCGAGAAATTCCTTCGTTTTCCCATCATGAGTGCCGAGAATGGTTCGTGGACTGAGCTTTTTCAACACGACGAGATCATCAGCTACTAGCCTGTGACCTCTGCCAATCAATGTGTGTGCCGTTTCGCTTTTGCCGACGCCTGATTTTCCTCGAAGTAAAATGCCCATTCCATACACATTGACACAAACTCCGTGTATTGCGGTTTCTGGAGCTAGTGTTTTTACCATATAAGCGTCAAGTTTCGCAATAAATTCAGAAGTCATTTGAGGTTCGTTTGTACATAACAACGGGATTCCCTCTTCTACACAATATTGAGTCAAATACGTTAGCCCTTTCTGCTCAGCAGTAACGATAAAGCAAGGCGGGTGGTATTTAACGATATTACCTATTCGCATCTGGCGCTCCTCTATGCTTAACTTATGCAAATAAGTAATTTCTTTTCTTCCAAGTATTTGAACACGTTCAGTTGGAAAAAAATCAAAGTGACCAACGAATTCCAAACCCGGACGATGAGACCGTGATTGCGTAATCGTTTGTTGTAGTTGATTTTCTCCAGTCAATACTTTCAATGAAAACTTTCGAACTAAATTTTCAACCGTTAATAATTTCACGTCTATGACACTCTCCGCCCTTAATAACTTTCTGATTCTCGATTATACTTGAAAAAGGAGGAATCTCACCTCAATATCTTTCTATTAAAATGATCCTTTCACAATAAATACTCCGGAAAAACCTGATAATATAATCGTACTTCATAATCACTGTTATTTCTAGTAAATATCTATTCTATGAATATAAAAATACTGACCTATACCATGATTTATCATGTAGGAAATGTCTTTTGCAGTTGATCTTCCATGTCGCCACCTATTATCTCAGCTGGTTCTCCAGGAGTTGAAAACCATCAATCAATTCTAGGCTTATATTGATCTACGGTACTTCGAATGGTTCTGGTGCAAAAAGAATTAGACAGCTAACTCAACATGAATATTACCTACTCTACGAGCAATTTTTATTCGGAATGAAAAACTTTACACCGAATATTAACAGTATATAAAACTGAAAAGTTCGGAATTACCCTTATATTTTTATTCATATTTTGACGAAATCCGAGGTTTGCACCAAAGCCTTTAATTTCATTATCTAATAATTTATATTTTTAATCAAATGAGTGTTGCCAGCTTAACAATTTAATAAACTGACATATAGATGTTAAGTCGAGCATTCCCATATAAAGATTATTTTTTACACAGACGTGCTCCAATTTTATTCACAGGCGTATGATATAGCGTATCCGAATAATCACCTCCCTTATATAAAGAAGGGAAGAAGTTAAAATGTATAGTAACGTAAATGCACCTCTTACTGCCGGCGTGAATATCGCTCCTACACCAAGCTATGTGTCTCCGGCCTATGTGTCTCCAGCCTATGTCTCTCCAACAATGTGCATGGCTCCAACCTATATAGCCCCAGCTTATGGATATGGCGGGTATCCTAGCGGCGGCTGTGGTTTCGCTCTAATTGTGGTATTGTTCATTTTACTGATTATCATTGGCGCAAGTTTCTGCCATCATTCGGGCTGAGCACCTAAAAAAACTCCTGTATTCGTACCGGAGTTTTTTTATTGAATAAATGAATTCGTATTAGATTGTCAAAAAAGGCGCAGAACTTAGAAGAAAATAAAAAGAACGGCTTTAAACCGTTCTTTTAATCGTTTTTATTATCTTGAAGTGTAGGCTCAAAATCAACTTCCACCTCCAATTTTCCTGAAGGCCCAAAGAATTCGTAATGAATGTTTTCTTCAGGTATATTCCATTGTCTCAGAGCTCCATAAATTGCTTTCATAAATGGAATTGGTCCGCAAAAATAAAAATTAGCTGTGTTTGTAGGGAGAACAGATTGAAGCCACTTTAGATCAATGTATCCTTCTTTATCGTAGTTCTTGTTCTTCTTATCCTCTTCTCTAGGTTTTTCATAACATACCAAAAATTTGATATTGGTATGCTGGGAAGATAAATTTTCTACATGCTCTCTAAAAGCGTGGTGATTGATCATCTTATCAAAAACGATAGATTTTAAGGATTAGCTGCTTAATCCCAAAGTTAACAGGATACTGCTGTTCTATGTTTCTAGTGAGTTATTTTTGCACCAGAACCACATTTGTTTTGAGACATCCTCCTATTGTATAATTTAGATATAAATTACAAGGAGGGGTTACTTTGTTAAATAGAATTGAAGGTCATGTTGGATTAAGTATTTTAAAAGATACTGAACACTTAGCTGAAAGGTTTGAAAGTGCTTTTCGCTCCACAGTAAAGACATACATAGAATCAACCCCTATTAAAGTTTTAGATATAGAGTTCCGCACAGATAATGGGAAAATTTACGTTGTTTTTGCATTTGACAACTTAGTTTTAGAATACAAATACGAAAATGGCGAATCAGGAGTAGAGGCGTCATCCACTAGACATGAAGGTGAATTCGGGCGAGCGCTGTTTGAGTTTTGGGCAAAGTGCCTGGTCGAAAGCTTATTCGAAGAAGAATTGAAAGTTGAATCTAAGCATACAGAGATTACTTTCTTTAATTTTTCACCTATGGGCAATAGAACAATCTAAAGGAATAAAATAAAAAAGCCCTTCAGACTTTTGTACTGAAGGGCTTTTTTTCACATAACTCAGATATTAGTACATAATCCGAAAATGTCTACTTTTACAACCACACGAGGGTTTTAGATTAACTTTCTATAATCTTAGTTATAGTTAACTAAGATTGTCATGAAACAGGAACGAGGAAAAGGAAAATATCCCCATTCTCGCCCTAATCATGTTTATGTTTATCTTCATGTTTGTGTTTATCTTCTTTATGTTTATCTTCTTTATGTTTGTCTTCCCCTTTATGTTCACCATTATCAGGAGGGTTTGTATTAACATTTACATTGTTGGTCTCATTCTGACCGTTATTACTTCCATTATCATTTCCCTTATTACTGTCTTGTGCTGGATTTTGAGCTTCCGGTGGAACATCGCCAGAACTAACTCCCTTAATGTATAGCTCGTTATTCACAGTGTATACGCTGTTTGGTTGCTGATACCTGGATGTGTCTGTTCCAAATGCTTGCATCATCGCTTTAAAAATAAGTTGCGAGATTTTTGTAGTATCCCCAAGCATATAGTTATCTGGACCGTTCTTCGCATAGCCGGTCCAAACAGCCATCGTGTACTGCGGTGTATAACCGGCAAACCAGCTATCATTTGTCGCTTTGGATGGATATCCGAATTGACTGATTGTCTTGTCGTCAAAATTTGTTGTTCCCGTTTTTCCAGCAACGTCAAGGCCTGATACATTAGCTGCTGTACCTGTTCCGTTGGAGGCATTCACTACACCACGAAGCATATCGGTAATCATATAAGCTGTATAGTCTTTCATGACGCGTTTGCCTTTCGACTTAAAGCTTATTTCTTTGCCGTCCGGGAAAACAACTTTTGTAACGAAATGCGGCTTTGTATAGACACCGGCGTTTGCAAATGCACCGTATGCTCCTGTCAATTCAAGAGGAGATACAGAGTTACTTCCGATTGCGTAAGATTCGTAAACCTGATTATTTGAGAACGTAATTCCGAGTGATTTCGCAAACCCTTTTGCTTTACCCAAACCGACTTTCTGTAATGTCTTCAAAGCTGGAATGTTACGTGACTCTACTAAAGCCTCTCGTATAGACATAGGGCCTTTGTATTCCGTGTAGGCATTTCGAATCGGTTGACCGTTCGAGTAGTTATACGGTTCATCAACCATTTGGTGATATGTTGACCATTTTAAGTTTTCAATCGCTGGACCATAATCAAAGATTGGTTTAAACGTTGAACCTGGTTGACGATTTATATCAATAGCGAAGTTATTTCCTCGGAATGTCGCTTTGTATTCGTTTCGTCCGCTCCCAAGAGCACGCACTTCACCCGTTTTCGAATCCATAAACGTGAAAGCTGCCTGAAAACGGTCGTTCGGATAACTTACAATATCTTGCGTATTCATGATTTTATCGGCATACTGCTGTGCTCTCGGGTCAAGTGTCATGTAAATTTGCAGACCATCCGTACCAATATTGATGTCTTGCAACTTGTCTTCAACCTCTTTCACTGCAGCATCCAAAAATGCTTCGTACGGCATACCTTCTTGATTGGTTTTCGGAATAATGCCCGCCGTTACCGGAACTTTCATCGCGTCCTGCATTTGTTTCTCTGTGATATAGCCTTGTCTATGCATGGAGGCTAAAACGAGATCACGACGCTTTGTGGCCGCTTCTTTGTTTTGTGGTTTAGACGGATCGTAGTTATTGGGGCTTTGTGGTAGCCCAGCTAACATGGCAGCCTGCGGAAGCGTCAATTTCTTCAAATCATTCGCTTCAATGCCGTAGTAGTTTTTCGCTGCAGCAGCAACTCCATAAGAACGGTTTCCAAGGTTGATTTTGTTCAAATACATCATCAAAATATCATGCTTGGAATATTTTTCTTCCAACTTATATGCCAAATACCATTCCTGTACTTTTCGTTTCAACGTTTTTTGAGGAGACAAAAATGAGTTTTTAATGACTTGCTGCGTAATTGTACTTCCA
The DNA here is from genome assembly GCF_000430785.1 of Ectobacillus panaciterrae DSM 19096. GTDB lineage: Bacteria > Bacillota > Bacilli > Bacillales > Bacillaceae_G > Ectobacillus > Ectobacillus panaciterrae. The sequence goes on from NZ_AUMR01000015.1 coordinate 5,661, forward strand.
CCCTGAGATCCGAAGTTCCCAATCAAGCTTTCGAAAATAGCCTTACCAGTCCGTTTTATGTCTATACCATGGTGTTCATAAAAATGTGCATCTTCCGTAGCAATAAGCGCATGTTCTAACACTTTTGGAACTTGATTGTACGTGATTTTTGTTCGCTTTTCCTTCCCATATTCATAGATAAAGTTTCCGTCTTTATCATAAAACTTCGTTGATAGTGGATCCGCCAATTTTGACTCATCTATTTGAGGGGCGTCTTTAATCATAGAAAAGAAAATAGCCACTCCCGCTCCCACCGATATGATGCCAACAAATAAGCAAGCAAATAAAAACCTCTTCAAGAAAGAGCCTTTTTTGGAACGCTTTTCACTTGCTTTCTGTTCTTGTTTTTTTCTCTCTGTATGTTTTCGTTCCTCACGAGAACGATACGTTTCTGACATTCTTCTTCTCTCCTGCCTTTCACTTACTCAAAAAAAATCGAAGGATAAACCTTGTTAAAGACTTTATAATGAGGAATATAATCTTCTAATACGCTGCCCGTCTATATATATTCGCAAGAGGGATTATTTTTAAGGGGGTCAAAGAATTTTTTATAAATAATTTGCTGGTTTATGAATGTCTAAAAAATGTGATTACAAAATAAAAAACCTTTAGCCTGTGAGGCTAAAGGTCAACATAATTCCTATTATCGGTAGTTTATGTTTTACAAATCTAAAAAGATACCTATCAAGGAATAAATAATAACAGTTGAAAATAATACCGTCATATGAAGAAGAGAATAAATAAACATTGCTTTTGCCCATTTTTCCGAATCCATCTTCTTATAGCCAAAGATACTTAAAACAAGCCAAATGACATTTAAAAGAAGGGCTACTAGAGTAAGACCAAGGCTTAAAGACACAAAAAGAAAGCTTGTTACAATTAGGATTATTAAATAAATATTAGTTTGTACGTATGTCCTTTTAACGCCTTTAATTACGGGAAGCATGGGAACCTTGGCAGCCTTGTACTCATCTTGTTTGCGTATAGCTATTGCATAGAAATGAGGCATTTGCCAAATGATTGTAATGATAAAAAGTCCAAGAATAGCAGGATGGGTTACGTCTGGATGGATAGCAGCCCACCCTATAAGGGGAGGCATGGCCCCCGAAATACTTCCAACTTCCGTATTAAAAATTGTTCTTCTTTTAGTCCACATCGTATATGGAACAATATAAAAGAATAAACCTAGAAACCCTAAGAATGCTGCTAAAGGGGTTGCAAGTCCTAGTAAGGCTATTCCAAAGATAGACATAAGGATACCAAGCCATAATACTGTTTTAGGCTCTATTTCTCCTGTCACCGTTGGTCGGTTTTTAGTTCGTTCCATAATAGCATCTATGTCCCGATCATATAAGTTATTAAAAGCTCCAGCTGCACCCATTACTAATATGGAACCAATTAAAGCAAATACAATTTCACCAATCTTGTTAAATGGATTAATTTGATACGTATATAATGCCAACGTTAGCCCTGCAAACATTGGAATCAAATTTGATTTAATAATACCTGTTTTAATTGTTTGCGCCATAACCTGTGAAAATTTCTTTTCTGCAGTTGTAGAATACCTGCCTCTTTGCATGATAAAAGTCTTCCCCTTTAATAAATTTTTTAATTTGAAATAACATGGTTAATAGTTTCTCTACCAAAGATATATAATAGCTTTTATATACTAAATAGAACTTATATACTAATTAGTATGTTAATTCCATATGGTATGATTGTCAATGGAGGGAGGAACAAGTATGATTAGACGAAGATTAACGCAAGAGGAACGAAAAAAAGAGACAAGACAACTACTTTTAGAATCAGCTATTGAAACCTTTGCTCAACTCGGATTTCACGGGGCTTCTGTAGATAAAATTGCAGAATATGCTGGATTCAGTAAAGGCGCATTTTATGCTCATTTTAAATCCAAAGAAGAGCTCTTTTTAGCTATCTTAGAACAGCAAATGCATTTACATATAGAAAATATCAATCAAGTTATAGAACAGCAACATTCACTTTCACATTTTATTAAAATAATGGATGAATATTTTCTTTCAATTAAGAAGAAAAGTAAGACATTGAGTATGCTTAATATGGAATTTTTTCTTTATGCAATGCGTGAAGAATCAGTACGCGATAAATGGTCCCATATGATAACAGAATCTGTAGAACAGATTTCTAAGGCTCTTGAGAAAGTAATGTTAAAAGAAAAGCTTACACATAATCTATCTACCAATGAATTAGCATGGACTATCCTTGCTTTAGAGAATGGCCTGGCTATATTTCATTATATTAATGAAGATCGCATGCCTCTTACCTTGTACGGGAAAACATTACAAAATATTTTCTTATCTCCAGATACTAAAGATTAGAATCATCTTATTCAGCTTGTTTATGTTAACTAGAGATGTATACCATATACAATTCTAGTTAACATAATAGTTCATTATCGGAAATTGATTATTCACACAATCCCCATGATATCAACATTTCTTAGACTATCTGAAATTATCAAAAACGCAAATTTTGTACGCTGAGCAAATTCCGACACAATTCACAATCGATTTCTTACTCTAAGAAATATCAACTTTCTAGTTTATTGGATAAGAGATCGTAAGGGAGGTAAACTATATACAAGTGAATAAAAAAACGTCTTTTGATAGTGGGGAGAGATCATCCGGCGACGTGCAGAAACGGTCAAACCCTTGTAGTGGTTCATGCAAAGGTAAACCAGAGAGAAGAAGCATACCATACTCCCTTTTCGTTGTACATAGTACATGGAAATGTCGAAATTATAATTCACTCATATATAAATCAAATATATACTCTCCAAGAGATTAATGTGACTGTCCCCTAATGATAAACCAAGACATGCATCCCTTCCAAACTGCTTATCTTATATACATTTTTATAATTTCTATAATTATATTGCACTTCCTAACCATGCCAACATTCTTTATCAAGAAAGTGCTCTTCACAATTTCAAACCTCAGATACTCTTTGACGCTTTATTATACTTGTAACCAAAGAAACAGGGAGCCCCTCCTGTAAAAGCCGTTTCATAATTTTCATATACGGACTAATATGTTTAAAATAGTTTTTATAGGATGTGCACAGATAATTTAAGCCGGGTTCCCCCTCGTCAGAAAGTAAAAATCTATGTTTGGGACATTCACCATGACAGGCAAATCTAACCTCACAATTCTTGCATACGTTAGGAAGTGTATGCTCTTTCTTTTTACCAAAATCAAGTTGGAATTGTGAATTGATCATATTTTCAAGATTGTCCGTTGCTATATTTCCTAATTGATACTCGGGATAAACGTAGTGATCACAGGCATAAACATCTCCATTATGCTCCATTGCTACAGCACGGCCACATTCTTCTGAGAAAATACATACAGGGGAAGGAATTCCCATCCAGGCAGCTAGCGCCCATTCGAAGTTCATAATATAGACGAGTCCAATATCCTTTTGAATCCATTCATCAAAAACTTCAATAAGAAAACTTCCATATGCTGCTGGTTCTACTGTCCAGGAAGTTACAACCTTTTGAGATTCCTCTTTATATAATGAAGGGGGAGTTGCATGCCGTAACGCCAGTTCTAATGTGCTTTTGTTTGCTTCTCTTTCTACAATAGGGATAAACTGTATAAACTGAATATCTTGTTCCTTAAAAAAATTATAAATTTCTAAAGGCTTATAAGAAGCCTGCTTGGTGACACAAGCAAGTATATTAAATTCTACTCCATGTTTTTTTAGTAAGGAAAGACCTTTCATTACCTGGTTAAACGTCGGCTTCCCGCCACAGTCTACTCGATAAGCATCATGAATATGTTCAGGTCCGTCCAAGCTCAACCCTACAAGAAATTTATTTGAGGCGAAGAACTCGCACCATTCATCGTTTAATAGCGTTCCATTAGTCTGAAAAGTGTTCGCAATTTTTTTGCCATTTGCATACTTGTCTTGCAGGGACACAACCTTTTTAAAAAAATCCAGACCCATTAATGTCGGTTCTCCCCCCTGCCACGCGAACACAATTTCCAACGTTTTTTGTGAAGCAATATACTTTTTAATATACATCTCTAAAACTGCATCAGTCATTTGAAAAGTTGTATTCTTAGGGAAAAGCGCTTCCTTCTCGGTATAAAAGCAATATTTACAATCTAAGTTACACAACGGGCCTGCTGGTTTGGCAAGAATATGAAAGCTATTGTCTTTATACAATCTATCACTCCTTTCCCTGGGAGAAGAAACCTGAAATGAACAGTAAGGTATTACCTGCTCCAGCACTTTTATACTTGGAATGTTCACAGGTGTTTTTACCCATTAGAGAAAAATGATGGTTCCATTAACATTAATATATATAGACTCTTTTTCTGCTTTCTTACATTCTGAAAACATTATACTGCCTGTTTTATTCTCCCGAAGTTCAACTATTACTTTTTCAATTTGACCGCTGAATGGAAACTCTGGTGCTGGATAATTAGTGCTTACAGGTGCTAACCGATCTCTTCCTATATCTAATCCTTCATGAGAAAGAAGAAATGGCAATGTTTTAGGAATATATCCAATACCAACCTGTTGGTCATTGATATAAAGCATACCGGCTCCTTGATTAAAACCTATTTTTTTAAACTTAAACTTCAAATTCACATAACCATTAGGTACTTCAGTGGCTGATTGAATTTTGTAGACAGTGCCAACATAGTTGTATTCATATATCAAGTAATTGTTTTTTATATATAATGTATATCCACTTGAGCGGTCTCCATATGCGATTAAGACTCCCTCACATGATGAATTCCAACGAAAAATAGGAATAGTTATAGAGTAAGAGGTACGAATCATTATAGGAGCTGCACCTGCAGGCAAATGAGCCATACCGGGATAAAAAGTACACACACTTCTACCAGTAAGTAAGCCCTGATAGCTTGGAGTCAACAATTCAAATGTTCTGTCATCCAAGGGAAGAACGTTATATTTTTGAGCTTCCTCCCACCAGACCTTTTGTAGTTCTATTAATTTCTGGGGATAATAAACTGTCAAATTATGCTTTTGAGAAAAATCCTTTTCTACATAATATAGCTCCCAATTATCTTGGTTAAATGCGGTTCCCTTTTCATGATATGTCACAGCAGTCCATCCATCATGCCAAATGGCTCTATGTCCGATCATTTCAAAATACTGCGTTCTTCTTTTGGAAAGAACATCAGGATTTGTAAGTGTATCAGCCATACTTATACCATGCAGCGGCATTTGTTGGACACCTTTATATTCTTTTGGAGCTTGAATATTAAGAACATCTAATATAGTAGGAGTAATATCAATAGCGTGATAGAACTGTGAACGGACGGCTCCCGCATCTCGAATAGTCTGAGGCCAGTGTATAATCAGAGGAACATGGATTCCTCCGAAAAATGTGTTTTGTTTATAATACTTAAAAGGGGTATTGCTAACCTGCGCCCATCCCTTTGGATAATTAGGGGTAGTGTCAGGAGCTCCTATGTCCTCCACTTTTTCGAATAAATTATCAATGCTCTCCTCGATACCGTTGTAGTACGTCGAATGATTGATAGAGCCGTTCCAATCCCCTTCCTGGCTCCCCCCATTATCAGCAAGCAGCACGACTATTGTTTGATCTAACTGATTTTTAGACTTTAAAAAATCCAAAATCCTACCAATTTGCTCATCAGTATGGGTTAGGAATCCGGCAAATGTTTGCTGAAATCTGGTAAACACAATCTTTTCCTTATCCGTCAACTCATCCCAAGCTTTAATACCAGGATTTCGGTCCACAAGCTCTGTGTGCAGCGGAATAACTCTTAGCTCTCTTTGACGTTTAAACCGCTCTTTCCGAATCTCATCCCAACCTATATCGTATACACCTTTATATTTGTCTATAAATTTCCTCGGCACTTGATGAGGCTGGTGCTGCGCTCCAAACGCTAAGTATAGGAAAAATGGACGTTCCGGGGTAACGGATAAATGGTCTGTCATAAATTCCATAGCTTTATCAACCAAATCCTCTGACAAATGATAATTTTCTTTATCCGGTTTCTGTATACGATGATTATCATAAATTATGTCTGGAGTATATTGATCAGTAAAACCAAGCAGAAAACCATAATAACGCTGGAATCCTTTAGAAAGAGGCCAATTATCAAAAGGACCGCTTGATGCCGCTTCATGTCCGGGAACGAGATGCCACTTCCCTACTGCAAACGTAGCGAAGCCATGCATGTTCAGGATTTCAGCCAGAGTTGCAGCGGCAGGTGTAATTCTTCCGCGTTTATTAGAATGCTCTGGTCCCAAATCCGCTTCAGAAACCAATCCTACACCGACAGCGTGACAATTGCGGCCCGTTAGAAGACAAGCACGGGTTGGAGAACATAAAGGAGTCACACTAAAGTTGTTATATCTGAGCCCATTTGCAGCTAACGTGTCGATATGAGGCGTCTCGATTTCTGATCCGTAACACCCTAAGTCTGAAAAGCCAACATCATCCAGAACGATATATATAACATTGAGAGCAGACTTTTTACTGGATGAATCATGTTTATCGCTACTATTCACATCCATCTATCCTTTCTAAATAGATAATGAATCGGGATTTACGCTTTCCAGGCAGTATTAGCAATTAAACATATCTCCTGAAAAGTATATTGCCAAACGGATTTAAATATGAAATGCATTCAGCTACAAGAAGTATTTTATATCGCTCTCGCTTTCTTCGATTTTTTCAATTCCTTCTATATTTACAGAGCTTTGCCCAGTCGGTGTACGTTCCTGCCCTTCACAATCTGTCACCATGATAGAATGTTTGCCTATGACTGCACTTTTCCTTGTACTTTTCGCTGTTTCTACCTTATAATAATTTTTATCAACCATATCACATTCTTATCCAGAGAGGCAGAGGGACTGGCCCTATGAAGCCTCGGCAACCCCATTACGGAAGGTGCCAATTCCGGCAGGACGTGTCCTGCAAGATAAGAAGAAGGCATCTGAACGTACTTCCCTTCTTCTTATGAAGAAGGGATTTTTTATGATAGGAAGAAGGGACTGTTACTAATGGAAAAACAATATGAACTGGCAACATTCGCAGGCGGCTGCTTTTGGTGCATGGTAAAGCCGTTTGATGAGCTGCCGGGCATTCACGGCGTGCTTTCCGGTTATGCGGGCGGTCACGTCGAAAACCCAACGTATGAACAAGTGAAAACTGGAACAACAGGACATTATGAAGTTGTGCAAATCAAATTCGATCCAGACGTATTTCCGTATGAAAAGCTGTTGGAGCTGTACTGGCCGCAAATTGATCCGACGGATGACGGGGGACAATTCTTTGACCGCGGCCCGCAATACCGCACTGCAGTGTTTTATCATAACGAAAAGCAGCGCGAATTGGCGGAGCGTTCCAAACTTGATGTGGCACAAAGCGGCCGTTTTACGAAGTCGATTGTAACAGAAATCCTTCCGGCAGCTCCTTTTTATGTGGCGGAAGAGCATCATCAGCATTTTTATAAGAAGAATCCGGAGAAATATAAGCAGGAGCGCACAGAATCCGGGCGCGAGGCATTTATTGAAGAGAACTGGCAGGAAAAGCACACAAAATAATCAAAAAGGGAGAAACGAAGCCGTTTCTCCCTTTTTGTGCCTGTTCTCTATATTATCACACATTTCTTTCCAGTTGGGACCGTACATATTTTTTCTTATTTAACTGAATCTAAAGAAAAAAGCGGTGATAAAATGGTCTATGAAATTCTCTACTCCAACTTTGTCGGCACTCAGCGTGTCGTGCGCGTGAAAAACAGCACGACAGGTGAAATGTTTGACTTTACACCTGACACACTTAGCAACAACAAGCTGCCAACAGACTTACAGCAATACGTCCAGCAGCACCTAGAGCAAATCAACAGCGGCGATACAGATCATGACGGATTGATTTTATAAAAAGAAGTCCCTTCGGCCGAAGGGACTTCTTTTTAAGCAAGGTATGCTTCTTTCACAATATCATCATGTATGAGTACATGGCCTTCTCCGACCATTTTAATCTCCCCCGTTTGGATAACATAGCCGCGATGTGCGATTTGCAGCGCTTGGTAAGCGTTCTGCTCGACAAGCAGGATTGTCATGCCTTCTTTGTTCAGTTCGTGAATGATTTCAAAGATTTGCTCCACAACGATGGGTGCTAGACCCATAGACGGCTCATCTAACATCAAAAGGTGCGGCTGGCTCATAAGCGCGCGCCCGATCGCAAGCATTTGCTGCTCGCCGCCGCTCATCGTGCCTCCTAACTGATTCATACGCTCTTTGACGCGCGGGAAATAATGAAACACGCGCTCCATACGGGCGTTGATAACCTTCTTATCTTTGACGGAGAATGCGCCCATCTCCAAATTCTCTCGCACCGTTAAGCGCGGGAAAATGCGGCGCCCTTCCGGTACGTGGGCGATGCCGGAAACAGCGGTGATATGCGGCGGCTGCTTTGTAATATCTTGACCCTCAAACAGCACTTGACCTGTTTTTGGAATAACTTGTCCGCTGATTGTTTTCAGAGTCGTGGATTTGCCGGCGCCGTTGCTGCCGATTAAGGTTACGATTTCCCCTTTATCCACGTGGATATTGATTCCCTTTAAGGCGTGAATACCGCCGTAATATGCATTGATATTTTTAAGCTCTATGATTGACATCCGGGTACCCTCCCTCGTTAATTCGCTGCGACTGCGCTTTTTCCAAGATACGCTTCAATAACCTTCGGATTATTGCGGATGTCGGCAGGCTGTCCTTCTGCAATTTTTTCACCGTGGTCGAGTACGACGATGTGCTCGGAAATTTCCATAACGAGCTTCATGTCGTGCTCAATCAAGATGATAGTCAAGTCAAGCTCTTCTCTCATGCGGTAAATGAGGTCTGTCAATTCCCTCGTTTCCTTCGGGTTCATTCCTGCCGCCGGCTCGTCAAGAAGAAGAATTTTCGGCTTTGTCGCAAGCGCACGGGCGATTTCCAGACGGCGCTGTGCACCGTAGGATAAGTTTTGCGCTTCTTCGTTGAGAAATTCTGCCAATCCTACATATTCCAACAGGCGATATGCTTCTCTTTGCGCTTCTTTTTCCTCATTGCGTACGTGCGGAAAATTCAGGAGAATGCCGACGAATGTGCTTTTCAGATGATTATGCGAACCGACCATCACGTTTTCGAGCACTGTCATATTATTAAACAGACGAATATTTTGGAAAGTACGGGCGATGCCGAATTTGGAAATACCGTGCGGCTTCAAGCCGACGAGCGAATGGGTATCAAGCTTGATTTCTCCCTCATCTGGCTTATATACGCCTGTAATCATATTGAAAAATGTCGTTTTTCCGGCGCCGTTCGGACCGATCACCGCTGTGATGGAGCCCTTTTCAACCGTCATTTCGACTCCCTTTACCGCCACGAGACCGCCAAATCGTTTTGTTAAACCTTTTACCGTTAAAATTCCCATGCGTCTCCCTCCTTACGCTCCGCACGCTTTTTCGTCTTTTTCTTCTGTTTGTGCCGTTTTTACTTGTTCTTTTGCCTTTAATTCAGCTTCGTTGAACTTCGGATTCTTCGCTGGGATTAACCCTTGCGGACGATAGATGGCAAACAAAATCAAGATGCCTCCGAAAATGAAACGCTGCATTTTCGCTGGAGACAGTGCGTCCGGAATGGAGACAACACCGTTTAAGCTCAATTGATTCAGCCAGTTTGTTATTTCTGTCAGCACTTGAAGATTCAAAATCGTCATAACTGCCGCCCCAAGGATAACACCCGGCACGCTTCCCATCCCTCCAAGGATTACCATTACAAGAATAGTGATGGATTCTAACAGTGTAAAGCTTGTCGGATCGACGAACGTTTGCTTCGCTGCGAATACAACGCCCATCATCCCTGAGAAAGATGCACCGATTGCAAAGGCAAGCAACTTTGTGCGAACAAGGTGGATTCCCATCGCTTGCGCTGCGATTTCATTTTCGCGAACGGCTTTCCAAGAACGTCCGATTTTGGAGTACTCTAAACGCTTCACGCCAAAAATGACGAAAAGCAAAATGACTAAGACGATGTAGTAAAATTGGCTGGAATTATTCAGCGTTATGCCAAACAGTTCTGGAGATTTGATTGACGCCAAGCCCATCGCGCCATTTGTAATGTTGACCGGCTTGTCTAAGTTGTTGAAGACAATGCGGATGATTTCCCCGAATCCAAGCGTTACAATTGCGAGGTAATCCCCTTTGACACGAAGCACCGGAACGCCGAGCAGCACTCCGAAAATTGCTGCCATTAAGCAGCCTAGTAAAAGAAAGACCCAGAAGCTTCCGCCTGATAACGGATATTGTCCGAACGGCATGAAGTTGTTCGCCTGCGCCGTCGCGAAAATACCGTACGTGTATGCACCGACTGCGAAGAAGGCTACGAATCCTAAATCAAGAAGTCCGGCAAACCCCACTACGATGTTAAGCCCAAGTGCCATTGCGATATAGATGCCAACGAGAGTCGCAACTTCCATGTAGGACTCATATGCAGGACCGCCGCTTGCGGCAAACGGCAATAATGCGAACAGTACGACAGAGCCTGCGAGCCATTTCATTTTTGCAGAAAAGCCTGTGTAATACAGAAGGAACAGTGAAAACAAGAGAAGCAAAAACGCGACAACGGATTTTTGCGCCAAGTATAAGCTTAAGGATGTTACGAGTACATACAAAGCAAGAAGAATACCTTGCAACAATTTATTTTCTTTTACTTTTGCCAACATGTTCTCTCACCTACACTTTCTCTGTAACTGCTTTTCCGAAAATACCTTCCGGCTTAAAGATCAACACCATGATTAAAATTACAAATGCGAATACGTCTTTATATTCCGCGCCGAGTACGCCGCTTGACAGGGTGGAAAGATTTGCTGCAGCGAACATTTCCAATAGTCCAAGCAAGATGCCTCCGACCATGGCGCCGCGAATATTTCCGATTCCGCCGAGAACTGCCGCCGTGAATGCTTTTAATCCAAGGATAAATCCGATGTACGGGTCAATTGTTCCGTATTGTACTGCGAACAGAACGCCTGTTGCGCCGCCGAGGGCGGAGCCGATAAAGAATGTTAAGGAGATAACTTTGTTTACATTTACTGACATTAATGCTGCCGTTTCACGATCCTGTGCTACTGCGCGCATCGCCATGCCCCATTTTGTCCGGTTCACGAAGAAATCCAGAGCGAACATCATGATAATAGCAATAACAATGAGAATAATAGAAGATGACTTCAGTTGCGCGTTGTTGAACTTCGATAAGAGTGACGATGTTTGAATAGTAACTTGATCTGTGAATAAGCTTGGACCAGTGATAATATAGTTGCCTTTTTTCAATTCTGTAATAAAGCGAACGAGATCCTGAAGCAAAAACGATACCCCGATTGCAGTGATTAAAGTGATTAGCTTCGGAGCCTTTCGCAGCGGACGATAAGCCACCCTCTCAATTCCCATTCCCAGAAACCCAGTCAGCGCCGAAGTAACTACCAATACAAGAATAAGAGCTAACAATGCCGGCATCGCTCCCATCCAGCCAAGTCCAGTCAACATAAGAAAGATGGCGGTTCCGATAAAAGCTCCCGTCATGAAAATTTCACCGTGTGCGAAGTTAATGAGCTCCAAGATACCGTATACCATCGTGTAGCCGAGAGCTACAATGGCATATACCGCACCCAGCGTCAATCCATCCACCAATACTTGCGGTAAAGTGTGCAAAATTTCTGATAGCATGCCTTTCCCTCACTTTCATTTTCTTTTATGAACCTGTAGACACCCTCCAAATGATTCCTTTTTCTTTCTCGCTATTCTCAAGCATGGATTCATCCCGTAATGATTACTATGGTGAAGACTTTGCTCTATGTAACCACCATCCTTTTCTAAAAATTTAGAATATTTATAATATTCTAAGAAAATAATAAGGAAAACTTCGACAATTGACAACTGTTTTCTCAAAAGGGATTTCGACAAAAACAGGAATTGACATCAAGTGTTTGTCGAAGATATAAACAATAAACAGAATGGTGAATAAAATATTTACCCGTTGTTCTGCAAATATAATATTTTATGCAAAAAAACAGGTACGAGGCAGCACCCCGTACCTTCTGCACTATTTGTTCTCAATTTCCCCTTCTTCCCTGCCAGGGTACTTTTGCTCGTCAAACTTATAGATATATACTTTGGAGTATTTGTTGTCGCCTTTCGCGTCGAATGCAACCTTCGTTACAGCACCTTGGTAGTTTGCAGTTTTGCGGACAGAATCACGCACTTGCTCACGTGAAGGAAGCTTGTTGCCGTTAGATTTAATCGCGGACTTCACGCCTTCTAACAATACGCCAGCTGCATCGTAACCGTAAGCGGAGTAGCCTTCTACATCTTTATTGAACTTCTTCTTGTATGTTTCAGCAAATTTCTTTCCGTTTTCCGTTTTCATTGGGTCCGCTGCGATAGATGTGTAATATGTATTCTTGATTGTAGTTCCCGCAATTTCTACAAGTGTAGAAGAGTCAATACCGTCTCCTCCCATAATTGGAATGTTCAAGCCTTTATCACGCGCTTGTTTCACAATTAAGCCAGCTTCAGCATAAAGGCCACCGAAGTAGATTAAGTCAGGCTTTTTCGCCAGCACTTTATTCAGTACGCCGTTGAAATCCTTCTCGCCGACAGTAATGGATTCATGACCTAATACCTTGCCGCCTTCTTTTTCTACAGCTTGCTCAAATGCTTTTGCTAAGCCTGTGCCGTAAGCTGTTTTATCATCAATAACGAAAATATTTTTCGCGTTTAACGTTTTCAGCGCGTATTCCGCTCCTGCAGGTCCTTGGAAGTCATCGCGTGCACAAATACGGTTTACAACCTTTAAATTGCGGTCTGTTACATCTGTTGCTGTATTTACCGGAGATACCATTGTAAGGTTGTTCTTTTCATATACTTCTGAAGATGGAATTGCTACACCTGAGTTCAAGTGCCCGACAACGCCGAGAACGTCTTTATCTGCTCCGATAAGCTGCGCATTCGCAACCCCTTTTTTCGGATCTGCCTGATCGTCATAAGGAACGAGCTGCAGGTCAAAACCAAGCTTTTTGAATTCTTCCTTTTGCTCCTCTAGCTTCAGCTGAGCACCTAGCTTAATAGCTTCCCCCTGCGTTGCGGAGGCTCCGGAAAGCGGGGATTGTGTCACGATTTTAATAACCTTGCCGCCACCGCCATCAGACGTTGTTCCAGATGTTTGCTGCGATTTGTTGCCGCTGCAGCCTGCTAAGATGCCGAATACAAGCGACGTAGACAAGACTAGTGCCATTCCTTTTTTTAATACCAATTAAATTCCCTCCTCGTTTTTTAAATTTTTTAAATATTTAGTTAAATCATAATCGAAGAAGTTATATTGTACAATCCTATATTTTTATACAAATTTAGACACTCGGTAAATGAAATAACAAAAAAATTCATTAATAGCCCTGCAGAAAAAGCAATAGAAAGCTCTTTCAATTATTATAATTTCAAAAGCTTTTTGAGCTTCCGTATTCATTTTCTATTTTATAGTGATACACGGATTTTTAATTCGTTCTACAATCATAATCGATCTCTAGCATCACGCTTTAAACACCCTTCGCTGATTTTGGTCGTAGTTTTATGGATTGCTTTGCTTGCCGGTTTTGCAGCAGGTGCATCTTTTGTATAAATAATATTCATATAAGATTATTTTCAAGTTCTTTGTTGTTTACAGACATAGCTTTATAATGGGCCGCTTCCGCCCTTTCATTCACTCACTTTCACAAACGATTGATTCGTTAGCATTATAGCCTAATGTTTCCACCCCTTTATTAAAGAAGATTGTTATGTATGACATAGTTATACTATTTATAACGATAAAATGCACCTAGAATGTAAGAAAATCTAACATGTTTTTCACTAGAATACGTTGCCTCACAAAACAACTCTAGTGAAAAGAAGATGAATGGAATGTAAGGAGGGGCCTTTTTCTCACAGAAAAGCACCCATTGGGTATCCAATGGGTGCTTCAATTCACTATCCTTCTGTCTTTTGTTCCTTCCATACCTCAACGACATTTCCTGAGCTGCTCGTATCAATGAGCGGACTTCCGTTGCTGTATCGATCTCTTGGCTTTAATGAACTTGGATCAATGACTTCCAATGCGTTCTTTTCTGATTTTGCGTACAGAATATGCTGTTCGCTTATCGCCTCTGCACCGACGATACGGTATGGGTTTGTTTTAACTTCCTTAAAAATGAGATGTCCGCGCTTCGCACGATTCGATAGGTCTATTTCTTTTGCATGCATTTTTTTCACTGCGCCACGCTGGGTCACGACAAGCAATGCGTCTGCATCAGTTACTGTCAGCCCTTTTACGACGTAATCGCCGTCTTTTAAATTAATGCCTTTTACGCCTGCGGCACGGACACCAATCGGGCTCACTTCTTCTTCTTTAAAGCGAAGAGCATATGCCATGTGCGTCATAAGTATGATATCCTGCGTGCCGTCCGTAGTCATAATATCAATGACTTCATCATCACCCTTAACGTTAATTGCGACTAATGAGCGGGAATAACGTTGTACTTTGTATTGCTTCAGCTCTGTTTTCTTGATCATGCCGTTTTTTGTGACAAAAAACAAGAAACGGTTGTCTTCTTCAAAGTTTTTCACATCGATTGCCGTTAGGAGCTCTTCATCTCGATCGAGCGTCACAATGTTCGCAATGTATTGGCCGAGATCTTTCCAGCGAATGTCCGGCATTTCGTAAACCGGTAAATAAATATAGTTTCCTTTGTTCGTAAACAAGAGAAGAGTATCGGTTGTATTAATATCAAAACGGGCAAGCAAACGGTCGCCTTCTTTCATGCCGAAGTCTTTTCCGTTCGATGCGTTGTAAGAACGCCAGCTAGTACGCTTTACATATCCTTCTTTTGTTACCGTTACAATTACATCTTCTTGCGGAATCATGACTTCCATATCGATCTTAATATCTTGAATTTCGTGCTCAACAACCGTACGGCGCACATCGCTGTATGTTTTTTTCACGCGCTTCAAGTCTGTTTTGATGACTTGCAGCAGCTTCTTCTCGCTGCCTAAGATCGCTTGCAGCTCTTGAATTTTCTTATTCAGCTCTTCCGCTTCTTTTTGAAGAGCCGTAATGTCCGTATTCGTCAATCGGTACAGCTGCAAGGAAACAATCGCTTCCGCTTGCGGCTCCGTGAATGCGAACTTGGCAATTAAATTATCCTTCGCGTCGCGTTTATCTTTAGAAGCGCGAATTGTTGTGATAACTTCGTCCAAAATAGATAAGGCCTTCATTAAACCTTCAACAATATGCTGGCGGTCCTGCGCTTTTTTCAGTTCATATTCGGAACGGTTCGTCACAACTTCTTTTTGGTGACTGATATACGCATCCAATATTTGCGGCAGGCTCATCAACTTCGGACGGCGATTGTGAATCGCCACCATGTTGAAATTGTATGGAATTTGCAAGTCTGTCGCTTTGTATAAGTAATTTAAGATGCCTTCTGCGTTTGCATCCTTTTTCAGCTCGATCACAATGCGCAGTCCTGTACGATCTGTTTCGTCGCGCACTTCTGCGATGCCGTCGAGCTTCTTCTCGATGCGCAAATCGTCGATTTTCTTTACAAGATTTGCTTTGTTGACCTCGTACGGAATTTCTGTGATGACAATTTGTTGTCTGCCGACGCGCATGTCTTCAATCGCCGCTTTGCCGCGGATAATAATTTTGCCGCGGCCTGTTTCATAGGCGCGCTTGATGCCGTCAATGCCTTGAATGATGCCGCCTGTCGGAAAATCAGGTCCGCTGATTACTTGCAGCAGATCATCTACCGTGCACTCCGCATTATCAATACGCATAATTGCCGCATCGATTACTTCGCCAAGGTGATGGGGCGGAATTTCTGTCGCGTATCCTGCGGAAATTCCCGTCGATCCGTTGACAAGAAGGTTCGGGAAGCTTGCCGGTAAAACGATCGGCTCTTCGCTCGTATCGTCAAAGTTCGGTACGAACTCGACCGTATTCTTCTCAATATCGCGAAGCAATTCAGAAGCAATCGGCGAAAGACGCGCTTCTGTATAACGCATCGCTGCAGCCGGATCGCCATCGATGCTTCCATTGTTCCCGTGCATTTCTACGAGAACATTGCGCACCTTCCATGTTTGGCTGAGGCGTACCATCGCTTCATACACGGACGAATCGCCGTGCGGATGATAGTTGCCGATTACGTTCCCGACCGTTTTTGCAGCTTTTCGAAACGGCTTGTCATGCACGTTCCCTTCCACGTACATGGAATACAAAATACGGCGCTGCACCGGCTTTAAGCCATCGCGCGCATCCGGCAATGCACGATCTTGAATAATATATTTACTGTACCGGCCAAAGCGGTCGCCAATCACATCTTCAAGAGGCAGATCGTGAAACTTCTCTGCTTGCATGCTACTCCACCTCCGTTGAAATCATTTCATTTTCTAAAATATTTCCTTCTTCCTGCAGACCGAACTGTACATTGCGCTCAATCCATTTGCGGCGCGGCTCTACTTTATCGCCCATCAATGTTGTCACACGGCGCTCGGCACGGGCTGCATCATCGATTTTGACGCGGATCAACGTTCTTGTCTCCGGATCCATCGTCGTTTCCCATAATTGGTCAGCGTTCATTTCGCCAAGACCTTTATAGCGCTGAATTGTATAGCCTTTTCCTACCTTTTTCGTTACTGTTTGCAGCTCTTCATCAGACCATGCATATTCGATTACTTCCTTCTTGCCTGTTCCTTTGCTTACTTTATAAAGAGGCGGAAGCGCGATGAACACTTTGCCAGCTTCAATAAGCGGCTTCATGTAGCGATAGAAGAATGTAAGCAAAAGCACTTGGATATGCGCTCCGTCCGTATCGGCATCTGTCATGATTATCACTTTGTCATAGTTGATATCTTCAACCAAAAATTCCGGTCCGACCCCGCCGCCGATCGCATGAATAATCGTATTGATTTCCTCATTTTTAAAGATATCGGCAAGCTTAGCTTTTTCTGTGTTGATGACCTTACCGCGAAGCGGCAGCACCGCTTGAAAGCGTCGATCGCGCCCTTGCTTGGCAGATCCGCCTGCGGAATCCCCCTCTACAAGGTACAATTCGTTTTTCTGCGGATTGCGCGACTGTGCCGGTGTCAGCTTGCCGCTTAAAGAAGCTTCGGAGCGCTTTTTCTTTTTGCCGCTTCGCGCTTCTTCACGCGCTTTTCGCGCCGCTTCTCTTGCCTGAAACGCTTTGATTGCTTTTTTCACTAAAAGAGTTGCGGCATCCGGATTTTCTTCAAGGAAATATGCCAAATTTTCGGACACAATGGCATCAACTGCCGAACGTGCCTCGCTCGTTCCAAGTTTTCCTTTCGTTTGTCCCTCAAACTGCAGCAAGTCTTCTGGAATGCGCACAGACACAATAGTTGATATTCCCTCGCGAATGTCGCTGCCGTCCAGATTTTTATCTTTATCCTTTAACAAGCTGATTTTGCGCGCATATTCGTTAAATACGCGCGTCATCGCTGTTTTAAAGCCGGCTTCATGCGTTCCGCCGTCCTTTGTCCGCACGTTGTTTACGAACGATAAAATATTTTCGGAATAGCCGTCGTTGAATTGGAATGCAAGCTCCGCTTCAATGCCGTTTTGCTCTCCTTCAAAATATACGACGGAATGAAGCGAATCCTTTTCTTCGTTCAAGTACGAAACAAATGCTTCAATTCCCGTTTCATAGTGAAATACATCTTCTAAATCGCTGCGTTCATCCTTTAATACAATTTTCATTCCCTTTAATAAAAAGGCAGATTCGCGCAAGCGTTCGCTTAATGTCTCATAGTTATAATTCGTTGTACTGAAAATCGTCTGATCCGGCTTGAAGTGAATCGTCGTTCCCGTTTGTCTTGTCGTTCCCGTTTTCTCAAGCGTTGTAGCCGGTTTTCCTCCGTTTTCAAAGCGCTGTTCATACACATAGCCGTCGCGCTTGATGGTAACGACGAGCCACTCGGAAAGAGCATTTACAACAGATGCCCCTACGCCGTGCAATCCCCCGCTCGTTTTATATCCGCCTTGCCCGAACTTTCCGCCCGCATGGAGAACTGTAAGAATGACCTCCGGTGTAGGTTTTCCCATTTTGTGCATACCCGTAGGCATTCCGCGCCCTTTGTCGTGCACACTTATGCTGTTATCTTTATGTATAATGACTTTGATTTCGTCGCCAAAGCCTGCTAAAGCTTCATCGACCGAGTTATCGACGATTTCGTATACTAAGTGATGCAATCCTCGGCTGTCCGTGCTTCCGATGTACATACCCGGACGCTTCCTGACGGCTTCCAATCCTTCAAGCACCTGAATCGCATCTTCGTTATATTGTATTTGTGCCAAAGCGCTTACTCCCTTCCTCCGAACAAACAGAACGTATGTTTCCGTTATAGCATACCGCACCGTCCTAATTTTGGCAAGCACGCGTAGTATGTATTATACAAGATTGAACAGAAAAATCCTTGTTGGCAACAAGGATTCCTCTAAGCTACTATTTCAAAAAAAGAAAGGTTTGTCAATGGCATCTGCCCTCTAATCCTTGAAGCAGCAAGCTTTTCTCTTCACATCAGCTTCCAAATCACCCAAATAATAAATATCCAAAAAGGCGTGACAAGAAGCAGTCCCCATAAACAGCCGCGAAAAAAATTCACGCCGAACACCTCATCTATCTCGTTAAAGCGTGCTCTACTTTGATGCAGCGGTCCATAATGACAGTATATCCTTTTTCCTTTAAAAATTCGTATGTAGCCTCATCCTGCAAGCCAAGCTGCGCCCAAAACACATCAGCATCGATTTGTACAAACTCCTGCGCCACGTCCATTAAAAATTCAGAGCGCCGGAATACATTGACAATGTCCACATGCCCTTCAATTTCTTTTAATGTTTTCACCGCTTTTTTGCCAAGAATATAATCCGCCTTCGGATTTACCGGAATAATTTCATACCCAGCATCCTGCATAGCTTTTGATACCATATAAGATGTTCTTTCCGGATTGTCAGACAGTCCCACCACTGCAATCGTTTTGCTCTTTTTCAAAATTTGACCGATTTCCTCGCGTGTCGGATTTTGCATCATAATCCCTCCTTATTCAAAGTATAACGAAAGGAGAAGAGCTCTTTCAACAGAAAGAGCTCTTTTAATTTGCACTCGCATCAAGCGATACTGTTTTTTCTTGCTTTTGACCGCCGCGATAGAACGTAATTGTAATGTTATCGCCGATTTTTTTCTTTTCATACAAGTACTGGCGGAATTGCAACGCATTGTCGATTTTTTGGCCGTCTAACGCTACGATGAGATCCAGTTCCTTAAGGCCTGCCTTCTCTGCCGGTGAATTCGACGTAACCGCCATGACGATAACTCCGCTCGTTACATCTTTCGGAAGTTGTAATTGATTCAATGCATAGCTCTGCACTTCATCTAATGATTTCAGCTGTATGCCCATAAACGGACGTTGTACTTTACCATACTGTTCTATAGAATCTAAAACAGGCTTCGCGACATTAATCGGAATCGCAAACCCAATTCCTTCAACAGCCTGTTGCGCGATTTTACTGGAGTTGATGCCGATCACTTCTCCGTTCGTATTCAACAATGCACCGCCGCTGTTGCCGGGATTAATAGATGCATCTGTCTGAATCACCTGCGCCTGCCAGTCCGGACTGCCGTCTTGGTTGATATCTACTGGAATTTCACGATCCTTGCTGCTGATAATACCCTCTGTTACTGTTCCGGCAAAGCCAAGCGGGCTTCCGATTGCGATCGCTGTTTCTCCGGCACGGATTTTATCGGAGTCCCCGAGTGTTGCAATTTTCGTAATTGTACTTCCATCTACTTCTAATACAGCTAAATCAAGCAAAGGGTCGGTTCCGACAAGTTTCGCTTGCAGCTTTTTCCCGCTGCTTAAGACGACTTCCAGTTGCTTTTCACCTTCAACAACGTGATTGTTCGTCACAATCAGCGCTTTATTTCCCACTTTTTTATAAATAACACCTGAACCAGTTCCAGCCTGTTGCACTTTATTAGAAAGCGGATCTGAACTTTGATAGTTATTAACACTCACAACAGCTTCCTTCGCGCCTTGCACCATACCGGCAATATCTGTTGATTTCATACTTTGCACGACCGGAACAACAGTACCTTCGCTTTGCTGCACTTTTTGAACGGCAGTCTGACCTTGCAGCGCAGGGATATACGAACCGGCTGCTGTAACTGTAACCGCACCGATCACCGCACCGATAAGACCTGTGAAAAAGTATCCTTTTTTGCCGCGTACTTTTCGCTCCTCATGTCTTGTCACATCTGTTTCATCATAATATCCCATTCGTCTGGCCCCTCTCTGTTTCTTGATAGACCCAGTGTAATATGCCGCTGTGTATTTGTTGTGAACTTGTCGTGAAATTCAACAAGATTTTCGTAAGCAGGACGTGTTATTATTATAAAATAACATGCCTGCCTTAGGCCTACTCTTCGAACTTATATCCGACGCGAATCACAGTGGTGATATGGTTTGCCTTTTCGCCGAGCTTGCTTCTCAGCTTTTTAATATGTGTATCCACCGTGCGGTCATCACCGTAATAATCATAGCCCCACAGCTGATTCAAAAGATGCTGACGGGATAAAACAATCCCTTTATTCTCCATAAGATACACAAGCAGCTCAAATTCCTTATGCGTTAAAATCACTTCATTCCCATCAGCTATAACAGTACGCGACAATTTGTTCACTTCAATTCCACTCATAGACAGCATATTCTCTTCCTGACCGACGGAGCCTTCTGCACGCTTGAGCAGCGTTTTTGCTCTCGCTACAAGTACCTTCGGACTGAACGGTTTCGTCACGTACTCGTCCGCTCCAAGCTCAAAGCCAAGAAGCGTATCCTCTTCATCAGAGCGGGCGGTCAACATAATAATCGGCACAACGGATTCCTTGCGAACACGGCGGCATACAGACCAGCCGTCGATTTCCGGAAGCATAATATCAAGAACGATTAAATCAATCTCATGCGCTTCAAAAAGCGCCAGCGCTTGCTTCCCGTCCTCTGCCTCAAGCACTTCAAATCCTTCGCTCGCAAAATAGTCGGAAACAATTTCACGAAGGCGCTGTTCGTCTTCTACAAGCAGCACCGTTTTGTTCATATGATTTCCCCCTTTCTTTTATCTAAACGAATAATGCGCTGATTTCCACTGCCCCGAAACGGGAGCGCACGGTCTTTTTTATTCCATTCAAATCTTCCATCTACTAGTACATCTGCATAGTCCAACAACTCTATCATATCACGATTTCCTATTCTCTGTATCTCCTCAAATGTATATCCCGTATACATCCATAGCGTTTTACCGCTTTCTTTCACCATCCGGGCAAGCTTCTTCGCCTCACGCGCCTGCATGAACGGCTCACCGCCTGAAAACGTCACATTCGTAAGAGAATTGCTTATAATTTCTTGAAGAGCTTCTTCTGCGCTCATCTGGATTCCGTTACTCCAATCCCACGACTGCGGGTTATGGCAGCCGAAACAGCGATGCGGACAGCCTGCAAAAAACACGACTGTCCGCAACCCCTCGCCATCTACAACACTATCATGCAAAATGTTCAGGATTCTCATGAATGCTTCACCCGTTCCGCTTCCTCGCTTCGTTTCGCGCTGTTCCATTTTGTCATATCCCCTACCAAATATCCTGTAATACGGCGGATGCGTTCTATTTTCTCTTCGTCATCATTTCCGCATACAGGGCACTCTCGTTCTATTATGCTGTTGTATCCGCAGCATGTGCACCGGTCTACGGGATGATTGATAGAACCGTACCCGATTCCGTAATACGCCATGGCATTGATGAGCTGATGCAGTGCTTCTATATTGTGAACAGCTGCGCCGTCCAACTCGATATACGTGATGTGCCCCGCATTGCACAGCTCATGAAACGGCGCTTCCCTCCGTATTTTTTCGATTGCTTGCAAAGGATAATAAACAGGAACATGGAAGGAATTCGTATAAAAACTCCGATTGGTTACGCCGGAGATGACGCCAAACTTTTTACGATCGCGCTTTGTGAATTTCCCAGATAAACCTTCTGCAGGAGTAGCCAAAAGTGAGAAATTAAGCTGATGCATTTCTGTCGCCTTATCCATTTTCTCCCTCATAAATCGAACGATATTAAGCCCGAGTTCCTTTGCTTCCTCGCTTTCCCCGTGATGCTTGCCAATTAATGCAGTAAGACATTCAGCCAATCCGATGAAGCCTACGCTTAATGTTCCATGCTTGATTATCTCTTTTACACGTTCACTAGGTTGCAGCTTTTCACCGCCCCGCCAAATTCCTTGTGAATAAAGAAACTGAAAATCTCTAGCGCACTTTGATGCTTGATAATGAAAGCGTTCCAGCAGCTGTTGAATCGCCAGATCTATGTATTGATTCAGCAGGTCGAAAAAGTGCTCCGTTGACTCGCTGATTAGGGCGAGCTTCACAAGGTTTAAAGATGTAAATGAAATATTCCCTCTGCCGACCGCATTTTCTTCGCCGTGAATATTGCTCATCACACGCGTCCTGCATCCCATATAGCACGCTTCACTTTCCGGGCGTCCATCATAAAATGCAGCGTTAAAAGGCGCGTTCAAAAACGCGAAATTCGGAAACAATCGTTTTGCCGTCGTTTCCAGTGCCAGACGGTATAAGTCATAGTTCAGGTCGTTTGCATCAAAATTAATTCCTTTTTTCAGCTTAAACACTTGAATCGGAAAAATCGGTGTTTCTCCCTTTCCAAGTCCCGCCTGGGTAGCAAGAAGCAGCTGCCGGATGAGCATCCGTCCTTCCTTGGACGTATCCGTGCCGTAATTAATGGAGATGAACGGAACCTGTCCACCCCCGCGGCTGTGCATGCTGTTGGCATTATGAATAAATGCCTCGCACGCTTGATACGTGTCTCTCTCCGTTTCCTTCCATGCCAATTTTTCCGCCTGTTCTGTCATTCCATATTGGTGGAAGCGTTCAAGATGACGTTCGTATGTTTTTTTCACATAAGGCGCAAGATCGTAATCGAACATCGGAAACGCTTGGCCGCCGTGCTGCATGTTTTGATTTGCTTGTAAAACAATTGCCGTAAGCGCCATAGCGCTGCCGATGCCGCCCGGCTCTCTCATATAACCATGACCTGTAGAGAACCCCCCCTTCAATAGCTGTCCGAGCGGAATTTGCGAGCATGTAGTCGTTCCAGCTATATAAAAATCAAGATCATGCGGATATAAAATATTCTCTTCCATCGCCTTAAGCACTTTACTAGATAACAGCTTTTCCATCGCATAAAATCTCGCAGTCTCAGAAGCAACTTTCCCCATCATCCCCATGGGAGATCGGCCATCCACATTCGCATTTTCCTGCATGATATCTTGTTCAGCTCCTGCCACAATCTTGTCAAGCATGTTCATCCATTCCCTTTCTACGTTTGTTCCTTTCATTACCAATCACTCCTCTAAACTATATATTGTATACCATAATAAAAACCATACTATATATAGAGCCTCCAATGATGTGATAATTGTAACGTTCTTGTGAAAATGAGAGATTGGCATTTTATCATAAATTGGACGAGAATACCCCCACTTCTAGGAGCAGAAGCGAGTAAGTGAGGGAGGTTCATCGTCACATGTCAAAAAATAGACTTCATGCGAAGAAGAATTTCACTCCCCTTAAAGAAATTGTAAAAGATACTTTATAAAGGCTCAGTTGTTTACACAGCCCTATCTTATTATGGTACAATGAACGAGCAAAACTGCTTTTGTGCCCTCTATCATTACATATTAAAGGAGAATGGACTTATGCTTACATACGTATTATTTTTAGCTGCGTACTTACTCGGTTCCATTCCGTTTGCTTTAATCGTCGGAAAGGTCGGCTATGGCATCGACATTCGCCAGCACGGCAGCGGAAATCTCGGAGGAACGAACACGTTTCGTACGCTTGGCAAAAAAGCAGGATTTATTGTAACGATTGCCGATATTTTAAAAGGCACACTCGCTGCTTCATTACCTAGTTTATTTGGTTTGAATATCAATCCGCTTTGGTTCGGTCTTGCGGCGGTTATCGGCCATGTGTATCCAATTTTTGCGAAATTTCGGGGCGGAAAGGCTGTTGCGACTTCGGCAGGCGTTCTGCTGTTTTGTAAGCCACTGATTTTTCTTATCCTGATTGTCGTATTTTTAATATTGCTGTTCACGACAAAATACGTATCGCTTTCTTCTATGCTGACAGCGATTATCGGCGTCATTGCAGCGATTATTATTGGAAACGATACACCATTTTTAATCGCGATGTCATTGTTGGCTATTTTTGTCATATATCGTCATCGCGCTAATATTTCCCGGATTATAAACAAAACGGAACCAAAGGTAAAATTCTAAAATTATAACGCAAAAAGGAAATGCTAAGCATGTAAATGGCGCCTTGTTTGCGTTATTTTTACTAAAGATGTGCAGGAAAAAATTGGAGGGAAACATATGAAAATCTCAGTGTCCAAAGACGCAGCACAATGGTACAAAAAAGAGATGATTTTGCAAGACGGCGATGTGCTTCGCTTCTTCGTGCAATACGGAGGTTGCAGCACAGTACAAAAAGGTTTATCTCTTGGTATCCGTAAAGATACGGCAATACAAGCAGCAGCAGAAACAAAAGAAGAAGGCATTACGTTTTTCGTAGAAGCAGACGACGAATGGTATTTCGACGGTCATGACCTTTCTGTTACATATACGAGCGGTGAAGAAGAGCCGCAATTCCATTACGAAAAATAAAAAAGAAGCGTCCTGCGTTACAGCAGGATGCTTTTTACATGTTATGTACACATATGAAAATTCCTGTTCGTGATATTTCTCTTCAAAATATCTCTGCATCCTCTCTTAAAAAGCTTTCTTTTTCTCGGGGTTTGTCCTAGGCTATGCTATCCAATGTTCAGTCAAATTCGTGTAGCTTACGTCAGACCCGAATGTTCCTTTAAATGAAATTCATTGTAATTCCTTATAGTACATATGTACGTTAATCCATTTCAATACGCATAATAGCAAAAAAAAGAAACTGCCTCATGACAGTTTCTTATTCCTTTGGCTTTTGTTCCTTTTCATATATCTCATACCACTCCGGATATAACTTTTTAAAGGATACAGGACGGAATGTGTCTTTTTTCACTAAGACATTTGTGGTACTGGCCGTGATGCATAATTCGCCTTGCTCGTTCAAAATTTCGTATCCATATACAACACGAAGCGGATTTACTGCTTCAATCCATGTTTTTACAAGCGCTTTTTCCCCATAACGCATCGCTTTGCGGTACGTAACCTGCAGATCAAGGACCGGCGATACAATGCCGTCCTCTTCCATTTTCGCATAGGAAAACCCCAGATCCTCTATAAGCTGCGTACGCCCGAGTTCAAGCCAAATGACGTAGTTTGCATGATATACGACACCCATTTGATCTGTTTCTGCATATCGGATGCTGACCGTATGTTCAGATATGTGCATGATGAAGTCTCCTTTTTGGTGGTTCTTTCCATGTACTTTATCATAATACAACCTACACGAAAATAAAATAGAAACGGCATATCTTTTCTCTAAAGGGGTGATTCGATGCTTCAAATTGTAGTTGTCCAGCGGGGTGACACTTTATATAAAATGGCGCAGCGGTACGGAGCGACTGTAGATGAAATTGTTCGGGATAACGGGCTGGACGCAAGTTTGCCGCTTGTCATCGGTCAGTCGTTGCTTGTGAACACCACGGGAAATGTGTATTATGTACAGCCGGGAGACAGCTTATATAAAATCGCGTTAACATATAATATCCCGCTCCAAACGCTCGCTAAAGCAAATAATCTATCACTAAAAACAATGCTGCAGGATGGTCAGCGTTTGTATATCCCGAAAGGAACAAAACGCTCAGCCGAATCCATCGCTTATTTGCAGCCTACTTCCATTCCTATTAAAGAGAGCTTGCTGAATGCAACGCGCGCATTAAGTCCGAACTTGACGTATTTAGCGTATTTCAGCTTCGAGGCAAAGCGCGATGGCACATTAAACGAGCCGACAAGCTTGGCACCAGTGCTCGATATCGCAAGACAAAATCGCGTCGTTCCGATGCTCGTTATAACAAATTTAGAAAGCGGAAACTTCAGCCCTGAGGTAACGAAGATCTTGTTCAACAACCCGACTCTCCAAAATAAATTTATTACAAACGTATTGGAAACGGCACAGAAATACAATATGCAAGACATTCATTTTGACTTCGAGAATGTAAGGCCTGAAGACCGTGAACCTTACAATCAATTCCTCCGCAATGTAAAGGCGCGGCTTCCGCAAGGCTATACACTGAGCACTACACTCGTTCCGAAAACAAGCTCCGCTCAAAAAGGCGCCTTCTTTGAGGCGCACGACTATAAAGCGCAGGGAGCGATTGTGAACTTCGTTGTAATTATGACATATGACTGGGGCTGGCAAGGCGGGCCTCCACAGGCAGTTTCTCCGATTGACCCTGTCAAGCAGGTCATTCAATATGCAAAAACGCAAATGCCTGCAAGCAAAATTATGATGGGGCAAAATTTGTACGGCTTTGACTGGACGCTGCCTTATAAACCGGGGAATCCGCCTGCAAAAGCCGTAAGCTCTGTGGCAGCCGTATCTTTAGCAAGGAAGTATAACGTGCCGATTCGCTACGATTACAGCGCGCAGGCTCCGAACTTTACGTATTATGACGAAAATGGGAGCCAGCATGAAGTATGGTTTGAAGATTCACGCTCCCTGCAAGCGAAATTCAATTTAATGAAAGAACAAGGCATAGGCGGTATCAGCTATTGGAAAATCGGTTTGCCGTTTCCGCAAAATTCACGTTTGCTGGCGGAAAACTTCAATATCGTAAAAAAAGGCTGACGTACGTCAGCCTTTTATCTTACTGTTCTTTATCTTACTGTTCTTCACGGTATGCAGCTTCTTCTTTAATTTCGTTGCGCATCCCAGCGATGCTTTCTAAGCGGCGCTGATTTTTCGCTTCAATATCTGCTCGATCCTTTTCATTGGAGAAACGCGCCGCTTCTTCTGCCTCGTTCATGTTTTCAATTGTATTTTGTACCATTTCTTGCAGCTTTTCCACGTTATCGCTTCTGTCGTCAGGATTAGATTTATAC
Source organism: Ectobacillus panaciterrae DSM 19096 (assembly GCF_000430785.1). Lineage (GTDB taxonomy): Bacteria > Bacillota > Bacilli > Bacillales > Bacillaceae_G > Ectobacillus > Ectobacillus panaciterrae. The sequence continues at coordinate 32,944 of NZ_AUMR01000015.1, forward strand.
TGTTCTGTCATGGTTTTATTCCTCCTCAAAAGATGAGTTACATAGTTAGTTTGGTTCAAAAGCGAAGCAATATACCAAGAAAAGCGGAGCCGGCTCGTTTAGGCACAGAACCTAAGGTTCTCCGCCCTAAAAAGCGCTTTTTGCTTTTTTGTGGCGGAGGTTCTTAGGTGGCAGTGCCTAGCCGGCGGAGCTGGACATCATCGAAAAGCGGAGCCGGCTCGTTCAGCCGATGAAGCTGGACAATAAAAAAGGACGAAAAATCGTCCTTTTGTGCTGTTAACCGTTATCTACAATTGGTTTTTTACCTGTTTTATCCTGCATTTTCTTACCTTTGTTTCCACCGGCTTCATGATTCTGCGTGCCGATATGATCCGGTCTGAAATGCATGGAATGTTTCTTTGGATTTCCCATCATAACCCCTCCTTCACAAGTAGTATGCATCGGTGCGCACTACATTATGTGAGGGACTATTCCGCTTGTCTTAAACGTTTCTCCAATCTTTCCTCCAAGCGGTCCTCGATGCGCTCAATTGCCTCGCGATCGCTGAGCAGCTGCAGTTTATTCTCCATTACAAGCTCTTCAAACGTTTTTCTGCGATTGCGTCTCATGCTATCACCCTTTCATCTATCTTTACCCGATAGTATAGGCAAAGACAGGGTGATTTAATCGAATTTGTGAGAAAATTTGTTTTATTAGAAAAGAAATATGAAAACAGAAAAGATACTAGAATCACGCTATTCAGTGCACTTTATTGTTTTTGATTATGTTTTCTGCTTTCCAGCTCATTATCCTTCTTATGTATAAACAAAAAACCAATTTCACCACGAAATTGGTTTTACTTCAATCCCTTTACAGTCTTCTCCATGAATGCTTCCGTCATTGGTCCGATATACTTTTGGCGAATAACGCCTTTCGTATCAACGAAATAGGAAGTCGGCAAGCTGATGACTTTGTACGTGTTGCTAACGGCAGACGTCGTGTCGAGTAAAATCGGGAATGTTAAACCATTTTCACTCGCAAAATTTTTCACCTTTGCTTCCCCATTAGCACGCTCAGACGGTGTATAATTGACCGCTGCAATGACAACATCCTGTTTGTTTTTCTCATAAAACTTCTGCATTTCCGGCATTTCCTGCTTGCACGGCGGACACCATGTCGCCCAGAAATTCAGGATTACCTTTTTTCCTTTTAAATCCGCCAGTTTGACTTTCGTTCCATCCGTGGCCTGCAGTTCAAAATCAGGCGCGACTTTGCCGATTTCCAGTCCGGCATTTGCCATTGCTTCTTCAGCCGTTTTTGCCTGCGTGGCTACCTGCTTTTCTTCTTTAAAGAATTGGTGATAAGCGGCATAGCCAGCCATCGCCAACAGTACCAATACAATCATTCCTTTTCGCAGCATATGTATCATCCCTTGTTTTTCCATTTGTTATCAGTGTATACGGACGAGCCTGTAACTATTCTTATTTCTATTGAAACACAAAATAAAGAAAAGTTAAACTGTCCCGACACTCTTTAACCAGCGATATGCTTCGTCGTATATGTAGAAATATTGTGTAAATCCGTTATTCACTTACTGTAAGGCTCCCATTTTCGGCTTGTCGTGATGTACAGACGCTATAGCAATTGCCCTCTACTGCAATATTTCCATTTGTATGCTTTGTGGTATAAGATTGGACTTTGTCTCGTTTGCTTTTGAATCGCGACGTGTCATTCTGTTTTTGGAAAAAGCGTTTGAACGTATCGACAAGGTTCTTGAGGGAAGATTGCAAGGCAACGCTGTCTACTGCCATGGCACTTCTTTTTTAAGCGCTGTGAGCTGTTTTGAGCAAGCGCTGTACGTCAAACCTTCACCTGTTGCCTTGTAGGCATCATTCCATAGGGTAAGGAAGCGATTGAATACAAAGCGGCTGCGCCCTTCCCATTCCTTGAGGATGGGGTCTTCTCGTCTACAAAAGATAAAAAACAGGCTGCGCAGCACGCAACCTGTAGTTATCCTTAGTTTGTTACCTTGGATTCTTTTACTTTTTCACGAAGCACCATTTGCAGGATACCGCCGTGACGGTAGTAGTCGATTTCCACTTCGGAGTCGAAACGAGCTACTGCTTCAAATTGCTTGGAGTTGCCTTCTGGATCGATTGCAGTTACCTTTACGATATCGCGAGGCTTCACGTGCTCGTCTACATGGACTTCAAAGGATTCGTTGCCCATTAAGCCAAGCGTTTCTGCATTTTCGCCTTCTTTGAATTGAAGAGGAAGCACGCCCATCAACACAAGGTTGCTGCGGTGAATACGCTCGAAGCTTTCAGCGATAACTGTTTTGATGCCTAGAAGGTTTGTTCCTTTCGCAGCCCAATCACGGGAGCTTCCCATACCATAATCTTTGCCGGCGATAATAAGAAGGCCTGTTCCGTCCTGCTTATATTTCATTGCCGCATCATAGATGGATGTTACTTCGCCAGTCGGCCAGTAAGTTGTGTAGCCGCCTTCTGTGCCAGGTGCGATTTGGTTTTTGATACGGATATTTGCGAATGTACCTCTCATCATCACTTCATGGTTGCCGCGGCGGGAACCGTAAGAGTTGAAGTCAACCGGCTGTACGCCTTGGGACAGCAAGTATTGACCTGCAGGCGTATTTTTGCCGATAGAGCCTGCCGGAGAGATATGGTCAGTCGTTACGGAATCACCGAATTTACCGACTACGCGAAGTCCTGTAAGAGGCTCAACCTCTTTCGGATCTTTAGATAACCCTTCGAAGAATGGAGGGTTTTGAATATATGTGGACTTATCGTCCCAAGTGTAAAGCGCTTCGTTGGATGTTTGAATTTTGTTCCAGCGCTCATTGCTATCGAATACGCGCTCATATTCCTTCTTGAACAATTCAGCTGTTACAACAGAAGATACAACTTCTTGTATTTCGTCTGCTGTCGGCCAGATGTCATTGAAGTAAATCGGATTGCCGTTTTGATCTTTTCCTAGCGCGGCTTTGCGAAGGTCGATATCGACAGTTCCTGCAATTGCATAAGCTACTACTAATGGCGGAGACGCTAAGTAGTTCGCTTTTACAAGCGGATGGATACGTCCTTCGAAGTTACGGTTTCCGGAAAGAACGGATGTTACAAGAAGGTCGTTTTCCGCGATTGCTTTTTCAAGCTCAGGCGCTAACGGACCGGAGTTTCCGATACATGTTGTACATCCGTATCCTACTGTATTGAAACCTAATTCGTTCAAATACGGTGTCAAACCGGATTTATCCAAGTATTCTGTAACAACCTTAGAGCCAGGCGCCAAGGATGTTTTTACGTATGCCGGCACTTTCAAACCTTTTTCCACGGCCTTCTTCGCTACTAAACCTGCACCGACAAGCACGTATGGGTTAGATGTATTTGTACAGCTTGTAATCGCTGCGATTGCAATTGCACCAGTTTTCATCGTTACCTCTTGACCGTCAAGCGCAACCTTCATTTCTTTTTCAAGCTCTTCGTCGAGGAAGCCGAAGCCTTGGTTTCCTACCGGAGCCACTACCGCTTTGCGGAAGGAGTCCTGCATGTCAGAAAGCTTGATCAAGTCTTGCGGACGCTTCGGACCAGAAAGACTAGGCTCAATTGTCGTAAGATCGATTTGTACTAATTCAGTGTAGATTGGATCTTCACTGTCATAAGTATAGAATAAGCCGTTCGCTTTGCAATATTCTTCAACGATGCGAATTTGCTCTTCGCTTCTGCCAGTTAAGCGCAGGTAGTTAAGAGAAATATCGTCAATCGGGAAGAATCCGCACGTTGCACCGTATTCAGGCGCCATGTTAGAGATTGTCGCACGGTCTGCAAGAGGCATGCTTTCAAGACCAGGTCCGAAGAATTCTACGAACTTGCCTACTACGCCTTTTTGACGCAATACTTGCGTTACTTTAAGAGCTACGTCTGTCGCAGTCATGCCGCTAGGAAGCGTACCTGTCAGTTTTACGCCGATCACTTCTGGAACCGGGAAGTAAGAAGGTTGTCCTAACATACCTGCTTCTGCTTCAATACCGCCAACGCCCCAGCCAAGAACGCCGATACCGTTGATCATTGTTGTATGGGAGTCAGTTCCCACTAATGTATCCGGATATGCAACAAGCTCGCCGTTCACGTCTTGCACGTGTACAACAGGCGCCAAGTACTCAAGGTTTACTTGGTGCACGATACCTGTTGCAGGCGGAACCGCACGGTAGTTATCAAATGATTTTTGCGCCCAGCTCAAAAACTTGTAGCGCTCTTCGTTACGTTTGAATTCTAAGTCCATGTTGAATTGAAGCGCGTCCGGTGTACCTGCTTTATCAACCTGAACCGAGTGGTCAATTACGAGATCAACTGTAATTTCCGGATTTATTTTATCAGGATTTCCGCCCATATCAGCCATAGCTTTACGTAAAGAAGCTAAGTCTACAACAGCCGGTACGCCTGTGAAGTCCTGCAAAATAACGCGGGAAGGCTTGAACGGAACGTCGATGTCCTGAACATCGCTTGTTCCCCATTTCGCAAGGTTTTCTACATGCTCTTCTTTAATTACGCGTCCGTCTACTTGGCGAAGCACGGACTCAAGCAATACTTTAATAGAATACGGTAAACGCGAGATGTTTCCCATACCCGCATCTTCAAGCGCTTTCAAACGATAATATTGATACGTTTTTTCATCTACTGTAAACGTAGCACGCGCGTGAAATGGATCATGTTTTACCATTGTAAATCCCCCCTGTTAAACGTGAGCAAAAGTCTGAAAATAAAATGTATACAAACTTTTCTATACCTTACGATAATATCTTATTACAACTTGGAACATAAGTAAATAATAAGAAACTTATAGTCCTCAATAAGATTTCTTTATGACTTCCTTGTACAGTAAGCGTTTTTGCAGTTCCCAACCCTTTTTCAGTATAGAGAATTTATTCATATAAACGCATATATTTTCTTTCGTTATTGTAATCCTTCATTATCTCAAAATAAATTTTCCGCATTTCTGCGAAACTGTATAATGCACTGCTTAATTTATAAAGGAGCTGAAAAGGTGGAAAAATGAATGGTGCAGCTCTGAAGAACAAATACTATGCGCAGGAGGTGAACGAACATGGTCAAGCGTAAAGCAAACCATATCATTCCTGGCATGAACGCTGCATCGGCGCAAGGAAAAGGCACAGGATATAATGAAGAACTTTCTAACGAACCGCTTACTCCGGCACAACGCCAAAATAATAAAAAACGTAAAAAGAATCAATAACTAACGAAAACCCGTGAATCTCACGGGTTTTGTACTTTACTGGAAATCGTCGATTCCCTGCATGATTTGCTGTACATCCTGCTCATACTTTTCAAGCTGCTTGCGCTGCGTTTCGGAAGCGGTCGCCAATGCATTTTGAATCTGCTCGTAAGCTTCTTGTACTTCCTCGCGCAATTCCTTTAAATGTTGTCCGTAATCCGGATCGTTTTTCACGATATGATCGTTTGCCTCCACCGCCTGCTTCGTTCCTTGCTGCGCGGCTTGAAACGCCTGTTGCTTATCTTTATGATACGGCATAATATTTTCCCCTTTCTCTGAAGTATTCTCTGTTATCTTTCGTTGTTTCCGGGAAAAACATGCGGGTATAAATTGAAAAAATCACTGCATCCTAATAAGGGAAGGGGTGAAGATCATGGAAAAAAACACCGGGAAATCCATTCGCCGCAATTCTCCAAAAGATGAGAACGGCGGTCAGCCGGAGCCGTTGAGCGGCTCTCATAAAGTAAAAAATAGGAAGCACACGCGCCAAAAGCACAATGCTCATCACGACCAATAAGCATGTGCAAGCCGGCCATCCTCTACTTTGGGATGGTCTTTTTCAAATTCGCCGGTTCTATGACTGGAACACTTTAACCCAATAGCTGGACGAATGAATCTTTGATTGAACTTTAGTGTCTATTCCCCTTTCCTTCTGTTGCGGTAAAATTCAAGAAATCCTTCTTTATCTGCCCAAAACATCCTGCAAAGCAAGCTTATACGGGACAGCAGAAAAAAATTCTTCTTTACCAAATGTCCCCGCTTCATAAACATTCTCTTTTTCACATAATGTATATTGATATTCTGCAGTACATCTCCCGTTTGTCTTCTTCGCTGGTTGTCTTTCCTATTTTTTGAAAGCTTGTCTTTTCCTTTTCACCTCTTTCCTATCCATGAATACTTTAGTACTAATTAGAAATTATGGAGGGTATCGCGCCATGTGTGCAAAGAAAAAAAAGGATTGCTTTTTGCACGTTGAAGGGTTTGAACAGTGGATGGATCAATTTTGCTCCGATCCTTTCGCTGTGCAATATCCGGACGGCATATGCGTTGATTTGTTCGAGACGGAGCTGGAGTATATTTTAGAGGCCGATTTGCCTACTTCCTGCCGGCAAAAGGTGCAAATCGAAAAAACGAATAACGGCTTGCGTATTCTTGTGGCGAAGGAACCAGGATGCGTGCTTGAGCGCGATATAGGATTGCCCATTAACGTGATGTACAAGAAAATGGCAGCATCGTTTGAGAACGGCTTTTTAGAAATCCACATTTCCAAAACAGAAACGATACAGGCAACAGAGCCTGCAATCCGCTTTACGGATTAAATGTACTATACTATGGGCAGAGGTGAGGGAACTGAGTGAGCAAGAAAAAATCCGCCTGACAAGCTTGTCTACAAAAGCCGGCTGAGGCTGCAAAATCGGTCCGATAATAATATTAATCGCAATCGGGTGTATGGATTTTAGTTTCGTGCTCATATAACCTGCTCTCATCAGTTGCACTAAAAACCATAAGGAACGTATATTCTCTATCAATAGGAAAATTCCTTTTTCTTTTTCATAAAATCCCGCATGAAAAGAAAAACTAGCTTTATCTTACTTGTCACGAGGTGTATAGCATGGAACAGCTTTTATCCATTCTCGCCGGCTTCATTGTCGGTATTGTATTTTCCGCCATCCGTTTGCCTATCCCGGCCCCGCCTACTTTAAGCGGCTTGCTTGGCATCGCCGGGGTCTATCTCGGGTACGTATTGTTTCAATGGGGCAAAACTTTGTTCTAAAGAAAAAAGACGCTCACGGAGCGTCTTTTATCGTTCTACTCGGGTCAGCCCTATATCCATTCCATAATCAAAACGAAGTGATTTCACAATATCTTCCAGTAAAACATTGGCTTGATAACGCGTATTAAACTCATCGACCCAGCTCGCTACTTCATCTCGGTCATAGCTGTATTGCCCAGTCTTCCAGCTTTTCATGTCAAAGCAATTGTTGATGCAAATCTGAACGAGCAGCTGTTCATACATACACGCCAGTCCGTCCTTTTTCATGATGAGCTCCTGCAAATAAAATGTATCAAACAGCACGCTTTCCCCGTTGCATGTTTTCAGCAGCTCCGTCATTTCATGCATTTGCCGATATACTTCGGACACTTCCTTGCTCAGGCTGATCAACTCTCGCACGCCGTCCTTATATAATGTACGCTCCTCCAACGTTACAACCCCCTTTATAAGAAATAGGACATGCTTCTTTCTTACATTATACCAAGAATTTCCGAACTCTTGTTTATTTTTTGTATTACGTTTCGTCTTTTGAAAAGAATCGTTTACAATGAGAAAAGAGCTACAGAAAGGGGAACCGATTGTGAAAGAGAAACTATACTATAAAGACGCCTACATACAAAGCTTTACTTCCAAAATTTTAAAACAAAATGAAGACGCAAACGGCACATACGTTGTCTTAGAGGAAACAGCGTTTTACCCGACAGGCGGCGGACAGCCGCATGATACCGGAACATTGAATGATATTGAGGTTACGAATGTAGAAGAAGTAGACAGAGAGATTCGTCATTATATTACGCAGCAAATTAACGGCAGCGACGTTAACGGACAATTAAACTGGAAACGCCGCTTCGACCATATGCAGCAGCACACCGGACAGCACATTTTATCCGCGGCATTCGCAGAAAAGTTCGGGATTCTGACAAATGCGTTCCATCTCGGCCGCGACACTGCGACCATCGACCTGGAAACGCCTGAGCTGCCAATGGAAACAGCGCTGGGAGCGGAAGAGCTCGCAAACGAAATCGTATTCGCAAACCGCCCCATTACTATTCGCTGGATAGATGAAGCAGAAGCAAAAACACTGCCGCTTCGAAAAGAACCGACGGTAAAAGAAAACATTCGCGTCGTCATCGTGGAGGATTTTGATTACAATGGCTGCGGCGGCACACACCCGAACTATACGGGCGAAGTCGGCCCTATCAAGATTCTGGGCTGGGAGCGCCATAAAGGCAATATCCGCCTCGAATTCGCATGCGGTTGGCGCACGCTCCGCATTATGCATGAAAAACAAACCGTTTTAAAAGACGCGGTGCGCCTCCTCAACAGCAAAGAAAGCGACCTGCCTAACAAGCTGGAACAAATCTTAACCTCTCAAAAGGAAATGGATAAAGCATTACGCGACGCAAACGATAAACTCCTTGCATACGAGGCGAACGAACTTCTGGAAAAAGCAGCATCCCTTCCGTCCGGCAAACTCGTTGCGGCCGTATTCACAGACCGCTCTATGCAGGACTTGGCAAAGCTGTCCGTTGCATTGACGCAGGATAGCGAAGCAATCGCGTTGCTTGTCGCACAAACTGGAGACAACATTCAATGCGTATGCGCAAGCGGCAAAGCTGTCGAGAAAAATATGAATGAAGCGCTGAAAAGCGCCCTTCCCCTCATCGAAGGAAAAGGCGGCGGGAATCCGTTGAGCGCACGCGGCGGCGGAAAAGCGGTTGTAAGTGCTGAGGCGTTTTTAGAAAAGCTGATTGCGGGTGTTTCTGAATAATTGTAAAAAGGTACGGGAAGCAGCAGTGAAGGCTGGGCCCCAAAAAATAAAATAGACAACAAATAAAAAGAATGAGTTTAAGCGCTCATTCTTTTTGTGATTTTTCCTGTTGATTTATTGCGCCGGCCAATAGAACAAGACTCTATCTATCTTCTATTATAAGTCCACTTTGTTATTCCGACGTATCTATCGTTTGCCACGTAGAACAAAAGGGAAACTGCGCTCGCTCCCTCTCTCTCTCTCCCTGCATAGGCCACGAAAAGGGTTTGACCGCTTCTACGCTTAGTCGGATGCTCTCTCCCCCTAAAAGAAAAGTTTTTATATCGATTTTTTTAGTTGCATTTATATAATCACACACCTTTATAGATACGTATGTATATCTGAATTTTTTGTCAACTCATGAAAACAAGAAAAATCTCCTTCATCAATCAACATTTTTTTACGTTTTATAACAAAATAGTTGTTTTTCAATTACAGTAGGATTAGAATAAATACATGTGAGCGGTTTCACAATTTCCAAGAGGTCTACATATTTTTAGTAGAGCTAGGTAAACTCTATTCCTCTGTATAACCAGAGGTCAAACTACACACGACAACAATATATAGCAAAGGAGGACTTTTTCTATGTCTCAAGCAACTATTCAACAATCACAAGAAGCTTCTATTGTCGAAAGTCAGGCAGTAAATAGCGGACAAAACGATGTGCTTGATCAATTGTTAAAACCGGAAATACAAGAATCTTTGACTGTTCTTGTAGAAAATCTGCCAAAGCTGGCGGAAATGGTGACTTTTCTGACCAAATCATATGATGTTGCGCAATCTCTTCTAACTGATCGCGTGCTATTCGATGATTTGGTAGGCGGCATGCAGGAATTCGTAAAACCAGTTGAAGAAAAGGTTAAGGAGTGTGCGGCGGCAGCTATTGAAGCGAATGACCGGGCAGCTAATCAAACAACGACGATTGGCCTATTCGGCTTATTGCGAATGCTGAAAGACCCACAGGTACAAAAGCTGTTCCGTTTTGCACAGGCATATTTAGATATCATGTCTGCACAGCAAAAACAACGGTAAGGCTTTCCTGATTTCGATAAAAGTGCAAACGGAGGAAGGATCATGTCAAAACATATTTTAATTTTGGGCGGCGGCTACGGCGGATTGCTCAGCGCGTTGACAACACGTCAGCATTTAAGTGCTGAGGAGGCTTCCATTACGGTCGTAAACCGCTTTCCAACCCATCAAATCATTACAGAATTGCATCGTCTAGCTGCAGGTAACTTATCAGAGAAAGCTGTAGCATTGCCGCTGGAAAAATTGCTTCGCGGCAAAAACATTGATTTGAAGATTGGTAGTGTCCAAGAAATTTCACCTGATAAACACCAAGTTTCTCTTGCCGATGGCACGAAACTGAACTATGACTTGCTTGTGGTAGCGCTTGGCAGCGAAACAGCTTACTTTGGCATTCCAGGCCTTCAAGAGCATAGCTTTATTCTGAAGTCCGTAAACGATGCGAATCGTTTGCGTGAGCATGTTGAATCTTGTATTCGCGAATACAGCAAAACGAAAAACAAAGCAGACGCGACAATTATTGTCGGCGGCGGCGGCCTTACTGGTATTGAATTGATTGGTGAGTTTGCGGACTTAATGCCGCAGCTATGCCGCCAGTACGGTGTAGACCATAAAGAAATTTCGTTATATTGCGTTGAGGCAGCACCGACTGTTCTGCCGGGATTCCCTGCTGAATTGGTAGAACGTGCACAGACTAGCCTTGCGGCGCGCGGTGTAGAGTTTATAACAGGTACACCGGTTACGAAGATGGAACAGTTCGCTGTTGAGTTGAAAGATGGCAGAACGATTGAAACGAAAACGATGGTGTGGACAGGCGGCGTTCAAGGTAATTCTGTCGTTGCGAATTCAGGAATTGAAGTGAATCGCGGACGTGCGCTCGTAAACGAATTCCTTCAATCTACATCCCATCAAGACGTATTCCTTGCCGGCGACAGCGCAGTTGTTATGGGTCCTGAAGGACGCCCGTATCCTCCTACAGCGCAGTTAGCATGGCAAATGGGTGAAACGATTGGCTATAACTTGTTCGCTTACCTTAAAGGCGGTGCAATGGAAGAATTAACTCCTGTTTTCTCCGGAACATTAGGAAGCCTTGGCCGTAAAGATGCAATCGGTACAATCGGTGGAAATAAAACGCAATTAAAAGGTTTACCGGCATCATTAATGAAGGAAGCAAGTAATGTTCGTTATCTGTCCCATATTAAAGGACTATTTGCTTTAGCGTATTAATTTGGTTGAAGACCCCCGCTTAGCAGAACTTGAAGCGGGGGTCTTCTTGCCAAAATGATAAAAAAGGGCAGCCCTCACCTGAGAGTAAGGGCTGTCCTTTTTCAGTAATAATTTGGTTGTGATTAGGTTAATTTCATATTAGCATAATACGTGTAATTGCTCTATGCTTCTATAATCTTTCGATAATCGTTGCCGTGGACATGCCGTGACCGATACAAATCGTCAATAGCCCGTAGCGGCCGTTTCGTCGCTCCAATTCATGCAGCAAGGATGTCATAAGCTTTGCGCCTGTCGCCCCGAGCGGATGTCCGAGAGCGATGGCTCCGCCGTTCACGTTCACCTTGCTTAAATCCGCACCAATCTCCTTTTGCCATGCCAGCACAACAGAAGCAAAAGCCTCGTTGATTTCGACAAGATCGATATCACGGATGGATAAGCCGGACTTTTCTAATACCTTTTTCGTAGCGGGAATGACGCCGTCCAGCATAAGCGTCGGATCAGAACCGATGACTACTTGATTGACGATTCGCGCGCGCGGCTTTAAACCCAGCGCCTTAGCCCGATTCCGGTTCATCAGCAATACTGCAGCCGCCCCGTCACTCATTTGACTGGCATTTCCAGCTGTAATAGCTCCATTTTCTTTAAAAACAGGTCTTAAACCTGCAAGAATTCCAAGCGATGTATCCGCCCGCGGCCCTTCATCCTTTGTAACCAGCACTTCATTTCCTTTTTTATCCAATCCTTGTACAGGAACCGTTTCTTGTTCAAACTTCCCTTCCGCAATGGCACGCAGCGCACGCTGATGGCTTTCATGTGCATATGCGTCCAGCTGTTCCTTCGTAATGCCGTATTTTTCAGCAACGAGCTCCGCGGAAATACCCTGATGAATGAAGTTATACTTTTCATGCAAGCTCTTTGGTATCGTCTTTTCATTGCCGTCGCTTAAAATCGGCACCTTCGTCATATGCTCCACGCCCGCAGCGATGGTAATATCCATATCGCCGGATTTTATTTCCTGCGCCGCGAAATGAATAGCCTGCTGACCGGAGCCGCACATACGGTTGATCGTAACAGCCGGAACCGTAATCGGATAGCCTGCTTCAAGCGCAGCTAAACGTCCGATATTGTAGCCCTGTTCCTCGATTGGCGTCACACACCCCATTACTACATCTTCAATCAGACTCTTATCCAAGCCTGCCCGCTTCGTCACTTCGCCAAGCGCGGCAGCTGCAAGCTGAACAGGATGCAGCTCGCGAAACGCGCCGTTTCGTTTACCGACAGGCGTGCGGACAGCTTCTACGATTACAACATCCCGAGTCATCGTTTTACGCCTTCCTTTTCTTTTGTATAGTCATAAAAGCCTTTGCCTGTTTTTTTGCCGAGATGGCCCGCTTCTACAAGTTTCACGAGCGCTTGCGGCGCACGGAAGCGCTCGCCGAATGCCTCTGTCAAACCTTGACTGGCAAATAGCATTGTATCAAGACCCACATAATCCGCAAGCTCAAACGGTCCCATCGGATAGTTTAAGCCGAGACGAATCGCTTTATCGATTTCCTCTTTGCCCGCTACGCCTTCTTCTTTCAGCGCAAGATTTTCAGGCACAGCTTCAATCACAAGCTCTACATCCTTACATGCTTCTTCAAGCGTCGTTACGGCAACAATGTTTGCAACAATCTCTTGCGCTTCTTCCTCCGTCATGCGCCCTGCTTTTACGAATCGGCTTAAACTCTTCGTAATGCCGCTATATGCTTTTTGCAGGCTTTCTTCTGACACATCATACAGCTTGACACCCTTGCCGCCCATCGCCAACGCCTGTGCGATGCCGCTTCCCATAATGCCTGAACCGATTACTGAAATGTTTTGTATCATCTCTGCTCCTCCTTATTGTTCAGCCAGCGCATGCTTTACTTGCTCGCGCAATGCTTGCTTTAAAAACTTTCCGATAAAAACGGAAACACAGGATCATCATACGAAGATTCCTCCAATAATTTCTTTTTCTTGTAATCTCACAATTTCTGATTCTGCTAAACCGAGCTGCTCCAGTACTTCCTTCGTTTGTTCTCCTAGACCGGGTGGCTGAACGAATTCAGGTTTTGCATGCGTATATACATAGGAATCTTTCATCAAGTGCGCCGTATACGGAGCATGTGCCAGTTCGCCTGTTTCGAAAACCGGAGTGAGACAGCAATCCGCTTCTAGCGCCGCTTTCGCCCAATAAGCGAACGGCTTGCTTTTGAAGTATGCTTTTATTTCTTCGTATACACTTTCCCCTTCACGAGCCTTTGCATATTGCTGTTCAATCCAATTCTCTCGTCCGGCATAGCAGCAAAAGCGCTCCCAAAACTTTTTCTCTACCGCCCCAAGAGCGACAAATCGTTCATCGCTTGTTTCGTACAAGCAATAGGAGACAATTGTGCCGCCTAACACATCAAGTCCATGCTGCTTGCCGAATAAATCGTGCAGCATAACATGACTGTTCATCAGCATCGTCAAGCTGTCCGTCAGCGAAATGTCGAGATAGCAGCCGTATCCGGTACGTTCCCGCCTGAATAGTGCACCGAGTATTTTCTCGCTCGTCAGCATGCCGCCGATTTCATCTCCAAGCGTAAGCTTCGGATGGACAGGGACACCGTCGCTGCTTTTCAGCTGTGCGAGTACACCGCTGACCGACATAAAATTCAAATCGTGCCCCGCCAGATGAGAATGCGGATGTTGTTGTCCGTAACCGGTTACAGACGCATAAATCAGCTTCGGATTGTGCTCCTTCGCTTCCTCATACCCGAGACCAAAGCGGGACATGACACCCGGGCGAAAGCTTTCCACAACAACGTCTGCTTGCTTCATAAGCCGAAGCGCAACTTGTACGCCCTCTGCTTCTTTCACGTTTATGCTGACGCTTTTTTTATTTCGGTTATTTGCAGCAAACAGAGCGCGGCTTTCCTGGTCAAAGCCCCTTGCCAAATCTCCGAATAATGGCTCTATCTTGATAACCTCCGCCCCTAAATCAGCGAGACGGAGTGTGGCGTACGGACCGGGCAAATAATGCGAAAAATCGAGCACTGTAATTCCGCTAAGCATTGCTACAGCCCCATATCCTTTGCAATAATCATTTTCATGACCTCGTTCGTGCCGGCGTAAATGGAACTAACCGGAATGTCCCGATAACGCCGCGCGATTTCATACTCCTCCATATATCCGTATCCGCCGTGCAGCTGCATGCATTCCGCCGCAACCTTTTTTGCCAAGTCTGTCAGCCACCATTTTGCCATCGAAACCTTAGTTACAACGTTTTCCCCGTTCATGTGCGCAAAGATGCATTCGTCCACGAATGTGCTGCCGATTTCGATTTCTGTGAGCATTTCAGCCAAGCGGAATTGAACGGTTTGAAAATCGCTGATGCTTTTACCGAACGCTTTTCGCTGCTTCACATAGCCTCTTGTTTGTTCAAACATGACGCGCGCCGCTGTTTTTGCCGCAATCGCTACGACGAGACGTTCCTGCTGCAGCTGCTGCATCAAATAATAAAACCCTTTTCCTTCCTCGCCTAACAAATTCGCAGTCGGCACCTGCGCATCTTCAAACAGAAGCTCAGCCGTATCCTGACTGTGCAAGCCGATCTTCTCAAGCTTTTTTCCTCTTTTGAATCCTTCTGTTCCCCGCTCTATGACAAGGAGACTGATTCCTTTATGGGAAGCCTTCGGGTCCGTTTTGCATACAACAACAACGAGATCGGCATGAATACCATTTGTAATAAACGTTTTTTCACCGTTGACAATATAATGGTCTCCTTCTTTGCGGGCAGTCGTACGTATGCCTGCAAGATCAGAGCCTGCGCCCGGTTCTGTCATTGCAATGGCCGTAATATACTCACCTGTTACGCATTTCGGAAGCCAACGCTTTTTTTGTTCCTCCGTCCCGTAATGAACAAGATACGGCACTACAATATCATTATGAAGCCCGATTCCCACTAGGCTGGAACCAACCTTTTCAAGCTCTTCATTCATTACAGCAGAATAGCCGAAGTCCGCATTGCAGCCGCCGTACACCTCGTCTGTCATCGGAGCAAGAAACCCGTTTCTGCCCATCTTCTCCCACAGCGCGCGAGGAATGATGCCTTCTTTTTCCCATTGGCTGTAGAACGGGTATGCTTCTTTTTCAAGAAATTTGCGGAGAGCATCACGAAATATATGATGCTCCTCCTGTAAATACCGGGCGCTCACTTCGCTTTCTCCTCTGCCGCTTCATTTCGCAAAATGAATTTTTGTATTTTTCCGCTCGCATTGCGCGGCAATTGCTTAACAAATACGTAACGGCGCGGACGCTTGTACTGCGCAAGCTTATCGCTGTTTTTGCAATAGTCATCAAGTATTTCTGCTGTAAGCTTGGCATCTTTAGGCACAATGTATGCAATAACCCGCTGCCCCCATAAATCGTCCCGTTCTCCTAAAACGGCTACGTCCAGCACGCCGGGATGCGTATATAAAAAGTCCTCAACCTCGCGCGGATAAATGTTTTCACCACCGCTGATCACCATGTCGTCCACGCGGTCTGCGATATATAAATAGCCGTCATCGTCAAAGTAGCCGAGATCTCTGGAATGATACCAGCCTTTATACAGCGCTTTTTCTGTCGCTTCCTCGCGGTTAAAATAGCCGGCCATCACGCACGGACCGCGCATGATAATTTCACCCACTTCATACGGCGGCAGCAGATCATCCGGTTCAGACGGACCGTCTTTATTCGGACGCACAACACGAATCTCATGGTTAAAGCCGGGCTTTCCGGCCGACCCGACCTTAGAAAGCTGCTCATGCTCGCGGAGGAACGTAACAGCCGGCCCCATTTCCGTCATGCCGTACGCCTGCACCAAAGCAACCTGCAAACGCTCATCACATTCCTTGATCAGTGCAGGCGCCATCGGAGCTGCCCCGTACAAACCGCGCTGCAGGGAGGATAAGTCAAATTGCGATACATCTTCTTGTAAAATCATGTTCCACATCGTTGGAGCAAGAAATAATGTCGTAATGCGCTCGCTCCCAATCGTGTGCAGAACGGCCTTCGGATCGAAATGATGCAAAATCACATTCGCTCCCCCGCTGTGCACGCGCGGAATGAAGCAGCAGTGCAGCTCGGCACAGTGGAACAACGGCGCTGTCACAAGTCCTCTCGTTTCACCGCTTACGCTCAAATAAGCGTTGCACATGATGCTTTGATCCGTAATTTCACGATGACGGTGCAGTACACCCTTTGGATGACCTGTTGTTCCGCTCGTATACATAATGGAGCATATATCGTTTTCTGTTACGTCTGCTGGCTGGAATTCAGATGATGCGGCTTGTACTTTTTCAGCATATGATGCAGCAAAGTTTGGAGGCTGTTCGTCAATATACCAAAACTCGATATGAGGAAATTGATCATGAGTGTTTTCCACGATTGGAAGCAGCTGCTGCTCGAACAGGACGATTTTCGGCGATGCATCCTGCAAAATATATGCCAGCTCGCCCGGCTTCAAGCGGAAGTTAATCGGATTAAATACGGCGCCGATTTTGGCACACGCAAAGCAAGCGGTCACTAGCTCATTGCAATTGAACAAAAACGAGGATACACGGTCACCCTTTCGCACCCCGCTTTGCTGCAATGCATTCGCAAGCTTATCCACCTGCTCCGACCACTGCTTGTACGTCCAGCGAATATTCCGGTCCGGCTCTACAATCGCTTCTCGGTGAGGGTAATTACTCGTTGTAATCTCCAACAGTTTTCCTAATGTTACATACATCGTTTCCGCCCCCTCTAATTAAACCGCTTTCATTTGTTTTGTTTGAAGAAATACATATAAAAGATACACCTCTTATAATTATAGCAATATTCTGATAATTAAGAGGGAAAACAATCCGACATAATACTCATTTACACAACAAAAACAGACAAATTTCCAAAAACTCATCCTAACAAAAACACCCTTGAAATCAACTTCAAAGGTGCAGCCAAATGATGAGCGCCGTTTTATCATCCGGCCGAATTCCTCGTTCTTTCTCAACCCGTTCCAACTGTTTTGCATATGCCTCTATTCCATTTGTCCAGACGCATTGCGCTGTTTCGACTAAAGAAAAATCCGGATGAAACAAACCGTCCGAGCAAAGAAATAATGCTTCTATCTCAGAACGATTCAATACTCTTGTTTGAATATAAAATGCCGCTTCTTTCATCCCGTTCGCAACTGCATACCCATCCGGCGTATTCGCCATGGAACGGTTATACAGAAGACGCTCGGCAGGATTTAAAAAATGACTCTCTTGCGGCACCGGCAGACCGCTCATGCGATCGCGTTCTCTCTTTATTTTCGCACGTTCGCTGATGCCTCTTACCGTGTCTGTCGTAATCACTTCCGCTCTTCCGTCTTTATACTTGGCGACAATCATGCAGTCGCCGAGCTGCGCGCAATGAATAATTTTGTCCGTTATGCTTACAGCGGCAATGCAGGTGCACCAAAGCTGATGCCGCTGTGTCCTGTCTATTCCGTACCTATCCATTTTCTTGCCAAGAAGCTCGTTGGCTTTTACGATGCCCGCTGCCAGAGGCTCATGTGCATCAGCCTCTTCAAAGTATGCTTGAAATAGATGAGAGGCGAGATAAGCTCCGTTATGACCATCCTCGTCTTGAAATGAAACAAGCGGCGTAGCGCCGTCACATACACCGTATATTTGCGCCGTTTCATTTTGAAAATACGCATCCTCGCATTCTTCCTTAAGCGGACTTTTCTTTTGAAAGCTCGTTACTTTCATATCCCTCACCCCTTTTAGTGATACGCTGGAAAACCTTTATATGCTTTTATTGTAAAACATCTATGTGACGATTATGTTTTCAATATGTTACATCTTAGTTAGAAAACAGCCTATATACAAGTGAATAAAAAAACCGTCTTTTGATAGTGGGGAGAGATTAAAAGACGTGCAGAAGCGGTCAAACCTTTGTAGCGGTTCATGCAAGGGTAAACCAGAGAGAAGAAGCATACAATATTTCCTTTTGGTTGCACATGGACATGTCGAAATTATCATTCACTTATATATAATAGCGCGTATTAAACAAACATATATACATATTTTCAGATTATTCCGATTAGTATAATTTGGCAAAATAAGCTGTTTTCCCACAAATGGAGAAAATCCCATTATAATTTTTTTAACACTCTTTGATTATCGGTGAAAATTACAGTAAAGGGCGGGGTCGAATGCGCAAGTTGTTCGGTATAATAATCGGGTCATTATTAGTAGCAATTTCTTTTAACATGTTTCTTATTCCCCATAAAGTCCTCAGCGGCGGCCTGAGCGGCATTGCCATTATCGTTGGTATTTTAACTCCTTTTAACGCAGGTATGGTGAACTTTTTGCTCAATGCGCCTATTCTCGTGTTAGGGTATATCGGGCTGGGAAAGCGTTTTGTTTTTAACACGGTATTGTCAGTGGTTGTCATTTCCGTCGGCATGTACTATATACCCGTGCAGCCGATTGCTAGTGAAGCATTGCTTTCCTCGCTGTTCGGCGGGGTAATTGCTGGGGCGGGTATCGGTATCGTGCTGAACTGTTACGGTTCGACAGGCGGTTTTGATATAATAGGCATGCTCTTGTCCCGCAAACGAGACATTCAGCTCGGCGGATTTTTGATTTTCTTGAATGCAGGAGTTATTATCGTTTCAGGCTTTTTCTTTAACTGGGATGCGGCTCTAAACAGCTTGCTTTCCATTTTCGTAACAGGTAAAGTTATTGATGCGGTTCATACGAAGCACCGCAAGCTGACACTCATGATCGTGACGAATAAAGCGGAGGAAATGAAGCAACGCTTACTATCGAGCGTTGTGCGCGGCATTACCCTTTTAGAAGGCGAAGGAGCTTATTCTAGCGAAAAAAAGCGGGTGCTCATGACAGTGATTTCCCGTGAGGAGCTGTTTGGCATCAAATCCTTGATTTCCGAAACAGACCCTCAGGCATTTGTGAATATTACAGAAACAGTAGAAGTATTGGGACTCTTTAGAAGAGGATAAAAAGAATTCAGGACGTTGCCCGTCCTGAATTCTTTTTTATATAAAACTGAATAAAAAAATCGTCTTTTGAAAAAGACAGTACATTCTCGGCTGTTTTTTATTTTTCCGTTTCGCCCTTCCATGCCAGCATGCCGCCGCTCATGTTTTTGACATTATAGCCTCGTTCTGCCAGAAACTCGGATGCTCTGCCGCTTCTGGCGCCGGAACGGCATACCATAATATGCTCTTTATCCTCCGGCACTTCTTTCAGGCGGCTCTCGAGTTCTCCAAGCGGGATATGATACGCGCCCGGAATTTTCCCTTGCGCCACCTCCTCATGCTCGCGCACATCGATGATGTTTACATCCTTTTTGCCGTGAACGAGCTGTTCAACCTCATCAGGCGTAATTTCTTTATACATATGAAAATCTCCTTCCGTTAGTATCGTTTGTCCGAACATAGTCTTTCATTTCTGTATAGTATTTATGCGAAAATCATAAGACGGATGCACGATGTGAAAGTCCACTTATTCATATTGTACATCAGTACTCTACATACCCAAAATGGTATATATCAAATTAAAAAGACATTTGTTCCATGTTCATCTCTCCCCTTCTGCGATTTCTGTATTCAAAACGCGATGCTTCATCCAATCTGTTTCTTTCAGCCAAGCTGTTAAAGCTTCAATATCCGTTGAAAACACACGATCCTTCGTAATGGACGGAACGATTTGCCGCCCTTGATAATAAAAGGACTTTGTAGCGCTGCTCATCTCTTCGACACCGCGATATTCTGCGGCCTGCATAGCGCAGATCATCTCGATTGCCAAAACGCGACGCACGTTTGCGATAATTGCGTATGCATGACGGGAGCCGATTGTTCCCATGCTGACATGGTCTTCTTGGTTGGCCGAAGACGGAATAGAATCTACACTTGCCGGATGAGCAAGTGTTTTATTTTCAGAAACAAGGGATGCTGCCGCATACTGCATAATCATCGCGCCGGACTGAAGTCCCGGCTCCGGGCTTAAAAACGGCGGCAGATCATTCAGCTGCGGATTTACAAGACGCTCGATACGGCGCTCGGCAATATTCGCAAGTTCTGCAACTGCGATTTTCATAAAATCCAGCGCAAATGCAATCGGCTGGCCATGGAAGTTTCCGCCTGAGATAACTTTCTCTCCGCCGTCGAAAATGAGAGGGTTGTCAGTTGCAGCATTCATCTCAATTTCCAGCTTTTCTTTCACATAGTTCAGCGCTTGCCGCGTTGCGCCGTGCACTTGCGGAATGCAGCGCAGAGAATACGCATCTTGGACGCGAAGTTCACCTTGTTTTGTTGTGAGTTTGCTGTCGCGAAGAATGGTACGTATGCGTTCTGCAACTTCTATCTGCTCTCGATATCCTCTTGCTTCATGTATACTTGCGTCAAACGCATCTATGATACCCCGCAGTCCTTCCATTGTCATGGCTGCAATCAACTCAGACTGATAGGCAAGCTTTTCCGCTTCCAGATATCCGACAACCCCCATCGCTGTCATCGCCTGCGTCCCGTTAATGAGCGCCAAGCCTTCCTTTGCCTGCAAACTAAGTGGGATTAATCCTTCCTTCGTCAAAGCAATCATAGAGTGGACGCGTTCCCCTTGATAAAACACCTCACCCTCTCCCATCAAAACAAGAACAAGATGAGACAGAGGCGCCAAATCGCCGCTTGCGCCGAGCGAGCCTTGCTGCGGAATGACCGGGTGAATGCGACGGTTTACAAGCTCAAGCAGCATTTCTACTACAAGCGGGCGCACGCCCGAAAATCCTTTTAACAGTGTATTGGCACGTAAAATAAGCATCGCTCGCGACACTGCTTCCGGAAACGGCTCACCGACTCCGCATGCATGAGACACAATCAAATTGTACTGCAGCGCTTCCACATGGTCTTTTTCGATGAGAACGTCGCTAAATTTTCCAAACCCTGTTGTGATACCGTATATAACTTTTCCTTCCGCTACAATTTCTTCCACGGCTTTCCGGCACTGTGCCACCTTTTCCATGCTGTTTGGACAAGCGGCAGCCGTGTCGCCCTCGTATAAAAGGCGCTCCATGTCGCGTATTGTTAATGACTGTCCTGTTAATGTAATCATGTTTTCCTCCTTCCCCAAAAAGACAAAAGGAGGCCTTACCCTTTAAGACGTACTCGTCTTAAAAAGCAAGGCCCCCTGATTATCTCTTCACTTTGGGCACATTATATGTGGTTGATTCCAAGTCCAATTGCTTCATGCTCTGAGCCCTTTACAGGCGCTCCGATCGTACCGTACAGCGCAACCGCAATCCAATCTCCTTCGCTCTCGCACTCATAAGGATTGCCGCGAACTATGGCAAAGCGCAGTCCTACCGTACGAAGCACATCTCCTAACTGAACGTGACCTCTTGTAACTCCGTACAGCGCCTCCATGATCGCATGATATAACGCATGTGTTTCTCGGTATACGTTTACTTTAATAATATGCTGACTCTTTGCAGCAGTTTCCATCGCTGCCACAACTTTTTGCGAATTCATCGAGCCGACCTTCCCGATACAATACTGCCAATTGGCAGGAATGTTTGTCACACTCTGCTCTCTCTCGTCGGTAAGCGCCAGCAGCATTGCCAAACGGCCGATCCGATTGTTTCTCTCTAGAAGCATAAGAATCTCTCTTTTCTCAATTTTCTTTCAATTAATCTATAAATTTCAGTATATATGAAAACGTTATCATAAGTCAATATATTTCTTTTTCTTGTCTCTATCTTATCCTGCATATATGATGAACTGTCTACTTCTCCAGCTTTAAAAATTTTTTACTGTGTAACTGTCATCCCCTGATACTTATCATACCAGTTCAAAAAAACAACATTTGTCCTAGTGTATTTATCCATACTAGTTCTGTCTTGTCAACATACATTATGGTGTGGCCATATTAATTGGGATAAAAAAGGAGAGGTTATCTTGGCTAGTAGTTATCTCAATAAGTTACGCCGCCGCAGGAATGCTTATTTGAGTTTTCGGAATGGCACACCAAGCGGTTTAGGCAGTGAATCTGCAACTTTAAGTAATCTGAACGAGAATGATCAAGAAGAGAATGATCAGAACGAGACAAAATTATTCAGACACTGATCCATTGAATGCGGAACTGCTTGATTCATTGATTCCGCTTCTTAATAAAATAGTAGAGGATGATCGATAAATGACAGATAATACACATAACCACGCACACATTCAAAACAGCGGTAATTCCGGAGTCCGCTTAAATGTCGATTCGGATGTAAGAGCAAATCAAGATACAGAGGTCGATTCGGATGTAAGAACGAGACAAAATTATTCGAACAGTGATTTATTAAACTCACAGCTGCTTTCATCTTTAATTCCATTACTCAATAGACTAGTTAGAAACAATCAAGACTAATGAGAAAAGGAACGTAGGCTCTTTGGTTCCTATAATTATCGGTTTAATCGTCAGTTATTTAGCAGAAAAAGTGTATGTTTATAAATACCGACAAAAACTTGGTTAATAACACCAAGTTTTTTTATGCTCTCAGTAAATTTTCTTGCTATATACAAGTGAATAAAAAAACCGTCTTTTTATAGTGGGGAGAGATCATCCGCATGCAGAAGCGGTCAAACCTTTGTAGTGGTTCATGCAAGAATAAATCAGAGAGAAGAAGCATGCAATACTCCCTTTTGGTTGCACATAACACATGGACATGTCGAAATTATAATTCACTCATATATAATATTGATGGCTTCGTGTTGCAAATCTTTCATTACAACAATTTATAGTGTGTCGCTGTATCTGTGCATAACAAAGCAGGAGTATCGATATGGCGTACACTTCCAATTTCAATTTTATTTCTTTTTGACAAAAGCCGTAATTAAATCTGTAGCCAAGGAAATAAGAAAAAACCCTACTGCCAGCAACGGTACCGCAGTGATGATATAGCGGCCTGCTTCCGCATCTGGAAAATACAAGTGCATCAATAAAAACACTGCAAAAAACCATAGGAATATCAAAATGTTGACAATCATTTGTTTAGACATATGCTTCCTCCTTTTTGCGCTTCATTCGCTTAAATAACGTACGCACTTCTGAAGATATTAAGCAAAGTCCTCCGGAAAATAATGTCCCATTCCCTTCACTTCCACAAGCTCGCAAGAAACATCATATTGTACAAACAACTTATACAGCTTTCTTGCTCCATCTGCGAATGGATCTTTTTCCTCCTATACGTTTCTTCTATGACTCTCTTAATATATCCCTTTGTATGCAATTCTTCATATGTATCACGCCTGCCGCTTACACAAACATGAATGATTCCTTCTATATATGAGTGAATGATAAGTTCGACATGCCCATGTGCTATGTGCAACCAGAAGGAGTATGGTATGCTTCTTCTCTCTGATTTATTCTTGCATGAACCACTACAAAGGTTTGATTGCTTTTGCACGTCGCCGGACGATCTCTCCCCACTATAAAAAGACGGTTTTTTTATTCATTTGTATATATATATATGATTTTCAGATACTTTTTGTACCGTAATCAGCTTCATCATTTCTCCTTTTTCAAATTCCATGATCTTCCTTCTTCTACCTTAACAAATTCTCGCATTTTTTAAAAGACAATACGAATGCACTCTTCAATTCCAAATTTTGAATATAAACAATTATATATCTATGAGCAAAGCACTTGTTTCCTTACTTTGCGAGGCCTTATAATGAATTTTGTTGATTTAGGAAGCCGGACATGCTGGACTATTATTTGTACGGGGATTTTTTATGCTTCCTTTTTCCTGAAAAACAGTTATAATCAGGAACGTATGTTCTTTTTTTATATTTTTCATACGTATGAGTAGTACTAGAGGGGGGATAACAATGCTGCTGAATGAAAAAGCATTATCGTGGAACGAAACAATGAAACAGCTGCAGCACAAATATGTGGGACGGACTGTAATCGACCGCGGCCGTTTCGAGCAAAGCGAGCTGCTTCTGTTTTTACATAATCACGATTACATTTGCCTTCCGACGATTATTCAAGGTTTATCAGAAGAACGCTTCGCTTCATATTCTGTATACACGACAGAGGAGAAAGACCGGAAAGTGGGCACGCTCATTCTTGAATACCGCCAGGATCAGGAGCAGTCATTAGTGGTTGATGAGCTCTATTTCGTATAATGTATTGCGCTGCCTTCTCCCTGCGTCTTATAATAAATTTAGTAATCTAAAGGGGGATATGCAATGCTTAGCGGATGGTTCAGCTGGTTTATTGTCGTATGGACAGTCATTTTGCTTGGGTTGATGTCCATTGGCGGCTATTTTATGTTCCGAAAGTTTTTAAAGCGTCTGCCAAAAGAGGACGGCATGTCCATTCTCGATTGGGAAGCGCATTATATTGATGAAACACGGCACTTATGGGGCGAAGAACAAAAAGCATTGCTTGAAGAATTGGTCAGTCCGGTTCCGGAGTTGTTCCGCGATGTAGCCCGCTCCAAAATCGCAGGCAAAATCGGTGAGCTTGCCCTGCAGGAGAAAGCGCCTTTTATTACGCAGGATTTAATCATTAAAGGCTATATAGTAGCGACCCCAAAGCGCGATCATAAATTTTTAATGAAAACGCTCGATAAAAAGAAAATCGATTATGCTGCTCATCATGCATTATTAAAGTAAAAAAACCTCGGATATCCGAGGTTTTTTATGTTAGCTTCACGTTTTTATCATAGTAGTCATCTTGTTTTTTGAGCTCAAGCTCCAGCTTCTTGTAGGAGCGATACATGGCGATGCGCCAAGAAACGATCATGGAAAAGGCGAGCAAGAAAAACATACCGCTCAGTTCACCATACGAAATCGATTGGCTTAAATACGCTTTTAAACCGATCCGCACTGCAAGCAATCCCACTAAGATGAAAATAAACGCCTTAGAGCGCTTCAAGTATATTTCTTGACCGCGAATCTCAAATTTAGACGTTTTAATCAGTAAAACAGAGAAAACTAAACCGACCGTTATCGCTTCAGCCATTTCCTGCGGCGTTAAGCGAAACTCCGGCACGATATACATGAGCGCTCCTGTGCTCATAAAAACCGGCGGAAGAATGATTTTCTTCAAAGATGCAGGCTTTGCTGATGCTTTCAATCGGACGAAAGTAACACCAATCATCATAAAAACAGCAACGATACTAGATAAAAGTACGAAATTCATTTCTATCATTCCTTTTGTCTTAAAAGTAAACAATGTACCTTTATTATATGCCTTTGTCATCAGTATTTCCAACATTTCTAAAATAGAAACTTAAAAATTAAAAGCCGGTGAATCCTCCAAATAGTTCCGTCACGTAAATCGTAATTTTCGTCATACCGTCAAAATACAGCAAAATTCCCATCAGAATCATGATATAGCCGCCTGCCTGCACAAACTTGACACTGTTTTTCTTGATCCAGGAAAGCTTGGAAATGAAAAGCGACATCACAAAGAACGGAATCGCAAAGCCTAATATATACGCAACCATATACATCATCGCAGATTCCGGATTCGTCGCTCCAAGCGCGATTACACCAGCTAAAATAGGCCCTGTACAAGGCGTCCAGCCGGCTGCAAATGCAATGCCGATAATAACAGAGCCGAAATAACCGGACGGTCTGCTTTTAAACGTAAACTTGCGATCTCTCATTAAAAAGGCCGGCTTCAATAACCCAACGATGATAAGTCCGAATACAACAATAAAAATGGCACCCAATTGACGAATCAAATCTTGATAATCGTTAAAAAATTCTCCGATAAACGTCGTACCGAACCCAATCGCGATAAACACGATAGAAAAACCGATTAAGAAAAAGGCCGTGTGCAGCATACTGCGCTTTTGCAGCATTCCCTGCTCCTCCTTCAATTCAGAAACGGACATTCCGGTAATGTACGATAAAAACGCCGGATATAACGGTAAGCAGCACGGGGAAATGAACGATAAAAATCCTGCCCCGAATGCCAGAAATATATTGATATCCTGCATACTCTCTCTCCTCTCCAACCCCCATTGTAGCAAACTTTTCCCTTAAAGCTGAACGAAAACATATGTAAAGGTTTTGTGTCTACTAGTATTGTACAACTTTGGGGGAGAAACATGCCAACTAAAAGCAAAACTTGTGCCGGCATATAGCGTAGTAAGGGCAGTTGACTATATAGTTCTGCAGAAATGATATGCATCATTTCCAAGTATCACCCAGCTTATCCGAATAAAAGAAGATGGCCAATTGCGCCATCTTACTCCTTGCCATAATGCATATTCATTATCTGATAATCCCTTGAAACAAGCCTTCCAAAACTTTCTTTTCATGCCGATTAAAGCATTCTATCTTTGAAGCTGCAAGTATTCTGTCTGCTAGCGGTTCGTAATGAGTGATGGTCACCTCACAGTGAATCGTCCCCCCTGACACAGGACGCAAGAAAGTGAATTCAGCGTTTCTGGCAATGATTATGTAAATATTCCAACAGGAGATGGACTAAGATACGTAGAATATATTCCAAAAAATAGCATTTCATACGAGGAAAGGGTGGGGTGTATGCTGTTTCAGTACTCGGTCGAATATGCGTTTTGGCAAGGAAATCGATATGTTAAGGAAACTGTTATCGTGTCAGCTTCTTCAGAATCGTACGCCATACAAAAAGTAATGGAGGAGCTTGTGCGCCGCTTCGGCTCAAATGCTTCTCCAAACGTCCAAGTGCTACAGCATGCCTAAACGGAACCGTCTCGCTCAGGAGCAGAACCTAAGATTCTGCTCCTTGCCGGTGGAGCTAGACACCAAACGGTCACGGGACCGCTTTTTTCTTATGCATTCATATTTCACAAAAAGTAGATACATATAGAGCAATCCAAAATATTTTAAAGGATGGGAGAAATCTTCTCCCATTTTGTTTCTTTTGACGCAGATTGTGTTCACATATAATAAAGTTGTTTAATCTTAATGCTCTAAACACATATAACATCATCTGAAAATAGAACAAACCTTATTCATTTATAATACGGTTCACCGCACCAACTATTGTATATAATTGTAAAATATCAAAATAATTTGGACTCTTGATTTAAGTCAATGACCAGTCATAATCTTCCTATTAAAATGAAACCAACATTGTAATATAGGAGGGTATATTATGGCTACCTCAGTAAAAGAACAATCGTATCAACGAAAATCTGCTCTGGTTGCTGGCACATCACTTATCATCATGGCACTTGCTGCATTTTTTTCCTATGGCTTTGCCCATGGAAGTCTTGTGGTGCAAGGGGATGCCAGCGCCACTTTTAATAACATTAAGTCATCAAATATGCTTTTCAAAGCTGAAATCTTTGGCTGGGTCATCATCCTAATCACTGACATTGTGGTCGCCTGGGCTTTCTACATCTTTCTGAAGCCAATTAATAAAAGCCTTTCATTGCTCGGGGCATGGTTCCGTCTTACTTATGCGACTATATTGGGAATTGCCATACTGAATTTGATCTTTGTATTGCTTCTCTCGAAAAGTACAGACTATTTATCATTATTTAAAACCGATCAACTTCAGGCACATATGATGTTGTTTCTTGAAGCATTTGAATCTATTTGGTCTATAGGATTGATCATTTTTGGCGGGCATCTCATGATTGTAGGCTATTTGGTTTTCAAATCAGACAGAATACCTAAAGTCATTAGCGTCTTATTGTTGCTTGCTTCAATAGGCTATATTGTCATTAACTTATTTAACACGATTCTTTCACAATATAATGCGGTAATTTCAATTCTTAAAATTGTATTTAATGTACCAATGATTGTAGGAGAATTGGGCTTTGGTATATGGCTGCTATTCAGAGGAGGAAAAGTCCCTAAAGATGTATAACAACTTCCTAAAATTTATCTTTATTGATTCTCTTCTTGATTCTACTTAATGATTCTGGGGTAATACCAAGATAACTCGCCAATTGATGTTGGGGTACACGATCGACTAAATGAGGTCGTTTTCGTATTAGCGCTTTGTAGCGTTCTTCTGGTGTAGATGCAATAAATGAAGCCAATTCATCTTGTACCTCACCAAAGTTGTGCTCGATCATCTTGCGTGTCATTGTTTCCAATTGTGAATATTTGTTATACATGTCCTTTTCGGAGTCAAGGTCACCAACGACCAATATACAGTCTTCTAGACAAGTTAAAGAGTACGCGGATGACTTATCCTGTCTATGATGATTGAAATTCGAAATGGCTTGTTCTTCTGTGTAGAAATTGGATGTGACCTCTTTTCCCGTTTCATCTATAGAATACTGTCTAACACATCCCTTCAATACAAAATAACATTTAGTAGGAACATCTCCTTGTCTAAGGAGTATTGTTCCTTTTTTATATTCTTCAATTTGTACATCTTCAACGATTGCCTGTTGTTCTTCTTCGTTTAGTGTTGTAAATCTAGTCATATACTTCATTAATATTTTTTTCATTTTCCTCTCCATTTAACTCCTTTAATTGAGTCATTATGATCAACATCATCTTTGTATTACAAAACTTCTTAGCAAGCTATTCAATAAATAGCTTTGAACTTTCTTTCTTCATTATAAACCTACATTAATATGTTAGTTGGAAAAAATAATTATTGTCACTTAACAGAGTGACGCCAAGAAACATAGAATTCTTTGAAACCAACTTATAAAGGAGAATACGGGCTCATCGGCACCCACTTCATTCCGCTTTGTGTCGAGCACGGCATCGCAGAAATAACGGCGGCAAACATGCTTGCGACTATCGGTATTTTCGATTTAATCGGAACGATATTCTCCGGCTGGATGCGCACTGTCCTGAACAGCTACCATTATACATTTTTGCTTGCCGGAGCATTTTGCCTGCTGGCGACAGGAATTGTACTGCAAATTGGGAAGAAGAGCGTTAGCTATACCATATCTGCTGCAAAAGAACTATAAATACGAAAGCACCTGTATTGCAAGTACAGGTGCTTTTACTTAAGAACCGACCTTTTCGGACTGCTTCACCTTTGCATCCTTATCCTGTTCAAACGACTCCTTATACTCAACAAGCTCTACTTCGCATCCTGTTCCAAGCTTCACACGATTGCCGCGCACGACCTTT
Organism: Ectobacillus panaciterrae DSM 19096; assembly: GCF_000430785.1. GTDB lineage: Bacteria > Bacillota > Bacilli > Bacillales > Bacillaceae_G > Ectobacillus > Ectobacillus panaciterrae. Next base: position 62,203 of record NZ_AUMR01000015.1, read on the forward strand.
GCCTTTGTATACTCCAAGTAAATATCGTCGCCTTCGACTGTATCCACAGTTAACTTATCACTGTAATTAAACATCGATTTAATCATTTCCTTCAAGCGGATAAAGGACATTTCCTTTTGAATGCGGATCGTCTCTCCGCCAATTTCTTTAACAGAGCATGCGCCGTACAAATCAATGTCAATAAAGCCCGCATTCAGCATACCGCCGATTGTGAAGTGGCATTTTCCTGTGAAATTTTCCGCTTCACAATCCCCTTCAATTTTAACGAACCCTTCCACCTTGATGACTTCTCCGCTTACTTTTCCTTTTACATCAGCCGAGCCTTGTATCTTCCATTCTCCCACTTCTAAATTCCCTTCCAATTTAGAAGCTCCGTTTACTGTCATCGTTTTAGCCTGCACATTTCCAAAGATGTCGCTCGCACCGTTCGTTTTGAACACATCACATGCGACATCTCCGTGAACCTGCCCTTTTCCGCTAATCTTCACTGCATCAAATTCGCCGCCCCCGGCACTTCCAGATCCCGCGATGATTAAGTTTCTGCCTTTCTCCATCCTTATCCCTCCGTCACTTTTACTTTCAATTCTTCCATGCAGCTTCCCATGTGCAGGCGCGCCACAACTTTGCATCCCTTTTCTGCAGCCATGTCACTTCCATTCACGACAAGCAAGCAAACTGATATGCCCAACTTTCGCAGCACAACGAATTCAAACGGCTTTTCTTGGAGCTTGGGGTAATGCTCCGAAACGACCTGTAGAATCGTTCTTCCTTCTTCTATGCTGATTTCACCTGAATGGAGCAGCTTATCTGCGACGTACAGAGGAAAAAGCAGTTCAAATGGCAAGCTCTCTTTCGCTCCGTATACTTGATCTCCTATTTCCAACACCACATTCGAAACAATGTTACGTTTTACAATTTCGTCTTTGGACAAAGCAACATCAATTGGTGAAGAAGAAAACATGCCTGCTATTTCATCCAATGATAAATCATCCTTCATGTTTTGAATCTTATTGATTCGTGCCAACACCTCATACTTCGGGAAAAACGTCTCCTGTCCGGTAAACGCGGACTTTCGGATAAACCACTCTTCCGGAATAAGATTTTTCCGCTTCCAGCGGTACAACTGTCCGTATGAAATGCCAGTTAGCTCTAGAAGGTCTTTTTTTGAAATGAGATCCTTTTCCATGCGTGACACTCCTTTCTTGAAATCAGTGTAACATAACATTGTTACGTTGTTAAGCAAAAAAAGAAAAGATGGGCTATTTTTTATTCAACAAGTTTCATTGAAAACATCCCCCATTTTGTTTAAAGAGTTAAAAATTGAAGAGATCATCCGATAACACGCTTTACATAGAAAAAGACTCGCCGCAGCGAGTCTTTTTCCTTATGTAACTACAAGCACCATTCGTGTCGTCTTTAATATGTAACCATGAAAATCATCGTCAAACTCATGCATTTGCACAAATCCTCTAGCTTCATAAAACCTTTTGCCTTTTTGATTCTCTGATTCTACATTCACATATACTTTTTGAGCATTTTGCACAGCCTGCAGTCCCGCTTCTAGTAAAGCCGTTCCAATTCCTTGCTCTTGATAAGCAGGAAGCAAATAGATTGCACTCAACTCCATTTCCTTCTCTTCGTTTACATGCGGGAAATTAGCGAACCCGACAATTTTCCCGTCTGCTTCTGCCACAAACATCAATGTATGCGCAACGCGGCGATGCATCATCTCATCTGAGTAGGCATAATCAAGAAAATGATCTTGAACCTCACGCGGGATCATGCCCTCATAAGTATCGTACCAAGACATTTTTGCAATGTGCTGCACATCCGGAATATCCGCTGCTTGCATTCTGCGAACCTTGTAATTCATACAATCCCCCCTAAAGCACCTAATTCGTTTCCTTTTTAGCTCATATACCTTCCACTTGCAGTTCATAACAGTATAGTATTCTTGAACAACAAACTCTTTCTTGTTTGTTTTTACAATATAAGTATTATCGCCTTTATATGTAACACTTTCAACTTTTTTATTCGTAAATCCCCCTTTTAAACTAGAATCATTTAAAATACTTTCAGCACTCATTCTATGAAGAATGTTATGCGGTGAAACAATGGACAGCGCAATCATGAAAAAGACTGTTACAAGCACAGTAATAACGATAACTTTCCATTTCCTCATCTGAAATCGTCTATATTCAAAAATTCTTCTGCGTTAATTTCCAGCAAATATTCTTTTCCGCTGTCCATAATAACGTTTGTTTGATATGTCATCCTCTCCACTTCGTGTTTAATTTGAGCATTTTCTCGGCCAAGCCCCTTTTTTATGGGACTACCTGCATTTTACATCAAAAAGCATATGGTAAATTGTACAGTTAATTTTATTCCCATCAGCTTTTACCCCAATATTATGAAGGAGGCATACAGAATGAGTCATCATGATCACGTAAGCGGATTCCACAGCGGTTTCGCTCTTGTAGTAGTATTGTTCATTCTTTTAATTATTATCGGTTGCAGCTGGGGCTGCGGCGGTTACGGCGGTTACGGTGGTTACGGCTACTGCTAAAACCTACAAACTATGGAAGAAGCCTTTCTGTATCGCAGGAAGGCTTTCTAATTATGCTTTAATATACATATACACTGTCAAACAGTTCTTGTCTTTGCCGAACTCTGTCAAATCGAATCAGAAACGGCCGCTCTCTCCTCGTTTCCAGCAATTCCTTGGTTAGTGTATGCCTAACGCCAGATGCGGTGCCTGTATTTCCTTAATCGTAAACACAGATATTCTTCCTAACAGTCATGATGTTTTTGCTCAATGAAGTATATAAGTTTCCATTGTAAGCGTACGCAAAATAAAATGAATCAATCAGCCTCAAAGCTTCCGCAGACAAATCCTCTCCGTCTTATGATCTGTGCCTTTATACAAAATCGACTGCGCGCGCCCTTTTGTGGGCAAAATGTTCTCGTGCAGATTTTTGGCGTTGATATCCTTCCAAATTTGCATTGCCATCGTGACTGCGTTTTCTCTAGACAAATCGGTAAAACGGTGGAAATAGGATTTCGGATTTTGAAACGCCGTCTGCTGGAGCATTAAAAATCGTTCTATGTACCATCTCTCAATATCTTCTTCGCGCGCATCCACATATAAAGAAAAATCGAAAAAGTCGCTGACGAACACCTGATGCGCTTTGCTCACCTGCAGAACGTTGATGCCTTCTACGATAAGGATATCGGGATTGCTTATTTCCACAGCTTCATCGGGAAGTATATCATACGCAAGATGGGAGTACACTGGTGCTGTCACTTTGTTTCTTCCAGCCTTCACATCTGAGATGAATTGAATCAATTTCTTCATATCATAGCTTTCCGGAAAGCCCTTTTTATTCATAATTCCTTTTTGCTCTAAGATACGATTTGGATATAAAAATCCATCGGTTGTAATGAGATCCACTTTCTGATGGTTTTCAAAACGAGACAGCAGTGTCTGCAGAAGCCGGGCTGTCGTGCTTTTCCCTACCGCCACGCTCCCTGCAATTCCGATGATATAAGGCACCTTCTTCGTATCATTTCCCAAGAACGACGAGGCCATCTCGTGCAGCTGTTGAGATGCTTTCACATACAGGTTGATTAAACTCGTCAAAGGAAGATAAATGTCCTCCACTTCCTGCAGGGACACCTGTTCGTTCAAGCCCTTCAGCTTCTCCAGCTCTTGTTCTGTTAAAGTGAGAGGGGTATGATCTCGCAGCCCCGCCCATTGTTCGCGGCCGAATTCAATATAAGGAGTATCGAAATGCATTGTGACTGCCACCTTTTGCAATATATTTATTGAACCTGATAAATGTTTAATGTTATACGTGTACTTCCTATCAAATTATATAAGATATAATACCAGCATGTATATCTATTTTTAGAAGAACTAAAATATTCTCAAAAAAAGATTAACCCTATATGTAATCGTTCTTTTCATCGTATTGGCAGCTGCAGCGCCGGCGAATTTCAAACAGTCGTTGTGATGCTTAGTTTGGCAAATTTGCAATTGGCTGTTCCAAACTGGAATTCATCCCCTCACTACTCGCTATGGCTCCTTGTGGAAGGAGAATTCTTTCGGAATTATGTTAAATTGGCACATACTAGTATAGTCGGAATATAACACGTTGAAAGGATGAAAACACATGAAAACAAACGTAACGTGGACAGGACAAATGGCGTTTTCAAGTTTCACTCCATCAGGACATGAACTCAAAATGGATGCGGCTGAAGAAGCGGGAGGACAAAACAGCGGGGCGAGACCGACAGAACTTCTTTTGCATGCGGTTGCGGGCTGCACCGGGATCGATATTATTTCGATCCTGCAGAAAATGCGGCTGAATCCCGTCTCCTTTCATATGGAAGTAGAAGGAACACGTGCAGAAGACCATCCGAAGCGCTTCACAAAGGTTCATATTCATTACGCATTGGAAGGAGAATTGCCTGAAGACAAGGTCATCCGGGCAATCATGCTGTCCAAAGATAAATATTGCTCTGTTTCTCATTCATTGAGTGCTGCTATCACCGTAAGCTATTCGATAAATGGTGAGGATGGGAAACAAACAATACAATAACCTGCTTGAAACCCCTATTCTGTTAAATGGACTAGGGTTTTCAAGCCGCCATTACATAAAAAGAAAACTATAAAAATTGGTGTTCGCTTTTAATTTATGATTTGATCTTTACAAAGTAATGAACAGGGCAAAAGGCATTGGACGCCCAATGCCTTTCATTTATAGTATATGAACTGATTTTCCTATACTTGAAAAATAAATTTCATTTTCGAAAACAGCACAAGCATTCTCATCAATTCCATATCCGGTTGGGATTGATAACTTTTCCATAGCTTAAATCCATACTTTATATATTTTTCTGCTTCAAAAGTGAGCTTATCTTTTCTTTGCTTTTATAATTTCTCTCGTCTGCTTCTCCATCCGCTTATCTGCCTTGTGATCGCGTACTACCAAAACAGCATGAACGGCACCGGGGAACCAGAAAATCAGCGTTAAAATCAGATTCAATAATGCTTGCACCGGTTTGCCGCAAAATAGCACAGCAACAGGCGGCAGTAAAATCGCTAACAAGTACATCATGATCATAGCCCCTTTCTTACGTACACATTCTTATTATAGTTCGAACCTATATCCATATTATACCATACGTTTCTTATGCGCTCTTCTCATAAGTGTATCTTCATCTTATTTCATAAATTTATCCTATATTTGAATCTTCGTACATTTTCTTCTATTCGTTGGCATAACCGCTTCACGCCATTTATCCTTATACACTTGCGATACAGCTGCTTTTAAGAACCAATCTTTCATCATATCATTTACAATCCCAGGAGAATCTTGCTTCGCTGCAGACACTGCTGCATGAATCCAATCTTCTGGATTAGCTCCCTGCCAATTCCAATATCCTGTATTATCTGTTACTCTATCATTCTCTTTCACTTTTTGTTCTAAAGTAATTCCTTTGTTTTCACAACAAGCTCCTCGCTACATTCAGTACTTACATAAGCTATATGAATTTACGAATTTTCAGCGGAGCCAAACAAAAAACATTTGCCTTGTACTAAAGTATTGAATAGGCACATATCTTGTGTATAGCGAAGTGACAGACAAATGATGTAACGTTTACCTTTCTAAGCTGACAGTTTCCGTTCCTTAAATCTTTGTAGTATTACTCTATACTGTATCGTGCTTTACCTCGTGTTTCCTTTAATTTTAATGTAATGATTTTTTAAACCCTCGCATTACATATGCCGACAGGAAAATCATTCTCGAGAATCTAAAGATTTGGAAGGGTGCTCGAGTGGGTATCGACCGATTTTATATATTTCTGTCGCTTACTGAGACAATTCATATAGCATCTACAAGGAGTGATATTATAATGAAAACTTACGATGTCATTATTGTTGGAAGTGGGCACAACGCCTTAATTACTGCTGCTTACTTGACCCGCGCTGGCCGCAGTGTGTTAGTGTTGGAGAAAAACGATCGTCCCGGTGGATTCTTACAGACCGAGGAATTGACCTTACCGGGATTCAAGCACGATGTATATGCTGCAGCTCATCCGCTCTTCTTGACGGGACCGGCTTATGCAGACCTTGGGGATGCCTTGGAAGCACGTGGATTATGCTATGTCAATACTGATTTGCCAACCGGTGTTTCCATGGAGGATGGGCAAACAGCAGTGCTGGCTCGCTCTTTCGAAGATCTCGTTGCAGAGGCTGAGAAATTATCTCCCGGTGACGGTGCAGTATTAACCCATATGTTTGAAAGCCTCAATCCTTACGTTAACGATGTCTTCACACTATTCAATCTAGACCTTTCCCGTCCCCAAGCAGCCTCTATCCTTACAAGATTGCTTCACGAGAAGGAAGACCCGGGATATTCAGCATTTGCTGCTTCACTGTTTTCAACAGCTCGAAATGTTGTAAGCTCCTTTCAGTCTCCGGTGTTACAAGCAATGCTAGCCCCATGGGTCACCCATCTTGGACGCACGCCTGACGAAGCGGGAAGCGGGATTTGGGTCCCGCTCACCATGATGGCACTAATGGGCGGCGGCATGCCGATACCCAAAGGCGGCAGCGAAATGCTGGCAAAAGCACTAAAACAATTAGTGCAAGATCAGGGGGGAGTCATCCGCACGCAGACACATGTCCAACGCATTATCGTTAAAAATAAGCGTGCTGTTGGGGTGCGAACAGCAGACGGTGAAGAATTCCGCGCTGAGCATGCCGTGGTTGCTTCCACCACTCCAGACCAACTCTATCTCTCGTTGTTGGCAGAAACGGATGTTAGTCCTCCTTTGCGCATGCAAGCAAAGCAGTATCGCTACGGTCGCGGTTGTGTTCAAATTCACCTTGCGCTTAGCGAACCGCCGCGTTGGTCCGATGCACGTTTCGCCCAAGTTGGCCAGCCGCATCTGACAGACGGACTCAATGGCTGTACACTGGCGATTGCACAGGGAATAGCAGATTTGCTGCCAGCTAAGCCAACCTTTACAGTGGACTGCTCGACCAATCTTGATCCCACTCGTGCGCCTGCAGGTAAAGCAATCATGCGAATTCAAGTACTTGAAGTGCCGTGCCGTCCTCGCGGCGATGCCGCAGGTCAGATTGATATCGGTGACGGCACTTGGACTCCGGACCTCACTGAGCGCTTCACTGAACGTGTACTGGCGATTGTGAGCAAGCATATTCCTAACATTCCGAGCGCAATTATCGGGCATGCTGTCGTCACTCCCAATACTATTGCGCAATATAATCCCAATGCAGGTCCCGGCGATCCGTATGGCGGTGCTCATGACTTGTCACAAAGCTACCTGTTTCGCCCGCTACCAGGGCAGCCGAGTCATCAAACAGCAATACCGAACCTCTATATGTTAGGTGCGGCAACCTGGCCCGGACACGGGATCAATGGGGGATCAGGCTATATTGTCGCTCAGCAGCTCCTTTCACTATGATTCATAAACGTATGATTGCCGAAGCTTCAAAGATATCGATATATGCCTATCAAGGCGATGTAAGTAAATACTTAAAAGACAAGGCCCCTGCTGCATGAGTTAACATGCTACCCACTCTTCTCGCAGCCAGAAAGTTGCAAATAGAAAGAGAGCAGTTACAAGACTGCTCTCTAAAACTATAACTTTATTAACCTCATTTGATAACTTATACCACCAAGAAGAAGTTTCTCAGCTCTTAGCATAGCTTTTACACTATTAAATCTAAGTTAAGAATCATTCCTTACTTATTTGTTCAGATAGGAACAACAATAGTCAGCAACAGTATGAACCTTTAAGAAAAAGGTCTCATTGGCTGGTACGTAAAAAACTCCTCTTTCCTCTATAAGCTCCCAATCTTGACCATTTAGTTTATATTCCAATTTACCACCCAGTATTTCCATTTCTTCCTTCTCAGAGGTAGAAAATTCATATTCACCTGGAAGCATAATTCCCAAGGTCTTTTTTGTACCATCTTGAAATAACACCGTTCTACTAGTTACTTTTCCATCAAAATAAACATTAGCTTTTTTTATAATACCAACATTTTCAAATTGCGACAATATTCTCACCCTTTCGTGTTATTTTTTTAATTTATCATAAAATAATGTCATTTTAAACTATAAATCCTTATCGTTGATGTTTAATACTCAAGAAGTATGGTACGTGAAATCGTCGATATGATACGGATGTATGAAAACGTGAATATTCGATAGCATTACATGCTGTACGAAAGGTTGGATACATCAGCAAATCTACGAAGCAACAACTTCCGATCATGACAGGTTATGTTGACTTCACATGAATGCGGTATACAATAATTACCCAGTAAAAATATAAAATTTTAATCTAATTTATATAGAATGTGCATTTGTGCAAGCAGCTACAAAAGAAAAACATAAAATATAAAGTGATTTAAGGGGGTGTGTATAATATGTCAGGAAGTTGGAGAAGCCATAGAAGTCACAGAAGTTGCAGAAGCTTCAAAAGTCATAGAAGCCACAGAAGTTGCAGAAGCTTCAAAAGTCATAGAAGCCACAGAAGTTGCAGAAGCTTCAAAAGTCATAGAAGTTGTAGAAACTGGAAAATCTCGAAAAGTCAAAGAAGTTGGAAAAACAAGGAAACTAATAAGACCATTATAATAAATAATGGAATTATTAGAGACAGGAACGAAAGAAGAAATAGGAGAAGTAGACGCTCTAGAAGAACTAGCTTTTTTAGACGTTCCGGTTTCTGGTCGTAGTTTCTGGTCATTCTAGGCCATTGTAGATGTTCTTTTCTATATAGGTTCTCCGCTAACAAGATGCTCATTCTGTATGCTAAGAATCGTAAGATAACAAGCCACCATTTCGGGTGGTCTTTTTATTTACATAATTCATCGGAAGTTGATTCATAGTTTGCAGCAGTATCCGTATCTCCCATAATAACCACCATGATTAAGTAACTATGGAGCTGGCTTGTAGTATTACAAATAGGCTTGTAAATGCTGTTATTGTTACACGTCGTAAAGAGTAAACTAACTACCGATAACACTGGTTATGTGAACTAAAAATGAGCGTCCGTCTTTGGGCGCTTCTTTGCTTTATAAACGTATGGCATTGCGTTTGTAATTTTAATATTCTTCATTTTCTTCATATATGATGTGTTGATAGCTCCGCTCATAACATGGTGACTAAAAAAGGAAGCCTATCGCTAGTTACAGCGCAGGCTCTTTCGTCTATTCTTCGTTATTACTGAACGTTTCGGCGGCTTTCTACGTCACGCTTAATTTGCGTATACAGTACCCGATCTTCCAGATGGCTAGAAGCGCGTGTCGCTATCTTCATATCCGCATTGGACAAGGCCGATCCTTTTCGAAGCATATTTACTAAATTAATTCGTTCTTTAGTTTCGTCGAATCTCATTTAAAGACGGTCATCTTCCCATGCCCTGTTATAATCTTTTATATTGTCTTTTTCTTTTGATGTTTCTTCCAGTTGGCTTTGCGTAAATTTCTCGGTTCTATGATTTTCCATTTGGTCTCTCGGCGTGATCTTTTCTTCTTTTTTCACGTCAACTTCCTCCTACTGTTTGTTTTAAACCTATTCACTTGTAATCTAACCAAACTATGGAAGATTGAGCTGCCATCAAGGCAGCTTTTTCTTATAGAACTACCAGTAAAAATGGTGTTAAAAGTACAAACATAGTGCAATTATTTATCAAAGAATCCTAAAGCATATTTTACCCCTTCTTGAATATCATTTGTTTCGTATGCTGCTAATTCCTCAAAAGTAATTTTCAGCTTTACGTCTTCTAATTCGTAACCGCTATCTAAATCAATATTCAAAAGAACTTCATACCCATCATCATTAACACTCGTTTCAATAATGTTGAAAGTCTGAATAGATGTACCTGTTTCATACTTGATTGGTTCTAAAAAATCTGACATAAAAACACCACCTTTTTTTCTCCAATCTAACACTTTAGATATAGCTTCCCACCCATAAGACGCCTGTCGCCTACTTATATGAAGATTTCGCTATCCCCTCCAACGTTAAAGTTTGTGGCCGTATCCAATAGTTTAACCGTACTAGCTTCTGATATTCATTTAGCATTCCCATATACTTTTTCAATCTGATATTTCTGTTTGATTAACCTTTATAATCGTTATTCTTTAACTAGACTAAATAAAAAAGATCAACCAGAAAAATCTGGCTAACCTTATAATACGGACAGGTGCGTTACTTTAAAGGTGATGCTGCCTTTGCTATTTGAGAATCTGGGCAAGTTGGTTGAAAAAAGTGTATAAACAACAATATAAAGTTAATTCTATATACAGAGTAAATGAATGATAAAAGGAGATTACATCGTGAAGCCATATGAAATAAATAATATGATTATTGATAATGAGTTTTATGGCGAAGAATCGGTGACAGCTGATTTTACTTACAATAATAAAGATTATAATATTACTTTTAAAAAAGCAGACCTTGAATTAATTAATATCTGGGTTTTTGAGGATGATACATCTATTCCAGCAAATTTGTCAGATAATATTATTGAATCAATTAGAGAAGATGTTAAAAAGAGGATCTAGTCACATGTACTAGATCTTTTTCTTTTTGCTCGGTTAAGATATGTTTTCAATTTTTATATAGAAACTCAAGAAAAATTTGCTGATGAATATTAGAGCCTATTTAAATTAATGGTTAGAAATGAAAATATTTTGCCTTATTGCACTAATGGCTGGCGTTAGTGCAATTAAGCATACGAAAAGACCTTCATGAAATTTGAAGGTCTTTCATATTATACAGTTATCAACAGTTTGTCACACTATCATGATAATCCAATGCATTATTGATGTGGACACCTGCACCAGGCGGATCCCGCAGTTTATTCAGCACCTTCCTATCATAGGCGGCTGCATCACAGGAGCCGCCAGGGCAAACGAATCGATAAACGATTACGCAGGCAACTCTGGTCGGTTATGGCCATACAGCTGCTTATAGATCTGTTCAATCTCCTCGCCGGTTAGATCGCCCCGCTTCAGCAATTCCTCCGCAATGGCGTGGACGAATTCGGCGTGTTCCCGTACTAGCTCCTTTACTTTGATCATCTGATCCTTTAACAGCTCGTTGATCTTTGGCCGGAGCGCCTTGAGTGCATCGGGCCGAGAGCCTAACGCAAGCCAACTAAACAGCTCATCTCCCATACCGACCATACCAAGGTAAGCACCGGCCATCTCTGTAGCCTGCTTCAGGTCAGAAGTGACCCCGTTTAATTTCTTCTCCAGGAACTCCTCTTCCACCGCCCGGGCTGCGAGACAGACTTGGATCTCCGCCAAGATCTCACTGTCGCTTCGGTTATACCGCTCATGCGTCGGCTTAGTGGCAGCAAGACCGAGCGCGTCGCCCCTGCGGATGATTGTCACCTTCCAAACCCGTTCGTGTGGCTTCAACAGGTACTGGGCCACTGCATGGCCGGCCTCATGGTAGGCGACGTTCCGCTTCTCGTCCTCGCTCATGGAGCGAAGCGGCTGTTTGAGGCCCCACTCATAGGTCTCCATGGCAGCCCGGAAGTCCTCGTAACCGGAAACCGGAGCGCCCCGCTGGTGAGCGATCACAACCGACTCGTTAACGATATGCTTGATCTGTGCAGGGCTGTAGCCAACCGTGTCGAGTGCCGCACGCTCTGGAGTCAGAGTAGAGTCCCGCTTCACCTTCTGGAGGTAGTAATGGAAGACATCCACTCGGCCGTCATAGTCGGGGGCATCGACCCAGAGCTTCCGGTCGAAACGGCCGGGCCGGAGCAGCGCGGGGTCGAGTACGTCGGGCAGGTTGGTTGCTGCGACCGTCAGCACCGCCGGCCGCTCTGCCTTCTTGCGCCGCAGGCCGAGCGAGCGAAGCTGCTTGGCAAACCAGGAGCTGTCAATGTTCGGCGGATCCATCTGCAAGAGCAGCTCGTTGAGCAGGCCAGAGCCGCCGCCCATGCCGAACAGCCCTGCTCCTCCGCCCCCAGCCTGCCGATTCATACCGATGGCGTCGACTTCGTCGATGAAGATGATACAGGCGCCGTAAATTTTTGCCAGCTTCCGGGCCTTCTTATAGAGGGACATCACCTTCAGGTTGCCGACGCCGAAGAACATATTTTGAAAACTTGGGGCAGAGGCATAAGCAAAGGGCACCTGTGCTTCATTGGCGATCACCTGAGCTAGGTAGGACTTGCCGGTGCCGGGGGGCCCACAGAGCAACAATCCCCGGATTGCCTCGCCCCCCATCTCCTTGAACTCCTTGACGCCCTTAAGCAGGATGACGATTCGCTTGGCATTTTCAACGATCTCGGGGTTACCTCGGTAATCGTCCCAGGTGGCTCCGGTTTCGCCGGGCAAAATCCAATACGTACGTCCCCGGGCCAGGAACCAGAAGAGAGCAACGAACTGGATAATCATGAACATTACGGCGAAGAGCAGCTGCAGCACAACATTGACAATACCCAACGCGATCTCCCAAGCTGTCGGTCCTCCTGCCCACAACATCACGCCGATGAAGACGAGGGCTGCCAACCAAAGAAGGAATTTACGCCACTTGATCCACTGATATATACTCATGGCCTCACTTCCTTTACAGGTTTTGACTATTCTATGAAAAGACAGCCCCAGGGGTATCTCGTATCCAAAGCCGAATTCTAGATGATGGCAGTTCTGTAAGGTATAGTCGGCATCATTTCCTCTATCTCATTGATCTCCCCTAAGTCAGAAAAAACCTTCTTTATAGTATCAAAAGGCTTTTCCTCTTCATTTAAAGAGTAATCTTCACTAAGTATAAAGTCGTGGTATTCATTGAAATCATAAATGCTTTTATCCCATTTTTAGCCTAACCAGATTAGATAATAACTGCGGGCTTTTTTTCATGGAAACACCTTGCAAAATAATCTTTTCACAAATTTTATTCAGTGTTTCTCATTTTAGAACTGAAAACTAACCAAATCTACGTTTTATCGAAAACTTTTGAAGTGTAAAGGATTGAGCTGAAAGGGTCCAGTTGATTAACTGGAATGAGCTAGAAGGAAAGAACAAGTAAAAGGGATGGGATGGCGAATAGATATTAAACTTGCTTCATGATGGGATGGGTTAGAGGTAAGGGCAACGTCAAGATGGATCACATTTGTTACAAGCGGAGGGATAAACGCCAATAAAAAAGAGAGCCTACACTCTCCATTTATTTTTGATCTCTATCAAATAATTCCAAATTACAGCCAGACCGCCAATGTAGTAAAAAATTAAGAGTATCCAGCCTGTAGGATCAAGCGGCATCAGGGTCACAACAACCAATAATGGAAACACATAGTATAGAACATCTTTCAAATAATCTAATACCATTTTTAGAGAGAAAGACTTAGTCACCAACGATCGAACAAGACCAATAAGAAAATCAAGCAACATGAGACCCAATATAGCCCACATCGTATAAAGCATCCAACTTTCTATTTTACATCACCTCCCTTTTTATCAGTACTTTATTTTATGCTGCAGATAACAAATTTGCCCGTTCTTTTAATCGACATTGTATTTAAAAGGAGGAACGTCTATAACTGAAAAAGCAAAAAAGAAGAGGTATTTTCTTTATAACCTTAAAAAGGAGGCAGCTTGTAACTAACGGGTTCCCTTTTGAGGTGCAAACATTGCAAATCACATCACATTTTTTGTCACTAATATCAATGCAATTCTCAATGGAATTCTCTAATTAAATAACAATAATAAACGCAGAGAAGGGATAGCTTAATCGCTATCCCTTCATCTTAATTTCACTATCTAATCCCGTTGGTTGAAGAAAGTTGTTGTCTGTTTTTATTAAGTGTCTTCGTTACTTTTGTACTCCAAAATATCACCCGGCTGACAATCCAAAGTCTTACATATCGCTTCTAATGTTGAAAAACGAACCGCTTTTGCTTTCCCATTTTTCAGAATGGAAAGATTCGCCATAGTAATTCCAACCCTCTCCGAAAGCTCCGTTACGCTCATTTTTCGTTTTGCTAACATCACATCAATATTAATAATAATTGTCATATCCTCCACCTCAGACCGTCAAATCATTTTCTGATTTTATGTTAATCGCTTCTTGTAGAAGCCGTTGGAGGATAGCAGCAAAAACGGCGATAACCAACGAAGCAAAAATGATGATGAGTCCCATTAATGCAATAGGAGGGTCAACTTTCTTCGCTATAAAATGAAAGAGTGGCAAACCTAATACATACAAACCACTGATTGTAATCGCACAGCACTTTATGTTCTTTAACGCCTTTACAGATAATTCCGAGAACGCTGTGTTCTCGTCAATGTACCGTAAAAGATTGAAAGCCTGATAGAGAGCAAAGTAAAAAGGCACAGCCGCTCCATACATCACGATGAAAACGAGATATTTCATTGGGGCAATATTTGGATACAATTTTGCTGCGAAATTCGCCATATGGGGCACTAAAAATATACATAAAGCAAGAACCGGTAGTCCTATAATAAAAACAGCTATTTTTAAAAACAATGTTGTGACTTCTCTCAAAATAAACACCTCACATTTTTATTTCATTTTTTTCCAGGAAATTTTTAATTGGTTTTTGAAGAACACTTACAAAAGTTGCAACGGTACTTGTCACTAAAATACCCATTAGACTTAGTGATATAGGACCTGCTGCGTCATCTCCTGTGATTTTAGCAAGCACCATTAAACTTACTATTCCTAACAGAATGAGGAAAATGACTGTAAAAGCACATTTCTTTATAATCTTCAAAGATTTAAGGGATAATTCAGAGAAAGCATTGTTTTTTTCGATATAGGTTAATAGTTTAAATGCTTGATACAACGCAACAGAAAACGTAATACAGAATCCATATGCACATACTAAAAAGGGGATTAGGAAGTAAGCCGTATCTGGATGTACTCTTGCATCTCTAACGGCTATCTCAGGCAACCAGATACACAAAGCAAGCACTGCAATTCCAGCCAGAAAAATAATTACCTTTAAGAAAGTGGTTGAACCTCGTTTAACATTCATTTAAAACACCTCACTTATTTAATGACAACATGATTTTATCTTATGATTTATCGTTTTACAATAAATTCGTATTGTTTTTTATTATATTATTATTGTTATTGAAATATCCTTTTAATTTTGACAAAAATAAAAAGCATTTCTCATTACAAAGAAATGCTCTTACTTTAAAATGTTAACTTTGCCCACCTTGACCACGTTTTCGCACATTGTTCAGGTTGTAAATCATCTTATCCGTATTAACCCACATTTTATCGAAATTCATCGCAGCGAATGCTTTTGCTTCGTGCCGTTCAAGAAATTTCAGACATCTTCGGTAGAGCCATTCTAATTTAGAGTAATAGGTCTTGGAACCAATCCCTAACATTTCACACGAGCGTTTAACAGGAGTTCTGTTTAAAAGTTGAGCAGCTAAATCAGGCAAGATATCATTTCGTTTTTGATGATAAGTTGTGGATTCTCTTCGGCTAGGCTTGTATTTTAAATCCTCGAATCTCTTTTGGGTTTCACCAAACCATTTGCAGAAGGGATTCGTACAACGATTAAATTGAATGAGGAAGGGTTGACCTTTGAAGTGAAATTTCACGGGTTGAAACAGTAGGTCACGATATTTTTTTGCAAAGTCTGAGGGGAAAAGGAGAGGATAATCTTTTTCACGCTCCGACAACTCGGTGCTAGTGATGGGACTTTCAATAACAACAATATTATCTTCTTTGGTAGCAAGTCTTTTCAATTTAGACAAGTTGTTCTTCTTCCTCCTCAACATTGATTAAGAGCTGGTCTGTAATTCGTTTGTTAAAACGCTTCTTCTGAATCCACTCCATAAAATCTTCATCTTTGAGTAAATTTTTTAAAAATGTATCCACAACTTCATCCTCGCTATATTCAGTGTATTGAGCATAGTATTTAACGATTGCTCTGGTGTGTTCAGACACTATCCAGTTAACTTTTCGTCCTTGGGTTTTCTTAGGTTTAATAAACTCCATATCTGTTCCTCCTTCCAAATTCACAAAGAAAATCACATGATAATTCACAGTTAAATTCACACTGTACAATAATTATTTCCATATTCGAGAAATAGTATGCGAATTCCTGATTGAATTTAAAGAAAAATATCAAAGAGTGCAGTAATACCAAGGAAATAAAAAACGTGAATTCATGTGTGAATTCACGCTAAAAATGTATTGTGGAATTAAATTTTGCACCTCAAAAGAGAACCCGTTAGCTTGTAACAGCCCTCCTTTTTTTGATGATTACTTCTATAATTATCTTTATAATTACGATTCGTTATTAAATAAATAATCGCAATAAAGCCATTAAGACGACACCAGTAATGACTGTAGCTGATAAACTTTTCGTCCGTACAGCAACTAAAAGAGTAGGTATCATAACTATAATGACTGTCCAGTCAATTTTTAGCGAATGATTCGTTTCAATAATAAAACTCTCTACAACAAGTGCTGTAAGAATACAAATTGGTACAAAAGAAAGCCATTTTAATACAGGTTCAGGTAGATTAACATTTCGAACTACTAAAAACGGGATAACTCGTGGAATAACTGTTACTAATGTACATCCAAGTATTACAAGCAAGATTGTTAGATTGATACTCATTTATCTGTCACCACCCCAATAGTTGCTACAATAATAGTCGCTATAATAACAGCTAGATGAGCTGGAATAAAAAAAGATAAAATAATCATAGCAATTGTCATATATGCGATTAAGGATAAGTAATGCTTTAGCTTTGCTGATTTAACGCTTTGTAACTGCAAAACAAGCAAA
The DNA here is from genome assembly GCF_000430785.1 of Ectobacillus panaciterrae DSM 19096. Classification (GTDB taxonomy): domain Bacteria; phylum Bacillota; class Bacilli; order Bacillales; family Bacillaceae_G; genus Ectobacillus; species Ectobacillus panaciterrae. The sequence goes on from NZ_AUMR01000015.1 coordinate 79,045, forward strand.
GCCACGAACATTGCTGTTACAGCAAAATCTAGACCGAATACTTGCGGATTAGAAATCCAATTACCAAAGACGGCTCCGATCACACAAGATAAAATCCAAAAAATATATGCAGTCACATTTAAACCATTCATCCAACGAGCATTAACCTTTTCACCTTTTATGATTTTGTTCATTGCAACACCAAATGACTCATCTGTAACAAATACCCCAATCCCTACATTTTTCACTAAAGAATACTTCGTAAAATGAGGAGCAAGAGTTGCACTTAGCAGAAAGTTTCGTAAGTTCACAATAAAGGTTGTTAATATAATGGCTGAGATCGGGCTGTTAGCTGCTAACAAAGCACATATGATAAATTGAGATGCTCCAGCATAAACAAATGCTGATAATAAAGCAATTTCTATTACACTCAGTTTAGAAGACACACCTACTATTCCAACTGCAAACCCCACACTAAAGTATCCTAGCAATGTCGGCACACAATCTTTTACCCCTTGTACGAATGTTGGAGTAATTTCCATTGTATCGTCTATTTTTCTTTCCTCAATCACTATTCTCCCTCCTCGTTCGTTATATTATACGTTTGTTTGTTATATTATAATCTCGTTCATTATAATAAACAAGAGTATATTATAATAACAATACTTTAAGGAGAAAAATGATGGATCCTATACAAGATATTATTGCGAACAACCTCATCAACCTTAGAAAAAGCAGGGGGCTAAGTTTAGATAAAGTTTCTGAATTAACTGGAGTTAGTAAAGCTATGCTGGCCCAAATTGAAAAAGGAAAATCCAGTCCAACTGTCTCCACCCTTTGGAAAATTGCAAATGGTCTTCAAGTATCTTTTTCTGTATTTATGAAAGAAGACAAGCCGCAGGTAACGAAAATAAATATAGAACAATTAACTCCCATTATTGATGATGATGGAAATTATCTTGGCTATTCTTTTTTTTCTTATCATCCAGAAAAAAAGTTTGAAATTTACATAGTGAACCTTAAACCAGGATTTACTCATCAAGCACAAACGCATTTAGGGGAAGAGTATATATTAATAAAAGAGGGGGAATTAACGCTTGACCTTCAAGGAGAGAAACATGTATTGGCATCAGGAGACGCCATACAATTTACAGGAACTACACCACATAGCTACATAAACTCTTCAGAAGAATTGGCAAGTTTTTTTCTACTTATGTATTATCCAGAACCAGAATAATGTTAATTCATAACAGTATGCACTTCAAAAAAGAGACAGGAATACATTCCTGTCTCTGATGGATCTTTATCAATCATGAAAATTCATGCCGTCTGTCACTGCTTTGACGACGCCGGCGCGGATGACAAAGTCACCGAAGTGCTCGCCTTCCTGCCGTTCTTTCGCGTAGCGGGAAAGAAGCATTCGCAATTCACTCAAAATTTCTTCTTCCCCAATGTTTTCGCGGTACATCTTGCTTAGGCGGCTGCCGTCAAAGGCTGCACCGAGATACATATTGTATTTGCCTGGCGCTTTACCGATAAAGCCAATTTCGCCGAGCGCATGGCGTGCACAGCCGTTCGGGCAGCCGGTCATACGGATGGTAATTTCTTCGTTCCGCAGGCCGTTTTCATCAATAATGGCCTCAAGCTTATCAAGTAGAACCGGTAAATAGCGTTCCGCTTCCGCCATCGCCAATCCGCACGTCGGAAGAGCGACGCACGCTAGCGAGCTACGGCGGATTGCTGTATAATGCTTGCCATCCGTCAAACCGTATTGTTCGATCAGTTCGCTAATCATTTTCTTTTTCTCGCTTGTTACATTGGCAATGACCAGGTTTTGATTGGCCGTCAGACGGAAATCACCTGTATGGATTTTGGCGATTTCGCGCAAGCCGGTCATCAGCTTGTAATCATCAAAATCCGCGATGCGGCCGCCTTCGACAAATAGCGTAAAATGCCATTTTTCTTTAACGCCTTCCACCCAGCCGTAGCGGTCGCCATTATGGTCAAAATGATACGGTTTCGCTGCATCCAGGCTCCAGCCGAGGCGGTTTTCTAGTTCAGCCTTGACCGTTTCCAGCCCGAGCCGATCAACTGTGTACTTGAACCGGGCATTTTTGCGGACGGAACGGTTTCCGTAGTCGCGCTGAATCGTAATAACTTTTTCCGCCACATCATGGATTTGGTCCGGTGTACAGAAGCCGATTACTTTAGCGAGCTGCGGATACGTCGCTTTGTCGCCGTGCGTCATGCCCATGCCGCCGCCGATCGCCACGTTAAAACCGACAAGTTTGTCATCTTCCACAATCGCAATGAGTCCAAGATCCTGTGAAAAGACATCAATATCATTCGATGGCGGAACGGCGATCCCGATCTTAAACTTCCGCGGCAAATAAAGCGCTCCGTACATTGGCTCAACTTCATCCACTTCCGGCGTACCGGCCACTTTTTCTTCATCCAGCCAAAGTTCATGATACGCTCTAGTGCGTGGCAATAAATAATCACTCAATAGTTTCGCATATTCATATACCTCGGCATGGATCTCAGACTGGTACGGATTCGGATTACACATAACATTACGGTTTACATCGCCGCACGCCGCAATCGTATCCAAAAGGGACGCATGGATTTCTTGAATTGTTTTTTTCATATTCCATTTTAATATGCCATGCATTTGAAACGCCTGGCGCGTTGTCAGTTTTAACGTTTCGTTGCCGTATTTTTGGGCAAGCTCATCCATGACAAGCCATTGCTCCGGTGTAGCTACACCGCCCGGCGTACGGACACGCAACATGAACTGATACGCAGGCTCAAGCTTTTGCTTTTGGCGCTCATTGCGGAGATCTCGGTCATCCTGCAAGTAGCTGCCGTGGAATTTCATCAGGCGATTGTCATCGTCGGAAATTCCGGAGCTGATCGGTTCTAACATTGATTCCGCCAGCGTACCGCGCAAATAGTTGCTCTCTTCTTTAATGCGCTCAACATCACTTGGCGGGCCGTCCGGCGCTTTTAAATTTGGGTTCACCATGTTGAAAAACTCCTTTCAATCCAAAATCAGTATACATCACGCTGGTAACGTTTTTGCTGTTTCATGTCGGCAATGTAGGCTTCCGCTTGTTCACGGCTCATGCCGCCTTCTTTTTCGATAATCTCAAGCAGAGCGTTATGGACGTCACTTGCCATGTTTTTCTTATCTCCGCAAATATAAACGGCTGCTCCTTCTTGAAGCCACTCGAACAGTTCTTTGCCGTGTTCAAGCATGCGGTGCTGCACATATACTTTTTCATCTGTGTCACGCGAAAACGCGACATCCATTTTCGTCAGCACACCGTCTTTTACCCATTTTTGCCATTCGGTCTGGTAAAGGAAATCAGTTACGAAATGCTGGTCGCCGAAGAACATCCATGACTTTCCTTCCGCTCCAGTTTCTTCACGCTCCTGCATAAAGGAACGGAACGGCGCAACACCTGTCCCCGGTCCAACCATGATGATTGGCGTTTCCGGTTTTTCTGGCAGCTTAAAGTTCTTGTTAGGCTGAATGAAAATCGGCAATGTGTCCCCTGACTGCAGACGCTCCGCGCATAAAATCGAGCAGACGCCTTTTCTTTCGCGGCCGTGTGCATCGTACCGGACGGCACCGATTGTCAAATGCACTTCATCCGGATTCGCGGATAAGCTGCTCGCAATCGAATAAAGACGTGGCGGCATTTTCCGAAGTACGGAAACAAATTCTTGCGCCGATTCGCCCCAAGAACCAAAATCACGGACCAAATCAAGCAAATCGCGTCCTTCAATATACGCTTTTAATTGTTCTTCATTGCCTGGCGATACAAGCCCCTGTAAATCCTCATTCGCTGAAAGCTGCGCCACCTGTTTAAGAAGCGCTTTTGTTAAGCCTGTAATTTCGAATTGAGAGGTAAGCGCTTCTTTAAGCGGATAAACGTCTCCTTGTTTATTGACGGTCACCATTTCTTCTGGATTCCATTTTATTTCTTTAAGAAGCATATCTACAAGAACCGGATCGTTTTCCGGATAGATACCGAGGCTGTCACCCGGTTCAAATGTGAGGCCAGACCCTTCAAGCGATAACTCGAGGTGGCGCGTTTCTTTATTCGAACCGCGGCCGTTCAAATTTAAATTTTCAAGCACTTCTGCTTTAAACGGATTTGTTCTTGAATACGCCGATTCGCCTGCTTGAGGTGCCGCTGCCAAAGCAGGAGCAGCACTTCCGCCCTGTGCTTCACTTAAGCCGCCAAAGACTCCTTCAAGCCATTGGGCCGCCGGCTCATCATAGTCAAGGTCGCAGTCAACGCGCGGATATAACCGTGTGCCGCCGAGCTCTGCCAGCCGCTGATCGAATTCTTTTCCTGTCTGGCAGAAAAACTCATACGAGCTGTCTCCAAGCGATAAAACAGAAAAACGAAGATCGTCAAGCTTTGGCGCCCGTTTACCATGAAGAAACTCATGGAACGACAGCGCGTTATCCGGCGGTTCACCTTCTCCATGTGTGCTCACGACAATAAGCAGGTTTTGGACTTTTTTCAAATTGTTCGGCTTAAAATCGCTCATGGACGAGACAGTTACTTGAAAGCCTCGCCCCTCAAGCGTCTTGCCCGCTTTCGCTGCAAGCCCCTGCGCGTTGCCCGACTGTGACCCGTAAAGAATGGTCACTTCTTTTGAGATTTTCTGCCCTGTGCTTCCGGCAGAAAATTCTGACGCCGGCGCGGATGGTGTTCCCGGAACGGAAACCGGCTGGGACGCGGCCAGATAACCGCTCAGCCAGAATTTTTGTGATTCTGTCAAGGTCGGCAGAAGACGATTAAGGAGCTCTGCCTGCTCCTGATTAAACGGACTGTTCACTACCTGAAGTTGCAACGATATCCACCTCACAAAGAAATATAAACTTACCATATATCATTTTAATTTATAATGACTGGTTTCAACAATTCTTACCCTCCACTTTTTAGTGAAAAAATGATTAATTTTATCTTATCTCTACTATTCCTATAAATCAAGTCGGTTCTAATTGCATAAACCATTAGAAAATTCTTATAGATTAAATTTTACCGGAAGACACAATATTAGTAAAATATATATAATTTATTATAGCTATTAAGATTACTAATAATAAGGTGGGATTCTTTTGTACTATGACGCGTTAAAAACATTTGTAACCCTTGTAGAGGTTAAAAATTTTACAAAAACAGCCGAAATACTTCTCATGTCACAGCCAAGTGTAAGTTTACATATAAAAAATTTAGAAAAAGAACTCCAAACTAAATTATTTCTGCGTTCGCCGAAATTCTTAAAAATCACCCCAACTGGCGAGATTTTATACGATCGCGCAAAGCAAATGATCACTATGTACGAACAGACTAGACAAGACATTCTGGAACACCATAACTCCATAAAAGGAGAATTAAAGATAGGCGCAAGTTTTACAATCGGCGAGTATATATTGCCTTCTTTACTTCTTGACCTTCAAAATGACTATCCAGAACTTGAACTTCAAGTTGTAATTGGAAATACAGAAGAAATCGTTCAATCTGTCCGGTTGTATCAAGTCGATATAGGTTTAATTGAAGGCCAAACAAATGAAAAGGAGCTTTCCGTACACCCTTTTATGCAAGATGAGTTATTTATTGTTTCTTCGAACAATCACAACCTCGCTTGTAAAGATGAAGTTACCATTGCTGACCTTCAGAATCAAGCATGGGTAACCAGAGAAATTGGATCAGGTACACGTGAATATCTTAACCACGTCATTCGTTCAAATGGTTTGAAAGTTAAATCGCTTCTTACCATAAGCAGTAATCAAGGAATTAAAGAAACACTTATGAATGGCATGGGGCTATCTCTCCTATCCCGCAGTGTCATTGAAAGAGACGTACAGCATAGGAATCTTTCTATTATTCAGTTGAAAAATCAGCCCTTTAACAGAACGCTTTCCTATGTTTATTCCCCTATAATGCAAGATAAAAAGAACGTTAAGACATTTATACATGCATTAAACAAAAAATGGCCTAACAAACCTAAATCAACATAAACGATTCATTACAACTTTATAAATCCTTTTTAAGAAACATAAAAGGCAACTCCCAAATGGGTTAGTTGCCTTCCCTTTTAACGAGCAATTAAATTTTGACCTAAGATAAGGCCCTTCTTAAATGCTGCTTCAACCCACTTAGGATACTCTTCTATTAATAAATCATATAAATGATCATCCGAAATCGAAGATGGATCCTCTACACTAAAGAAATTAGCATTATCAACAACTCTACCTTCCATATATCAAGGTTTTCAAGGACTCCAAAATTAGAATTCCCAATTCCTACGATTAAGCTGGTTGTTTTAATTTATCAGCTTTATCACTTTTCTGGTTCTTGAAATATCCAGTTGCAAGTACAAGGACTGTTACGACAGCTAGGATTACATATGATACAACGCCATGCGGAATATCAATTAGTTCATTCAAACTCTTATCTTTTAAAATCATTTCTCCAGCAGTCCATGCTAGAATGCCTGCACCAGCATAAGCAATCCAAGAGAATTTATCCATGGCCTTTACGATTGCTTTTGAACCGAAGATCATAATAGGAATACTAATAGCTACGCCAAGAGCGATCATACCTAAATGACCATGAGCGGCTCCTGCTACTGCTACCACGTTATCTAAGCTCATAACTGCATCTGCAATAATGATTGTTTGAACGGCTTTAGCCAAGCCATTGTGAGACTTAATATTCGCGTCCTCTTCACTTTCAACCAATACCTTATAAGCAATCCAAAGAAGTACAATCCCCCCGATGATGTTAACGTAAGGTACCTGAAGTAAATAAACAATAACTGCCGCAAATCCAATTCGGAGCATTACAGCCCCTGCTGTTCCCCAGAAAATCGCTTTGTTCTGTTGTTCCTTCGGCAGATTTCTTGTTGCCATGGCAATAACAACCGCATTATCCCCAGACAGTATGATATCAATTAGTACAATTTTTAATAAGGCAAGTAACGCCCCCGATGAAACGGCAACACCAAGTGTCAGAAATGAATCTATCATGTTTAAACATATCTCCCTTTTTTAGTAAGTAGAAATTACACCTGCAGACCATAATTACGACATAAAGATGCTAATCCACCAGAGAATCCACTTCCAATAGCATTAAACTTCCAATCGTTTCCGTGTTTATATAGTTCACAAACAACCATAGCAGTTTCAATAGAGAAATCTTCTCCTAAGTCGTAACGGATAAGTTCTTGTCCATTAGATTCACTTAAAATACGAACATAGGAGTTGCTTACTTGTCCAAAGTTTTGGTTGCGTGTTTCTGCGTCATGGATAGTGATTGTGAAGGCAATCTTCTGGATGCTGTCAGGCACACCAAATAAGTTGATTTTAACTTGCTCATCATCACCATCACCCGCACCAGTACGGTTGTCACCAGTGTGCTCTACTGCTCCATTCGCACCTTTTGTATTGTTGTAGAAAATGAAATCATTTTCAGATGCACACTTCCCATTCGCACCTAGTAGAAATACAGAAGAATCAAGATCAAAATCTTGACCGCCGTCATACTTATTAACATCCCATCCTAGCCCAACAACAATGTTAGTTAAACCCGGATTCGTTTTTGTTAAATCTACTTTTTGACCTTTAGATAGAGTAATAGCCATCTTTGAATTCCCCTCTTCTGTAAGCTTTATATTAAGATTTAAAAATTAATCAAACGTAGCGATTTGCAATATCTCCAATGGAAACGTCTTTAGTACCTTGACCTACTGCAGAAAATTTCCATTCGCCAGCGTGACGGTAAATCTCACCTGCGAATAAAGCCGTTAATCCAGAGAAGTTATCAGTAATATTGTAATGCACTAGTTCATTGTTACTAGAAGCATCTGCTACACGGATAAATGCATTTTGAATCATGCCAAAATCTTGTTTTCTTTGTACGCATTGATAGATATTTACAACAAAGACAAGTTTATGTATATAGGCAGGTACCTTGTTTAAATCAACAAGGATTTGTTCGTCATCCCCGTCTCCGTCACCAGTTAAGTTATCCCCAGAATGTCTAACACTTCCACATTTACTTGTTTTATTTCCGAAGTAAATAACGTTCTTTTGATCCACAATTTTTCCTTGCTCATTTAGCATTAAAACTGAGGCATCACAATCTATGTTACTTCCACTACTGCCAAAACCAAAGAATCCCCCACTCTTTTTAACAGGGTCCCAACCTAATCCAATTAAAATAGAAGAAAGACCAGCTCGACCTTTGGTTAAATCGATTTTCTGTCCTTTTTGTAATGAAATAGCCATCTCTTCACACTCCTTCTCTATCAAATTATCACGATGACGTGATGAACACTGAAATAATACCATATTTCTCCCATATATCCAACTCTTTACTACAAATCCTCCTATTTTCAGCACAAAAATCTTGAAAGCTTAGATACTTAAAAAGGATGTGTACCTGTATGAAAAAGGCTAGTTTTTTAGAGGAAATATGAAGGGTTGGAAGATTTATTATCAAATCCTCTATAGACTTCTAGAGATACCTCAAAGACTATATCATCTTTTGATTTAATTATATAAATCCTATTAGTCTTTCAACGTCTGAACTACATCCATTCTTTGTAGAACCTTCTGGTAAATCTTCCATAATCTGTGGTGCAGTGAAGCACGGCATGGTTGGCTAAATGCCGATCATTGAAGACATACGAAAAGATCGACAAAAAATCGGGCTATTTCTTTTTGTATAAAATCAACACTAAAGTTTAATAAAACATAGGACAAAAAAGACCACTCAGCAGGAATGCTAAGCGGCAAAATACCGTTGCGATAGGGATTTCGAAGAATTAAGTCTTCCTCATTATTATAAGCGAATCTTAATTTTCTGACTGATTTATCGTTAGATAATCTGACAACCTTTTGTACCTAGTTTAATATGCCAAATGAATTTTTAATAAATAATCATTCTTGAATGTCCAGCCATGCAAAATTAATTGTTTACTTATCAATTACATGATCTGATCTGGATCGACTAAATGGGCTATCACCAGTCAGAAGAATGATAATCTGCGAGTTTCTTAGCGAAAAAAATCCATCAAGCATAATCCACTCTGGATCATCCCCAGTTCTGTTATGAATGCAGCATGCGGCAAAAAATTGTTTTTGAAAGAAGGATGGTTGTTGCATCGATTGCTCTTTATAGAAAGGTGTAAGCTGAACCATTGGTAATGAGTATCGTAAACCGACGCCCATCCATTTCAGAAAAGCCTCTTTCGCAGCGAATCCAGAGCAAACAGCTAGAGGATGGGACAGCTCGACTCCCAGCCAATCTGCCCATGCTTTTAATTCTCCAATCTGAAATACCTCCTCAACAAAAGCGCTGCTGTAAGGTTCTATCGTTACATTATCAATCCCTATGCGGGAGCGGGAAGCAACAGCGTACGCCTTTTTATCAGCATGGGTTATAGATAGATGTACCAAAGGCAGTATATATGCCTCATCAGAAACAACATAAGGCCTTCCCGCCTCTTCTCCCTGCTCGGTCCGAAGAATTGACAGCCGAATGTGTTCCGGGAGCGACAGATAAGAACGAACCGCGTGTTTGGCCGCGATTCTTCCAGCGATAAAGTCTCCGATGCGCTTTGGTGTCGTTTTTTCGCCTAACAGCTTTCTTTCGTTTTTTGTTATAAAATGAGCGTCATCAAACATCGATGTTACAGGACAAAAAGCAAGTGAGAAATCCCTTGTCATCGTTTGATTCTCCTTGCAAGGAATTTCTGGATTTCCATGATTGCATCCCCGTTTTCACCGATAACCCATATATCAAAGATAATATCCGTACCATCTTGTCGAACAATTCGGCTGTATACCTTCACTCGCTCATTCACTCCCCTTCTTCTGCCAAATAAAACCGTTCCGATCGAGATAGGCAAGCTGACCTCTGAGGAATGAAAAGAATCTACGCTTACAGCGATTTGCATGGCGATATCGATTAAGAATGGATCGGCTTGTAAAGTTGGCGCATTTGTAAAAGAGAATAATTTCCGTTCTTCAGGAGGTTCTGCTGTAGCAATACCTTCCGTCTCATTCATCGTATATTCGCCGGCTCTGCAAAACAGAGGGCCGATTTGCAATGTATCGCGATGAACGTTGTAGTGTACGCTCGAGTAAGCGGCACCTTTGACGGCAGGGAACGTTCTCTGCTCTAGGTTTCCTCTTTGCTTGATAAAGGTGAATGCCGCTGAAGCATTCACTCGATCCTTGTAAAGTATGCGTCCTTTCACAGATAGATCTGTAAAGGCCTTTACGAATATCTCTCGTTCATTACTTTTCTCTTTCGTTACAGAGGCTTCCGCCCGTACACGCACAGGCTTATCGGAAAACAATTTTATCGCATGGAGCACCTCAAATTGTTGAACGGAACGAATAATCCATCCGGGTGAGGTGACAGCGGCCGCTTCAGCAAGGAGCTCCAAATAACACACCATGGGAAAAATCGGGATTCCATCCAGGCAATGCTGCTCTAAATAACAATCCTTTTCTCTGTCAATCTCTCTTTCAATGATTGCCTTTTGAGAGTTTTTTTCCATAAGAGTATCGATAAAAGGCCAATCTCCAGGGTTAACAGGGATGCTTCTGTCTTGGAATGACAGTGAACGCTCCTTTCTGCCATCCGCTTCTGGACCTACGAACACCCACTCTCTTAAAAACCTTTCTCTAACAATCACAGTCTCTCGATCTCGCCCTAACGCCAACTCGCTTAAGAACCAGTAAACTCCTTCTTCCGTAGAGATGAACGGGACTCCATTATTTTTCAATGCTTCAGTCATAGCTGGATCGGCCACGGCCGCTCCGACAGATTCCCATGCGGTCCAATTAAGCGTTGTATGATGCAAAAGGTGTTTTCTCTCCCGGCATTTCGCAACGAATAGGGCTGACATCAAAGAATTGGCCGCGCTGTAATCGGATTGACCTTTATTGCCGAATCGACCTGCACCCGAACCGAAACAAATAAAGGATTGCAGCGGAATATCTTTTGTCGCATCCAGCAGATGACACATTCCCATAACTTTTGTTTCGATGGTACGATCTATCATTTCCTTCGTTTTTTTCGGAATGATTGTTGACCACTCTACCATCGCCCCGTGGACGACCCCATCGATGCGCCCGTACCTTTGGAGAATGCGCGAAACCATGTTATGGACTTGATTAGCATCATTGATGTCACAGACTTCATATATGATACCCAAGCGTTTTGCTTTCTTCATATTTTGATAAAGCTCCCGTTCTTTCACCAGGTAGCTGAACTCCTTTTTAAAATGGGCAGGAGTAAGTGATGGATCCATCTGACGCTGTTTTATCAATTGTTCCCGTTTATAAGCGGCGAACTCCAGGTCATCCATCTCTAACCACGGGGCAGACTCATCTCGTATTTTTGTCCGGCCACATACGATAACTTTCGCTCCTAAAAGAGATAGAGCCGCGGCACACTCAAATACAACACCACGTCCCCCACCTGAGAACAAATATATGTCCCCCTTGCGGATTTTCCTGGCCAACGGTGTTTGGTCGAAAAAATTGGATTGTTTATGATGAACCACATAGCGTCTGTCTGTATACGCCACTTCTGTTCGTTCATTTCCGTCTTCTATTTCTTGGATGATAATAGGAATCATGCTCTCTATCGATTCATGTGCAGGAAAATCAATTGTTTTCGCAAGCACGTTTGGCAGCTCTGGTTTCAGGGATTTCAGCAAGCCTTGTAAAAAAGCACCCAAAACGTTTCCGTAATCGCAATCCGTTAAACCAAGATTCCCCCCTAGACAAGTAACGGCGACATAGCATACTGTCAACGGGGGTGCCTGTTCAAAACGATCATAAAAATACCGCAAAAGCATGAACGTAAAATCACTCACGCTGCTTATTTCTTTAGTCAAACTATCAGCTGCCAGCCCGATTATATCCGGCCGTTCTTCCAATGTGCGCAGGTCTAGAATACCCGTTAATTCACCATGTTCCCGTTCCCATAAAGCCAAATTTTCATGTAGAATATCTTCTGTTGTCATCTCGAACGGCGAGACGGAAAAAACAGCGGCACCTCGTTGTTCCAATGCTGTTTTGTATGCCCGCCATTTACTCGCTACATCCTGAACGAGAACGAGTCGTTTTCCGCGCAAGGGAAATAACGCTGGCCTTGCAGGTAACGATACCGGCACTAGCTCTACGGTAAAGCGGTCGGCCCGTTGCGGATGAAGCGGTCGGGGAAGCGGCTGCGAGAATAAATCGGGCATATCTTCTCTATTTTTTTGCCATTCTTCCACAACAAGAAAATAGTTGATTCCCCCGAGCCCAAATGCGCTTACACCTGCCCGCCTTTTATTGTCTTCCCTACTTCCCCACACCCTCGGTTCCGTTGCTAAATTGGCAAGCAACAAAGGAGAGCGACCATCTGTATAGCTGGGCGGGATGATTTTTTCATGCAGGGCAAGTGTTGTTTTAATTAAACCGATAATACCAGCCGCGGAACTAAGATGCCCGATTTGTGACTTAACGGCGCCGATAGAATACGGTTTATACTTATGGTACTCTCCGAATACCATCCGATACGTATTCATTTCCGTTTCATCGCCCAAACGAGTTCCTGTGCCGTGGGCTTCTATATGCTCAAGATCTTCCGGTCTGACACCCGCCTCCTGCAATGCTCTCTCAATGGCTCGTTTTTGCCCTTGGCTGCTGGGCGCGAGCACTGAAGTGCCCTTGCCATCGCTCGAGCAGCCGATTCCGCCGATAACGGCATAAATCTGATTATTATCTCGAACAGCATCTGAAAGTCTCTTCAGCACAACTGCACCTGCTCCTTCTGCAGGCACGAACCCATCGGAATCCTCATGAAAAGGTGGTATTCCTTTTGACGACAACGCTCCTAGAGCATGCAAGGTCAGATTGTACTCGGGAACAATATGATGGGAGACTCCCCCCACAATTACGGCATCGGCAAGATTAGCACGCAAACGATTGACAGCAGCTTCAACAGCAGCAAAAGACGAAGCGCAAGTAGCATCGACAGACAAGATTCCTCCCCCGATTTTAAGGGCCTTCGCCACATAATGAGCGTTCGTCAAGCCTGTGCTTGCCAAAAGAAAATCATACTCTTGACTGTTCTCCTGCCTATAACAGGAAATCACATTGTTCAATACGCTGGAAATCATAGAATGGGACATATCCTGTTTCTGGAGAACAGTACGAACAAGTTTCATATAATCAGTGAAAAATATCAGCTTGTTTTTCGCGTTCTCCGCTTCCCGGATCGGCAACTGTCCGAACAGAACACTTACCCGATCCTTATCTACTTCGGTGTCTATAAGTCCTGCTTGTTCTGCGGCCTCTATACCGCAAAGAAGCGAGAAGATGACACCTTCGTCCAAACGGCTTAATTCTTTTTCGTAAATGCCTAATTTCCCTAAATCCAAGCCTGGAATCTGTACAACTCCCGCCAATTTTGACGGAACGTCCAAACGCAGCTCTTCATTATTTCCGATTATCTTGTCAAAGCTCCACTTCCGCTCCGGCAAATCACCGATACTTCGATAGCTGAGTTTTGTATGTTTCCAGAATGTCTCAATATCCTTCGCGCCCGGGACAATAGCACCCATGCCAACGATTGCGATCGGTTCTGTATCTGGCCCATAAGAAACAGACACTGATTGATGTCTTGCTGAATCTGCTGGAGCGCTTAGGAGCGCATGATAAGCTACGGGAGCGATTCCTACATCACTCACCGCGGCAAGACCGGCTTTATTTTTCTTGCATTCTTTCTCGTAAAATAACGCCAAGGCTGCCCTGACCAAGGCTGTCATGCCAGAGGCGGCTTGCAAAAATCCTATATGAGGAACACAGGATGTTATCGGTATATCCCCTCCTATTTGTTGGACACCGTACACCGATGAGAGCCCCTCTAATTCCGCTTTTTCCCAAAAACTGAGACCGATATTTCTGCTTTCTATCCTTGTCACACTGTCAGGAGTGGCTCCTAATTGTTTTAACGCTTCCACAGCGGCCTTTGCTGCGGCTGTCGCAATATCATGTTGATTGATGCGATCTTGTATCAGAGAAGAAGCAATGCCTTCTATATATGCATATACTCGTCTCTGTCCGACATCTTCTTCACGCATGAGGATAAATGCTGCTCCTCCTTCACCCAAAATCGGAATGTGTTCAGAAAACGTGGGATCCACCAGGTACTCTACAATGCTGGATGCAGTAACCAGAGGGGAAATTCCTGCGACCAAAGCAAAATCGCAGGCATCCTGTTGAAGGGCAAGAACGGCTTCTGCTGTCGCTGCCAAGGAACTGCAAATTCCTGCATCCACAGCAGCATGACCGCCTTGCATGTCGTACAAGTTGGCGATTCTCCCGGCGACCAAACTGGCGGATGTTGTCATCGTATCAGGCCGGATGGGAGGAGCCGTCTGCTTATGCAAAGCCAATACATCATCACATACACATTTTGCTATATCAGGATGGGTGCGGTTCAATACTTCCTCCAGGATGCGGGTAAATTCCCCTTGTCTAATACACGGGCCATGATCTGTCTCCGGCGAAGGGCCAAAGGTGTTCGAGGCAATGTAGATCTTCCCCTTCGAAGACAGCTTCGTTCCTCTTTCGATTCCCGCATCCTGTAAAGCTTCATGCATAACGGAAAGCCCTATCTTTTCCATAGGATGCATATGACGAATCTGCTCCGGGGGGATGGGGAATTTCCGATAGTCAATCTCAGATGCATCAACCAACCCTCCCAGCATTTCACCTTTTCCTTCCATTCCCCAACATGCTCGGTATATCTCTGCGTCAAACCGCTCCAAAGGGATTTTCCCGATCGCTCGATTCTCGTTTGATATCATTTCCCAAAATTCCTGCAATGTATTTGCACCGGGCACCCTGCATGACATGCCAACGATTGCAATCCGTTTTTGAAAGCTCATGTTTTTCATCCTCTCTATCTGTTTAACAAAATACCCGTCGTTTCATTCGTCCGAACATGAGCGTTTCACTCTAATCGTTTTCCAGAGATTTCTTCCCAACGGGCCAGCACACGGCCATGCCGATCCACAAGAGTGAGATCGGCACGGTATTCCAGATGTGAAGCGGATAGCAGTTCGACGAACAGAAAACTCTCCTCTTGGTTTTTCAAATCGCAATAACATTCCAGATTCTTTGCGCCGCCCACCCTGACTTTCCGTCCGTACTGATAATGCCAAGTCTGAACAGCAGCAAAGCACGCAGCCTCATGAATCGATTGGAATCGTTTCATAAGAGTTTCGTAATTTATGTCCGAGTACTTCAATTTGGCTATCATATTCCAAGCACCGTCGTGCTTTATCCATTCAATGGAAACAGTTTGACCTTGAAATACCCCGCTGTCCTCTTCCTCCGCGGCAAGCTGGCTTCGCCTTGCATGTTCGTCCATGTAACGGATTGTTTCCTTAATGTCTGATCGCACTCTGTCATCTTGCGGCCGATAAGTTACAATCCATTCATCCGTCTCGGACAAGGAATCAGGGGGCATTATTCGAAAAAAGAAGATTGTTTTGCTTCTATAGCAGTTCCTTTCAATCTAGCATGGAAATAGGTAATAATTTTTCGGAGGGTATGATAGTCCCGAACTCGAAAGCCCTGTTCTTGTTCTAGTCTAAAGTGTTTGCGAGCCTCAGCCAAAATAGCGACCTGTTTTACAGTATCGATTCCAAGGTCAGCTTCTAGATCCAAGTCCAGTTCAAGCATGTCTGCCGGGTACCCTGTACGGTTTACAGTTAGATCCATAATGACTTGCTGTACGTCTTCCATGGTAAATGCGGGAGATTTTGCTTCCATCGTTGTGGCGACGGTATTTTTAGATGTTTGCAGTTGCTTCATGTCACCCAACTTGAAAACGAAATAATCCACCATTTTTTGTAATGTAGCATGATCGCGGATTTTGAATCCCGCTTCTTGTTCCACCCCGAAATGCAGGCGTGCTTCACCCCAAACGGCAACCTGCTTTACCGTGTCAATCCCAAGGTCAGCCTCCATATCCAAATCAAACTCAAGCATATCTTTAGGGTAGCCAGTACGCTGTACCATAAGGGAGAGCAAATATTCTGTTACCTCTTCACGGATACTGCTTTCATCTCTATGCAGAGGCTGCTTTTCGTTCATGACGTCCTGACTGGACTCCGCTAGCTTTTCTTTTTGTTTTGGACTTTCTGATACATGTGCGGCGGACCCTTCTGCCTTTGCCTCCATTTTGGACTGCAAGAATGCATCAATCATGTCTCTCAATGATTTCAGAAACAGGAGCGTTGCAGTGTCTCCTCCCTTTTCCGGAACCATCATGGATATCCCTTGCAACAGATCGCCTGCTGATACTGTCTCTTTTGTCGTTTCATCTCCGAATTTCATTTCTGTACCTACTCTCTCCTCGTGGGTATTTTTTGGGATCAACTGCCCTTTCCCGTGTACAAACATACAAGCCAACGCACGGTGAATTTGTTCGACTTCACCGATTTTTGGATGTAAAGAAGCCTGCGCACAAAAATCCTTCTCCCCCAATATCTCTGAAATAAAAGAGCTGATCGCCCATTTGGGGCCGCACTCTATAAACAAACGAACACCATTTTCATGTGCGGTTTCAATCGCTTGCCTTAAGCGCACCGGTTCAATAAATTGGCTTTCCAGTAACTCCGGATAATCTTGAACAGGTATCTGCCGGAGGTTATCTCCGGTGATGGTCGAAATCAGATCGCACTTTGGCTGATAAAATATACAAGTATCCAAAACGCGCCGATAAGGTTCACGTGCTTCGGAAATCATTAAGGAATGATAGCCATGGGATACAGGCAGCAATTCTGCCTGGATGCGGTTTCTTTCATAAATGCCCTGCAATTCCTGAATCGTTGGTGTTTCTCCCGAAACGATACACATGCGCGGGCTATTATCGGCTGAAATTTCGCAGTAACCCTTCACTTCTCTGAAATGCTTTTTCGCTTCTCCAGCAGAGCAATGGACGGTCATCATTTTCCCGGGATCCTTTCCTTGAAGCGAGAGAACGGATAAGGTTCTTTCTCTTACCGCCTTAAGAGCATCTTGTAACGATAGAGCTTCCACTGCGACCAAAGCAGCCAACTCCCCCGCACTTTGCCCGATCGCGGCGTCAAATTCCAATCCATATGTGCGCAACAACATAAACACGGCGTAATTCACAGCGAAAACCGCACAATGAATATCTTCATCATTTTGCTGGAAGTTCTCAGGAGAATCCGTGAAGAAGGTACCGCTCAGCGATTTGCCGCACAGAGATTGGTATTCTCTATCAATACGCTTCATAATTTCCGCCGCTGCTGGGAAATGTTCCATCACAGCTCTTAACATGTTCGGATACTGGACGCCTTGACCGGGGAATACGACACCGACACGCAAGTGCGGCTCCGCTTTCCCTATAAATACCCCTTGCTGCCGCAGAAAATCTGTGTTAATTCCTTTAGAAACGGCTGTTGTGAGGAGCTTTGCCTTACGCAATAATTCCCGGGAATCTTTGGCGACGATTCCGACGCGATATAAACCAGGATGCTCTGGATTAATGGCTTGCTGCATCTGACTGATCGACAGCAGGTATTGTTCTTCAGGCTGCTTCGAAATTTCTTGAGCCGCTTGAAGCATTTTTCTGACACAATCTGCTAGATTCGCCCCCTGTGTCGCTGCGATTGGCAAGATATGATCCATCTTTGAAGATTGATGTGAAAACGGAACGGAACGGATTTGCTGCTTGGTCGGCTTATATTCTTCAAGTATCATATGACTGTTAGCTCCTCCTAAGCCAAATCCGCTTACACCGGCCCGGCGCGGCTGATCCTGTTCCGTCTCCCACTGTTCACATGAAGTCACAACCTGTATGGCCCCGCCGGCGCTTTCGAGCTTCGGATTAAGGATTCCCACATTGATGGAGGGCGGTATCACACCTTCCCGCATTGCATAAATGGTCTTCATCACTGCCGGAACAGCAGCAGCGGCCAGCAAGTGACCTATATTCGATTTCACAGAGCCGATGTGCAATGGTTTCGTTCTATCCGTACCGTATGCTTTCATTAGCGCCTCTACCTCAATCGCATCTCCCATTGCAGTTCCCGTACCATGACACTCGACATAATCCACTTGCTCCGGAGATACGCCCGCTTGTTGGAGAGCTTGAATCATGGAACTCGATTCCCCTTCAAGAGAAGGAGCAAGAATTGAACCGCTTTTCCCGTCAGACGTGCAGACAACGGATCGAATGAGCGCGAATATCTTTTGACCGTCCCTTTTCGCATCCGATAAACGGCGAAGCACAAAGAAACCAGCACCTTCTCCAGGAACAAAGCCGTCCGCCCGCGCATCGAACGGTCGAATCCCATCGGCTGACAACGCTTGGATTCCGCACCCGCCTACATAAAATTCTGGAGACATGTCGGCGTTAATGCCGCCGACCAATACAGCATCGCTTTTCTTGTGACGGAGAGATTGAACCCCAGCCCAAAAGGCAAGATGAGCAGAACAACAGGCGGCATCAACGGTTAACTGCGCTCCCTTAAAATTGAAATGCTTGGCGATGCGTCCGGTTGCAAGGCTTCCCAAATAACCCGCTAGCGTATCTTCTGTGACTTTCGGAAGATTCGCTGTAAAAAGCTGCTCTGCTTCATCCAAGATATGACGTTGCAGGGCGGGAGGAATCGAGTATTCACGCTCTTCTAAAACCTTTGCAAAGATTTGATGAATTTCTTGATAATTCACGCGGACATCAGCGAGAAACTTTTTATTTTGATAAGGTAAAAATCCTAATATGACGGATATTTGTTCCCGATCCCATGTTTCTGGATTATATCCAGCATCTTGAAGGGCTTGCTCAGCGCAAATTAAAGCAAGTTGGTGCGATTCATCAACGTAAGGAATCGATGCCGGCGGGATTTTCCACTTTGAAGAGTCATGCTGTTTAAATGAAAGAAATCCACCAAGCTTTGTATAAGATTTCTCAGGAACTGCTTTGGAACCATCATAAAATAGGCCGCAGTCAAATCTTTCATTTGGAATTTCTATGATTGCATTTTTTCCCTCCAACAGATTTGACCAAAATGTCTCCTTATTATCTGCATCAGGAAATATCCCGGACATCCCGATAATGGCGATCGGCTCATCTTCAAACTCTGAACATGCGCTGGCCTTAAGCGCCGTATATTCCGGCGAATAGGCTTCCAATACGGCATGATAGTTTGTTCCCCCAAATCCAAATGAGCTAACAGCTGCTCGAGGCAATATTGATTCTTCTTGAGGTTTTAATGGTGCAGGTCGACTTGGCAGTACAAATGGAGTTAATGGTAATTCCATGTAAGGATTTGGCGTATGAAAATGGATCTGCGGCGGAATCCTCCGATGATACAGCGTCAATACGGTTCGCAATAACCCTGCTGCCCCAGCAGCGGGACCCAAATGCCCGATATTGGCTTTCACTGATCCAAGAGCAATTTTATAGGACGCGGCGCTGTCATGAAGACTAGAGAGCGCCTTGATTTCACTCACATCTCCTACCTGTGTGCCTGTAGCATGGCATTCAATATAACTGATTGTTTTAGGATCAACTCCTGCGTCCTCGTAAGCGCGTTTCATCGCAAGGGATTGACCGCGGTAATCAGGCGCAAGCAACGATTTTCCGCTGCCATCGGAAGAACATCCGATTCCTTTGATAACAGCGTAAATATGCTCCTCGTCCCGCACCGCATCTTCCAAACGCTTTAAGGCAAACATAGCCGTCCCTTCTCCAAGAAGCGTTCCGGCCGCATCCGCATCAAACGGCCGAATTGCAGACTTCGCCAAGCCGCCCAACTTAGAAAAAGCAATCATATTCAGCGGAGTGAGAATCTCGCTCGCTCCCCCGACAAGCGAAAGATCTACACTCCCTCCTTGCAAAGAGCGGATTCCCATTTCCAGAGCGGCAAGAGAGGAAGCATACCCGGAATCGACGGAAACATGAGGTCCTTTTATATCAAAATATTGAGCAATCCGGCCGCACGCAATACTCGCGAGCGAATGAACAATCATGTTTTCAACCGCTGCCGAGTTCAAACTTTGATCCATTTCAGCCGCCGCGGATTCGATGATCTGTCCCTGTATATCATCAGATAAGGACGAAAAGCCTGGGCTGGCTTTTAAGGCTTGCATCATCGCGTCCCTGTGTATCTGTAAACCAGTATCTTTTTGCCAGCCTGAACCGATCGATCCGATGTAAATTCCTGTACGTTTTTTCGGCAGGATCTTAATGTTATCCAACGCTTGGGCACCTGCATCCAAAATCATAAATTGCATAGGGCTGCTTGCTTTCACCTCAGAAGGCGGAATGCGGAACTTCCTCCAGTCGAACTCATAGTTACAGATCGCTCCTGCCGTTTTCGTATAGGTTTTATCCGGCTTGCTGGAATCAGCATCATAAAAAATCTCCCAATTCCAACGGTTATGGACATGCAGAGGCCGTAAAGCTATATGTCCATTTATATTATTCTCCCAAAATTGCTGCGGCGAAAAAGCATCGGGCAGAATACAACCCAATCCCACAATCGCTATGTCTTTTTGATACCCGCTCAAATTCTATTCCTCCCTTGACAACACAATCTATGTCCTTTTCATGTCTCAAGCGAATATCGCTGCGTGCGTAGGACCAGATCGTCTGCTTGAAAGCCAATTTGCTTTCATTATGCAGGGATTATTTTTCCTGCATCTGTAAACCGATTATAAAGAATGTAGCCAAATGAAGGGAGGATGATTTATTATCATCCCCCTCTCCTCCCCTTAATCTGAACAAGCGTTGGCCACTAAGAACTTTATGAAAATCTTACCAAGTACAATATAGAAATTTACGAATTTATGACTTATAATTATTTCATTACAGGGATTAATTGAATCGTATTTTGATAGCATTGCGATGTCCTGTTTACTCCAATGCTTCGTAAGCGAATGGGACTATTTTCAGGAGGCATCTTCACACTCCTGTTTTATTGCCAATTCCAATTCCTAACTTTCTTTACTCAGTTTGCACTTATCTAAGGCAGGGAGCTCCCCTGTCTTCATTCTTGTTAACATATGCAGCCGAAATGTGCCCACAGCCCAATGCATAAGAGCAAATCTAACCGCAAGTCCTGCTTTCCGCTTTGTTCTGTGTTACTCATTAGAAGGATTAACTCTTGAAGTTTTTCCTTTTTTAATTGTGCCATTTTTAGTTCCTGCTATATCTTTATTTGAAAGCCGACCAGCTACTCAATCAGTCAGAAATTTTTCCTGACTCAGCAAATTGATTATAAAAGGAACCATTAATTAAAGGGAGGATGATTTATTATCCCCCCCCCTCGCCTTTATGCGAATATCGATTACAGTAAATGTTTGTACACCTGATCAAATAAAACATAAAAGAACTCATAACGCAGCTTAAATATTCTGAAAAATCAGATTTTAAAAACGGTATTTAAACTCCGATAAATGGTTTTTAAGGGAGATTAGAAGAAATATTTTAGGAGGGATCTTCGTGACTTTATTCTATATTGGTATGTTTATCAGTTTATGGACAATCGGTATTGTATTACTGGTAAACAACTATAAAAACAAATATACCTGCTGGATGAGCACCTTGCTGATTATAGCGGGCTTTGCCAGCTTCTCTCTTGTGATTAACCAAACCTTCCTCCCTTTTCTGAAGACTCATGGATACGAAAATCTTTTATTCAGCGAATCGATCCGTATTTTAACCATTGTGCTTTGGGGAATCGAATACCATTTTCTCCCCTACCTCTTCTTAATGAGCGGAATAGTTTTCACGGATTACTTGTCACGCAAAATGCAAAATTGGTTATCGTTTATCCTTTTAATACCAATCATTCTGTATATCATCTATTTTGTGCCCATCTATCCGGAGGCAAAATTTGGAGGAATCTTATTTAAAGCTTTATCGGGCATTTATTTTTTGAGTGGTATCCTCTTTTATATCATCAGTTATCTCAGAGAAAACAACTCTGTCTATAAGGGAAATCGATTCAGGACGAATCTGGTAGTGATCGCCATTTCCTTCGTCTATGCCTCGGATTATTACGGCTTAAATTATTTCTTAATCAGTAAAAGCGGCCTGGAAATTTCCAGCAATAATTTATGGCAGCTTAATTTTCTCATTGTTATATGGCTCGTCTTGTTTTTTATTTACTTCGGCCTAAGGTATGGTTTTATGGGTATCAAACTACGTATTGAACAGCAAAAATTGGATTATTCCATGCGGTCGCTCACGCAAGGGACCGCCATTCTTAACCATACACTGAAAAATGAAGTACAAAAGATCAATTACCTAAGTGAGAAAATCGCAGATTCCATCTCCAGGGATTGCAAGGACGAAGCATTACAAGACATTGCCAGCATATTGAATGTTACGGATCATATGCTGAATATGGTCACTAGGATAAAAGAAAAGGCCGATGAAATCATTTTAAATGAACAGCCTCAACAACTTACTAAACTGCTAGAAATACAGCTGGCTTCTCTATCCACAATTTTGCAAGAAAAGAATATCTTACTTCACAAGGATTATCGGATCGATCCAGAGATTATCTGTGATCCAGCCCATATTCAAGAAACTTTCAGCAATATCTGCATGAATGCTATTGAATCGATGGAAGCCGGCAAGGGGCGTTTGGAAATTATCCTGGTTGAATTGAAGAGGGACGTTGTGATCTGGATTAAAGACAATGGCACAGGCATCCCCAAGGAAAACGTGGCTAAAGTGTTCGAACCCTTTTTCACCACTAAAAAAGGACGGCTCCATTATGGATTGGGCCTTAGCTATTGTTACGGTGTGATGCAAAAGCACGGAGGAGGCCTACAAATCTTGAAGAGCGAACCGGGAGAAGGTACTCTTATGGAGCTCCGCTTTCCTAGAAAGCGAGTTTTGCATTGGGTGATAGAAAACGAAGTAAACTCCTCTTCCCGGGGGATGACAGAATTTCACCCTCCCGCAACTTGAGCTATTAACATATACTGAGTTAAGTTGATTCCAACAAGAAATACATGTTACATGAAAGGAGGAAAACCGATGGGAAGTATCATTAAAGTAATGCTGGTTGAAGACGATGAATTTTGGCGGCAGCAACTTTCTTTGGATTTGAACAAAGAAGAAGATATTCAAGTTGTCAAAGCGGCTGCTACTAAACAGGAGGCCCTGGAAGCTTTCCAGACGATGGAGATCGATGTAATTTTAATGGATATTAATTTAACGGAAAATCAGCTGGATGGCTTGGAAGCCACCAGGGATATCTCAATGAATAAAGAGCTGAAAACCAAAGTCATTATGCTCACTTCCCTTACAGATAAAGAAATTATTTTAAAATCCTTTCAAAGCGGTGCCATCAATTATATTACAAAGTCCAATTTCCGGGATATCGTAAAGGCCATCCGGGAGGCTTATGCTGATAAGCCTTCTATTCATTCGGATGCTGCCCCTGTGATGCGGCATGAAATCCAATTGATGCTCCTTACACCGAGCGAAAGGGAAATCTACGAATTGCGGGAAAAAGGATACAATAAAACGCAAATGGCAGAGATGCTTTACAAGTCGGTAAATACCATTAAAACTCAGTTGCGAAGCATCCGGAATAAGTTATTTAAATAACAAATAGGAAGAAAACTAGAAACATAGTATAAGGAAGAACTTATCTTATATAATAATTTAATACTTTTCAATATTAAGGTAGGAGGTCTAACATTGAAACAAGCATATTTTGATGAATTGATACAGATCATACGTCAATCATATTCAGAACAAATTACAAATACACAAACTGTTATGCAAAACTTTATTGATCAGCTTGATCTTCAAAAAGAATCTGAGGATCTTGATTGTTATATATTTGCTTCCGCTTTATCAAAGCAATTTAATTTCGAGCATAACAATAACATCAATCTATACCTGCAGCGTTTTGAAGTTCCGCAAATAGTTCTTTTTAATATGCTTGCGGAGCATTTCCCCCTTGTCTCCATAGCAGGTCAGCTAGCAAATAAAATTCTGGAGCAATTCATAGAATTGCATGATGAGATTTCCATACTGAATATTGGTATTGGGACAGGGCGACAAGAAGTGGATTTGCTAAACCAACTCGAGCTGAACGGAACATTGCCTAAAAAACTGACTTTATTTGCCGTCGAACCGTCCGCCGAAAGTTTATTCCAAGCAAAATCGAATATACAAGCTGCCGCTGCTGAAAAAGGGATTGAACTTGTTTTTCATTCTTTTTGTACGACTGCTGAGGAGCTTACTCCAGAAGATTGGAATTTCATTTCCGAATCCGAATACCCTTTGCTAGTTAATGCAGCTTTTGCTTTACATCATATTCGTGAGTTAGAGGATGGTTTTGATACAAGAAATAGAGTTATACAACATATCCATGATCTAAACCCATTAGCTGTAATCTTATGCGAACCTCACGTCGATCACAACACCTCATCGTTAGGAGAACGCTTTCAGAATTGCTGGCGACATTTCAGAACCGTTTTTAAAATTATAAATCAATCGGAATTAAGCGATAAAGGAAAAAACACACTAAAGCTTTTTTTTGGAAGAGAAATAGAAGATATTCTAGGGAAAACCGAAAATGTCCGTACAGAACGGCACGAAATCGGTGAAAAATGGATAGAACGTTTATCTTTAAGTGGATTTACTCCGGTTAAACCAAATATTCTTCCTGATATACCGCTGCCAAATGGCTTCAGTTTTCGATGGAATAATAGTTATCTTGGACTGGAATATGAAAAAGAGACCCTTGTTTCGGTTTTGGTGCAAAAATAATTCGCCAGAAATATAGACATAGAGATTTCCAGTTAGCTTTCAGATACTTGCTCACTGGAGCTGTTGAAGTGAAGGGAAATCGAGGTGAATGCCGTTTAGGATGATGAAGATGTCAACTAAACAATATTATTGAAATAAGGAGTGAAGAAATATGACACTAAATGGTATTATTCGAGTATTTGGTGTGTTTGCGATTATTGGAGGGCTCCTTCGTGCGTCTATGTCTCCTATTGAATTGATTTTTGGGAGAGATTTCTATCTATCTCTTATTTTAGGCGGCATCATCGGGTCATTGTTACTCGTGCCGGGAGCAGTAGGAGCTTACCTTCTACAAGCAAAAGAAGCCGGGAAGTTCGGGTTTATCACCTTCTTGCTCACGCTCATTGGAACGACATATATTGGATTTCTCGTCTTTATGACGTATGCCTTTCAAGTTCTTGACCCGAAACTTTTAGAAGCGGACGCACCGCCTGCTCCACTGGGTACAATGGCTATGGTCGGAGTCATGGGCTTTATGCTTAGTACACTATTGTATGGCATTGCAACCTTCAGAGCAAATGTTCTTCCAAGGGGGGCGGCTATTATGATTATGTTATTCCCGATTTTAAACATTCTTCCAATTCCGTATTTAAGTGATATAGCCGTTATTTGTTGGGGCGGCAGCTATGTTTGGTTAGGTCTCTACGCAGTCACAAAAACAGGTTCTAACCGCGTATTGCCTGAACAGCCTGCTCATAACCATTCCGTTTAAGCAGTCCTCAAAGATAAGAAAGAAGGCATAGATTTCGCTATGCCTTCTTTCTGCCATTGCAATCAAACTATATGTATTTCAAGACTATTGAAGCAGATTTTACTTCTGTTTCTAATGTCTCTGCTGTCCAGCCGTGTGTCCTTCACCATCAATCGTTTCATGTTCCATCGCTTCTTCGCTAGATTCTACTAGCAGTGTAGGCAGAAACGATGAGACTTCATACATGTCGATATCTTTAACAGAATTTATATAAATAATTAACACGTGGCTTACTTACCAAACCTTTTTATTTTAATTTTTGTCTTCTCATCCATTGTGTTGCGGCCCACTTATTTCCATTTATAACTGGTGCTCCACCATGTAAAGTTAACTCGTTTAAAGTATTATCATTATAGAAATATTCGAAGTACACCGCCATACCCTTTTGTGGAGAGACTGAAAAATTAAGTTTAGGAAAAAAAGTTTCTCCACCATGCTCTACATCATTTAAGTACATGACGAGTGTGCTAATTCTAGGATTACTAACTAATTTATTTGCTGATGAAAAAAAATCAAAATGAGCTTTATACTCTTGACCAATTTTATAATTAAGAACTTGAAGACCTTCTCCATGTTCAACAGGTATATTCATGATATATGATGTTCTTTTTTCAATTCTAGTAACAATGTCATTTTCGCCTTCTTGAAAAAACATACTACTACTTGTTCTGAGTTCATTTGCTTCACGTGCATCTCCAATTTTTGAACGCTGAAGTCTATCTTTTGACAACCTAATTAGCTCATCACATTCTTCACCACTTAAAACATTTCCTAAAATTACTATTAGTGGTTCTTCTAATCTAGCAATTATGTTAATTTCTCTATCTTCTGTTTTAATTTTATTTCCAATGTGATTAAAAATAGTCTGTTCTTTAATAGTTAATTCTTTAGCATCCATTATCAACTTTCATCAACCTTTTCTATTATTTTTAATTTCCAAAATAATCAGACGGATCTGTTGCTGAAAGCACTCATTCATTAAGTTTTATTGGTTCTGTCATCTAGAGGAAAGATAGTAACAACTGTACCTCCTATTAAGTTTTTATTTCCTCCTGCATTTCAAATGATGTCAATGTTTGATTGTCTTACTGATTTCAGTATCAAATTTCACACCTTGCATTGTTGTATTTCTACAATTTTATTATTATATTTTATAAAAAAGAAGAGTTATTTTACTCTCGAATAAACTTTATAGTTTTATCCTTTCATACCCATAGCGACGTAAATATTCAATTACCGTTGCCTCATAATCCTACTTTTGACTGCTATTTCGACTTTCACAAAATTCCCCCATATATGTAAGGAACTCATTAATTGCTTATGTTTTAAATTTTAATTAGAGGATCCGATTGCTGGTTCTTTCTTTATACGCATAAAAATTACATTTTACTTATGATACGCTTCACCGTAGCCTCTCTAACTGCGAATAAAAAAAGAACCTTCAATCCAAAGATAGATCAAAGATTCGGTGTTTTATTTCCAATGATATTCTATTATTTACTCAATTCCTTAGGTAAATTTTTATCTCTGTTTTTTTAATCATTGCCTTTTCAAGCTCTTCATCATAGAAACGATTGTCCATTGATGAAAAATGTTGCTTAAACTTTTTCATTCAATACCTTTGTTTCTACATCGAAAGAATTAACTATAGACTAGCTCTTTTTCGCTTAGACCAAGCGTCTCTGCTGTTGAAGTATGAATTTCGTGCAGAAGCTCTGGATTTTCCATTAGTGACACGCCATAAGAAGGAATCATTTCTTTAATTTTCGGTTCCCACTCTTTCATATGTTCAGGGAAGCATTTTGTTATTACTTCAAGCATGACGTGAACGGCGGTAGAAGCACCCGGAGAAGCGCCGAGCAATGCTGCTATCGAACCATCAGCGGCACTAACAACTTCCGTACCAAATTGAAGCGTTCCTTTGCCAGCCTCAGTATCTTTGATAACTTGCACACGTTGGCCCGCTACTACTAAATCCCAATCCTCGCTTTTGGCGTTCGGGATAAACTCACGTAACTCTTCCATACGCTGTTCTTTCGATAACATAACTTGCTCGATCAGGTATTTTGTCAATGACATGCTTTTTGCACCTGCAGACAACATAGTTAAGAGATTATCCGGTTTTACGGAAGTTACCAAATCAAACATTGAACCGGTTTTTAAAAACTTTGGTGAGAAGCCGGCAAACGGTCCAAATAGCAACGATTTTTTATTGTCGATAAATCGTGTGTCAAGATGCGGAACAGACATTGGAGGAGCACCAACCTTAGCTTTGCCGTATACTTTTGCATGATGCTGCGCTACAACATCCGGATTATTACACACCATAAATATTCCGCTTACCGGGAATCCTCCAATATGTTTTCCTTCAGGAATACCGGATTTTTGCAGTAAATGCAGGCTTCCTCCCCCGCCTCCGATAAAGACGAATTTTGCAGTATGGCGTTCGACAGTACCGCTATCGAGATTCCGCACTTTCAATTCCCACAAGCCGTCACTAGTACGTTTAATATCATTAACACTATGTTTGTAGTTTATATCGACATTTTTACTCTCTAAGTGGTCAAACAACATGCGCGTTAAAGCGCCAAAGTTGACATCAGTTCCAGAGTCGATTTTTGTTGCCGCTATAGGTTCATTCGATGCGCGGCCTTGCATAATAAGCGGAATCCATTCCATCAGTTTTTCCGGATCATCGGAAAATTCCATCCCTTGGAATAGGGGATTGTTTGACAGCGCTTCAAAACGTTTCTTTAAAAACGTTACATTTTGTTCCCCTTGTACCATACTCATATGAGGCAATGGCATGATAAAGTCCTG